>NZ_JBEXLS010000002.1:0-236667 GCF_040610055.1 Streptomyces sp. NPDC004539 | reverse complement strand
CGGAGTGCAGATACCCGGAGCAGCGAGCCGGGTCGAGGCGCAGGGTTGCAGCGAGCAGGGGCTCGGGCGCGGCGGAAGAGACCGTAGGGGCGGGGTGAATGGCCGGGGGTGCGGGTCAGGGCATTGCGGGGTTCGGAAGTCGCCGTTCGGGGAGGGCGGCAAGCGTGAGGCACTGACCGCTCGGTGCGACTACTCCCCCAGCCTCCCCAGGTATGCCCGCAGCAGCGTCTTCAGTTGGTTCAGGAGGGCCGTGTCGCCCTCGGGGGACGTGCGGAACGCCTCCTGGGTGACCGCGTCCGCCGCGAGGAAGGCGGTGCGGCAGGCGGTCGCGGCTTCGGGGGTGTCGGGGAGGAGGTGTTGGGCGACGAGGGCCCGGTGGAGGCCGGCGGTCATGGTGTGTTTGTGGCGGCGGTCGGCCTCGCGGGTGGACTCGGTGAGGTGGCGGCCGAACCAGAGCGCACGGAAGCCGGGCTGGGAGCGGTAGAGGCCGGTGAAGGTGTCGACGAGGACCGTCACCGGGTCGGTCCAGGTCTCCTCGGCGGAGCGGGCCACCAGGGACTCCATCTCCGACTCCAGGCGGCCAAGATAGAGATCCGCCAGCGCCTCCACGATCGCGTCCCGGTCCGGGAGGTACTGATACAGCGCCCCCACCGAGACACCCGCCTCGGCGGCCACCCGCGTCGTCGTGAGGACGTCCACCCCCTCCTCGACGAGCAGCCGTTCCGCCGCCGCCAGCACCTTCGCGACCTTCTCCACCGACCGCGCCTGCCGAGGCCGCCGCCTCAACCGCACCCCGTCCAGCTCACCCGGCTCCATCACACCCGACTCCGTCCCTCGCTCGCACCCGAAGTTCCCAGCATCCCGAGCGCCGGGTGTCGGGGGTGCCGGGAGCGCCGAGCGCTACGGCCACCGGGCAACCCGAGCCCCACGCCCGAAGCCCCGGACCGGACCGGACCGAACCCCGGAGCCCGGAGTCCAGACCCCGTGGCCTGCGCCCTCCGCCCCAGCCCCCGGCATCCGCACCCCTGGCGCCAGTCCCGAAGCCCCGGACCCCGAGCCTCAGCCGACGGCATCCGCACCCCGGACGCCAGGCCCGAAGCCTCAAGCCCCGGACCCCACGCCTCAGCCGACGGCATCCGCACCGCCCGCGCCAGTCCCGAGATCCCGAGCCCCACCCGCCGAGCCTCAGCTCTCACCATGCCCGGCCCCCCGAAAAACCCGAGTTCCCTGAATCCTGAAACCAAACGTGACTTTGTTTCATGTTCAGGTTAGCTTTCGCGTCATGGCGGAGGCGACACCGGACATGGCGCAGGCGCGGCAGGCCGTCGCGGAGGCGAGCCGTCGGCTCGCGGAAGCGGGGCTGCTGATCGGCACGGCGGGGAACGTGAGCATGCGGGTGGGCGACGCGGTGGCGGTGACGGCGACCGGCGCGGTGCTCGCGAGGATCACGCCGGACGAGGTGACGGTCGTCGGGATGGACGGCGGACTCCTCGCCGGAGACCTCGCGCCGACGTCCGAACTGGAGCTGCACCTCGGGGTGTACCGCAGCGCGGGCGCGGGCGCCGTCGTCCACACGCACTCCCCACGGGCGACCGCCCTCTCCCTCGTCCTCGACGAACTCCCGTGCGTGCACTACCAGATGCTGCTGCTGGGCGGCGCCGTACGGGTCGCGCCGTTCGCGGTGTTCGGCAGCCCGGAGCTCGCGGAGTACGTACTCGCCGCGCTGGCGGGCAAGTCGGCGGCGCTGATGGCCAACCACGGCGCGGTGACGCACGGTCCGACGCTGGAGAAGGCCGTGGAGAACGCGCTCCTCCTGGAGTGGGCCTGCGACGTCTACGCCCGGGCCGCCGCCCTCGGCACCCCGCGCGCCCTGGACGAGGAGCAGCAACTCGCGGTCATCACGGCCGCGTTGAACAGCGGGTACGGCAGCACACGCGCGGCGAAGCCGTGAGCGGTCTCAGTGAGGGAGTTCTCGTGAGTCAGTCGGTGATTGCGCTCGGCGCCCATGTCTTCGACGTCCAGGTCCGCCCCGTCGACTCCATCCCGGACGGGCAGGGCGCGACGCTGGTCGACCAGATCCGGTTCGGCCCGGCGGGCACGGCGGCCGGTACGGCGGTGACGCTGGCGAAGCTGGGCGCGTCGGTCAGGACGGCCGGCGCGATCGGGACGGACCCGATCGGCGACCTGATGCTGAGCCTGCTCGGCACGTTCGGCGTCGACACCTCCCTCGTCGTCCGCCGCGAGGACGCCCAGACCTCCGCGTCCGTGCTGCCGATCCGGTCCGACGGCAGCCGGCCCGCGTTCCACGTGCTGGGCGCGAACATCACGTACGGCCCGGACGACGCACCGCACGCGGAGATCGCGGCGGCCACCCATCTCCACCTGGGCGCACCGGAGTTGATGGGCGGGGAGGCGGCGGCGAAGATCCTGCGGCCCGCGCAGGAGGCGGGGACGGTCACCTCGGTGGACATCCTCGCGGGCGGCGACAGCGGGCTGTTCGACTGGATCGCGGACGCGCTGCCGTACGTCGACCATCTGCTGCCGAACGAGGAGCAGGTGCTCGGGTTCACCGGCGCGGAGAGCGTGGAGGCGGGGGCGCGGGTCTTCCTGGAGCGGGGGGTCGGGTCTGTCGCCGTGACGCTGGGGGCGCGCGGGGCGCTGGTGGTAACGGCGGAGGAGACCGTGGCGGTACCGGCGTTCGCGGTGGACGTCGTCGACACGACGGGCTGCGGGGACGCGTTCTCCGCCGGGTTCCTGCGGGGGCTCGGGCTCGGCCGTACGCCGCGTGAGTGCGCGGTGCTGGGGTGTGCGGCGGCGGCGTTCGTGGCGCGGGGGCTCGGCAGCGACCACGGGGACTTCGACCTGGCGGCGCTGGACGCGTTCGCGGCGGAGACACCGCAGCTGAAGGCCGACTGAGCCGGCCCGGAGGGCACACCAGGAACTCTTTGCGATCTTGCGGGGAGCCCATGAACCGGCCCCCACCTGCGCGGAGTCCGCATTGTCCCGCTTCAACCGCCGCTCGGTAACCGCGAGTTCACCGGGCGGCCCTTCACCGGCGTTCTACGCGCGTGGTGTTCTGCTCGGGCCCCGCCACCCCACCTCACTCCCCTGGCGGGCACTCAACCGAGCAGGAGCCCCCATGTTGTGGAAGGTCATCGCCCGTACCGGTGTCGCACTCGCGGCCGGTGCGGCGGTCGTCGCCGGCGCCGTCCCCGCGAGCGCGGCGAGCTACTCCGCGTTCGCGTTCTCGCAGAGCGGCGGCCAGCCCCAGATCTACGACTTCATCGACTCCGCGACCAGCTCGCTCGACATGACGATGTACGAGCTGGAGGACACCACCGCCGTGAACGACCTGATCGCCCTGGAGAACAAGGGCGTGACGGTCCGGGTCGTCCTCGACACCGCGCACCAGTCCGCGAACGCCTCGGCGTACACGGCGCTCACGAACGCGGGTGTCGGGGTGGTGTGGTCGTCGACGTCGTTCACCTACACGCACCAGAAGACGATCACCGTCGACGGCGCCAAGTCCCTCGTCCTGACCGGGAATCTGACGTCTCAGCACTACGCGACGGGCCGGGACTACGGGGTGTTCACGGACGACAGCCGCGATGTCGCCGCGATCGAGAAGGTGTTCGCCGCGGACTACGCGGGCACCTCGGTCACCCCCACCGACGGCGACCACCTCCTGTGGTCCCCCACCGACGCGCGCACCCGTCTGCTGTCGGTGATCAACGGTGCAACCACCACGCTGGACGTCGAGGAGCTGGAGTTCAGCGACAGCGCCGTCGTCAAGGCGATCGCCGCGCGGGCCTCGGCGGGCGTCAAGGTCCGGGTCGTGCTGGAGAGCCCGTCGTCCTACGCCTCCGAGGTCTCCCAGATCGAGTCGGCGGGCGGCACGGTCGTCGGCTACTCGGACCCGGACGGGTTCTACATCCACGCGAAGGCGATGGTCGCCGACTACGGCCTGAGCACCCAGGCGGTGGAGGCCGGTTCGATGAACATCAGCACCAACTCCCTCACGAAGAACCGCGAGTTGGGCATCATCCTGACCGGCACGGGCGTCGCCCAGCCGGTCGCGCAGACGATCGAGACGACCTTCGCGAGTGACTACGCGGGCGGCACGGCGGCCTGAGCGCACGGGGGCGCGGCGGTCTCTGAACCGCCGCGCCCGCAGAGCGAGTTCACGCGCTCATCGCGTCCCGCACCAGCGCCGTGTCCACGAACTGTTCGAACCGGACGATCAACCCGCCCCGGACCACGAAGTGGTGGGCGACGCGGACGTCGATCGGCTTGCCCGTGGCCTTGTTGGCGGCCGTGTAGCGGGCGAGGACGACGACGTTCTCGCCGTCCACGACGTACGTGTCGTCGTGGGCGGTCCAGTCGTCCCAGTCCCGGCCGAGCCGCTCCATGACGGCGGCGGTGACGCCGTCGGGGGTGCGGTAGGTGCCGGCGAGGGGGAAGCCCGCCATCTCCGTCCACTCGACGTCGGGCGCGAGGGTGGCGCGCAGGGCGTCGAGGTCGCCGGCGGCGGAGGCGAGGTACTGGCGGCGGACGACGTCCGCGGGGCTGTCGTACGTCATCGTCAGCCCCACGTCATCTCGCCCTTGGCGACCTTCGCGCCGATCTGCGCGGCGATCAGCATGCCGTGGTCGGGGTAGCGGGCGACGAGCGCGGCGGTGAGGGCGGCGCCGTCGGCGGCATTGGCCAGTTCCTCCTCGAAGGCGACGAGGTAGGCGCGGGTCGCGGCGATCGCGGAGGCGTCGGCGGCGGTGCCCGGGAGACGGTGGCCGGGGACGACGAGGGCCGGCTCCAGCGCGGCCATCTCGTCGAGCACGTCGATCCAGGCGGCGCGGTCGCCGGGGGTCGGGGTGTCGGCGACCCAGACGTGCTCCTGCTGGAAGAGCAGGACGCCGCCGAGGAGGGCCTGGTGCTCGGCCTGCCACAGGTAGTGGCGGTCGGGCAGCGCGGCCGAGCCGCCCTTCAGCTCGAAGCGGTGGCCCTCCAGGGTGAGGTCCCCGGTGAGCGGCTCGATGTCGACCAGCCGGGTGGGGAGGTTCGGGCCGAGCGCCGCCCACGCCTTGAGCTTGCCCTCGTAGGAGTGCGCGATGTGCTCGATGACGAGCGGGGTGGCGACGAAGCGGGCCTCGGGGAAGGCGTCCGCGAGGACCTCGGCGCCGAAGTAGAAGTCGGGGTCGGCGTGGCTGACGAAGACGGTCGTCAGCGTCTTGCCGGAGTCGAGGACGGCGGCGGCGAGCCGGTGCCCGTCGGCGCGGGTGAACGCGGCGTCGACGAGCAGCGCCTCGCTCTCACCGGTGACGAGCGTCGCCGTCTTGTTCTTGCTGCCGGCCGGGAAGTCCAGGTCGAGGACGGTGAAGTCCAGGGTGCTCATGGGGGCTCCTTGGGAAGGCGAGGGTCAACCTGACGACACAGTATCTGACTGTACAGGTACTTGCGGAAGGCGTGCCCCTCATACCCTGCCCGGAGCCCCCGCTCAGGTCAGTTCCAGCAGGTCCTCCTGGGTGAGGACGACCCCGGCGGCCCCCATGTTGTCCTCCAGGTGGGCCACGCTCCCCGTCCCCGGAATCGCGAGCATCACCGGCGACGAGGCCAGCAGCCGGGCGAGCCCGATCCGCGGGACGCTCACCCCGTGCCGCGCGGCGACCTTCGCGAGCCGTGGGTCGTCCGGCTCGTGCCCGCCGCCGACCGGGAAGAACGGCACGAACGCGATCCCGGCCGCCTCGCACAGCCCGGCCAGCTCCACCTCGTCCCGCAGTCCGGCGCGGTACTGGTTCTGGACGGCCGTGACCGGCGCGATCGCGCGGGCCTGCGCGAGGTGGTCCGCGTCGACGTTGCTGAGCCCGAGGTGCCGGATCAGCCCCTCCTCCCGGAGCGCCGCGAGGGCCTCGAAGCGGGCGGCGAGGGGTTCGCCGTGCGGGATCTCCATCGCGCCGATCCGCAGGTAGACGAGGTCGAGGCGGTCCACGCCGAGCGTGTCGAGGTTGCCCTCGACGAGCGCGCGCAGCTCGCCGGGGGCGGCGTGGGTGAAGCCGCCGCCCTGGAAGAGGGGGCCCACCTTCGTGGCGATCGTCAGCCCCGCCGGGTACGGGTGGAGAGCCTCGCGGATCAGGGTGTTGGCGCGGACGGCGCCGTCGCCGCTGAGGTAGAAGTCGGCGGTGTCGATGTGGTCGACGCCCAGCTCGACCGCCCGGCGCAGGACGGTCCGGCCGGACTCCGGGTCGCGGGCCGCGCCGAACATGCCGCCCTTGGAGGGCAGCCGCATCGCGCCGAAGCCGAGGCGGTGCACGGGCAGGTCGCCGCCGAGGGAGAAGGTGTCGTTCATGCCGGCCAGCCTGCCGGGCGGCGGACCGGCCGCACGAGCCGCCGGCACGTTCCTGCCACGCGCGACAATAGGGGGATGGCAGCGATCACGACGCTCCGCGGCGACCTCGAACTCCGCGCCCGCCTCGGCCCCCTCACGGCGGACGACGCCGAGTTCGTCAGCGTCTCCCCCGACCTCGACACCTGGCCCGGCGCCCGCGAGGGCGCCCTGCGCCGGCTCCGGGAGGGCGGGGCCGCCCGCGCCCGCAAGCTGTTCGGCCCCGGGGTGCTCGCGCGGGAGCGGGACCGGCGGCTGCTCACGGAGCTGGCGGCGCGCGGGACGGCCGTCCGGATCGCGCGGGGGCCGTTGCCGCAGGGGACCGTGTTCGTCGGGGGGCGGACGATGATCCTCACCGACCCCTCGGCCCGCCGGACGTATCTGATGAGCGCCGAACCCGCCCTGGTCGCGGGGGCGTTCGCGCTGTTCGAGGCGGCCTGGCGGAGCGCCACCGACCTCGGGGAGCTGCTCGCCGGGCGGCCCGTGGTCGACGAGCGGGCGCGGCCCGTGCTGCGCGCCCTCGGTTCCGGTCTCACCGACGAGGCCGCCGCCCGAGGGCTCGGCATGTCCCTGCGGACCTACCGCCGCCGGGTCGCGGAGCTGCTCGTCGCGCTGGACGCGGAGTCCCGTTTCCAGGCGGGGGTGCGGGCGGGCGAGTGGGGGCTCTCCCGAGGCTGAACGGGGCTGGACTGGGCCGAACAGGACTGGACGGGGCTGAACTCCCTTGCCTCGCCGGTGAGTTCAGCGGCGGATCAGGCCGCCGTCGACCAGGTGGACCTGGCCGGTGACGAACGCCGCCTCGTCGGAGGCGAGGAACGCGACGAGGTGGGCGACGTCCTCGGCGGTCTGCTCGCGCTTGAGGCTCTGGAGCTGCGCGTGCTCCCCGAAGAACGCCTCGCTCAGCTCGCGCCGGGTGGTCGGGGTGCGGACGACGCTCGGGCCGATCGCGTTCACGGTGACGCCGTGGCGCCCGAGGTCGGTGGCGAGGGCGTGCGTGAAGCCGTTGACGGCGCCCTTCCCGGAGACGTACGCGAGGAACATCGGCGGCGCCTCCCAGTAGCTGGACGACGACATGTTGATCACCCGCCCGGCCGGCGAGTCCTTGAGGTCGGCCAGGAACGCCTTCGTCACCAGGAAACAGCCGTCCACGTTGATGGAGAACAGCCGTTTCCACTGGTCGTACGAGGTGTTCTCCAGGTCCCGCAGCATGGCGATCGCCGCGTTGTTGACGACGACGTCGACGGGCCCGAGGGCCTCGCGGACCGCGAGCGCGAAGCCGTTGACCCGCGTCTCGTCGGAGACGTCGGCCCTCGCGGCGAAGAACCGGCGGCCCTGCCCCTCGACGAGCGCCCGTGTCTCGTCGGCGTCGTCGACGTCGAGCACGGCGACGTCGGCGCCCTCCTGGGCGAGCCGCGCGGCGATGCTCCGCCCGATACCGGCGGCGCCGCCCGTGACGACGGCGACCCTTCCTTCCAGACGTCCGGCCATGACAAGTCCCTTCTGTTCGCGTGCGGGCCCGCTGAGCGCGAGCCCGCCGAATGTGAGTCCGCCGGGTGCGGGCCGGGTCAGTCGCCGAGCGTGACGACGATCTTTCCGCGCGCCTTCCCGGCGGCGAGGACCGCGAGCCCTTCCGTGGCCCGCTCCAGCGGCAGGACCGCGTACACGTCGACGGCGAGCGTGCCGTCGGCGGCCTGTTCCGCCAGGGGTTCGACGGTCTCGCGCAGCGGGCGGGCGTAGACCGTGGAGCCGGTGAGTCCGGCGGCGGCGAGCGCCTCCGGGCCGGGCACCCCGGTCGTGGTGGCGACCCGGCCGCCCGCGCGGACGGCGTCGAGCGGGGCGTCCTCGGAGGTGAGGTGGATCAGCGCGTCGACCCCGCCGGGGAAGAGGCCCCGCACCTGGCGGGCGACCGGCCCCGCCGCCCGGTCGACGACGAGCCGCGCGCCGAGCGCGGTGAGCCGCGCGCAGTCCTCCGCGCCCCCGGTCGCGACGACCCGCGCCCCGCGCAGCGCGAGGAGCTGGACGGCGTACCGGCCGACACCCCCGGTCGCGCCGTCGACGAGCACGGTCTCCCCGGGTCCGGGATCGATCCGGTCGACGGCGGCGAACGCGGCGGCGGAGGCCAGCGGCAGCGCGGCGGCGGCCACGAAGTCGAGCCCGAGGGGTCTGGGTACGACGGTCTCGGCGGGCAGGAGCGCGTACTCGGCGAGCGTCCCGGCGCCCAGCGGGGCGGCCAGCGGGGTGTGCCCGAACACCTCCTGTCCCGGTCTGACGTGGTCGACCCCGGCGCCGACGGCGAGCACGGTCCCGGCGGCGTCCCGGCCGAGGACGAGGGGGTACGTGTAGGGGAAGCGGTCCGCGAGCAGCCCGGCGGCGAGGACGTTGTCGAGGGGGTTGAGCCCGGCCGCGCGGACGCTCACCAGGACGTGCCCGGGGGCCACTCGGGGCCGGGGCACCTCGCCGACGGCGGGTTCCCCGCCCGCCTCGGGGACGCGCAGCGCGCGCATCAGCGCAGCCCCGCCGCGAGTGCGCGCAACTCCCGGACGGCCGGCCCGAGATCGCCCCGCACCAGCCGCCCCGCGCGCTTCACGACCCGGCCCGCGACCAGGACCGTGTCCACGTTGTGCGGGCCGGCGCAGGTGACGACGGCGGCGATCGGATCGCGTTCGGCGGTCAGGCAGTTGAGGTCGTCCATCCGGATCAGGACGACGTCGGCCTGCTTGCCGGGGCGCAGGGAGCCGGTGCGGTCGGCGAGGCCGAGGGCGGCGGCGCCGTCGAGGGTGGCCATGCGCAGGACGTCCGCGACGGTCATCCGGGGTTCGTCGGTGAGCTGGCTCGCGAGGAGGGCGGCACGCATCAGGGAGAACATGTCGCCGGGCGCGGAGGTGACCGCGTCGACGCCGAGACCGGTGACGACACCGGCGCGGCGCAGGCGGCCGGCGACGGGCGCGCTGTTGCCGAGCGCGGCCTCGGCGCCGGGGGCGGCGCAGGCGGTGGCGCCGGAGTCGGCGATCAGCTTGAGCTCGTCGTCGTCGAGGGTGTTGCCGTGGACGTAGAGGGTCCGCTCGCGCAGCAGGCCCGCCTCGCGCAGGGCGGTGACCGGGCGCTCGGCGAGGGGGGTCGCGGCGACGTGGAAGGTGACCGGGAGGTCCAGTTCGTCGGCGGTGCGCCACTCCTCGGCGACCAGCTGGAGCGGGGTGAAGGAGGGGCCGAGCGGGGCGTAGGCGAGAGTGACGAGGGCCTGGTCGTCCGCGAGACGTTCGGTGCGGACCCGGCGCAGGCCGGCGAGGCCGTCGCCGCCGGTGACGGGGGTGCCGTAGCCGTAGACCGCGCGCAGGCCGGCGTCGGTGAGGGCGTCGATCGCGGCGTCGGCGTGGTCGGGCGAGTAGACGATGTGGGAGTAGTCGAGCTGGGTGGTGATGCCGGAGTCGAGGCACTCCAGGGCGCCGGCCAGGGTCGCGGTGCGGACGTCGGCGGGGGTGAACTGGGGGCCGCAGTGGGCGAGGAGGCCCAGGTACGTGCCGAGGTCGGTGTCGACGGCGGCGCCGCGCAGGGCGGACTGCCAGAGGTGGCGGTGGGCGTCGACGAAGCCGGGCAGGACGATCCGGTCGGTGGCGTCGATGACGGTGGCGCCCGCGTCGGGGAGCCCCCGGCCGAGGGCGAGGATACGGCCGTCCTCGATCAGGACGTCGGTCGCGGGGCTCACGTGGGGTTCGGGCTCGGTGTCGACGACACGGCCGCCCCGGATCAGGATACGAGGATCTTTCACACCGAGAAAGCTACCTCAAAAGCCAACCAGAAAGCTATTCACAAAGCTTTCCACTGAAGGGAGAGGGTGGCTCCCCTGCGCGAGGAGCCACCCTCCGTCCCCTCAGACGTTGCGCCGGTACTGGCCCCCCACCTCGAAGAACGCCTCCGTGACCTGCTGGAGCGTGCACACCCGGGCCGCCTCCATCAGCACCGCGAACACGTTCCCGTCCCCCATCGCCGCCTCCTTCAGCGCGGCCAGCGCCGCGTGGGACGCGTCGCGGTGGGACACCTGGTAGGCGCGCAGCCGCTCCAGCTGGGACCGCTTCTCCCCCTCCGTCGCCCGCGCCAGCTCCACCGGGCCGGGGGCGGCGGTGTCGGCGTGCGGGTTGCGGAACGTGTTGACGCCGACGATCGGCAGCGTCCCGTCGTGCTTGCGCTGCTCGTACAGCATCGACTCGTCCTGGATACGGCCCCGCTGGTAGCCGGTCTCCATCGCGCCCAGCACCCCGCCGCGCTCGCTGATCCGCTCGAACTCCTGGAGCACCGCCTCCTCGACGAGGTCGGTCAGCTCGTCGATGACGTACGACCCCTGGAGCGGGTTCTCGTTCATCGCGAGCCCCCACTCGCGGTTGATGATGAGCTGGATCGCGAGCGCCCTGCGCACCGAGTCCTCGGTGGGGGTGGTGACGGCCTCGTCGTAGGCGTTGGTGTGCAGGCTGTTGCAGTTGTCGTAGAGGGCGATCAGCGCCTGGAGCGTCGTGCGGATGTCGTTGAAGTCCATCTCCTGGGCGTGCAGGGAGCGGCCCGAGGTCTGGACGTGGTACTTCAGCTTCTGGCTGCGCTCGTTCGCGCCGTACTTCTCCTTCATGGCGACCGCCCAGATCCGGCGGGCGACGCGGCCGAGGACCGCGTACTCGGGGTCCATGCCGTTGGAGAAGAAGAAGGAGAGGTTGGGGGCGAAGTCGTCGATGTGCATGCCGCGCGCCAAGTACGCCTCGACGTAGGTGAAGCCGTTGGCGAGGGTGAAGGCGAGCTGGCTGATGGGGTTCGCGCCGGCCTCGGCGATGTGGTAGCCGGAGATGGAGACCGAGTAGAAGTTGCGGACCCGCTGCCGGATGAACCACTCCTGGACGTCGGCCATCATCCGCAGGGAGAACTCGGTGGAGAACAGGCAGGTGTTCTGGCCCTGGTCCTCCTTGAGGATGTCCGCCTGGACCGTGCCGCGCACGCTCGCGAGTGCCTCGGCGCGCAGTTCCGCCGCCTCCTGCTCGGACGGTTCGCGGCCCTGTGCCGAGCGGAACGCGTCGACGCGCTGGTCCATCACGGTGTTGAGGAAGAACGCGAGGACGGTCGGGGCGGGGCCGTTGATCGTCATGGACACGGAGGTCGTCGGGGCGACCAGGTCGAACCCGTCGTAGAGGGCCTTCATGTCGTCGAGGGTGGCGACGGAGACGCCGGAGGTGCCCACCTTGCCGTAGATGTCGGGGCGTTCGTCGGGGTCGCGGCCGTAGAGGGTGACCGAGTCGAAGGCCGTGGACAGCCGGGTCGCGGGCTGGCCCTCGGAGAGCAGCTTGAAGCGGCGGTTCGTGCGGAACGGGTCGCCCTCGCCCGCGAACATCCGCGCCGGGTCCTCGCCGTCCCGCTTGAAGGGGAACACCCCTGCCGTGAACGGGAATTGCCCGGGCAGGTTCTCCCGGCGCCAGAAACCCACCAGCTCGCCGTGGTCGGTGGACCGGGGCAGCGCCACCCTCGGGATCGCGTTCCCGGAGAGGGACTCCCGGGTCAGCCGGGTGCGGATCTCCCTGCCGCGTACGGTCACGATCTGCTCGTCGCCCGAGTAGGAGGCCACGACGGCGGGCCAGCCGGCGAGCTGGTCGGCGATGTCGCTCGGGACGGCGCGGTGGGCGTCCTTCAGCAGCGGCGCGAGGTTCGCCGCGTCGGCGCCCGCCTCGGCCAGCTCCTCCCGCACCGCCTCCAGCCGCTGCAACCGGCGTGCCGCGTCGGCGAGTTCGAGGGTGCGGGCGTGGTAGGCGCGGACGGTGTCGGTGATCTCGGCGAGGTAGCGGACGCGTTCGGCGGGGACGACCTGGCGGATGCCGGAGGAGTGCCGGACGGCGACCGGGGCGAGGGCGCCCTCCTCCAGCGGGAGGCCGCGCTCGGCCAGCGTCGCCCTCAAGTGCTGGTAGAGCGCGGTCACTCCGTCGTCGTTGAAGGTCGCGGCGCTCGTGCCGTACACCGGCATGTCCTCGGGCTTCTTCCCGAACGCCTCGCGGTTGCGCACGAGTTGGCGGCCGACGTCCCGCAGCGCGTCCTTCGCGCCCCGGCGTTCGAACTTGTTGATGGCGACCGTGTCGGCGAAGTCGAGCATGTCGATCTTCTCCAGCTGGGAGGCCGCCCCGAACTCCGGTGTCATCACGTACAGCGAGGTGTCGACGAACGGCACGATCGCGGCGTCGCCCTGACCGATGCCGGGGGTCTCGACGATCACCAGGTCGAAGCCTGCGGCCTTCACGACGTCGATCACGTCGGAGAGGTGCTCGGGGAGTTCGCGGCTGCCCCTGGTGGCGAGGGAGCGGAAGAACACCCGGTGCCCGTCGAGGGAGTTCATCCGGATGCGGTCGCCGAGCAGGGCGCCGCCGCCGCGCCGCCGGGTCGGGTCGACGGCGATCACCGCGATACGCAGCTTGTCCTGCTGGTCGAGGCGGAAACGCCGGACCAGTTCGTCGGTCAGCGAGGACTTGCCGGAGCCGCCGGTGCCGGTGATGCCGAGGACCCGGACCGTACGGGTCGTGGCCCGCAGGGCGGCGGTGAACTCCGGGGGAAGTTTGCCGAGTTCGGCGCCGGTGATCGCGCGGGCGGTGGCGAAGCGGTCGCCGGCCAGCACCGCGTCGGCGTCGGCGGGGCGGCCGTCCCACAGGTCGAAGTCGCAGTCCTTCACGACCGAGTTGACCATCCCGGCGAGGCCCATCCGCTGCCCGTCCTCCGGCGAGAAGATCGTCACGCCGGAGGCGCGCAGCCGGGTGATCTCCTCGGGCACGATGACGCCGCCCCCGCCGCCGACCACCCGGACGTGGTCCGCGCCCTGTTCGCGCAGGGACTCCACCAGGTACTCGAAGTACTCGACGTGTCCGCCCTGGTAGGAGGAGACGGCCACGCCGTGCGCGTCCTCCTCCAGCGCCGCGTCCACGACCTCGCGCACCGAGCGGTTGTGACCGAGGTGGATCACCTCGGCGCCCTGCGCCTGGAAGATGCGCCGCATGATGTTGATCGACGCGTCGTGCCCGTCGAACAGGGCGGAGGCGGTGACGAGCCGGACGGGGTGCGTGGGCCGGTGCAGTTCGCTCATGGGGGCCTTCCAGCAACGTGCGACCAGATACTTGGACGTCCTACTAAATAGATACTAGGACGTCCAAGTGAATTCGTGGAGCTTCGTGGGGCAAGGAGGGGAGCGAGAACGCCTCAGATCTCCCGGGCCAGCCCGCGCAGCATCCCGTGCGCCGCGACCAGTGACGGCCCGTACCAGGTCAGCGACCGTCCGCTGACCAGTTTCACCGTCCGGCCGGGGAACATCTCCGGCCCGTCCGCCGCCGAGAACACGTACGGCTCGTCCGGCAGCAGCACGGCGTCCGCGCGGATCTCCTCGACCGCCACCTTCGGATACCGGCCCCGCCCGTCCCCGTCGAACACGTTGGCAAGCCCTGCGCGGCGCAGCAGATCACCGGTGAAGGTGGACCCCCCGACGACCATCCAGGGATCGCGCCAGACCGGTACGGCGACGGTCGCGGTGACCGGCGGCACCTCACCCGTCCACAGCTCGCGCGCCTCCCCGAGCCACTCCGGCTCCCCGGTCCGCAGCGCCTGGGTGAACAGCCGCTCCAGCGAGGCGACGGCCTGCGGCACGGTCTCCACGACCGTCACCCACACCGCGATCCCCGCCGCCCGCAGCCGGACGACGTCCAGCTCGCGGTTCTCCTCCTTGTTGGCGATCACCAGGTCCGGCGCGAGCGCGGCGATGGCCGCCCGGTCCGGGTTCTTCGTCCCCCGCACCCGGGTGACGTCCAGGTCCGCCGGGTGCGTGCACCAGTCGGTGGCGCCGACCAGCGTGCCGGTCGCGGCGAGGGCCTCGGTGAGAGAGGGGACCAGGGAGACGACGCGGCGGGGCGGGCGGGGCAGGCCGAGCGGGGTTCCCAGGTCGTCGTAGGTCACCCGGGAACTGTGTCACAGGGGGACGTTGCCGTGCTTGCGGTCGGGGAGCACCGCGTTCTTGCCGCGCAGCATCGTCAGCGAGCGGATCAGGGTGCGGCGGGTGTCGCCGGGGTCGATGACATCGTCCAGGAGGCCGCGTTCGGCGGCGTAGTAGGGGTGCATCAGCTCGGCGCGGTAGCCCTCGACGAGGCGGGCGCGGGTGGCCTCCGGGTCGTCCGAGGCGGCGATCTCCCGGCGGAAGACGACGTTCGCGGCGCCGTCCGCGCCCATCACCGCGATCTCGTTGGTCGGCCAGGCGAACGACAGGTCCGCGCCGATCGACCGGGAGTCCATGACGATGTAGGCGCCGCCGTACGCCTTGCGCAGGACCAGGGAGATCCGGGGGACGGAGGCGTTGCAGTAGGCGTACAGGAGTTTCGCGCCGTGCCGGATGATCCCGCCGTGCTCCTGGTCCACGCCCGGCAGGAAGCCCGGGACGTCGACCAGGGTGACCAGCGGGATGTTGAAGGAGTCACAGATCGAGACGTGCCGGGCGGCCTTCTCCGAGCCGTGGATGTCGAGGACGCCGGCGAGGGCGGCGGGCTGGTTGGCGACGATCCCGACGACCTGGCCGCCGAGCCGGGCGAACCCGCACACCACGTTGCGCGCCCACGCCTCGTGCACCTCGAAGAACTCGCCGTCGTCCACGACCTCCTCGACGACCGCCCGCATGTCGTACGCCTGCGCCGGATCGGCGGGGACCAGCGAGGTCAGGGCGTCGGTGCGGCGGTCGGCCGGGTCGGCCGACGGGGTGTCCGGGGGGAGTTCGCGGTTGTTCTGGGGCAGCAGCGAGAGGAGGAAGCGGACGTCCTCCAGGCACTCCGTCTCGTCGTCGTGGCAGAAGCCGGCGACGCCCGAGGTGGCCGCGTGGACGTCGGCGCCGCCGAGCCCGTTGTGGGTGATCTCCTCGCCGGTGACCGCCTGGACGACGTCCGGGCCGGTGATGAACATCTGCGAGGTCTCGCGGACCATGAAGACGAAGTCGGTGAGGGCGGGGCTGTAGGCGGCGCCGCCCGCGCAGGGGCCGAGCATGACGCTGATCTGCGGGATGATCCCGGAGGCCCGGGTGTTGCGGCGGAAGATCCCGCCGTAGCCGGCGAGCGCGGTGACGCCCTCCTGGATACGGGCGCCCGCGCCGTCGTTGAGCCCGACCAGCGGCGCGCCCGCGGACAGGGCCAGGTCCATCACCTTGTGGACCTTCGCGGCGTGCGCCTCGCCGAGGGCGCCGCCGAAGACCCGGAAGTCGTGGGCGTAGGCGAAGACGGTCCGGCCGTGCACCTCGCCCCAGCCGATGACGACCCCGTCGCCGTGCGGCTTGCGGTCCTCCAGGCCGAAGCCGGTCGCCCGGTGCCGGCGCAGCGGCTCGATCTCCGTGAACGTACCGGGGTCGAAGAGCAGGTCGAGCCGCTCGTGGACGGTCAGCTTCCCCTTGCCGTGCTGGCGGCGGGTGGCGTCCGGGTCGGGCCCCCGGCTCACCTCCTCCTTGAGCAGATTCAGCTCCGCGGTGGCCCGGCCCAGGTCGGGCGCCGGCGCCGCGGCCAGGAGTTCGTCGAGGGTCGTCATCCCCTCACCGTAGGAAGGGGGGCTCGAAGGGAGCTGAAGACGGGCTGGAGACGGTCAGTGCCGGCCGGGTGCGGTCAGGGCGTCACCGCCGGCTGCTCGTCCAGGGCGGTGTCTCCGGAGAGGACCGCGTGGTGGAGCTGCTGGAGGGAGGGCGAGGGTTCGAGGCCCAGCTCCGTGACGAGCGCGCCGCGCAGCCGCTGGTACGCCTCCAGTGCCCGCCAGGCGCCGCCGGAGCGGTGCAGGGCCAGCATGAACTGCGCGCAGAACCGCTCGTTCATGGGGTGCCGGGCGGTCAGCACCCGCAGTTCCGGGACGACTTCGGCGTGCCGGCCGAGACGCAGGTCGGCCTCGATCCGGCGCTCCAGGGCGGCCATGCGGTTCTCCTCCAGGCGCAGCACCTCCAGTTCGAGGACGCTGCCCGCGCGGACGTCGACCAGCGCCGGGCCCTGCCACAGGGCGAGGGAGGCGCCGAGGAGGCGGGAGGCCGTGCGGTAGTCGCCGGCGTCGTAGGCGAGCCGGCCGTCGGCGACGAGCTGCTCGAACTCCTGGACGTCGACCTGACCGGGCTGGACGCGCAGGAGGTAGCCGCCGAACTGGGTGACGAGGACGTCCTTCGCGGTGCGGGCGTCGCCCGTCAGGCCGGCCGCGATCCTGCGGCGCAGCTGGAGGATGTACGTCTGGAGCGTCGTGGAGGCGCTGCGCGGAATCCGCTCGCCCCAGATCTCTGCCATCAGGGTCGGTACGGTGACGACGTGGTCGGCCTGGAGCGCCAGCAGGGCCAGAATCTGCCGGGGCTTGGCCGCGCTGGGGACCACCGAGGTCCCCTGTTCGACCGCGCGGAGCGGTCCCAATACCTTGATCTCCATAGGCGTGCTCTCCCCTTTCGAGTCGCATCCCCATGACCCGGGTGTCCCCCACTCGGAGCGTGCTGCGCATGCTCCCACCCCAGGTGGGGGGCGCCCAGTGAGCAACGCATGACCGCAATCATGAAAAGTTCATGGTCACCCCATGACGTATGCAGCTCCCCCGCCCCGGCCTCCTCGGCTCAAAATCTCACCTCACTGACGTGGAGCATCTCGCCCGAATCCGTCCGGCGGGGGCTTTTCACCCAGTGGAAAGGACCGGGCCATGGACGCCGTGGCGCATGCCGCCGAGGAGGACCGCCGGTGACCCCCGTGCCCGGAACCGGACCGCCCGCCCCGGAACCGGCCCCCGGAAGACCCGGCTCCCGCCGCTTCCGGGACCGGCGGGATTCGGCCGCCGGCGGTACCGGCGCGGGGGAAATCACGCGCCTGTCCGGCGGGGTTCCGCGCGCCTCGCCGCGCTGATCTGCTCCGGAAAGTGACCGCCGGACCGGAGGCGTGTCGGTTCTTGCGCGGATGTGGTCCGACGTGGGGGTTGTCGTGGTGCGGGGGGTGCCAAAACGGCTTCGTGGTACGGCTCGTTCTTCCCGTTCCGACGCCCGCCGGTGACTCTCTGAACCCGACTCCCATGTTCGCGTAATCAATCCCCGTTCGGCCAGCCTCTCGCAGACCAAGACAACGTATATTTCGAACAGTTCAAGCGGTCTGAGGAGGAGGCACCGCATGGCCGACCCGTCTCGCCATACGGATTCCGGAGACCTTCACGGCGACGCCCGTGACAGGCCCGGGTCCGGTCAGGGAGGTTCGGGGCCGTGGTTAGCGGGAGCGGGACGGCTCGTCGGCCGTCCTCGCGGGGACGTTCCGGCGGCACGCGTCGCGACGTACATCGCCGTCGCCGTACTGTGCGGCTACGCGGCGGTCCTCGTGCTCAACGTCCTGTGGGAGCGGCCCGGTCCGGGCGGACTCGTCCTCTGTCTGGCCTGTGTGGCGGTCCTCTTCGGCGTGCAACTGCTGCACCTCGCGCCCCGCGCCCGCGGCTGGCCGCCGCGGCTGAAGGCGCTGACCCTCGGTGTCCAGGCAGTCCTCACCTTCCTGCCGTTCCTGTGGTTCGGCGTCGCCTGGGCCCCGGGCGGCGGGGTCCTCGGCGCCTCGCTGCTCCTCCTGCTGCCCCGCCCGCTGTCCTGGGCCCTGTTCGCCCTGCTCACGGCGGCGGTCGGCGGCGGTGCCGTGCTCCTCGGCCTCCCGGTCGTCGGCCAGGTCTACGCGCCGTTGACGACGATGCTCACCGGACTGGTCCTGCACGGCGTCACCCGGCTCACCGACATGGTGCACGAGCTGCACGCCACCCGCGCCGAGCTGGCGAGGGCGGCGGTCGCCCAGGAGCGCCGCCGCATCTCCCGGGACGTGCACGACCTGCTGGGCTACAGCCTCTCCGCGATCACCCTCAAGTGCGAGCTGATCCACCGGCTGGTGCTGGCCCACCCGGGGCGGGCACTGGACGAGGTGGAGTCGGTGCTCGCGGTCTCCCGGCAGGCCGTCGCGGACGCCCGGCTGGTGGCCAGCGGCTACCGCGAGATGTCGCTCGCGGCCGAGGCGGAGTCGGCCGTCGAGGTCATGGCGGCGGCGGACATCAGGACCACGATGGACATCGCCTGCGGCCGGCTGCACCCGGCCGTGGACACGGTCCTCGCGACGACACTGCGCGAGGGCGTCACCAACATCCTGCGCCACAGCAAGGCCCAGACCTGCGACATCAGGGCGGTCCGCGAGGGGGAGACCGTACGACTCGTCCTGGTGAACGACGGGGTGGCCGCCAAGAAGCGGACGGCGGGCCCGCACCCGCCCCAGACCCCGCACGTCCCGCACGTCCCCGCCGCCCCGCACGGCTGCGGCCTCGACAACCTCCGGACCCGTGTCGACGCGGTCGGCGGCCGGCTGACGGCCATGGTGCGCGACGACGGCCGGTTCCGCCTCGTGGCCAAAGTACCCGTCAGACCGGTCTCCCCCATGGCAGCGACCACTGCCGTGCGGGAGATCGCGTAGCCGTCACCGCCCACGCTTGATCAGGGGGAATCAATGCTGTCGGTGAAGATCCTGCTCGCCGAGGACGTCCACATGGTCCGGGGGGCCCTGGTCGCCCTGCTGGAGCTGGAGCCCGACCTCCAGGTCGTCGCCTCGGTGGACCGCGGCGACCTGATCGTGGAGACCGCCCTGCGCACCCGCCCCGACGTGGCGGTCGTCGACATCGACCTGCCCGGCACCGACGGGATCACGGCCGCCGCCGAACTGTACGACCGGCTGCCGACCTGCCGGGTGCTGATCCTCACCAGCCTCGGCCGGCCCGGCATGGTCCGCCGGGCCCTGTCCGCCCACGTCTGCGGCTTCCTCCTCAAGGACGCTCCCCCCTACCGGCTCGCCCACTCGGTGCGCGCGGTGGCCGCGGGGAAACGGGTCGTCGACCCCCAACTGGCGCTCTCCGCCTGGGAGGCGGTGGAGTCCCCGCTGTCCCCGCGCGAGGCCGAGGTGCTGCGGCTGGCCGCCCGGGGAGCGGACACCGCCGAGATCGCCGAGGCGCTGTATCTGACCAAGGGGACGGTCCGCAACTACCTGACGGCGATCGTCGCGAAGCTGAACGCCCGCAACCGCATCGACGCGATCCGGATCGCGAAAGAGGCCGACTGGATTCCCTGACCCTCGCCACCGGTCGACGCGCCATCCGCTCACACGTCCTCGGCCAGCGGGCCCGCGTCCAGCGCGGAGAGCACCCCGGCGAGGTCGACCGCGTCGCTCTCCGGTCCCTGGCACACCGCGAGGCAGCGGGGGCCGTCGGCGCCGCCGATCCGGCGCAGCAGCGGGGTGAGGACGGCTCTCGGGCCGATCTCGACGACGTGGGTGGGGGCGTGCCGGTCCAGCATGTGGCGGACGGCCTCCGCGAAGCGGACCGGTGAGGTGATCTGCCGGGCCCAGTAGGCGGCGCCGAGGGGTTCGGCGAGCCGGCGGCCGTAGACCGTCGAGTAGAACGGCACGCGGGGCGGGGCGCCCGGGGCGCGGCGGGCCGCCGCCGTGAAGCCGGGGACGGCGTCCGCCATGCACGGCGAGTGGAAGGCGTGCCCGACCGGCAGGAGCCGGCTGGAGATCCCGGCGTCCGCGAGGCGGGTGCGGACCCGGGCGAGCCCTTCCAGGTCGCCGGAGAGGACGGTCGCGCGGGCCGCGTTGACGGCGCCGATCGACACCCCCGGCTCCCAGGCGGCGACCTCGGCGGCCTCGTACGGGTCGGCGCAGGTCGCGAGCATGCCGCCGCTGTCCGGGAGGCGCTGCATGAACGCGCCGCGCAGGGCGACCAGCCGGGCCGCGTGGCCCAGGGTGAGGGCCTCGGCGACGGTGGCCGCCGCGAACTCGCCGACGCCGTGCCCGAGGACGGCGACCGGGCGGACCCCGGCGTCCAGGAGGGTGCGGGCGAGGGCGTACTCGACGGCGAACAGGGCCGGCTGGGACAGGGCGGTGCGGTCGATGCCGGGGTCCTGGCCGAGGATCAGCTCGGTCACCGAGCGGCCCAGGTAGGGCCAGAGGACCTCGTCGACCCAGGTCAGGCTGGAGCGGTAGGGGGTGGAGTGGCGGTAGAGGCCCTCGGCCATGCCGGGGTGCTGGCTGCCCTGGCCGCTGAACACGAACACCGCGCGCACCCGGCGTCCGGCCCGGCTGCGGTGGGCGCGGCGCACCGCGAGGTGGCGGGCCAGCTCACGGACCGTCGGGTACATCCACATGTCCTCGGGGCCGATCAGCGAGCCGAACTCCGCCTCGATGTCGCCGTAGAGGCTCAGCAGGGCCACCGAGTCGAGCCCGCACTCCACGAGCAGGGCGTCGCGGCCGATCTCGCGGCGCGCGTAGTCCGAGATGCGCTCCGTCAGCCAGCCGAGGAACTCCCGCTCGTGCCGCTCGCCGCTCAGTACGTGGATCACACCAGCCCCCTCCGTCGACCTGGTTCATCCGGTGAGTGCGGCCGGCCCCGGGACCAGATCGGTGTCGAGCCGCTGGTGCAGCGGGCGGATACGGCCGCGCAGGAAGAGCTCGCGCATCGCGGACCGCTCCACTTTTCCGCTGGTCGTGCGGCGTACGGTGCCGGGGCGGACCAGCAGGACGCCGCCGACGCGTACGTCGAACTCCTCGGTGAGGCAGCGCTCCACCTGGCCGGCGAGCGCGGCGAGGTCGAGGTCGTAGCCGCTGCGGGCGCGCAGTTCCTGGACGACGACGACGCGCTCGCGCTCGCCGGGCACCGCGAACGCGGTCCCCGGGCCGAAGAGGGCGTTGACGTGCTGGACGGTGCGCTCCACGTCCTGCGGGTAGAGGTTGCGGCCGGCGACGACGATGACGTCCTTGAGGCGGCCGGTGACGTAGAGGTGGCCGTCGTCGAGAGTGCCGAGGTCGCCGGTGCGCAGGAAGCCGCCCTCGCCGTCGGCCGTGGCGGCGTGGAAGACGCGGGCGGTCTCGCCGAGGTCGCGCCAGTAGCCGCGGGCGACGCCCTGGCCGCGGACCCAGATCTCGCCGATGCGGCCGTCGGGGACGGTGGCGCGGGTGTCGGGGTCGACGATCCTGATCTCGCAGCCGGTGGCGGGGCCGCAGGACAGCAGGGAGCGGGCCGGGCGGCCGGGGCGCGGGGGCTGCCACAGGTGGCGTTCGAGGGCCTCGGCGTCGACGGTGCGCTCGCAGCCGCGGTCCTGGCTGCGTTCGTGGCCTCGTTCGTGGCGGGGCAGGGTGCCGCCGCCGGAGACCAGGAGGGTGGCCTCGGCGAGGCCGTAGCAGGCGGCGAACGCGCCGGGGCGCAGGCCGGCCCGGCCGAAGCGGTCCGCGAAGTCGCGCAGGGTCTCCGGGCGGACGGGTTCGCCGCCGGAGACGGCCGTGCGCCAGCCGGACAGGTCGAGGCCGGCGAGCTGCTCGTCGGTGACGCGGCGCAGGCACAGGTCGTAGGCGAAGTCCGGGGCGCCGCTGACGGTGATCCGGTGCCGGCCGATCGCCTCCAGCCAGCGCACGGGGTGCCGTACGAAGGTCTCGGCGGGCAGCATGACCGAGGTGCCGCCGAGCCACAGCGGGTGCAGGAGCTGGCCGACGAGGCCCATGTCGTGGTGGAGCGGGAGCCAGCCGCCGACCCGGTCGCCGGGCCTGGTGCCGAGGGCGTCCTTGATGGCCCGCTGGTTGGCGAGCAGGTTCGCGTGGGTGATGACGACGCCGTGCGGCTGGCCGGTGGAGCCGGAGGTGTACTGGAGGTAGGCGACGGCCTCCGGGTCGGGGGCCAGGGGGGTCCAGGGCGGGGCGGTGGGGACGGCGTCGGCGGGCAGGCAGGGCATGTTGCCGTAGCCGCAGCGGGCCAGCAGCCGTGAGACCTCCGGGGCGAGCGCGGCGTCCGTGAGCGTCACGCAGGGGGCGGTGTCCTTGACGATCCCGGTGATCCGCTCCGCGTGGTGGGCGTGTCCGCCACCGGGCGGACAAGGAACTGCGATGGCGCCCGCGTAGAGGCAGGCGAGGAAACTGACCGCGAACTGGCGGCGGGAGTGATGCAGGAGCAGCACACGTTCGCCGGCGGCGTGCTGGCTCTGGAGCCAGCCGGCCAGCCTGCGGGCCGCCGCGTCCAGGCTGCGGTACGAGATCGACTTGGGGCGCCCTCTCTCCTCGCTGTCCGGCAGCAGCAACAGCGCGTCCCGCCCCGGCACCGTCTCCGCCCTCGCCCTCATCAGCTCGGTGAAGTTCAGATACCCACCACCGAGCCTCGCGGGACCGACGGAGTCCTGACGCCCGATGGAGTTCTGACGGGCGGCGGGGTTGTGGTGCGAGGCGAGGTTGTGATGAGCAGGCGGCACCTGGAGCGGCGCCGAAGGCTGGTGGGCGGGCGGCACCGGATGCGTGGCGGGGGGCGGGACCGGGGTCGGCATCGGGTGAGTGACCGAGGTCTGAAGAACGGCCGGGTTCCGCTGGGTGACCGAGGTCGGGTGGACGACGGAATTCTGGTGAACACCCGGCACCGAGGCCGTGCCCGAACCCGACTGAGCGGCCGGGGCCGAGGGCGCGGCCGAGGTGGGGTGCGCGGCCGGGTTCTGGTGAGCGACCGGCGCCGAAGACTTGGCCGGACTCGACTGAGTAGCCGAAGGCGTGGCCGAAGTCAGGTGCGCGGCCGGGTTCTGGTGAACTGTCGGGGACGTGGCCGGGGCCGGGTGAACGGTCGGGGCCGAAGACGTGGCCGGGGCCAGGTGTGTGCCCGGGGTCTGGTGTGCGGCCGAAGGCGCGGCCGAGGTCAGGTGAGCGGTCGGCGCCGAAGACGTAACCGGACTCGGCTGAACGGCCGAGGCCGGGTGCGTGCCCGGGGCCGGGCGAGCGGCCAGGGCCGAGGGCTTGGCCGGACTCGGCTGAGCGGCCGAAGGCGTGGCCGAGGTGGGGTGCGTGGCCGGGTTCTGGTGAGCGGTCGGGGTCGAGGGCGTGGCCGGGTTCGGGTACTCGGCCGGTCCCTGGCGCTCGGCGACGCCCTGTCGTTCCGCGGTGCTCTGCAACTCGGTGACACTCTGCCGGTCGGGGAGGCTCTGCCGGTCGGCGACGCCCTGTCGGCCGGGGGTGTTCTGCCGGCCGGGTGCGCTCTGCCGTCCCGGCGCACTCTGATGGCTGGTCACATAGTGGTGGCTGGTCAACACGTCCCCCTCGCATGGGTTCCCTCGACGTCACCCCCGCCGTGTAGGGGGTGACGGTTCACGGAGCCGACCAGGAGGCGGCACTGCGGTGGCGGAACCGCCCCGTGCCCCACTCGGCCCGCCGCGGACCCGACTCCGGCGACGGCCCGTCAGCTCGCACCAGCACCAGCAACGCGGCGACCACCGCGGCCAGTTCACACGCGTCCGGCTGCCCCCGGACCACTCTGAGGAGCGGGTGTTCGGACATGCCCCCACCTTGTCCGATCCCCCTCGAACCCCGGTCGCGTACGGGCCGGGGGGAGGTCGAGCAGGGGGTTCGGAGAGCCAAGTCGCCTGGTGGAGCGAGGGAGACGGAAGGGGCGGGAACCGGAAGGAGGGCCGACGCAAAGCAATCCGGACACCGAGCCCATACGAGAACGTCGTCCGAAACCCCGACGAGGACGAGGCTCCACCGCACTCCCCGACACCACCCCCACCCAGCATCGCCACCGGCCAACCCCCTCAACGTCCCACTCCTCCGCACCGCCACCACTCCCCCACCACGCTCAACCCCCACCTCAGCCTCCCGGCGGGCCCCTGGGCGTGACCACCTCTCATCCCCACCTCACATCTCTCACCTCACCGCACCCGATACACCCCCAGGCTCCAGACCCCCGGCTCCAGCTCCTGACCACGGCCCCGGCTCCAACCCCCGGCTCCCGCCCCCACCACCAAGGCTCCCAGCCCACGGCTCCCGACCACCGCTCCCAGCCCCGACCCCCGGCCCATCCTCCAGCCCCGCCCCCTACCCACCCACCCACCCACAGCCCCCGCCCATCCCCATCCCCGCCCCCAAGTCCCCTCAAAGTTCGGTCGAGTTCGGCGGAAGGGCCGAAGTCGTCTGGGCTCGTTCGATCGTGAGGTGGGTGGTCGTGGTGTGGAGGTGGTGGTGGCGGGTGTGGAAGTGGGGGGTGGTGAAAGCCTCGTCGCGGTCGAGGGGGTTGGTCCACCAGAGGATGCCGAGGTAGGCGCGGGGGTCGGTGGTGGAGCGGAGGAGGAGGACCCCGCCGAAGCCGGTGTCGTGCATGAACTGCCCGGCGAACGCGCCGAAGTCCAGTTCGAAGCGGGCGGCCTCACCGTCCAGGAGCGCTTCGACGAGGATCGCGTGCGCGGTGTCCGCGACCGCGAGGGCCGTCCCCAGCAGCCCCACCCCCACCGCCTGCCCCGGCTCGACGTCGGCCAGCCGGTCGAGCCGGTCGAGGCCCGCGCAGAACGTCCCCGCGTGCAGCGCCCCCAGCAGCGCCCCGAACGACCGCCAGCAGCTGAGGTGCAGGTACCGTCCGGGCCGGTCCAGGGACCGCAGCGTCATCTGCCCCCACAGCCCCCGTAACCCCCGCTGGGACCGCGCCGTCCGCGCCAGCTCCTCTTCGAGCCCCGCCGCGGTCCCCCCACCGCTCAGCTCGAACCGCCACAGCGCGGCGACGAACTGCCCCGGCTCACCCCGGACCCCGGCCGGACGGGGGTCCAGTGCCTCCCCGTTCGCCGCCTCGCGCACCACAGCGCACCGTCCTTTCGGAGACCTGACGATCTCATCGGAGTCCCACCGCAGCGTGCGCGTTCGCGGCATGCGGGAACCACCTGAGCAAGAAACGCTAGAGGACCGCTAGAGCCGCCCCCGCGAGCCGCTCCCGGCCCGGTCACGAGCCCCCTTCGAGAGCCCGTCGAGCCGTTTCCCCACCCTGCTCCCTTCGTGTGTCCCGTCCCGGAGGGAGCCGCCGTGCCCGCCCCGAACAAGCCGCCCGACCGGTCCGCCGACACCCCGGGGAGCCCGGCGCGGCGCCTGCTGCGCCCCCTGTGGCACTCCCTCGCGCTGTACGGCTGGTTCTGGCTCCCCGGCGTACCCCCCGCCGAGTTCTTCGACCCCCCGTACCCCCGCCCCACCCCGCCCCCACCCGACCCGTACGCCTGACCCGCCCCCACCGAACGCGCCCCCTTGTGCGCCCCCGCGTACGCCCGTGCGAATCGCGACAGCGAACGCGCGACCGTGCGACACAGACCGCTGGTGATCGTCCAGTGAACGTCCGACATCCCCTGAAACCCCGCTGATCTGGGGGTTTCAGCGACCCGGCAGCAGGGGTGGGCTGTTCTCCGACCCCCGCTCCACCGCTCGTTGAGCGCGTTTCCAGAGGACGCGGTGAGGCTCGGAGTCGTCTCGCCGGAAGGCATCGTACGGAAGGGGGCTCCGGGAGATGCTTCGCTATCTCGCGACTCGACCGACGGCGGGCGGTGACGCCCCGGCACGGAGGCTGCTCTGCTTCCACCACGCCGGAGCGGGTGCCATGACGTTCGCGGGCTGGCGCCAACGGGTGGGGGCCGGCGTCGCGGTCCTCCCGGTGCGCCTGCCGGGCCGGGAGTCCCTGCTCAGGGAAGCCCCGTTCACCGACGCGGACCGGCTCGTCGAGGAGCTCACGGAGGACCTCGGTCCGCTGCTCGACGTGCCGTACGCCTTCTACGGGCACAGCCTCGGCGCGCTGGTCGCCCACCGGCTCGCCCTGCATCTCGTCGCGACCGGCCGGCGGCCTCCCGAGGTCGTCCTGGTCGGCGCCTGCCCCGCCCCGCACCTGCCGTCCCTCCTGCTGGAGGCGGCGGCGCGGCCGGGGGTGAGCGACGAGCAGCTGGTCGGCCTGCTCGCCGACGACGACAGCGTGCCCGAGCTGCTGCTCGGGCGCCCCGAGTGGCTGCGGGCCACGCTCCCCACCCTCCGGGCGGACCTGCGGCTGGCCCGCCGGCTGCGCTCGGTGCCGTCCCCTCCGCTGCCGTGCCCCCTGTGGGCCTTCGCGGGGCGGGACGACCGGATGGTGGGCGTCTCGGAGGTCCGCGCGTGGGAACGCTGCACCAGCTCCCGGTTCCACTTCCGGACGATGCCCGGCGCGCATTTCTTCGTCCGCGGCCGTGAGCTGCCCCTTGCCGTCGGAGCGGCGCTGCATGCCGAGATGCCGCTGCCTCAGGTCGGCTGATGTGTTCGTTGTGGAAGGAGATCCGCGGATGGACATCTGTGTACTCGGCCCGTTCAAAGCGACTCAGTCAGGTGTGTCGGTCACTCCGACCGCCGTCAAACCACGCAAAGTGCTCGCGCTGCTGGCCCTCCAGGCCAACCAGCTCGTCTCGGTCTCCTCGCTGGTCGAGGAGGTGTGGGGGGAGGCTCCGCCGCGCAGCGTGCAGACCACCCTCCAGACGTACATCCTCCAGTTGCGCACCCTCATCGCCGCCGCGCTCGGCGCGGAGTGCGCGGGTCTGCCGAACGGCGCGAAGAGCGTCCTGATCACGGAGCCCGGCGGCTATCTGCTGGACACCCAGGGCGGTCTGTTCGACATGCAGGAGTTCGAGGTGCTGGCCTCGGCCGGGCACCGCTCGCTGGAGCAGGGCGACTGGTCGGCGGCCTCCGCCCACCTGGGCCGGGCGCTGGCGCTGTGGAAGGGCCGGGCCCTGGTCGACGTGCAGCGCGGTCCGCTGCTCGACGTCGAGGCGACCCGGCTGGAGGAGTCCCGGATGAGCGTCCTGCACGGGCGGATCGAGGCGGACCTGAGGCTGGGGCGCCACCATGAGCTGATCGGTGAGCTGTCCGGGCTCGCGGCCCGCTACCCGCTGAACGAGGGCATCCACGGCCAGCTGATGGTCGCCCTCTACCGGGCGGGGCGCCGGGGCGACGCCCTGACGACGTACCGGCAGCTGCGGACGGCGCTCGGCCAGAACCTCGGCCTGGACCCCTCGCCCGGTATCGAGCACCTCCAGCGGGCGGTCCTCGGCTCGTCCCTGCTGGACCTCGACGTGGGGATGCCGTCCGGTCATCTCGCGAAGGTCGGCTGACCTCTCGCGAAAGCCGTCCCGGACTCTCCCCACCCTGAACTTCCCCGTCCCCGAGAAATCCCCGAACAACCGACTCACGGAAGGAAGTACGCCGATGAGCGAGATCACCCTGGCCGAGCTGAGCGAGCTGCTGCTCGAATGCGTCGGAGCCCCGGAGGAGGGCACGAGCCTCGACAGCGAGGAGGCCCTGGACACGCCGTTCCTGGACTTCGGCTACGACTCGCTGGCCCTGCTCCAGGTGACCGGTCTGATCACCCGGCGGCACGGCATCGTGCTGTCCGACGACGCGGTGATGGAGGCCGAGACCCCGCGGCTGCTGCTGAACATGATCAAGGAGGCGCCGGGCGCCGGAGTGGCCCGGTGAGCGGCTTCGACGGCGCCCGGGTGGTGGTCACCGGCGGCACCCGGGGGATCGGCCGGGCGATCGCGGTGGCCTTCGCCCGGGCCGGCGCCCGCCTCACCGTCGTCCACCGCACCGCCGGGGAGCCGGTGCGGGAACTCGGTGCCGAGCTGACGGCGCTGGGCGCCGAACACGTCCTGGTCCGGGCCGACCTGACCACGGGCGACGGCGCCCGGCTGCTCGCGGAGACCGTGCGCGAGCGGTTCGGCGGGGTGGACGTCCTGGTCAACAACGTGGGCGTGGACGGTCACGCCAAGTTCGAGGACCTCGCCGAGGCGGAGTGGCACCGGGTGATGGACCACAACGCGACGTCCGCGTACCTCGTGACGAACGCGCTGGTCGGTCTGGTGCCGGACGGCGGGTCGGTCGTCAACGTGGGCGCCTCGGTGGCGTTGCGGGGCCGGCCGCTCGGTGTGCACTACAGCGCCTCCAAGGCGGCGCTGGTCGGGTTCACCCGGGCGCTCGCGAAGGAGCTGGGCGGCCGGGGCATCCGGGTCAACACGGTCGCGCCCGGGGTGACGGAGACCGAGCCGGGGGCCGGGCTGCCGCCCGCGCTCGCGTCCCGGCTCGCCGGGATGACCGCGCTCGGCCGGCTCGGACGTCCCGAGGACGTCGCCGGGGCGGTCCTGTATCTCGCCGGGGAGACGGCCTCATACGTCACCGGCGCCACGCTCGAAGTCGACGGAGGTATCTGATGCCGTACGCAGCCATCACCTACCGGGTGAAACCCGGGCACGAGGAGGAGATCGCCGCGATCTTCGCGGGGTTCCAGCGGGTGGACACGCCGGACTTCGCGGGGAAGGGGGGCGCGGCGGCCGGGCGGCTGCTGGGGACGGCCGTCTTCCTCAAGGACGACGTCCTCGTCCGGGTCATCCACTACGAGGGGGACTTCTCGGCGGTCGCCCGGCACATGGCCGCGCAGAAGGGGGTGCACGTCCTGGAGGAGAAGCTCGCGCCGTATCTCGCCGAGGAGCGGGAGACGCGTTCCGACCAGGGGTTCGCGGAGTACTTCCGGAACGCGACGATGCGTACGGTGTCCCAGCTGACGATCGACACGCATCCCGCGGCGGCCCCGGCGTCATGACGGGGCCGCTGGAGGTCGCCGCGCTGCTCGGCGGCGGGATCACGGCGGGGGTGCTGTTCGCGGTCGCGCTGAGCGTCGTGCCGGCGCTGTTCGCGATGGAGACGGGGACGTACGTGTACGCGCACCGTCTCCTGGGGCGCAACTGGGACCCCACGATGCCGGTGATCGTCCTGTCCAGCGCCCTCGCGAACGGCGTCCTGGCGGCCCTGACGGAGGGCACGTCCAGAGCCCTGTACCTGCTGTCCGTCGTCCTGCTGGTGGGCGTCTCCGCCGTCTCCCACCTCTGCAACGTCCCCATCAACCGCCGGGTCAAGTCCGTCACCGACCCGGCCGCCCTCCCCGCGGACTGGGAGGACCCGCGCCCCCTGTGGCGGCGCTGGCACCTCCTGCGCACCGCCCTCGCGGTCCTGGCCCTGGCGGTGACGGCGACGGCGGTCACCACCTCCTAGGAACCCCGTGCAGCCCTGACCCGGTCGGCGGGCCAGGGCTGCACGGCTCACGCGCGCCCGCTATCCCCGCGCCGAGATCTCCGCGACCGTCGTCAGCAGGCTGCGGCGGAAGGTCGCGACGAAGCCCTCGGGCGTGTCCGTGTCCCGGGGCCGGGTGAGGTAGGGCTTCAGTTTGCGTTCGACCTCGCGGACGCCCGGCTGGTTCGCCATGTGGCGCGCGACGGCGTCGAGGTCGCCGGTGTACTCGATGACGCGCACGAGCGTGTCGTCGCGCAGGAAGACGGCGGTGGCGAGGATGGTGCCGGCCTCCTTGCCCGCCTCGTCGGTGACGCTGCTGCCGCGCACCCGCCGGAAGTTCCCGAAGATCTCGGTGAGTTCCTTCTCGCAGCCGGGCTTGATGTCGTAGGTGATCGCCGCGAACGGCATGGACGGCTCCTTCGCTCGGACACTCGGATCGGTCCCCCAGGTCAGCCCACCCCCCTCGGGGTCCGCTCGAGCCCACGTGCACCACTCCCCTGCTGGACGTGGTTTCGAGCGGCTCTCCAGACACCGGTGCGACGGTCCGCACCGACCTGATGCCGGACGCCGTTGCCCAGGAGGTACGCCGTGCACCGCACTCTGATCGTCGCCCGTCTGAAGCCGGACAAAGTCGACGACATCGCCGAGATCTTCGCCGAGTCCGACGCCTCCGACCTCCCGAAGATGATCGGCGTCTCCCGCCGCACCCTCTTCCGCTTCCACGGCCTGTACTTCCACCTCGTCGAGGCCGACGAGGACATCACCCCGAACCTGTACCGGGCCCGCAGCCACCCCCTCTACGACGACATCAACACCCGGCTCGCGTCCTGCGTCGAGCCCTACGACCCGGACTGGAAGGAGCCGAAGGACGCGATGGCCGAGCCCTTCTACGTCTGGACGAAGGACGGGGGGCGAATCCGGTGACCACCTCCATCACCCGCACCGTGAAGGTCTCCTCGGACGAGGCCGTCCCCAACACCCGCCGCGGCGGCGACATCCGGGTCACCCTCAGCCCCAAGACCGTCGGCTGCACCTCCGGCTTCGGCGGCGTCATGACCCTGGAGCCCGGCGACCACATCACCGAGCACTACCACCCGTACTCGGAGGAGTTCCTGCACGTCGTCGAGGGCACGCTCACGATGACCCTGGACGGCGAGCCGATCACCCTGGCCCCCGGCGACTCCCTGCTCGTGCCCATCGGCGTCCGCCACCGCCTGGTGAACACCGGAGACACGACGGCGAAGTGCGCCTTCCACCTCTCCCCGCTGGCCCCGCGCCCGGAGCTGGGCCACGTCGACACGGAGCCGGCCCAGCACCCGGAGCAGGCGAACCCGTCCGTGGGCGGTACGCCGTGAGCCGACGGGCCGTCATCACCGGCATCGGTGCGGTGGTTCCGGGCGGGGTCGGCCGGGAGGCGTTCTGGGAGCTGCTCTCCGAGGGACGCACGGCGACCCGCCGGATCAGCCTCTTCGACCCGGCCCCCTTCCGTTCCCAGGTCGCCGCCGAGGTCGACTTCGACCCGGTCGCGGCGGGCCTCGGGGCCCAGCAGATCCGCCGGATGGACCGCGCCGCCCAGTTCGCCGTCGTCTCCGCCCGGGAGGCCGTCGAGGACAGCGGCATCGACCTCGCGGCGCTGCCCCCGGAGCGGCTGACAGTCAGCATCGGCAGCGCGGTCGGCTGCACGATGGGCCTGGAGGAGGAGTACGTCGTCCTCAGCGACCGGGGCCGCAAGTGGCTCGTCGACCACGAGTACGGCGTCCCGCACCTGTACGGCTACATGGTGCCTAGCACCCTGGCGGCCGAGGTCGCCTGGGAGGTGGGCGCGGAGGGTCCGGTCGCGCTGGTGTCGACGGGCTGCACCTCGGGCCTGGACTCGATCGCGCACGCCGCGCAGCTCATCGAGGAGGGCAGCGCGGACGTGGCGATCGCGGGCGCGACGGACGCCCCCCTCTCCCCGATCACCTCGGCGTGCTTCGACGCGATCAAGGCGACGACCCCGAACAACACCGACCCGGAGCACGCCTCCCGCCCCTTCGACCGGGACCGGGACGGCTTCGTGCTGGCGGAGGGGTCGGCCGTCCTCGTCCTGGAGGAACGGGAGGCGGCGCTGGCGCGCGGCGCGCGGATCTACGGGGAGATCGCGGGGTTCGCGGGCCGCAGCAACGGCTACCACATGACCGGTCTCAAGCCGGACGGCCGGGAGATGGCGGAGGCGATCCGGGTCTCCCTGGACCAGGCGAAGCTGGACCCGACGGCCGTGGACTACGTCAACGCGCACGGCTCGGGCACCAAGCAGAACGACCGCCACGAGACGGCCGCGTTCAAACGGAGCCTCGGCGCGCACGCGTACGACATCCCGGTCAGCTCCATCAAGTCGATGGTCGGGCACTCGCTGGGCGCGATCGGCTCGATCGAGGTCGCGGCGTGCGCGCTGGCCCTGCAACGCCAGGTCGTCCCGCCGACGGCGAACCTGCACCACTCCGACCCGCAGTGCGATCTGGACTACGTCCCGCTCACCGCCCGCGACCACGCCCTGGACGTGATCCTGAGCGTCGGCAGCGGCTTCGGCGGCTTCCAGACCGCGATGCTCCTCGCCCGGCCGGGCACGGCAGCGGCGGCGGCCGGCAGGAGCGGGGCATGAGGGCCGCGCCGGTGATCACCGGCATCGGTGTGACCGCCCCGACCGGGATCGGCGTCGAGGCGCACTGGGCGGCGGTCCTCGCCGGGAAGTCGGCGATCGGGCGGATCGAGCGGTTCGACGCGGCCGGCTATCCGGTACGGCTCGCGGGCGAGGTGCCGGGGTTCGACGCGGACAGCGCGGTACGGCCCCGGCGGCTGATCTCGCAGACCGACCACTGGACGCATCTGGCGCTCGCGGCGGCCGAGGAGGCGCTCGCGGACGCGGAGGTCGACCTGGCGGAGCTCCCGGAGTTCGAGATGGCGGTCGTCACCTCGTCCTCCTCGGGCGGCACCGAGTTCGGGCAGCGCGAGATGACGGCGCTGTACCAGCACGAGCCGTCGTGGGTGGGCGCCTACCAGTCGATCGCCTGGTTCTACGCGGCGACGACCGGCCAGCTCTCCATCCGTCACCAGATGCGCGGCCCGTGCGGGGTGCTGGCCTGTGAGCAGGCGGGCGGCCTCGACGCGGTCGCGCAGGCGAAGCGGCTGACGGGGAAGGGCGCCCGGCTGGTGCTGACCGGCGGCACGGACGCCTCGCTGTGCCCGTACGGGCTGACGGCGCAGCTGTCCACCGGCAAGCTCTCCACCTCCCAGGACCCCGGCCGCGCCTACGTCCCGTTCGACGCGGAGGCGCGCGGGTACGTGCCCGGGGAGGGCGGGGCGATCCTCGTCCTGGAGAGCGCCGCGTCGGCCGGGGCGCGGGGGGCCGGACCGGGGTACGGCAGGGTCCTCGGACACGCCGCCGGCTTCGACCCGCCGGCCGAGACGGGACGGCCCCGGGTGCTGCGCCGGGTCGCCGAACAGGCGCTGCGGGACGCCGGGTTGAACCCCGGGGACATCGACGTGGTGTTCGCGGACGCCGCCGGCGTCCCGGCGGACGACCGCGCCGAGGCCGAGGCGCTGATGTCCCTGTTCGGCCCGTCGGGGGTGCCGGTCACCGCGCCGAAGACCCTCACCGGGCGGCTGTACGGCGGGGGCGCCCCGCTGGACGTCGCGACGGCGCTGCTGGCCCTGCGCGACGGCGTCGTACCGCCCACCGCCGGGACCCGGCGTCCGGCGCCCGGCCTGGAGATCGACCTGGTCACGGACGGTCCCCGGCAACTCCCCCTGCGGCACGCGCTCGTGCTGGCGCGCGGTCACGGGGGGTTCACCTCGGCCCTGGTCCTGGGCCGCTGATCCCGACTTGGTGAGGAGTACGAGAACGATGGCCGGACACACCGACAACCACATCGTCATCCAGGCCCCCATGGACCTGGTGTGGACGATGACCGACGACGTCCCGAACTGGCCCGACCTGTTCAGCGAGTACGCGAAGGCGGAGATCCTGGAGCGCGACGGCGACACCGTCCTGTTCCGGCTCACGATGCACCCGGACGAGGACGGGAACGTCTGGAGCTGGGTCTCGCGGCGCACGAGCGACCCGAAGTCGCGGACCGTGCACGCGGAGCGGGTGGAGACGGGCCCGTTCGACTTCATGAAGATCTACTGGGAGTACACCGAGGAGCCCGGCGGCGGGGTGCGGATGCGCTGGGTGCAGGACTTCCACATGAAGCCGCAGGCGCCCGCGACGGACGAGCAGATGACCGAGCACCTCAACCGCAACACGAAGGTCCAGATGGCGCTCATCAAGGAGAGGGTCGAGGCCGCGGGGCAGTCGTCGTGACCTTCCTCGTCCCGCTGGTGCTGCTGCTCAACGGGCTCGCGGCCGGCGTGCTGTTCGGCACGCAGCTCGGCGGCTTCCCCTATCTGGCCTCGCTGCCGGCCGACCGGTACGTGGAGGCGCACGCGTTCTTCGGGACGCGCTACGACCCGGCGATGCCGCTCTGCCTGGTCGGCACGGTCGGCTGCGACACGGCCCTGGCGTTCCTCGCGCCGGAGCCGGCCGCGCGGGCCGCGTTCGCGGTGGCCGCCGTGCTCGCCGCGGCGACCTCCGTCATCTCGGTCGTGAAGAACGTGCCGGTCAACCGGTGGATGCGCACCCTCGACCCGGACGACCTGCCGGAGGACTTCGCGGACCGCGACCCGCGCCACGACTGGGGCGCCTGGAACCGCAGGCGCAGCCTCCTCACCATCGCCGCGCTGCTGGTCAACTGCGCCGGCCTCGGCGTCCTGCTGTAACCCACCGCTCAAGGAGAACACCATGGAACTCGCGCTGCGGGGCAAGAAGGCCCTCGTCACCGGCGGCACCCGGGGGGTGGGCCGGGGCATCGTCCTCGCGCTGGCCCGCGCCGGTGTCGACGTCGTCACCTGCTACCAGAACCAGAGCGAGCACGTCGCCTCGCTGGAGGCCGAGCTGAAGGAGACCGGCGGCGACCACCACGTCCTGCGCGCCGACCTCTCGCAGCCGGCCGAGATCGCGGGCCTGCTGGAGCAGGTGAGGGAGCGGTTCGGCCGCCTCGACCTGGTCGTCAACAACGCGGGCACGATCAGTCATGTCCCCTACGCCGAGCTGCCGTTGGAGGAGTGGCAGCGCATCCTCACCACCAACGTCACCGGCGCCCACCTGGTGATCCAGCACGCGCTGCCGCTGCTCGGCGAGGGGTCGTCGGTGGTCAGCATCGGCTCCCGGTCGATCGACGCGGGCATCCCGCTGCGCGCCCACTACACGATGACGAAGGCGGCGCTGGTCGGCCTGAACCGGTCGCTGGCCAAGGAGTTCGGGCCGAAGGGCATCCGCTTCAACGTGCTCGCGCTCGGCGTCATCGAGACGGAGAACTTCCACAACCTGCCCGAGGAGCAGCGCACGCTGATGACGCAGCGCTACAGCGCGAAGACGGCGCTCGGCCGGCTCGGCAAGCCGGAGGAGGTCGCGGGCGCGGTGCTGTGGCTGGCCAGCGACCTGTCCCGGTACGTCACGGGCAACGTGATCGGGGTCGACGGGGGGATCTCCTGATGTTCCGGGTGATGCTGCGCATGGAGATCGAGCCCGGCAAGGAGGCCGACTTCGAACGCGCCTGGCACGAGGGCACGGACGCGGTCACCGGGCATCCGGCCAACCTCGGCCAGTCGCTGTCCCGGTCCACCGCCGAGGAGAGCACCTACTACATCGTCAGCGACTGGGTGGACGAGCCGCGTTTCCGGGCGTTCGAGGACAGCCCGGAGCACCTGAAGCACCGGGCGACCCTGCACCCGTTCCGCAAGGGCGGCTCCTTCCACACGATGGAGCTGGTCACGCACCTCGTGGGCGAGGCGGCGGGCCGTGCCGGCTGAGGTCCGGGTGATGGTGTACCAGGCCGCGCACGACGAGGGCCAGCTCGCCGAGGTCCGCGCGGCCTACCACCTGGTGAGCGAGCGCCTCGCGAAGGTCCCCGGCATGCTCGGCAACGAACTGCTGCGCAGCCCCGCCGATCCGACGGCGCTGGCCGTGGTGAGCCGCTGGGAGTCCATGGCGGCGTTCCTGGAGTGGGAACAGGGCGCCGAGCACCGCGACGACACGGCGCCCTTGCGCCCGTTCCGCGACACCCGCGCGTCCAAGCCGTTCGCCGTGTACGAGGTCGACGCCGCGTACTGACCGCCTGTCGGCAGGAAGGAGCAGTCATGAACCAGCTGGCGTTCATCGGCCTGGGCAACATGGGCGGCGGGATGGCACACCGGCTCGTGGAGCGGGGGCACCGGCTCACCGTCTTCAACCGGACGGCCGCGAAGGCGAAGCCGCTGGTGGAGGCGGGGGCGGTGGTCGCGGACTCGCCGGAGGGGGCCGCCGAGGGGCAGCGGGTGGTCCTGCTGAGCCTCAGTGACGAACGGGCCGTCGACGAGGTGCTGTTCGGGCGGGTGGTGCCGGTCCTGGAGCCGGGGGCGCTGGTCGTCGACACGTCGACGGTCTCCCCCGGCTATGCCCGGGAGGCGGCCGGGCGGCTGGCCTCGAAGGGGCTGCGCCGGGTCGAGGCGTGCGTGGTGGGGAACCCGCTGCAAGCCCGCGAAGGCGCGCTGCGCGTCTACGTCTCCGGCGCCGAGGAGGACTTCGCGGAGGTCCGTCCGGTGCTGGACGCGATCGGCTCGCAGGTCCTGCACCTGGGGGCGCCGGGCACGGCGACGAGCATGAAGCTCGTCCTGAACCTGCTGCTGGGCGCCCAGGTCGCCTCGATGGCCGAGGCGGTCGCGTACGGCGTGGCGGCGGGCCTGGACCGGGAGCAGCTCATCACGTCGATCGCGGAGAGCGGTTTCAGCTCCGTGGTGATGAAGTTCCGGGCGGCGCTGATGAAGGGCGGGCGGTACGAACCGGCGTTCTTCCGGGCCGACCTGATGGCGAAGGACGTCCGCATCGCCACCGAGGCCGCCCACGCGGCGGGGCTCACGGTGCCGGTCCTGGACACGGTCCTGGAGCGGTTCGCGGCGGTCGTGGCGGCCGGGGACGGCGCGAAGGACGCGGCGGTGATCGCCGAGCACCAGGCGTGAGCGCACGGGGGCGCCCTCTTCCGGCGGGGCCGGAGGGGGGCGTCCGCATGCCCGGAAACGGGCTCGGGGCGGCCCGCCGGGAGATCGAGCGGATTCCGAGCCGATCGCTAGGCGGGTGGCTCACCGTCGGCTCTGCATCGGAGCCCCGGGTCTGCCGGGGACATCGACGTCATGAAGGGGCTGACGGATTCCATGCGCGTACTGTTCACGACCTGGGCCTGGCCTTCCCACCTGTACGCCCTGGTGCCGCTCGCCTCGGCGTTCCGGGCGGCGGGGCACGAGGTGCTGATCGCGAGCCAGCCGGAGCTGAAGCCGGAGATCGACCGCACGGGCCTGCCGGCCGCGGTGGTCGGCGACGACGTCGACGCGGTCGGGATGGTGCGCGGGTACGTCCTGCCGTCGTCGGCCGGCGAGTCCGCGGGCGGACCGCAGGCCCCCCGCGAGGGCAAAGGGCCCCGGGCCCTGCGGATGTTCTCGGCGCACGCCGAGTCCATGACGGACGACCTGGTGGAGCTGGCCCGCGAGTGGCGCCCGGACGCGATCGCGTACGACCCGACGGCGCTGGCCGGCCCGATCGCCGCCGCCGCGCTCGGCGTCCCCGCGATCCGCGTGCTGTACGGCACGGACCTGATGCTGCGGGCCCGCACGCTGCTGCCGGAGGTGCTCGCGCCGATCCTGGACCGGCACGGCGTCACGGACTTCGACCCGCTCGGCACGGTCACCGTCGACCCGTGTCCCGACACCTTCCAGGTCCCCACCGACTACGCCCGGATGCCGGTGCGCCACGTCCCCTACAACGGCGTCGGCGTCTCGCCGGGCCCGCTGCCGGCGCCCGCGCCGGGGGTGCGCCGGGTGCTGGTGACGTGGGGGCACACCATGGCGCGGCTCAGCCCCGAACTGTTCCTCGCGGGGGACGTCGCGGCGGCGCTGGCGGATCGGGACACCGAGGTGGTGCTCGCCGTGACGACGGCCCAACGCGAGCTGCTGGCACCGGAGTTGCTGTCGCGGGTGCGGGTCGTGGCGGACGCCCCGCTGCACACCCTGGTGCCGGGCGCCGATCTGGTCGTCGCGCACGGCGGGGCGGGGACCGTGCTGGCCTCGCTGCGGGCCGGGGTGCCGCTGCTCCTCGTACCGCAGCTGCCGGACCACACCGGGCACGCGGGGCGGGTGTTCGCCGCCGGGGCCGGTGAGGTGCTCTCCCGGGACGAGGCGACGCCGCGCCGGCTGCGCGAGGAGGCCGGGCGGCTGCTGGACCCGGTGGCGGGGGCGGGCGTGCGGGAGACGGCCCGTTCGCTGCGGGCGCGAATGCTGGAACTGCCCTCGCCCGCCGACATCGTGAACGAACTGCGGACGAAGGTGATCACGTGTGCGGCATAGCGGGCTGGGTCGACTTCCGGCGTGACATGACCGAGGAGGGGGCCGCCGTAAGGACGATGGTCGCCGCCCTCGCCAACCGGGGCCCCGACGACGAGGCCGTGTGGACGGACCGGCGAGCGGCCCTCGGGCACCGCCGGCTCTCCGTCATCGACCTGGAGCGCTCCACCCAGCCGATGACGGTCGAGGAGGACGGCCGCACGCTGGCCGTCGTCGTCCACAACGGGGAGATCTACAACTTCCGTGAGCTGCGGCGGACCCTGGAGGGCCGGGGGCACCGGTTCCGGACCGCCGGGGACACCGAGGTCGTGGTGCGGGCCTATCTGGAGTGGGGCGAGCGGTGCGTCGAGCACCTCGACGGCATGTTCGCGTTCGCCGTGTGGGACCCGGGCCGCGGCCGGCTGTTCCTGGCCCGGGACCGGGTCGGCATCAAGCCGCTGTTCTACGCGACGACCGCGCAGGGCCTGCTGTTCGGCTCCGAGCCCAAGGCGCTGTTCGCGCACCCCGCGATGGAGTGCGCGGTGGACGCCGAGGGGTTCGCGGAGCTGCTGGCGTACATCGCGACCCCCGGGCACGCCGTGTACCGGGGCGTGCGGGAGCTGCCGGCCGGGCACACGGCGGTCGTCGGGCCGGGCGGGGTCACCGAGTCCGCGTACTGGACGCTGCCGAACCGCCCCCACACCGACGACACGGCGACCACCGTGGAGACCGTGCGCGGGCTGCTCGCCGAGTCCGTCGAGGCGCATCTCGTCTCCGACGTGCCGCTGTGCACGCTGCTCTCCGGGGGCGTCGACTCCAGCGCGATCGTCGCGCTCGCCGCCCGCTCGGGCAGCCGGCCGCGGACCTTCGCCGTCGACTTCGAGGGCCACACGGAACGCTTCCAGAAGGACTTCTGGCACGAGGACCCCGACGCCCCGTACGCCGCCGAGGTCGCCCGGCACGTGGGCACCGACCACGAGCCGGTGGTGCTGCGGACGGCCGACCTCGTCGACCCGGTCGTCGACGCGGCGGCGCTGCTCTCGCAGGACCTGCCGCGCCCGATCCCCGACATGGACCGCTCGCTGTACCTGCTGCTGCGCGCGGTGCGCCGGCGCTCGACGGTGGCCCTGATGGGCGAGGCGGCCGACGAACTCTTCGGCGGCTACCGCTCGTTCCAGGACCCGTCGCTCGTCGACACCGGCAACTTCCCGTGGGTGACGATGGGGTTGAAGGTCGCCCCGCACGGCATGAGCACCGGCCTGCTGGACCCGGGGCTGCTGAAGAAGATCGACGTCCCCGGGCACGCCGCCCAGCGGTACGCGGACGCGATCGCCGAAGTCCCGCGCGTGGAGGGGGAGTCGGAGCTCGAACACCGGATGCGGCGGGTCAGCCACGTCCACCTCACCCGCTGGATGCCGCTGCTGCTGACCCGCGACGACCGGCTCAGCATGGCCGTCGGTCTCGAACTGCGGGTGCCGTACTGCGACCACCGGCTCGTCGAGTACGTCTACAACATCCCCTGGGAGATGAAGACCGCCGACGGCCGGGAGAAGAGCGTGCTGCGCTCCGCCGTCGCGGATCTGCTGCCCGCGTCCGTCACCGAGCGGCGCAAGAGCCCGTTCCCGATCACTCAGGACCCGGGCTACGGGCGGGTGTTGAAGGAGCGGTTCGACGCCGTCGTCAACGACCCCTCCGGGCCCGTCGGTCCGCTGCTCGACCGGGAGGCGTGCGCCCGGCTCTCCGCGCAGGACCGGCCCATCGAGGTCAGCGGGTGGGGCGAGCGGCGTGACGTGGAGATGGTCCTCCAGCTCGACACCTGGCTGCGCCGGCAGCGGGTGCGCCTCGATCTCTGACCCGTCCATTCCAAGGAGGAGGAAGCCGTGCTGAGCAAGGAACTCCAGGAGCTGGCCGAGCCCGTGCTCGCCAAGGTCAAGGAGCACCCGTTCTGGGCGGGGCTGCGGGACGGCTCGCTGCCGCCCGAGTCCCTCGCCCACTTCGTCGAGCAGGACACGGCCCATCTGCTGCCCGCCTACGCGCGGGCGATGGCCCGCACCGCCGCCGCGACCCGGTGGGACGAGCACGCCGCGCTGCTGGCCCGCTCGGTCACCGGCTCCCTGGAGGCCCGGGACCGGCTGCGCACCGCGTACACCGAGCTGACGCCCCGGCTGAAGCTGCCGGCGGTGTCGGACACGCCCGAGGTCACGGCCGCGACCCACGCCCACTGCACCTTCCTGCACGCCGCGACCGCCTCGACGGTCGCCGCGGGGATGGGGGCGCTGCTGCCGATGGTCTGGTTCAACCACCGGATCTCCGACGACCTCCTGGAACGGCACACGCCGGGCTCCCGCTACGCCGAGTGGATCGAGGCGTACCACCCGGGCGAGGGCTACCGGTTCGCCGTCCGGGCCTTCATGACCGCCTACGACGAGCTCGGGGAGCGGATGGCCGTGCCGGGCCGCGCCGAGCTCGTCCAGTACTTCACGACGAGCGTCCGCTACGAGTGGGCGTTCGCCGAGGCCGCCTGGTCCCGGTCGGGCTGGCCGCTGTGAAAACCATGACCGTCGTACCGTCTGTGAAGGGATCGATGTGACTGCCGACGTGAGCCCCGAAGTGTGCCCCCATGCCTCGAACCCGCCGAGGTATCCGTTCGCCTGGAGCCCCCCGATGGAGATGCCGGGGGCGCTGCGGGACGTCCACGGCGCCTCCGCGATGGAGGTGACGCTGCCGAGCGGTGACACGGCGACGCTCGTCACGCGCTACCAGGACGTCCGCTCCCTGTTCGCCGACAAGCGGCTGTCGCGGAACATCGCGCGGCCCGACTGCGCGCGGATCTCCAAGGACAACGACCTGTTCATGGACCCGCACATCGACCCGGACCCGCCGAAGCACACGCAGGTGCGGTCGCTGGTGACGAAGGCGTTCACCGCGCGGCGGATCGAGGCGCTGCGGCCGTACGTCCAGGAGGTCGCGGACGAACTCCTCGACGAGATGGCCGCCGGCCCCCGCCCCGCCGAACTGAACGAGGCGTTCGCGTTCCCCCTCCCCATCAAGGTGATCTGCAAGCTGCTCGGCGTGCCCGCCGAGGACCGGGACCAGTTCCGGGGGTACGTCGACGGGTTCCTCGCCGTCACGAAGCTGCCCCCGGAGGAGATCGGCAAGGCCCGGCAGAACCTGTGGAAGTACCTCGGTGACCTCATCGAGGCGAAGCGCGAGAACCCCGCCGACGATCTCATCAGCGAGTTCATCCGGGTCCGCGACGAGGACGACAACCGGATGAACGAGCACGAGCTGCACTTCTGGTGCCAGGGGCTGCTGATCGCCGGGTACGTCACGACGGCGAGCCAGATCGGTACGGGGACGGCGGTGCTGCTGAACCGCCCCGACCTGGTCCGGGAGATCCAGGCGGACTGGAGCCTGGTCCCCTCGGCGGTCGAGGAGCTCCTCCGCACGCAGATCATGGGCTCCTCGGTCGGCACGATGCGCTACGCGGTCGAGGACATCCCGCTCTCCGACGGGTCCGTCATCAAGAAGGGGACCAGCGTCCTGCTCTCCGAGGAGGGGGCCAACTGTGACGCCGAGGTCTTCGAGAACCCCTTCGAGCTGGACATCCGCCGCCAGGAGAACCACCACATGACCTTCGGCGCCGGCATCCACTACTGCGTGGGCGCGGCCCTGGCCCGCATGGAACTCCAGATCGCCACGGAGAGCCTCCTGCGCCGCTTCCCCGACATCCGCCTGGCAAAACCGGCCGAGGAACTCCCCCGCGCCCTGGGCGGCTTCATGGAGGGCTTCACCGAGATCCCGGTCGACTGGTGAGCCCCATGCGCATAGTCACCACCCCCTCCACCTGCGCGGTCAGCAGCCTCTGCGTCTACCGCCTCCCCGCCATCTTCGACCAGGACGAAGAGGGCCTAGTCCTCCTCCTGAACCCCCACCCCACCCCCGCCCAGGAAGAAGAAGTCCACCGAGCCGCCCGAGCCTGCCCCACCAACTCCATAAAGATCATCGACACAGACTGACTCTCTCCACCCACACCCGAAGGCCCGGGACCCCCCAACGGCTCCCGGGCCTCCGCACGCCCTGACACATGGGGGCCAGGCAGGGGGTGGGGGTCACGCGGGCAGGCGTAGGGGATGGGTGAGGTGGCGGGGCGGGGGGGGTTCTTGGGCGGGCGTCGGGTGCGCGGGGGGGGTGTGCGTGCGGCGTCGGCTGCACAAGACGTGGCAGCGGACGTGCTCCGGCCGGCGGGCGCCGTACGCAGGTCGGCATCCAGAACCACCGTTCGCCGTTCGCCGTTCGCCGTTCGCCGTTCGGCGGGCAGCGGGCAGCGGGCAGCGGGCAGCGGGCAGCGGGCAGCGGGCAGCGGGCAGCGGGCAGCGGGCAGCGGGCAGCGGGCAAAACTACCCGGCCCAACCCCGGGCAAGCACCATCCCCAGACGCCGGACGCCGGGCGCCGTTCGGCAGGCGGCAGGCGGCAGGCGGCAGGCGGCAGGCGGCAGGCGGCAGGCGGCAGGCGGCAGGCGGCAGGCGAACGTAGCCACTCGGGGAAGCTCAGCGCAGCAGCACCCGACAGAACTCAGCGACCCCCACGAGCCTCAGGGGCGCGGGGCCGTATCGATGTGCGGCTACCGCCGCGTGGGCGCGATCAGCCACGACGCACCCGCACCCAACCACTCACGGGCACCCACTCCTTCAGGGGCGCGGGGAACTGCGCGAACAACCACGACGCACCCGCACCCGGCAAACCGGACCAGCCACCCTCCCCCCAGGGGCGCGGGGAACTGCGCGACCAGCCACAGCTCACCCGCACCCGCCCGACAACCCCCAACCCACCCAGCCCTCCGTCCCCCCTCCCGAACAGCAACGCCGGACAAGCTGAGTTTCAGCTTGTCCGGCGTTGTGGAGTGGGGATCAGGCTCGGCCGAGGAGTTGCTGGACCGCCTCCGTCAGCTCCTGTTCCGGCTTCTCCCCGGCGGAAGCCGACCGCCAGGAGACAAACCCGTCGCTACGGACGAGGACGGCCCCGTCGGAACCGATGCTGTGCCGGGAGGCGAACGTGTCGGCGGGGTCGGCGAGGCCACCCGTACCGAGACGGTGCACCGCGAGGGAGACCCCCAGCCGGGACGCCACCGCAGAGGCCGCCGCCTCCCAGGCCCCGCCGGCCGCAGGGGTGACCAGAACAGGCCCGGCCCCGTACAGATCCAGCGACGATACCGACTCCCCGTCCCGCGACAGAGGAACATGCGGCGCCCGAGTCCCCGGCTCCCCGGAAAGCAGCCGAGGCAGCACCGGCGCCCCCTCGGAGTACCGGTACCCGAAGACGGTCGTGCTGTAGCTGTCCGCGGGAGACAGCCCCCCGTCCTCGCCCCCTTCCTGCCCGGTCCGGTCCTGCATCATCGCCATGGTCTGCTGAAGCGTCATCCACGCGACGGGCTGCCGCTCCGCCTGATACGTGTCGAGCAGCGACTCACCCCCGCTCCCGTCCAGCACAGCGACCAGCTTCCACGCCAGATTGTGCGCGTCCTGGATCGCGAGACTCGCCCCGAACCCCCCGGTGGGCGGCACGAGATGCGCCGCGTCCCCGACGAGGAACACCCGCCCCCGCCGGTACTCCCGGGCGACCTGCGCCCCGATGACGAAGCTGAGCCACTTCGCCCCGCCGGCCGGCAGCTGCGGAACGATCCGCACATCGAGGTCCGGCACCCCGATCGCCGCCCGCACCAGCCCGACCGCCTGCACCTCGGTCACCGTCTCCAGCGTCGTGTCCGGCGGCATCGGCGTCGCGAAGATCCACCGCTTGTCCCCGTCGTGCGCGAAGAGGATCGTCGACGGCGCCGGCTCGTCGAGGTAGCAGACCCCGACCGGCCTCCCCCGGGCGGCCTCGCTCAGGTCCGCCTCGAACAGCACGGAGACGGTCGTCGCGAACTCCCCGGGCCCGTCCAGCTCGATCCCGAGCCCGGTGCGGACGGGGCTGCGCCCCCCGTCGGCGGCGATCAGATACCGCGCGCGGACGGTCCGCTCGGCCCCGCTCTCCCGGTCCCGCAGCACCGCGGTGACGCCGTCGTCGTCCTGCTCGAAGGAGACCAGCTCCGTCCCGAAGGACAGCTCCGCGCCGAGTTCACCGGCCCGCTCGCGCAGCACGTGCTCCAGCCGGTCCTGGTCGATCGGCGCCCACTCGCAGGGGCTGACCTCCCCGCTGGGGTCGGGGCTGTCGGTGGGGCCGGCGAAGTGCTCCTCGGCGGCCAGCGTCCGCGCCCTGATCATCTGGAGCTTGCTGAAGTCCGTGGCGAGGCTCGCCTCGGCCCAGATCCGGGACTCCAGGCCCGCCTGCCGGTAGACCTCGACGGTACGGGGGTTGATCCCCCGGGAGCGGGGGTGGCTGAGGGTGTCGGGGTGCCGCTCGACGACCAGGGTACTGACCCCGTGCCGGGCGAGGAAGGCCGCGGTCGACAGGCCGGTGACCGCGCCCCCGACGATCAGCACCTGTACCTCGGTAGGCGCCTTGCTCATGGACGAACTCCTCTCTGTGGCGGCGGGGTTCAGGGCTTCTTGCGGCAGACGACGAGCGTGTCGTACTCGCTGAGGGGCGAGACCTCGACCTCGGCGAACCCGACGCGCTTGGCGACGGCGACGGCCTCGGAGACCGGGTACTCCTCACCGCCGTCGGTGACGAGGAGCATGTCGAGGCTGATGACGAGGTTCTCGATGTGCGTGGACTCGTCCTCCAGCATCCGGTCGTAGACCAGCAGGGTCCCGCCGGGGTTGACGGCGTCGTACGCCTTCGCGATGAGGGCGGCGCGCTGGCTCTCGTCCCAGTCGTGCAGGACGTGGCCGAGGATGACGACGTCGGCGGTGGGCAGCGGGTCGGTGAAGAAGCTGCCGCCGTGGAAGGTGACGCGCTCGGTGAGGCCGTCCTCGGCGACGCGCTCGTCGAAGAGGGGTTCCATCGCGGGCAGGTCGAAGACGTGGCCGGTCAGGTGGGGGTGGTGCTTGGTGATGATGGAGCAGAGGTTGCCGCGGGCGCCGCCGACGTCGAGGACGGAGGCGTGCCCCGACCAGTCGTACTTCTGCGCCAGCTCCGGGCCGACGACGTGCGTCAGCGCGTCCATCATCCCGACGAACTGGCGCAGGATGTGCGGGTTCTTCGTGACGGCGTCGAAGTCACTGCCGGACTGCTGCTGTCCCGTCCGCAGCCCCTCCGACAACCTCCCCCACGCCGGGTACAGGTTCCGGTTCGACCTCTCCAGGAACCCGCCGACGTACGTCTTCTCCCCCTGCACGAGATACGTGTCGGCCCCGGCGGCGTTCCGGTAGATCCCCCCCTCCCGCTCCAGCAGCCCGAGCGCGGTGAGCAGGCTCAGGAAGTCCCCGAGCCCCCGCCCGTGCAGGCCCAGCGCCTCCTTGATCTCCCCCTCGCTCGCCTCCCCCTTCTCGTGCAGCACCGTGAACAACCGCAGCTCGACGGCCGTCAGCAGCGCCTTGGCGTCACAGAACATGTTCCCCAGCCGAATGATCCCAGCAGGGGTCCCGACGTCCGGAATGGTGTGCGACATCCGCGTGTACTCCTTCCAGCGCCCACGATGGCCGAGTTGCCCCGCGGCCCGAGGACCCTCCCACCCCAAAGTCGAGACCCCCTCGAACCCGACCGGTGCGATCCGCTGCACGGCGACCAGCCACGTCTTCTCAGGGGCGCGGGGCTGTATCGATATGCGGCTCCGCCGCGGGGCACGACCAGCCACAACGCACCCGCACCCTCCAACACGACGACCAGCCACGTTTTTCAGGGGCGCGGGGAACTGCGCGACAAGCCACAACGAACCCGCACCCGCCCCACAGCCCTTCACCCCCGAACCCCCTCTCCACCACCCCTTGAGCCCGCGCAGCTATTCATCTCGCGTCCGTCCGACCGTCCGGATCGTCCAGAGGGGACACGCATGTACGACGTGAGGATTCCGGTGCTGATCATCGGCGGGGGGCCCGTAGGGCTGTCCACCGCCCTGTTCAGTGGCCGCCGAGGGATACGCACGATGCTGCTGGAGAAGCGCGACAGCACCTCCACCCTCCCCCGCGCCCCCGGCCTCCAGGCCCGCACGATGGAACTGTTCCGCGCGGCCGGCCTCGGCCCGGAGATCAGGGCCCTGGAGATGGGCGACTCGCACGCCTATTTCGAGGGCGGCATCATCAAGGTCCACACCTTCGCCGAGATCGACGACGCGGTCCTCCTGGAGGCCCCGTCCCTGGACGGCCCGACCGTCAGCCCGGAGCGCGTCATGGGCTGCGGCCAGGACCGCTACGAGAAGGTCCTCGCGGACAAGGCCCGCGAGTCCGGCGCGGACGTCCGCTTCGGCACCCGCCTGATCTCCTTCGAGCAGGACGAGGACGGCGTCACCGCGATCGCCGAGGAGACCGGCGGCAAGCGGTACACGATCCGCGCCGACTACCTCGTGGGCGCCGACGGCGCCGGCAGCCGCGTCCGGGAGTCCCTCGGCGTCCCGCGCAGCGGCCGAGGCACCGTCTTCGACGCCCTGAGCATCTACTTCCGGGCCCCCGAACTGGAGGTCCTCCTCAAGGACGCGAAGTTCATCCTCTGCTACGCCAGCGCGGGCGGCACCCTGATGGGCCTGTCCCGGCTGCACGGCTGCGACCCCTGGCTCGCGACCCCCCTCTACTACCCGGAGAAGGGCGAGAAGCCGGAGGACTTCGACGACGACCGCTGCCGGGACATCGTCCGCCGCGCGGCCGGCCGCGACATCGACGTGGAGGTCGTCGCGAAGGTCCCGTGGCGCGGCGCCCAGCTCGTCTCGGAGACCTTCCGCGAGGGCCGCGTCTTCCTCGCGGGCGACGCCGCGCACGTCCACCCCCCGGCGGGCGGCTTCGGCGCCAACACGGGTATCCACGACGCCCACAACCTGTCCTGGAAACTGGCCGCGGCCCTCCAGGGCTGGGGCACGGACACCCTGCTGGACACGTACGACGCGGAGCGCCGCCCGCTCGGCACGGCCATGTCGGAGCAGGCCCTCGTCCGCAACCGCATCCGGCACGGGTACGCCACCGAGCAGGACCGCGCGGACTTCGTGGACGACGTGATCATCACGCTCGGCTACCGCTACCGCTCCTCCTCGGTGATCGCCGCGCCCGGCGCCAAGGTCCTCTCCCCGGACCTGGAGCTGACGGGCGAGCCGGGCACCCGCGCCCCCCACCTGTGGCTGCGCAGGGGCGAGGAGACGATCTCCACGATCGACCTGTTCTGGGACTCCTACGTCCTGCTCACCGGCCCCGAGGGCGCCGCCTGGGCGCAGGCGGCGACGAAGGTCGCGGAGAAGCTCGGCGTCCCGCTGCGCACCCACGCGGTCGGCGCGGGCGAGGCCCTGAAGCCCAGCGACCGGGACGCCCGGCAGTGGACGGACGTCTACGGCGTCGGCGCGTCCGGCGCGGTCCTGGTCCGTCCGGACGCGTTCGTGGCGTGGCGTTCGCCGGGTCTCGCGGGCGATCCGCTGGCGGTGCTGTCGGACGTGATCGCCCGGGCGGCCGGCCACACGCCGGCGTCGGTCTGAGAGGGGTCCGCGCGATGACGGACGCGAGCGCCGCCGGGGGTCCGGCGGCCGTGCTCGGGCAGGCCATGGCGTTCCAGTACGCGAAGCTCGTGCTGACGGGTCTGGAGCTGGGCCTGTTCGAGGCGCTGGCGAAGGAGCCGGGCACCGAGGAGGAGCTGCGGGGCCGGCTCGGTCTGCACGCCCGGGGCACCGGGCATTTCCTTGCGGCACTGGCCGAACTGGGCTTCCTGGAGCGGGACGCGGCGGGCCGGTACCGGAACGCGGCGCTGACGCGGGACTCCCTGGTGCCGGGCGGTGAGGGTTATCTGGGCGGCTTCCTGCGGGCGGCGGACCAGGTGATGTACCCGGCGTGGGGGAAGCTCTCGGAGTCGCTGCGCACGGGGGCGCCGCAGGCCGCGACGTTCTCCGGCGAGGACATGTTCGGCGAGCTGTACGACAGCGAGGAGAAGAAGGGCGGGCTCGTCGGCATGGCCGAGGACGCCAGCCGTCCGCTGATCCCGGCGCTGACGTCCCGGTTCGACTGGTCGGCGCACCGCTCGGTGCTGGAGCTGGGCGGCTGCCGGGGGAACGTGCTGGCGGGGCTGGTGCGGGCGCATCCGCATCTGGAGGCCCGGGTGTTCGACCTGCCGCAGATGGAGCCGGACTTCACGGCGCACATGGCGGCGATCGGGATGACCGGGAAGGTCGGTTTCCACGGCGGGGACTTCTTCGCGGGGCCGCTGCCGGCGGCGGACGTCGTGATGATCGGGCACTCGCTCATCGACTGGAACGACGAGCAGCGCCAGGCGCTGGTGCGGGCCGCGTTCGCGGCGGTCCGGCCGGGCGGGGCGTTCCTGGTGTGGGACCCGGTGATCGTGCACGGCGCGGACAGCTATCTGCGCAACCTGGTCCGCAGCCTCAACCTCCAGCTGATGACCCCGCACGGTACGGGGTACGACCTGGAGCAGTGCGCGGCCTGGATGCGGGCGGCGGGTTTCGCGTCCGTCGGCCACACGACGCTGGGCCACGACGTGACGCTCGTCGTCGCCAGGAAGGGGTGAGCCGCAGTCCCCTCTGCCGGGGTACCGCTCAGCCGCGAATCCGGGTCACGTGCTTCTCCTGGACCTCGCGGCTGCCGCGGACGAAGTCGAGCAGCAGCGCCAGCTCCTCGGCCGAGTACTTCTGGAGCCCGGCGTGCGCCTCCTGGGCGAGCGGCATGTAGATCTCCGCGGCGGCCTTCCGGGTCCGCTCGCTGGCCCGGACGACGGACCGGCGCCGGTCGCCCGGGTCCGGCTCCCGGGTGAGATAGCCGAGTTTGTCGAGCCGGTCCAGCATGGCCGTGACGCTGCCGGTGGTGAGTCCGAGCGCCGCACCCAGTTCCCCGGGTGCGGCGCTCTCGCGCTGCAACAGGACGTCCAGGCAGCGCAGGTCGGTCTGGTTGATGCCGAGCCTGACCGCGGCGGACGCGTCGACCGCCTCGACGGCGCTCTGTAGGAGCCGGACCTCGTTGGCGAGCTCCCAGCACAGCGCCTCTTTGTCCAGGCCGGTCACAGCTTCACTTGACATTCAAGTATCTCGACCTTCAAGATAGGAGTACGCCTTGACAGTCAAGATAGTTGACCGGCAAGGAAAATCAAGCCGTAGAAAATCGGGAATGTTGCCCGGGTTCCAGAGAGGAACGCTGTGATGAGCACCCCGCACGACATGAACAAAGACAGTAACAACACGGAGAGCGCCGCCGAGGACTCGGTCCTGGTGGAGGTGTACTACACCTCGGAGAAGAAGCTCGGGCACTGGACGAAGGCCCGGCAGATCGAGGTCCGCGCCCGCCGCTCCTCGCTCCACCTCGACCTGCGCTCGCACCAGATCCCCGACGGCGAGATCACCGTCCGGCTGCTGGCCGAGCGCTCCACGGTCAAGCTCCTCGTCCCGGACGGCTCGGTGATCGACGAGACGGGGCTCGAACTCCCGGACAACTCCAAGGTCAAGGACACCCAGCGGCATGCCCCGGGCACCGGCGGCCGGCGCATCCGGCTGACCGGCCGGCTCCAGCACAGCGAGGTCCGGATCTCCCGGGGCGGTATGGCGAATCTCTCCTCGATGTTCAGCCGCGAGTTCATCGAGGAGACCCGCAGGGCGCACCGCGACGGCGACCACCCCGCCCTCCCGGACCCGACGCTCCCGGGCCCCCGCCCCAAGAGCGACGACGTGTGACGGCTTCGACACAGGCTTGAGCGGCTCCCTTTACCGTCTCGCCCTGCCCGTCAGGAACCCTGGCGGGCGGGCCCCGAGACCGAGGAGAGCTGTGCGATGAGCCCCGAAGAACCGTTCCCCGAACCGGCCGCCCCCTCCCCCGACGCCAGGGAAGGGGGCCCGCGATGGAGCTGAGCACCCTCGGCAGACTGCTCCTCGCCCTGGTGGTGATCGTCACCGTGGCCCGGCTGCTGGGCGCGCTCGCCCGCCGGCTTCAGCAGCCCCCCGTGATCGGCGAGATCATCGGCGGGATTCTGCTCGGCCCGACGCTGTTCAGCGGCGACATCACCGCCGCCCTCTTCCCCTCCGACGTCCGCCCGTCCCTGACGGACCTGGCGAACATCGGCGTGTGCGTGTTCATGTTCCTGGTCGGCCTGGAGTTCAACCGGGACCTGCTGCGCGGCCAGGGCCGGATCGCGGCGAGCGTCTCCCTGAGCGCGATCGTCCTGCCGTTCTCCCTGGGCGCGCTCCTCGCCCTGTACCTCACGGGCAACCACCCCACCGACGACAAGCTCGCCTTCGTCCTCTTCCTCGGTACGGCGATGTCGGTGACCGCGTTCCCGGTGCTGGCCCGCATCCTCACCGACAAGGGCCTCATCAGTACGCCGATCGGGGGGCTCGCGCTCGCCTCGGCGGCCGTCGACGACGTCCTCGCCTGGTCGATGCTGGCGGCCGTCGCGGCGCTCGCCGGAGCCGCGGGCGCCCCCTGGCACGTCGCCCTGGTCCTGCCGTACGCCGCGCTGCTGCTGTGGGGCGTACGGCCGCTGCTGGCCAGGCTCGCCGCGCGCGGCAAGGGGGAGCGGGCGAACTGGGCGGTCGACGCCGCGGTGCTGGCCGCCCTGGTGGGCGGGCTGTACCTGTCGGCGCGGGCCACCGAGTGGATGGGGCTGCACCTCATCTTCGGGGCGTTCCTGTTCGGCATCGTCCTGCCGCGCGAGGGCTCCGTCCGGCTGCGCAGCCGGGTCCTGCCGTGGGTGGAGCGGGTCTCCTCGCTCCTCCTGCTGCCGGTGTTCTTCATGGTCGCCGGCCTCAAGGTCGACCTGTCGAAGATGGACGCGACCGCGCTCGGGGAGCTGGGGCTGATCCTGCTGGTGGCGATCGGCGGCAAGTTCACCGGCGCCTTCTTCGGCGCCCGGATCAACGGCGTCCAGCCCCGTCACTCGGTCGTGCTGGCCCTCCTCATCAACACCCGGGGGCTGACCGAGCTGATCGTCCTGACGGTCGGGCTCCAGATCGGCGTCCTCGACCAGCCGCTGTACTCGCTGATGGTCGTGATGGCGCTGGTGACGACGGCGATGGCGGGCGTCGTCCTGCCGTTCGTCTACCCGGCGGAACGGGTCCGCCAGGACCTCGCCGCCCGCGAGAGCCCGCCGACGGCACGGCGCGTGCCCTGAACACAGGGGCGGGGCGGCTGCGCAGCCGCCCCGCCCTGTTCCGTACGGCGCCGCTCAGCCCAGCGCGGCCTTCGCGAGCAGCTCCAGCTGGCCCGGGTCCGCCGTGCAGGGGAAGACGAGCAGCTCGTCGCAGCCCGCCTCCTCGTAGGCGGCGACCGTCTCGCGCAGCGCCTCGGCGCCGATGACGACGGCCTTGGCCGCCATCTCCGCCTTGGGTCCGATGAAGGCGTAGTACGCCCTCAGATAGCTCTCGGCGACGTCCCGGGCGCCGGGCCCCAGGCAGGCGTACACGAGCGCGACGAGCCGGGGTTTCTCCGTCCGCCCGGCCGTGCGCCACGCCTCCCGGGCCCGCCCCGCGAGGTCCGCGTACCCGGTGGCGGAGCTGCCGCCGGCGATCCAGCCGTCCGCGTGCCGGGCGGCCCGCGCCATCGCGGCCGGGGTGTGCCCGCCCACGATCAGCTCGGGCCGGCCGTCCTCGGGGAAGGCCGGGCCGATCCCGGGGACCGGGCCCCGGCCCGCCCAGATGTCCTTCATCTCGGCGATCATGCCGTCCAGCCGGCGGCCCCGGTCCCCGTAGGTCGCGCCGGTGGCCCGGAAGTCGTCGTCCCGGCCGCCGGCGGCGACCCCCAGCGTGAGCCGGCCGCCGGACAGGGCGTGGACGGTGGCCGCCTGTTTGGCGAGCACCGCCGTCCCCGGCCGGTAGGCGGCGATGAGGATGCTGGAGGTGAGCCGGATGCGCTCGGTGACCGCCGCGGCGGCGGCGAGCGAGGTCATCGACTCGTAGTTGTCGTACACGAGCCGGTCGAGCACGCCGAGGCTCGCGAAGCCGAGGTTCTCGGCCTCGCGCGCCCAGCCGGTGAGCCGGGCGCCGTCGACGTCCGGCACGGTCGTGGGCAGCCCCACTCCTGTCTCCATGGCGGGCTCCCTTCGGCTAGGCGGGTTTGCGGGCGACGAGCAGCGTGTTGCCCAGCAGCAGCGGATGCCGGGTGACGTCGGTGAACCCGGCCACCTTCATCCACTGTTCGCAGTCGCCGGGGTGGTAGCCCGCGCCGGCCGGGGTCATCACCAGCATGTGCAGGCTGGACACCAGCGCGGGCAGGTGCGGTTCGTCGCCCGGCATCGGGTCGTACACCAGCAGCGCGCCGCCGGGCGCGACGGCGTCGTACGCCTTGCGCACCAGGGTCTTGCGTTCGTCGACGGAGAAGTCGGCGAGGACGTGGCCGATGACGACGGCGTCGGCGGCGGGCAGCGGGTCGGCGAAGAAGTCGCCGCCGGTGAACTCCAGGCGCCCTTCGACGCCGAGGGTCTTCGCGTGCTCGGCGCACGGTCCGGCGTTCTGCGGGCGGTCGAAGACCCGGGCCGTCAGATGCGGGCGGGCCTGGAGGATCAGCCCGGCGAGGTTGCCGCGCGCGCCGCCGACGTCCGTGAGGGTCGCGTAGCCCGCGAGGTCGACGGCGTCCAGGAGCTGCGGGACCAGCGGGGCGCTGAGGGCGTCCTGCATCGCGAGGAACGTCTGGCGGGCCCGGGGGTCGTCGAGCATCGCCTCGAAGTCGCCCTCCGCCTGCGGCTTCCCGGTGCGCAGCGCCTCGGTGAGCCGGCCCCAGGCGGGGTAGAGGACGTAGTTCGCGCCGTCGAGGAAGCCGCCCCGGAAGTTCTCGCCGCGCACCAGGTACCCCTGGGCGAGCGGGCTGTTGCGGTAGCGGCCCTCGGTCTTCTCCAGGAGGCCGAGGGCGACCAGGGCGTCGAAGAAGTCGGTGGCGGCGCGCGCGTGCAGCCCGGTCGCGGCGCGCAGCTCCTCGGTCTCGGCGCTGCCCTCGACGGTGCTCGCGAGGGCCGTGAAGACGCCGAGTTCGACGGCGCTGAGGAGGAGTTTGGAGACGGTGAAGCTGTGGGCGAGTCCGCTGATCTTGGTGAGGTCGTCGGGGGTCATCAGCTCTGCGTCCCTTCGGCGCGGCGCAGGCCCAGCTTCGGCCCGAAGGCGAGGTAGAGACCGCCGACCGCGTTGGCCGGGTTCATCGGGGCCTGCTTCTGCTCGTGCACCTTGTTGAGGTTGGCGAGGGGGTTCGGGTCGCCGCTCTCGGCGCCGTTGAGGTGGGCGTGGACGCTCGCGTAGACGTCCTGCGCGTCGTCCATGTCGGCGATGCCGGTGACGATGCGGTTGAACGCCTCCTGGAGGTCGAGGCTGTCGCGCTGGCTCTGGGTGAGGCGCTGGGCGTTGTAGAAGTGGTGCTCCTTGCCCCGGTAGCTCTCGTAGAAGACGGAGACGAGGACGAGGAGGCGTTCGTAGGCGTGCCGGTAGACGGTCTGGTAGAACTCCCACGCCTCGTCCTCGGCGACCTCGCCGCGCAGGACGCTGCCGAGGCTCGCGGCGCTGAGCATGCCGCTGTAGGTGGCGAGGTGGACGCCGGTGGAGAGCAGCGGGTCGAGGAAGCAGGCGGCGTCGCCGCTGAGGAGGTAGCCGGGGCCGCAGAACTTCTCGGCGGTGTACGAGTAGTCCTGCTCGACCTTCATCCCGGCGACCTGCTCGGCGCCCTCCAGCATCCCGGCGACCTGCGGGCACTCGGTGAGGACCTGGTCGTACACCTCCTGGATGCCGCCCTGGAGGCGCTTCTTCTCGTTGAAGATGTCGCGTCCGGTGACGAGGCCGACGCTGGTCGTCCCGTCGTGCAGGGGGATCACCCAGAACCAGCCGTCGGGGGCGGAGCAGACCGCGATGGCGCCGTCGGGGCCCCGGTCGAGACGCTTGACGCCCTTCCAGTAGGTCCAGGCGGCGACGTTCTGGAACACCTCGTGGTACTGCCGGTTCTTGTGCTGGCGGGCGGCGACGAGGCCGGTGCGGCCGGAGGCGTCGATGACGTAGTCGAAGGAGATCCGGCCGGACCGGGAGGGGTCCTTCGTGCCGGCCCAGCTGGCGGCGACGGGGCGGCCGTTCTCGAAGTGGACCTCCTTGACGGTGGTCTCCTCGACGACCGTCACCCCGAGTTCGGCGGCGTGCCGCAGGAGGATCTCGTCGAACTCGGAGCGCACCACCTGCCAGGCGTTGGTGCCGTCCGCGCCGAGGCCGCCGAAGTTGACCTCCCACTCCTCGGGTCCCCAGAAGAAGTAGGCGCCGCCCTTGGGCTGGAAGCCGTGGCGGTTGACCTTGTCCCAGACCCCGAGGTGTTCGAGGATCGGCCGGCAGGACGGGAGGATCGACTCGCCGATGTGGTAGCGCGGGAACTTCTCCCGTTCCAGCAGCGTGACCTCGAAGCCCTCCTTGGCCAGCAGACCGGCCGCCGTCGAACCGGCGGGGCCACCCCCGATGACGAGGATCTGCGTGGAGTCGCGCATGAGATCTCCAATCTCTGCGTCCCCCCGGGACGCGGTAGCGGGGCGGAATGCCGTTCGCCACCGTGGAGCCCTGCGCTGGAAAGGGAGTTGAAGAGGGCTCGATGCACTCGTTCGAGTGGTGTACGAGCTTCCCCCGAGCAAGAATCGGCCACTGTCTGGCTCAATCGTGCTCTGTACATCACAAGCACGAGGAGTGACCGATGAGGACGTCGTCGAACGCGCGAAGATGGGCCGCGAGCACGGGGGTGACCGCGCTGCTGCTGGTGGGCCTGAACGGTGTCGGCAACGCCATGGCCGAGCCGGAGGCCGTGAACACGGCGGCGGTCGCCGCGGCGGCCCCGGCCCGTTTCGGCCAGCCGAACCTGTACACCAGCGACGTCGACAAGATGCTGAACTTCTACAAGAACGCCCTGGGATTCCAGGTGGACTTCCGGTTCCCCGCGACGGGGACCGCGGCTTTCGGAACCGTGTCCAAGGGGGACGCCTACTACATCACCTTCACGTCGTTCGACACGATCAAGCAGAACACTCCGCTGAAGCACATCGGCAAGTCGACGCAGAAGCAGTCGGACGTCGCCGTGCTCTTCGCGGACGTGGACGCCGCGTTCAAGAAGGCGAAGGACGCCGGGGCGAAGGTCCTGATGGCACCGAAGAACCAGCCGTGGGGCGAGCGCCAGGCGTACGTCGCCGACCCTGAGGGCAACTACGTGCAGATCTCCACGCATTCGGACCACTGAGCCGGCTGAGCCCGCTCAGTTCACCGAGCCCCGATGAAGGGGGAACCGGCAGGGCACGGCCCCTGCCGGTTCCCCCACGGCCGCCGCCCCCTCAGCGGGCGGCGGCCACGGCGTTCTCGGCCACCTTCTCCTCCCAGGAGACCCGGTAGGAGTACACGGGGACGGTCGCCTTGACGCCGAGCTTGAGGAAGAACGGCAGGACCAGGTCGCGGACCGTACGGGCGAGGCCGTTGGCCGCCGCCTTCTGGTTGCCCGTCCTGCGGCCCTCCTTGATGATCTTCTCCACGCGGTCCTGGCGGATCGCCTGGAACGCGGCGAACGCCCGCTGCGGGGTGGGCAGATCGCGCAGGCACTTGGCCAGCACGATCGCGTCCTCCATCGCCATCGACGCGCCCTGGCCGACATGCGGCGAGGTGGCGTGCGCGGCGTCGCCGACGAGGCAGACCTTCCCGCGGTGCCACAGCGGCAGCGTCAGCATGTCGTAGATGGGGTAGCCGATGATGCCGTCGGACGTGGAGTCGATGATCGCCGAGACCGGGTGGTGGTCCTTGGCGTGGCGCTCCAGGAGCCGCTTCTTCCACACGTCGTGCGGGGTCCGCTCGGTCTCGCCGCGGCCCGGCTCGACCGGCTCGTGGTAGTTCTCGAACCAGTAGACCTCGCCGCCGGGGATGGTCTGGTAGCCGAAGAAGCCCTTGTAGCAGAACGACATCCGCATCACGCCGTCGGCGGGGGCGGCGTCCCGGGAGCGGGTGTAGCCGGCCGTGCCGATCACCCCGGTGTACTCGGGGTGGGGGGCGTCGGGCATGACGGTGTAGCGGGTCTTGGAGTGGATGCCGTCGCAGCCGATGAGGATGTCCGCCTCGGCGGTGGAGCCGTCGGCGAACCGGATCAGGACGCCGTCGTCGGTCTCGGCGACGGTCTCGAAGAACTTGCCGTACTCGATGCGGATGCCGTGCCGGACGGCCGCCTCGCGCAGGCCCTTGTTGAGCAGGCCGCGCTTGAGGAGGAGCGTCTCGGCGGGGTTCTCGCCGAGCTTCTTGCCGTGGTGGTTGAGGAAGGCGGTGCTGGTGGTCCGGCTGCCGTACTGCTCGACGTCCCCCCGGATGCCGAGGGTGTCCAGCACGGCGAGGCCGTTGGGCGCGAGGTTGAGGAAGGCGCCCGCGTCGTCACGCGGCTCCGGGCTGCCTTCGTAGATGACCGCCTCGATCCCCGCCTTCTGGAGGTAGAGAGCCAGAACCGGTCCGGCGATACCGCAGCCGATCAGGGCCGCACTCCTGGTGTTCATCGCAGTGTTCCTCCTGGAACCTGGGCAACATTTCGTTGTCGACCCGACTCGACTTCCCTTGAGGATCGATCTTCTTGACCTTCAAGGCACTTCTTTATCTTGAGGGTCGAGATACTTGAATGTCAAGTGAAGACCTCACGCGCCCCCGAAGCGGCCGGAAAAAAACGCCGCACCCGGAAGCCCGGGTACGGCGTTCGCTGTCATGGCGATCAGTGGTGGGACGCTTCGACGGTCCGCGGCGCGCTGCTCTCCGTCCCCGGTTTCACCACCGTGAACTGGCCCATCATTCCCACGTCCTCGTGGCGCAGGATGTGGCAGTGGAACATGTACGGCGTCTTCGGGTCGGTGTACGGCGGCAGCGTCACCGCGAGCCGCATCGTCCCGCCCGGCGGCACCCGCACGGTGTCCTTCGGCCCTCTCAGCCACGCCTCCGGCTTCTTGCCGCCGTAGTCGACGACGTTGAACGTGAGCCCGTGGACGTGGAAGTTGTGGACGACCTCCGCGTCACCGCTCACCTCCCAGATCTCGGTCTTGCCGGCCGGGCAGACCTCGTCGATCCGGCTCATGTCCATGCCCTTGCCGTTGATCACGGTGCTGTTGAAGTCGAACGTCCGCACCTTCGCGTCCGCCGGGACCGTGATCGCGGCCTGCGCCCCGCGCAGCCGGCCGGGCAGCGGCGCCGACGCGGCGAGGCTCGCCTTTGCCCGCACCTCGATCATGTCGAAGGTGTCCTCGCCCCCGCCGAACCGCTTCGTCGGGAACGACAGCCCGAGCTCCGGCGGATAGCTGCGCAGGACGGTCTTCTCCCCCGCCTTGAACGCGACGACGATCTCGGCCCGCTCCCCCGGCGACAGCTGCAACCGCCTGAGCGGCACCGGCTGTTCGAGCAGCCCGTTCTCCTGGGCGACGAGGTGGAACTCGCGGCTGTCGGTGAACGCGAGGTTGTAGGAGCGGGCGTTGGAGCCGTTGAGGAGCCGGAAGCGGACGAGCGAGGTGGAGACCTCGACGTGCGGGTTGTACGTGCCGTTGACGAGGATCTTGTCGCCGAGCACCCCGGGGCTGCCGACCCCGGCGAGGCTCTGGAGGAAGGAGGCGCCGCGCAGGTCGATGGAGCCGTCGTCGTTGAAGGCGCGGTCCTGGAGGATCAGCGGGATGTCGTCGACGCCGTAGGAGTTGGGGAGCCCCGCGCGGTCCGCCTCGTCGTCCTCGACGACGATCAGGCCGGCCACCCCTCGGGAGACGTGGTCGGCGGTGCTCTGGTGGGGGTGGGGGTGGTACCAGAGGGTCGAGGCGGGCTGGGCGATCTCCCACTGCGGCTTCCAGGTCTCCCCGGGGCGCACCATCTGGTGCGGGCCGCCGTCCATCTCGGCGGGCAGGTGCATGCCGTGCCAGTGCAGGGTGGTCGACTCGGGGAGGTCGTTGGTGAGGGAGACCGCGACCTTCTGGCCCCGGCGCACCCGGAGGGTCGGGCCGAGGAAGGCGCCGTTGACGCCCCAGGTCGAGGTCTTCTTGCCGGGCAGCAGCTCGCTCTTGCCGGTCTGGGCCCTGAGTTCGAAGACCCGGCGCCCGGAGCCGTCGTCCTTGCCCTCCAGGAGCGGGGGGATGCGGACCTTGTTCTCGAAGGAGAGGTCACCGACGTTGCTGAGTTTGCGGCCCCGGTAGGCGACGGCGAAGTTGGCCGCGTAGGCGCCGGCGCCGAGCACGCCGATGCCGAGCAGTCCTCCGGTGATTAACAGAATCCTGCGGCGGATGGTCCGGGGCCGTTTCGCGGGCGCCCCACCGCCGCGCGCCACGTCCGAGCCGCTCTCCTCACTTCCCCTGCGAGGGTCGGTCGTGGAGCTTTTTTTACCAGTCATTGGGGAATTATGGGCTTGCCCGCACGAGCGCCGCCGGGGTCTTGCTCGATTCCTGCTCGATCGAGTGCCCGGCAGACCCATGAATCCGCAGGTCAGAAACGTGTCTTGAGGTTCGAGAGATTTTCCAGCCGACGACCCCATAATCGGCGCCAGCCCGTGCCCGCGCCCGGCCCTGGAGTCGATATGCCCGTTTTCCGCACCGCCCTCGTGACCGGAGCGAACCGGGGCCTCGGCCTCGCGGTGGCCGCCGAACTGTACTCCCGGGGCCACCGGGTGCTGCTCGCCGCCCGCGACGGGGACGCCGCCGCGAAGGCCGCCGGGACCCTGGGCGAACGGGCCGTGCCCCTCGTCCTCGACGTCACCGACCAGTCGTCCGTGGACCGCGCGCTGGCGGAGGCGGGCGCGGTCGACGTGCTCGTCAACAACGCGGGCGTCCAGCTCGACTGGGGCGACGCCCCCTCCACGATCGGCCTCGACCGGGTCCGGCAGACCCTGGACGTGAACCTGCTGGGCGCCTGGCGGATGGCGCAGGCGCTGCTGCCGGGGATGGTCGGGCGGGGCTGGGGCAGGGTCGTCAACGTCTCCAGCGGCGCCGCCTCCTTCGCGTACGGGCCGGCCGCGCAGTGTCCGGCCTACTCGGCGTCCAAGACGGCGCTGAACGCGCTGACGGTGATGCTGGCCAAGGAGACCGAGGGCACCGGCGTACTGGTGAACTCCGTCAACCCGGGGCTGGTCAGGACCCGGATGCGGCCCGACGCCGAGCAGTCCCCGCAGGACGCGGCCCGGCGGATCGCGGACGCCGCGGCCCTCCCGGACGACGGTCCCTCGGGGGCCTTCCTGCGCGGGGACGGCACGATGCCGTGGTGAGAGCGGACGGCCCGAACCGGCCGGAACGGACGGGCGCGGCGGCGGCTCTAGCGTGACTGTACTCGGACACTAGCGGTGTGTGCGTCCATGTCTCCCCATCTCTTCCACAAGGGGAATCACGACCACCATGTCTACTCGTCCACCCGAGGCCGCCTCCGCCGTCAGGCCCGGTCAGGCCGGTGTCTTCTCCCGGATCGCGGTGTTCGCCAACCGGCACCGATGGACCGCCCTGATCCTGTGGCTCGTCGTGCTCGTCGGCGTCTGGGCCGGCGCCTCGCAGGCGGGCGACCGCTACCGGGACGACTACTCGCTGCCGGGCACCGAGACCCAGAACGCCCTGGAGATCCTGAAGGAACACGGCGCGGGCAACGCCTGGAACACCGTCGACATCGTCCTGCACGACCCGAAGGGCCTGAAGAACTCCGGCACCGAGAGCGCGGTCGCCGGAATGCTGGCCAAGGTCAAGACCCTGCCCGGGGTCGTCCAGGTCAGCAGCCCCTACGACGAGCAGTCGGCCGTCTCCGCCGACGGCACCGTCGCCTACGCGACCGTGGAGCTGAACCAGGCGTCGGAGAACGTGCCCGCCTCGCAGAGCCAGAAGATCCTCGACACCGCGCGGGAGATCCAGCAGAAGGACGGCCTCCAGGTCGAACTGGGCGGCGAGGCCGCGCGCAAGCTGGGCAAGAACCAGGGCAGCGGGGCGGAGGGCGCCGGGATCTTCGCGGCCCTGCTGATCCTGCTGCTCATGTTCGGCACGGTCGTCGCGGCGAGCCTGCCGATCATCACCGCCGTCTTCGCGGTCGGCGCCACGCTCGGCATCATCGTGCTCGCCTCGCACGCGTTCACGATCGCCAGCTACTCCCCGTATGTCATGTCCCTGGTGGGTCTGGGCGTCGGGATCGACTACGCGCTGCTGATCTTCGCCCGCTACCGGGCCGAGCTGGTGAAGGACGTCGCCCCCGACGAGGCCGAGCGCCGGGCGCTGGAGGGCGCCGGGCGGACCGTCCTGTTCGCGGGCAGCACGGTGATCATCGCGCTGCTCGGCCTGGTCGCCCTCGGGATCGGCTCGCTGCGCGGCATGGCCCTCGCGGTCGCGCTGACCGTGCTGCTCACCATGCTGGCCTCGCTGACCCTGCTGCCGGCGCTCCTCGCGATCTTCGGCAAGCGGTTCGCCCGGCAGTTCACCGCGCGCCACCGCAAGAGAGCGGAGAAGGGCAGGCCCGAGGAGGGCGCCCGGTGGCGGGCGTGGGGACAGGCCGTCCAGCGGCGCCCGTGGGCCGCGCTGCTGCTGCCGCTGGTGGCGCTGGGCGCGCTCGCGTACCCCGCGACGGATCTGCGGCTCGGCCTCGCCGACGCGGGCAACGATCCGGACGGCACCACCAGCCGGGTCGCGTACGACCTGCTGGCCAAGGGGTTCGGTCCCGGGTTCAACGGGCCGCTGGTGATCGTGACCGAGGGCGACGACGCCGTCAAGGCCGCCGGCACCGCGGCCGGCACGCTCAAGGACACCCCGGGGATCGCCGTGGTGAACGGCCCGATCCCGACCGAGGACGGCAAGGCCGCCATGCTGCTCGCCGTCCCGAAGACCGCGCCGCAGGCCACCGCGACCTCGGATCTCGTGCACCACCTGCGGGACGACGTGCTGCCGAAGGTCTCCGAGCAGACGAAGACCCGTTTCCTGGTCGGCGGGGCGACGGGGGCGGTCATCGACTTCTCCGACACGATCGGCGGGAAGCTGCCGCTGTTCATGACGATCGTGATCGGCCTGTCGATCCTGCTGCTGATGATGGTGTTCCGCTCGGTGCTGATCCCGCTGAAGGCCGCCGTGCTCAACCTGGTCAGCGTCGGCGCCGCGCTCGGCGCGGTCTCCCTGGTCTTCCAGCACGGCTGGTTCGGCGCCGAGGCCGGGCCCATCGAGGCGTTCATCCCGACGATGATCTTCGCCATCGTCTTCGGGCTCTCCATGGACTACGAGATCTTCCTCGTCTCCCGGATGCGCGAGGAGTGGCTGCGCACCCAGGACGCGGGGCGGGCGGTCCGGGAGGGGCTCGCGCACACCGGGGCCGTCGTCACCGCCGCCGGGGCCGTGATGATCGTGGTGTTCGCCGGGTTCATGCTCAGCCCGGACCGAATGCTGCGGCAGTTCGGCTTCGGGCTCGCGGTGGCCATCCTCATCGACGCCGTCGTCATCCGCTGCCTGATCGTGCCGGCCGCGATGCGGCTGATGGGGGCACGGGCGTGGTGGCTGCCGGGGGCGCTGGCGCGGGCGCTGCCGGAGGTGCGGGTGGAGAGCCACTCGTGACGGCCGCTCGCGGCAGCCGCCTGTGGCGGCCACTCATGACGGCCACTTCCAGCGGCCACTCGTAGCGGCACGAGGGGAGCGGTACGAGGGAACGGGTGCCCGGCGGGAAGCCGCCGGGCACCGCTCAGCGGCCCGGCCCGCGGGCTACTCGACGAACCACGCCCGGCACGGCCCCGCCGTCACCACTCCACCGGCAACGACAACAGCCCTCGGGAGACCGGGTGATCCTTCCACCGCAGTCCGTGCTCCGGGACGGCCAGCCTGATCCCCGGCAGTCTCCGCAGCAGCGTGGCCACCGCCACCTGGAGCTCCATCCGGGCCATCTGCGCGCCCAGGCACCGGTGCACCCCGTACCCGAAGGCGAGGTGCGGGTTGGCGCCCCGGCCCACGTCCACCAGCTCGGGCGCCTCGAAGACGGCCGGATCGTGGTTGGCGGACCCGATCGCGGGGACCACCGCCTCGCCCGCCCGGATCAGGACCCCGCCCAGCTCGACGTCCTCCAGGAGGACCCGGGGCAGCGCCCCGCTGATCGCCGACGGGTTGTACCGCAGCAGCTCCTCCACGGCGGTCGGCACCAGCTCGGGCCGCTCCCGGAGCCGCGCCAGCTCCCCGGGGTTCAGCAGCAGGGTCAGGACACCGCTGGAGATCGCGTTGACGGTGCTCAGATAACCGGCGGTGACCAGCAGGAACGCGAACCCGACGAGTTCCTTCTCGGTGAGCCGCCCGCCCTCGTCGCGCTCGGCGACCAGCGCGCCCAGCAGATCGTCGCCGGGGTGTTCGCGGCGCAGCGCGATCATGCCGGAGACGTAGGACTCCAGGTGGCCGCGGGCCGCCACGATCTCCTCCTGGGAGTGCCTCGTCATGCTGAACGCGGTGTCCGTCCACGCGCACAGCTGCGGACTGTCCTGCGGGGGCACCCCGAGCAGCTCCAGCACCAGCATGAGCGGCACCGGTAAGGCGAGCCCGGGCACCAGGTCGCCCGGCGGCCCGGTCTCGGCGAGGGTGTCGAGGAGGGAGTCGGCGAGCCGCTGGGTCCAGGGGCGCAGCCGCTCCACCCGGCGGTTGGTGAAGTGCTTGACGGCGAGCCGGCGCAGCCGGACGTGGTCGGGGCCGTCCATGCCGAGCATGACGTCGGGGCCCGGGTTGGAGGCGCCCATCCGGGGGGCGTCCGGGGCCTCGGCGGCGGCCCGGCTGAACCGGTCGTCGTTCAGGACGAGTTGGACGTCGGCGTACCGGGTGACCAGCCACGCCTCGTCGCCGGTGGCGAGCACGACCCGGGCGACCGGGGCCTCCTTGCGCAGCAGGGCGAGTTCGTCGGGCTGGGCGGTGCCTCTCGGGAAGGCGAAGGGGAAGTCCAGCGGTCGGTGTTCAGGCGCCATGGCCTGCGCTCCTTCGGTGTGGGGGATTTCGGCCCGGCAGTTCATCACGAACCGCTTCACATCGACTCAAGAGCACGGGTCGCGCCATGGGGTTCGAGCGGGGCTCGACCGGCTGTGGGGCGGGCGCGGTGACGATGCCCGTATGACTGTCATCGTGATCACCGGAGGCAGCCGGGGCATCGGACTGGGGCTGGCGCGGGCGTTCACGGCCCGCGGATGCCGGGTCGTGCTCTGCGGCCGGGACGAGGGGACGGTGCGGACGGCGGCGGAGGCGGCCGGTCCGGAGGCGCTCGGGGTGCGTGCCGACGTCACCTCGCGGGCGGACGTCGGGCGGCTGTGGGAGGAGGCGGTGGAGCGCTTCGGCCGGGTCGACCACTGGATCAACAACGCCGGTGTGGCGCTGGCTCCCCGGCTGCTGCACGACGTCCCGGAGGACGAGGTGCGCCGGCTCGTCGACGTCAATCTGATGGGGGCGATCAACGGGTGCGCCGTCGCCGTCGACCGGATGCTCGGGCAGGGCGGCGGTTTCGTCTGGAACATGGTCGGTTTCGGCAGCAACGGCCGGATCTCCCGGGGCATGGCGCCGTACGGCTCGACGAAGCGGGCGCTGGCCTATCTGCACGAAACCCTGACCCTGGAGGCGAAGGGGACGCCGGTGCGGATCGGCCTGCTCTCCCCCGGTCTCGTCGTCACCGAACTCGTCGCGGACAACGACCTCCGCTCCGACCTGCGGGGCCGCCGCCAGCAGGTGTACTACAAGGTCCTCTCCGACCCCCTGGACGTCGTAGCGCCCTGGCTCGCCGCCCGCATCCTCGCCGCCACCCGCAACGGCACCCGCGCGGAGCGCCTCACGGGCCCCAAGGCGTGCGGGCGGCTCGCGTCGGCCCTGGTCCGGGGCCGGCTGCACCCGGCGCTGCGGGCGTCCTGAACCTCCCTCCCCCCCTGTTCAAGGAGTCAAGTCCCGTGTCAGAGCTCGCCGGTTGGGTCGATTTCACGCAAGAGCTGCCCGAGGGGCGGGACACCGTCGTGGCGATGGCCCGCGCGCTGCGCGCCGGGGACGCGGACGGGGTGCGGCTGTGGGAGGGGCCGGGGGCGGTTCTGGCGCTGCGGCCGTCGCCCGCCGCCGTCCTCGCCGGGACGCCGGGTCCGGCGGCGGAGGGGGACAGCCTCGGCACGGTCGCCGCCGCGGCGTTCGCCGGGCACTGCGACAACCGGGCCGAGCTGCCGCCCGCCCGCGACGACACCGGGGCGGTCCTGCTGTCCTGGCTCGCGTCCGGCGCCCGTACCGCCGAGCGGCTGCGCGGCTCGTACGCGCTGGCGGTCTGGGAGCCGCGGACGGCCGAACTCACCCTGGTCCGGGACCACTTGGGCACCCGCCCGCTGTACTGGGCGCAGACCCCGACCGGGGTCGTCTTCGCCTCCCGCCCCGCCGCCCTGTTCACCCACCCCGCCCTGCCCCCCCGCCTCGACGAGGACGCCCTGCGCACGGTCCTGTCCGGCGTCAACGTCCCGGGCCGGACGGTCTTCGGGGACGTGTACGAGGTTCCCGCGGGCCACGCCGTGCGGTTCACCCGCGCCGGCCGGACCGTACGCCGCTACTGGCGGCCCGAGGCGGCCGGGCATCCGGACGACGTGGCCGCCACCGCCGTACGCGTCCGTGAGCTGCTGGCGGACGCCGTGGCGGAGGGGGCCGGGCGGCCGGGGGCGCGGGTCGGGAGTCTGATGTCCGGGGGGCTGGACTCCAGCGCGCTCACCGCGCTGCTGGCGGCGGGCGCCGAGGGGCCGGTGCGGACGTTCGCCGTCGACTACCAGGGGTACGAGGAGAACTTCCGTCCGCACATCGTGCGGCCCGATCCGGACAGCCCGTTCGTGCGGGACATGGCCGCGCATCTCGGGACGGACCACACCGACGTCGTCCTCACGACGCGGGATCTGCTGCGGCCCGAGGTGTGGGCGCGGCTCGTCGCGGAGCTGGACCAGCCCCGGCTGTTCGCGGACACCGAGCCGTCGATGTCCCAGTTGTACGGGGCGGTCGCGGGGCGGGTGGACGTCCTGCTCGGCGGGGAGGGCGCGGACGAGCTGTTCGGGGGGTTCCCCTGGTTCCACCATCCCCGGTGGGCCGAGGCGCCCGACTTCCCGTGGACGCCGACGACCGACGAACTCGTGGGCACGCTGTTCGCGCCGGCGATGAAGGAGCTGGAGGTCCTGGCGTTCCGCGCGGACCACTACGCGACCGCCCTCGCGGAGATCCCCGGGCTGCGGGGCGAGAACCGCCGGGAGCGCCGGATGCGGGAACTGGCGTACCTCTTCACGACCCGTTTCCTCCCCGAACAGCTCGACCGCGCGCACCGTTTCGGCGCCGCGTCCGGCATCGACGTCCGCCTCCCCTTCTGCGACCACCGCCTGGTCCAGTACGCCCTGAACATCCCCTGGACGACGAAGACGTCCGACGGCTGGGAAAAAAGCACCCTCCGCGCGGCCGTGGCGGACCTCCTGCCCGCCTCGGTCCTCGGCCGCCGCAAGTCGGGCTACCCGATGACCCACGACACGACGTACGACACCACCCTCCGCACCCGCCTCGCCGCCCTCCCCCCGACCGCCCCGGTCCGCCCCCTCCTGTCCCCCACAGCCCTCGACTCCCCCCGCCTGAGCCGCACGGAACTCGAACTGGCCCTGAAGCTGAACGCGTGGCTGGAGGAGTGGGGGCTGACACTGCCGGGGTGAGAGAGGGCTCCGCGGGCCGGGGGGGCGGGCATGGGCTGAGGGGGCACGGGCGGGGTACGCGCCGGGAGTTCATGGGCGGGGGGCCACAGGCCGAGGGGCCACAGGCCGGGGGCGCGGGTCTTTGCGGCTCGCGCCCCTGTCGTACCACCGCCACCGCCGGGCAGCCCCCTGCCGCTGCTCCCGCCCCTGTCCTCTCCCTACCCCTCCGCCGCCGCCCCCCGCAGCAGGCACACGGTCTCGCTCAGCCGCATCTCGCCGCCCCGGCGGTACGGCTGGAGGCGGCGGCGGTTGACGACGTGTTCCTCGCTGAGTTCGAAGCGGTGGAAGCTGGCCCGGTCGGTCCAGTCGGTGACGACGTAGTAGACGTCGAGCTCGTCGGCGGAGCGGGCCAGGGACTGGGCGAGGTTGCCGGGCTGGGCGGCGATGCCCCGGCCCACCTCCTCCCACACCTTCTCGAACTCGGCGCCGAGCCCGGGGACGGTCTCCATGCGCAGCATCACGCGGAAGGGAAGCGAAGCGGGCATCTGAGCAACCTCCGAAGCGGGTGGGGGCCGAGAGAGCGCCGCCAGTGTCCGCACCCCGCCTCGACCCCCGCTCGAACCGCGCCCTTCGAGCCGTCCTCCACCGCGTCTGGACGGTCCGGGGCGAGCCTCTCCTCCCCTCAGCCGTCCCCTTGGAGGAGCCATGACCGCGCCGGCCAAGCCCCCCGTCCTCCCCCGGTCAGGACGCCCCGCCGGCCGGGGCCCGCTCGGCTGGCCCCGCTGGTTCACCACCCTGTTCGGCACGGACATCTGGGAGCGGTTCAGCTTCTACGGCATGACGGCGATCCTCGTCCTGTACGCGACGGAGCCCACCGCCGACGGCGGCCTCGGCCTCTCCGACTCGGACGCGGCGCTCCTGTTCGGCCTCTACATGGCGTCCGTGTTCCTGTGCTCGGTGCCGGGCGGCTGGCTGGGCGACCGCCTGTTCGGCGCGTCGAGAGCGGTCCTGTACGGCGGTGTCCTGATCGCCCTCGGCCATGTGTCGATGGCGATCCCGGGCCGGCTCCTCTTCTACCCCGGCCTCCTCCTGATCGCCGCCGGCACCGGCCTCCTCAAGCCGAACATGGCGAACCTGCTGAGCGCGTTCTACGCGCCGCGGGACCGGGCGGGCCGCGACGCCGGGTTCGCGATCTTCTACATGAGCGTGCAGGTCAGCGCGCTGGCCGCGCCGGTGATCGTCGGCGCGGTCGGTGAGACGGTCGACTGGCACCTCGGGTTCGGCCTGGCCGCCGTCGGCATGGCCCTCGGTCTCCTCCAGTACGTCCGCGGGACCCGGCACTTCGGCGACACGGGGCGCGCTCCGTCCCGCGCGGCGACGCCGGCCCAGCGCACGCGGGTCGTCCGCCGGAGCCTGGTCGTGGCGGCCGTCCTGGCGGTCGGCTACGGGACGGACGCGGCGCTGGGCGCCTTCGAGATCGTCCATGTCATGGGCCTGATCGGCCTGTTGACGATCGTCGTCCCCGCCGTGTTCTTCTGGCGGCTCCTGCGCAACCCCCTCCTGACGCCGGAGGAGCGCGTCCGGGTGAAGACCTACATCTGGCTCTTCCTCGCCTCCGCCCTCTTCTGGGCGATGTTCCTCCAGGGCGGCTCGGTCTTCTCCCTCTTCGCGAAGGAGACGACCGACCGCTCGGTGCTGGGCACGACGATCCCCACGAGCTGGTTCCAGTCCGCGACCCCGCTGTTCGTGCTGTTGACGGCCCCCCTCTTCGCCACCCTGTGGCGCAGAGCCGGCGACCGCATCAACACCGCCGTCAAGTTCGGCATCGGCATGATCAGCACCGCCCTCGCCTACACGGTCATGTCCCTCGCCGCCTGGCAGGCGACCGCCTCGGCCTCCGGCAAGGTCTCCCCCTGGTGGCTGGTCGCCGCGTTCCTCCTCCTGGCAGCCGGCGAAGTCGCCTTCGCCCCCGTGGGCATGAGCGCCACCACAGCCATCGCCCCCGCCACCTTCGTCAGCCAGATGGTCGGCCTCTTCTGGCTGGCCGGAGCCCTCGGCGGCGGCCTCGGCGGCAACGCCCTCAAACTCTCCGGCGACGAGTCCCCCTCCGCCGCCTACTTCCTCACCCTCGGCCTCATCACCCTCACCGCCGGCATCACCCTCATCCTCACCCGCAACCCCCTAGGCCGCCGCCTAGGCGTCTGACCCCGGAGCCGCCCCATGACCACCCCACCCCCCGCCCCGGCCCCTCCCCCACCCCTGCTGGCGGGGGAGGACGAGAACGCGTACGGAGAGGAACCCCACATCTGGCGGGGCACCGACTGACCACCGTACGGACGGGTCAGCCGTCCACATCGACGCCGTAGCCGCGCGCCAGTTCGGCCAGACCGTGGTCGTACCCCTGCCCGACGGCCCGCATCCGCCAGCCCTCTCCCCTGCGGTACAGCTCGGCGAGGATCATCGTGCGCTCGGTGGTGGCGGCGTCGAGGGTGGCCCGCACGGCCGGGGCCGCGCCGATCCCGCACGTGAGCGTGATCTCGACGGCTCCGACGTCCGAGAAGGTCGCCGCGCCGTCGATCGCCGCGGCGACGACGACCCTCCGGATCTCCAGGGGCAGCCGCTCCAGGTCCACGGTGACGGCCTGTTCCGTCGGGCCGTCCGTGGCGAGCAGGACGGTGCCGTCGGGGTGCTCGGGGGCGCCGTAGAACACGAAGTCCTCGTCTCCCGCGACCTGTTCCCGCTCGTCGACCGCGAACGCGACGAGGTCCACGTCGCAGAGGGCGTGCTGGCTCCAGGAGGCGGCGAGGGTCCAGGGGGTGGCGGTGTGAGTGCCGGGGCGAGTGCCCGTGGGATCGGCGCCGGTGTGATCGGTGCCGATGTGATTGTCTGCGCCGGTGTCGGGAAGGTCGATGACGGCGCCTCGGACCAGCACCTCGGCTTCCGGCGCGACCACCACCACGACGGCTTCCGTCCCGGCCCCGGCCCCGGTCCTGGTCTCGGTGCCGGCCCCCGTCTCGGCTTCGGCCCCGGCCCCGGCCTCGGTCTCGGTCCCGGCCTCAGCCCCGGCCTGCCCGCGCTCAGCAGGCGCGGATGCCCCCGCGAGGAGCCAGGCCGCGTCATGGACACGGAGCCCGAGAGCGGTGACACGGCTCATCCGCCGGTCCCCCTCGCCACCGGGCAGTACGACCACGTCGGTCACCCCGGCCGAGAGGTTGACCGCGGCGGAGGCGCCGAGCGCGACGGCCCGAGCACGTGCTTCCGCAGCCGCCTCATGGGGACCGCCCAGCACCAGAACCCTGCGCCCACCGAGCACCCGCCCCGGACCGGAGACAGAAGCAGGAGCGGAAACGGACGCGGAAACGGGATCAGGAGCGGAGGCGGAACCTGCACCTACCGTCCGCTGAGGCGGAACGGTTCGCACGGCCGCCGTCCCCTTCCCCGCACTCTGCCGGGCAACCCCCTTGGCCCGACCAGGCCGCACATCCTCCAGCAGCCGCAGATAGGCCGCCTCGTCCACGAACGGGACGCCTTCCCGGACGGCCCGGCGCAGCTTCTCCGACCCCGCCCCCGGATCGTTGGTGACGACGACACCGGTCCGGCCGCTCACCGACGTCATCATGTTCAGCCCGGCCGCCACCGAACGGGCGACCAACTCCTCACGCGAGACCCGGGTGTCCCCGGTGATCGCGACCTTCATCCCCTGCACCAACGGCCCACCGACCCCCAGCCGCCCCGGATCACGGTAAGCACAGGGCGTCTTGGGCACGTACGGCTTGTAGTCCTGCCGAGGCGGACACTCCACCAACGGCAGAGCCAGCCCCAGCCGCCCGGCCTCCTCCAACGACCTCCTCAACACCCCGGACAACACCCGCACATCGTCCTGCGCGTCATGCGCCCGCTCCTGACGCACACCGTAATGAGCGGCGAGCGTACCCAACTTCAGATCCGCCGTCGCAGGCCCGACCAGCCGGTTCAACGCCAGCGTGCACAACCGCCGCCCGACCGGAACCCACGACCGCGCCCGCGCGAACTCATGCGCCAGGAAGTCGTAGTCGAACTGCGCGTTGTGAGCGACGAGCACCCGGCCCCGGAGCAACTCCCCCACCCGCACGGCGACATCCTCGAACACGGGCGCCCCGGCGAGCCGGGCAGCGGTGAGCCCATGCACATGCACCGGCCCGGGATCACACCCCGGATCGAGCAACGTCGCGAACTCCCCCGTCCGGTTCCCGTCCCCGTCCAGCGTCAGAACCGCAAGCGACAACACCCGATCCCGCCCGGGCCGCAACCCGGAGGTCTCCACATCCACCAACGCCCAGTCATGCCCGTACTCAGGAAGAACGGACCACTGCGAACTCGGCGACGACAAGCCCATACACGGGTCCCCTCCCCGTCGGCTCAGCCCTTCTTGGCCGGCTCCAGAATCGCCACGCACTCCACATGATGAGTCATCGGAAACAGATCGAACGCCCGAAGCATCCGCACCCGATACCCCCCCTCCCGGAAATACCCCAGATCCCGGGCCAACGCAGCCGGATCGCAAGCCACGTAAGCGATCCGCCGGGCCCCGAGGGAGGCAAGGTGCTGGACGGTCGAGCGGCCGGCGCCCGCGCGAGGGGGGTCGAGGACGATCAGGTCGACCTCGGTGATGCCGGTGCGAGGGAGGACGGAATCGACCTTGCCCTGCTCGATGCGGACGCGAGGGAAAGCCGCGAGGTTGTGCCGCGCGTCCTCCACCGCCCGCTTCCCGGACTCGATCCCGAGGACGGCCCCCTTCTCGCCGAGCCGGTCCGCGAGGGCGCCCGCGAAGAGGCCGACGCCGCAGTAGAGGTCGAGGGCCATCTCCCCCTTACGGGGCAGGAGCCCCTGCATGACCGCGAGGACGAGCGTGTCGGCCGCCTTCGGGTGGACCTGCCAGAAACCCCCGCTGCCGACCCGGTGCGTACGCCCGTCGGCCCGCTCACGGACGAAGGGCCGGCCATGGACACGGTGGACACCGCCGTCCCGCTCCTCGACCCGCATGACGGAGACCGGTTTGTCCAGCTCGACGAGGGGAAGGCGGGCGCCGGGGCGCGGCGTGAGGATGACCTGCCGGTCCTGGGACCCGGTCGCGGCGATCGCCTCGACGCTCTCCATCCCGGCCCAGTCCCGCTTCTCGACACCGAGCTCGCTGACCCCGGGCGCCGCGATCATGCAGTGGTCGATCACCTCGACCTCGTGGGAGCGGTGGCGGCGCAGACCGGCGTTGCCGTCCGCGTCGACGGCGTACTGCACCCTCGTACGCCACTGCGGCACCTCACCGGAGGGCAGCTTGTCGCCCTCGGCGGGCATGACGGTGCCGTCCCAGCCCACCTCCTCGGGGGTGAGCCCGGCGAGGCGCAGCAGCTGTTCGGCGACGACCTCGCCCTTCATCCGCCGCTGGGCCCCCGGCTTGGCGTGCTGCCAGTCGCAGCCCCCGCACTTCCCGGGCCCGGCGTACGGGCAGGGCGCCTCGACCCGGTCCTTGGACGCGGTGCGGATCTCGACGGCGTCGGCACGCAGGAACCGCGCCCCTTCCTCGCCCTCGGTGACCCGCGCCAGCACGCGCTCCCCGGGCAGCGCGTGCCGCACGAACAGCACCTGCCCCTCGTCGGTCCGCGCGATGCAGTGCCCGCCGTGCGCGACGGGCCCGACCTCGACCTCGTACTCCTGTCCGACGAGCGACACCCGCTCGTCGAGAGACTCCCCCGCCTGCGGTTTCTTCGGTTCTGCCTGCATGGCGGGGTGACTCCAGATCGGGAAGGCGACAGGGGGTGCGCGGCGGAGGCGGCGGCCTCGGGACCGGCGTACGACGACAGCCGTCCAGTCTAGGCCCTGCGCACCAGAGCCACGACCGCCGTACGGGACACCCCCCGGCGCCTACTCCCCGCGTCCGCTCGTCTCCCTGGGCCGCTCGGGAGAGCCCGCGGGACCCCGTCGGACGGAGCCCGGCGCGTTCCACTCCTGCCGGCGCCGGGCGCGCTGCTTGGCGGCCTCGGAGGACTGGAGCTGGTAGGGGACGGAGGTGACCATGATGCCCGGCGTGAACAGGAGGCGGCCCTTGAGACGCAGCGCGCTCTGGTTGTGCAGCAGATGCTCGTACCAGTGCCCGACGACGTACTCGGGGATGATCACCGACACCGCGTCCCGCGGCGACTCCCGCCGCAGGCTCTTGACGTACTCGATGACCGGCCGCGTGACCTCCCGGTAGGGCGAGTCGAGGACCTTGAGCGGTACGTCGATCCCGCGCCGCTCCCACTCCTCGCGCAGCGCCTTCGTCTCGACCGGGTCGACGTTGACGGTGAGCGCCTCCAGCGTGTCCGACCGCATCAGCTTGGCGAAGGCGAGCGCCCGCAGCGTCGGCCGGTGGATCTTGGAGATCAGCAGCACGGAGTGGACGCGGGAGGGCCGGACGCTGTCGTCGCTCGGCCCCTCGCTCGCCGCCAGCTCCTCCGCGACCCCGTCGTAGTGGCGCCGGATCGCGGTCATCGTCGCGAAGAAGATGACCATCCCGAGCAGCGCCACCCACGCGCCGTGCGTGAACTTCGTGACGAGGACGACGACGAGGACGAGCCCGGTGAAGAACGCGCCGAACGCGTTGATCGCCCGCGAGCGGACCATGTGCCGGCGCTTCGCCGGGTCCGTCTCGGTGGCCAGCAGCCGGTTCCAGTGCCGGACCATGCCGGTCTGGCTGAGCGTGAAGGAGACGAACACGCCGACGATGTACAGCTGGATGAGGCGGGTGGAGTCGGCGCCGTAGATCCACACGAGGAGGATCGCGGCGCCCGCCAGCAGCACGATGCCGTTGGAGAAGGCGAGCCGGTCGCCGCGGGTGTGCAGCTGGCGCGGCAGGTAGCGGTCCTGCGCGAGGATCGAGCCGAGCACCGGGAACCCGTTGTAGGCGGTGTTCGCGGCGAGGAACAGCACGAGCGCGGTCGCCGCGGCGAGCACCACGAACAGGAAGCTCCCCTTGCCGAACACCGCCTCCGCGACCTGCGTGATCACCGGGTTCTGCACATACCCCGACCCGACTTCGACCCCGTTCCTGATCAGATCGGTCGCCGGGTTCTCCGCCATGCGTACGTCCGTGACGAGCGCGAGGACGATGATCCCGCAGAACATCGTCACCGCCAGCAGGCCCATCGCGGCGAGGGTGGTGGCCGCGTTCTTCGACTTGGGCTTGCGGAAGGCGGGCACGCCGTTGGAGATGGCCTCGACGCCGGTCAGCGCGGCGCAGCCGGAGGAGAAGGCCCGCAGCAGCAGGAAGACCAGCGCGAACCCGGCGAGCCCCTGGTGCTCGGCCTTGATCTCGAACTGCGCCGTCGGCGCGCGCATCGTCTCGTCCAGCACGAGCCCGCGGAAGGCGCCCCACGCGATCATGATGAAGACGCCCGCGACGAACACGTACGTCGGGATCGCGAAGAGCTTCCCGGACTCCTTCACCCCGCGCAGGTTCATCAGCGTCAGCAGGATGATGACGGCGACCGCGCACGCCGTCTTGTGCTCGACGACGAAGGGGATCGCGGAGCCGAGGTTCTCGATGCCGGAGGCGATGGACACGGCGACGGTCAGGACGTAGTCGACGAGCAGCGCGCTCGCGACGGTCAGGCCCGCCTTGGGTCCGAGGTTGGTCGTCGCCACCTCGTAGTCGCCGCCGCCGCTCGGGTACGCGTGGACGTTCTGCCGGTAGGAGGCGACCACGGTGAACATCAGGACGACCACCGCGAGGGCGATCCAGGGGGAGAAGTGGTACGCCGACACGCCCGCGATGGACAGGACCAGCAGCACCTCCCCGGGCGCGTAGGCCACGGAGGACAGCGGGTCGGAGGCGAAGACTGGGAGGGCGATGCGCTTCGGCAGGAGCGTTTCCCCAAGCCGATCACTGCGCAGAGCGCGCCCGATCAGAATCCGCTTGGGCACGTCGGTCAGTTTGGACACAACAGAGAATCGTATGCCTTCGAACAGGCAGCCGCCCACCTCCTGGCCCCTGCCTTCATCACAAGGTCACGTGGAACGCGCCACTCCGTACGCCGGGGGCCGTCCGCGTCCCCCTCCCGCGAGGCCGGTGGCGGGAACCGCTACGTTGGAAGTGGGCAAATCGACGTCGGCTCCCGGACCTCAGCCGGAGGTTCCCGGGCATGATGTCTGCCTGGCGGTCGTCATCCGGCCGCGACGCATTGCCCGAAGAGCCGAGAGAGGAACATGAGAACGACAGCGACGCAGGTCATCGGGCCTGTGGGGAGCGTGGTGTAGGGCCATGCACATCGTCATCATGGGCTGTGGCCGGGTGGGCTCCGCCCTCGCGCAGACCCTGGAGCGACAGGGTCACACCGTCGCCGTGATCGACCAGGACCCGACCGCGTTCCGGCGCCTCGGCTCCTCCTTCGGCGGTCGCCGGGTCACCGGCATCGGCTTCGACCAGGACACCCTGCGCGAGGCCGGCATCGAGGAGGCGGGCGCCTTCGCCGCCGTCTCCAGCGGTGACAACTCCAACATCATCGCCGCCCGGGTGGCCCGCGAGATGTTCGGCGTGGAGAACGTCGCGGCCAGGATCTACGACCCGCGCCGCGCCGAGGTCTACCAGCGCCTGGGCATCCCCACGGTCGCCACGGTCCGCTGGACCGCCGACCAGATGCTGCGCCGGCTCCTCCCGTCCGGCGCCGAGCCGCTGTGGCGCGACCCCACGGGCGGTGTCCAGCTCGCCGAGGTGCACGCGTCGCCGTCCTGGATCGGCCACAAGATCAGCACGCTCCAGGAGGAGACCGGGGTCCGTGTGGCCTTCCTCACCCGGCTGGGCGAGGCGATCCTCCCGTCCTCGCAGACGGTCCTCCAGGAAGGCGACCTCGTGCACGTCATGATGCGGACCGACGAGGTCGAGAAGGTCGAGGCGGCCTTCTCCGAGGGTCCGCAGGAAGGCGGTCACCGATGAGGGTCGCCATCGCCGGAGCCGGCGCCGTCGGCCGCTCGATCGCGGGCGAGCTGCTGGAGAACGGGCACGAGGTCCTCCTGGTCGACAAGGCCCCCACCGCCATCTCGGTCGAGCGGGTCCCCCAGGCGGAGTGGCTCCTCGCCGACGCCTGCGAGATCACGTCCCTGGACGAGGCGGCGCTCCAGCGCTGCAACGTGGTGATCGCCGCGACGGGCGACGACAAGGTCAACCTGGTCGTCTCGCTGCTGGCCAAGACGGAGTACGGCGTCCCCCGGGTCGTCGCGCGCGTCAACAACCCGAAGAACGAGTGGCTGTTCAACGAGTCCTGGGGGGTGGACGTCGCGGTGTCGACCCCTCGGCTGATGTCGGCGCTGGTGGAGGAGGCGGTCTCGGTCGGCGACCTGGTCCGGCTGCTGCGCTTCAGCCACGGTGACGCGAACCTGGTCGAGCTGACCCTGCCCGAGGAGTCGGCGCTGGCCGGCACGCAGGTGGGGGACGTGGAGTGGCCGCAGGACACGTCCCTGGTCACCATCATCCGGGGCAACCGGGTCCTGACGCCGACCGCGGAGGACTCCCTGGAGGCGGGGGACGAGCTGCTGTTCGTGGCGGCTCCGGCGCGGGAGGAGCAGCTGGAGGATCTGCTGTCGGTGCGCAGGGAAGAGACGGACGCGTAAGAGTTCGGCATGAGGAAGGGCTCGCTCCGTACGTACGGAGCGAGCCCTTTTTCGCGTCGTGGAGGGCGCGTCGTGGGGGGGGCGCGTCGTGGGGGGGCGCGTCGTGGGGGGGGGCGCGTCGTGGGGGGGCGCGTCGTGGGGGGGCGCGTCGTCGAGGGGGCGTCGTCGAGGGGGCCGTCAGCCCTGTTCGGCTCCCCGGGCGGCGGCGGCCTTCCGCTCCTCCTCCGCCTTCTCCTCGGCCTCCATCTCCGCGAACACGTCGATGGGCGCCGGGGCCTTCGCGAGGAACACCCAGGTCAACCAGACCGCCAGCAGGAACGGCGGGATCTTCAGCGCGATGAGGACCCAGCCGAGCTGCGTCGTGTCGGCCCACCAGTACAGCGGGAAGAGGATCGCGCACTTGGCGAGCAGGATCAGCCCCCAGGCCCAACTGGCCTTGGAGTACGCCTTCTTGCGGCCGGGGTTGCGGGTCCGCCAGGAGAGGTTCTCCTTGAAGACCGGCCCGAGCATGAGCCCGATCAGCGGGACCCCGCACAGCGTGGTGACGATGTAGGCGAGCGCCAGCCCCAGGGTGTACAGCATGCCCGGGAGGTAGAAGTCCTTCGCGTTGCCGGTCATCATCGCGAAGACGACACCGAAGGCGACCCCGAAGACGCCGCTGAACGCGTGCTTGACGGTGCCCTTCATCGCGAGCCGCACCACGACCAGCACGACGGACACCGCGAGCGCGGCGATCGCCGACATGTGCAGGTCCTGGTTGATCGTGTAGATCGTGACGAACAGCAGGCCGGGCATCACCGTCTCGACCATGCCCCGCACGCCGCCGAACGCCTCGAACAACGCGGCCTCGGTCACCGCCCGGGCGTCCCGCGCCTGCTCTTCTTCGGTCGGCTTGTCGAGCGACGTCACCGGCTACTCCCTACCGAGGGGTCTCAGTTCGTACTTCGGATTGAACAGCACGCGCCGGCCTCTGCTCAGCGAGATCCGGCCCGACGCGATCAGCCGGCGGCCCGGCTCTATGCCGACGATGGAGCGCCGCCCCAGCCACACCACGTCCAACGCGGCGGAGCCGTCGAACAGTTCCGCCTCCAGCGCCGGGACTCCGGCCCGCGGGCGCAGAGTGACCGTGCGCAACGTACCAGTAACGGTCACTATCTGCCGATCCCGGCAGTCCTCGATCCGCGTACACCCGGCGGTCTCGGCGTCCTCCCGCAGCTCCTCGGACTCCAGGTCCTCCTGGGACGAGGAGAGCCGGTCGAGCATACGCCGGAACCGGCCCACCGGCTTCTCGGAATGCGGAACAGCACTCATACCCAAAAGCCTACCGGCCCCCGACGACACCCCCACCCCGGTCACTTCTCGAACCTGTACCCCATCCCCGGCTCGGTAATGAAGTGCCGAGGGTGCGCCGGGTCCCCCTCCAGCTTTCGCCGCAGCTGCGCCATGTACACCCGCAGATAGTTCGTCTCCGTCCCGTACGACGGCCCCCACACCTCCTGGAGCAGCTGCCGCTGGCTGACCAGGCGGCCGGTGTTGCGGACGAGGACCTCCAGGAGATGCCACTCGGTGGGCGTGAGGCGGACGTCCTTCCCGCCCCGGTTGACCTTCTTCGCCGCGAGGTCGACGGTGAACCCCTCGGTCTCGACGAGCACCTCCCCCTCCCCCGGCCCCACCGGCTCGGCCCTGCGCACGGCCGCCCGCAGCCGCGCCAGCAGCTCGTCCATCCCGAACGGCTTGGTGACGTAGTCGTCGGCCCCGGCGTCCAGCGCCTGCACCTTCTCGTCGGAGGAGTGCCGCGCGGACAGCACCAGGATCGGCACCCGCGTCCACCCCCGCAGCCCTTTGATCACCTCGACGCCGTCCATGTCGGGCAGCCCCAGGTCGAGCACGACGACGTCGGGATGCCGGGCCGCGGCCAGCTGCAACGCGCTCGCCCCGTCGTGCGCCGCGTCGACCTCGTACTTGCGCGCCCTGAGGTTGATCACGAGCGCCCGCACGATCTGCGGCTCGTCGTCGACCACGAGCACCCTCGTGGGGCCCTGGGGGTTGCCCCCGGTGGGGCTCATCATGTGGCCTGCCTCTCGGACGGTCCCGAACGTTCTGCCGGTACGACGTCGGCGGCACCGGACGCCGTGCCCTCCCCCGCTCCGGACGGCCCGGCCGCCGCGCGGAGCGTGAGCACCATCGTGAGCCCGCCGCCCGGTGTGTCCTCGGCGGCCAGTGTGCCGCCCATCGCCTCGACGAACCCCCGCGCCACGGCGAGCCCGAGCCCGACCCCGGCACCGCGCGGGGCGTCACCGTACCGCTGGAAGGGGGCGAAGATGCGTTCCTTGGCGTCGTCGGGCACCCCGGGCCCGCGGTCCACGACCCGCACCTCGACCCGCTCGGACAGGGCGCTCGCCGCGACGAGCACGGTCTGTCCGCCCGGGCTGTACTTGACGGCGTTCTCCACGAGGTTGGCGACGGCCCGCTCCAGCAGCCCCGCGTCCACCGACACCATGGGCAGCGTCTCCGGGATGTCCAGCTCGACGCTGTCCTCGGGGACCCCGCCGAGCGCCATCGGCACCACCTCGTCGAGGTCGATCTCCCGCACGATCGGCGTGACCGTCCCGGTCTGGAGCCGGGACATGTCGAGGAGGTTCCCGACGAGGTGGTCGAGCCGGTCGGCGCCGTCCTCGATCCCTTCGAGCAGCTCCGCCTGGTCCTCCTCGGACCAGGCCACGTCGTCCGACCTGAGGCTGGAGACCGCCGCCTTGATCCCGGCGAGGGGGGTGCGCAGGTCGTGGCTGACGGCGGCCAGCAGCGCCGTGCGGATGCGGTTGCCCTCGGCGAGCGCCCGCGCCCGGTCGGCCTCCTCCTGGAGGCGCCGGCGGTCGAGGACGACGGCGGCCTGCGCCCCGAACGCCGCGAGCACCCGCCGGTCCTCGGCCGGCAGCACCCGCCCGGTCAGCGCGAGCGCCATGTGGTCCCCGACCGGCACGTCCACGTCGGCGTCCTCGGGGCGCGCCACCTCCCGCCCGAACCCGACGCGCCCGGCGCAGGTCCACGGCGCGACGTCGCTCTCCCGCTCCAGGAGCGCCGCCGACTCCATCCCGAAGGTCTCCCGCACCCGCTCCAGGAGGGCCTCCAGGCTGGTCTCCCCGCGCAGCACGTTCCCCGCGAGGAACGACAGGATCTCCGACTCCGCCCTCAGCCGGGCCGCCTGATGCGTGCGCCGGGCGGCGAGGTCGACGACGGACGCGACCGATATCGCCACGCCGACGAAGATCACGATGGCGACGATGTTCTTCGGGTCGGCGATCGTGAACCGGTGCAGCGGGGGTGTGTAGAAGTAGTTCAGCAGCAGGGAGCCGAGCGCCGCCGAGGCGAGGGCCGGCAGCAGCCCGCCGAGGAGGGCGGCGGCGACCGTCAGCGCCAGGAACAGCAGCATGTCGTTGGCGAGGCCGAGGTGGACGGCGTTCAGCAGGAGGGCGAGGCCGACCGGGCCGCCGACGCCGACCAGCCAGCCCCACAGGATGCGGGCCCGCCCGAGCCGCGCGCCCCGGGCGACGGGCAGGCCGCGGCCCTTGGCGACCTCTTCGTGGGTGACGATGTGGACGTCCAGGTCGGGTCCGGAATCGCGGGCGACCGTCGTCCCGACGCCGGGGCCGAACATGTACTGCCACGCCTTGCGCCGGGACGAGCCGAGCACGATCTGCGTCGCGTTCGCTCCCCGCGCGAAGTCGAGGAGCGCGGCGGGGATGTCGTCCCCGACGACGTGGTGGAACGTGCCGCCGAGGTCCTCGACCAGGGTGCGCTGCACGGCCAGCTCCTTCGGCGAGGCGGAGGTGAGGCCGTCGCTGCGGGAGATGTACACGGCGAGGACCTCGCCGCCGGCGCCCTTCTCCGCGAGGCGTGCCGCCCGCCGGATCAGGGTGCGTCCCTCGGGGCCGCCGGTCAGCCCGACGACGATCCGCTCCCGGGAGCCCCAGATCGCGGAGACGCGGTGCTCGCTGCGGTACTGGTTCAGGTACTCGTCGACCCGGTCGGCCACCCACAGGAGGGCCAGCTCGCGCAGCGCGGTGAGGTTCCCGGGGCGGAAGTAGTTCGACAGGGCCGCGTCGACCTTGTCGGGCTGGTAGATGTTGCCGTGCGCCATGCGGCGGCGCAGGGCCTGCGGGGACATGTCCACCAGTTCGACCTGGTCCGCGCGGCGCACCACCTCGTCCGGCACGGTCTCGCGCTGGCGTACGCCGGTGATCGACTCGACGACGTCGCCCAGGGACTCCAGGTGCTGGATGTTCACCGTCGACACGACGTCGATGCCGGCCGCGAGCAGTTCCTCGACGTCCTGCCAGCGCTTCGCGTTGCGCGAGCCCGGGACGTTCGTGTGCGCCAGTTCGTCCACCAGGGCCACCGCCGGGGCCCTGCGCAGGACCGCGTCCACGTCCATCTCGGTGAACGTGCCGCCCCGGTAGTCGATCTCGCGGCGCTCGATCTCCTCCAGGCCGTGCAGCATCACCTCGGTGCGCGGGCGGCCGTGGTGCTCGACGAACGCCACGACGCAGTCCGTGCCCCGCTCGACCCTGCGGTGCGCCTCCGACAGCATCGCGTACGTCTTTCCGACGCCCGGCGCCGCACCGAGGTAGATCCGTAGCTTTCCGCGCGCCATGCCCTCATTGTCTTCCGCCGACCACCACGTGTGCAGCGGAGACGTTACGGCCCTTTCGTCAGACAATTCAGACACTCCCTCCGCCGCCGTCGCACCTTTGACAAAACCCTGACACCTCGCCGGTCAGGCCCTTCTTGCCCCTTCATCGGAAGATCCGGGCCGATCGGTTCACGCTCCGCGAGATTTTCTTCCGCCCCCACGAGAACCGCATGCGAAAGGGCCGGGTCCCAGCGGACCCGGCCCTTTCACGGTCTGGCGAAAAACCTCAGCGCACCTCGGTGATCTCCGGCCCGCGCTGCAACTGCCCCATGCCGCCGGAGAAACGCGAGCCCTCGTCCTGCTGCTGGACCCCTTCGGGAACCATCTGGGCGTCGTTCGGCAGCTTGAGGACGATCGGGTCGCGGGGGGCCATCGGACCCTCGCCGCGCACGACGACCGTGTCCCGGAAGATCTGCTCGAGGAGCCCGGCGGCCTGCGGCTGCACCGCGCCCTGCCCGGAGATCACCCCGCGCAGGAACCACCGCGGCCCGTCCACGCCGACGAACCGCACGACGTGGAACCCGCTCTGTCCGTCCGGCAGCTGCACCGGCACCTGCGCGCGCAGCTCCCAGCCCAGCGGACCCTCGACCTCGTCGATGATGCCGCCCTGCTGGGTGATCCCGGAGGCGATCTCCTCGCGCACCTCGCCCCAGATGCCCTCGCGCTTGGGCGCGGCGAACGCCTGGAGCTGGACGGCGCTGTCGCGCAGCACGACGGTCGCCGCGACGATCGCGTCGCCCGCGACCTCGACCCGCAGCTCCATGCCGTCGACGCCGGGCACGAAGAGCCCGCCGAGGTCGACACGGCCCTCGGCGGGGTCGCTCACCTCGGTGTCGTCCCAGGGGCCGTCGGGCCGGGGCTCGGGTTCGAGCCGCACGCGCTCGCGCGGGCGCCCGTCCGTCTCGTCCGCCTCAGTGTCGACGCTGTCGACGACCTGCTCGGCCTCGCCGGCCGCGCCCTCGGCGGCATCCTTCTTCTTGCGACGTCCGAACACGTCACTGTCCTTCCCGGTCGGATACGACCGAAGCGTATCGATTCCCACCCGTTGTGCCGCCCGTGGCGGCGTCACCGGTCGTACTGTCCGTCCCCACCGCGGCGTGGCCGCCGGTGGACCCGAAGCCCCCCTCGCCCCGAGCCGAGCCGGGAAGTTCCGCGACCTCGTGGAAGCGGACCCTCTCGACCTGCTGGACGACCAGTTGGGCAATCCGGTCGAAGCGCTCGAACCGCACGGCCTCGCGCGGATCGAGATTCACCACGATCACCTTGATCTCCCCACGGTACCCGGCATCAACCGTCCCCGGGGCATTCACAAGGGCTACTCCGCACCGGGCCGCGAGCCCGGAGCGGGGGTGCACGAAGGCCGCGTACCCCTCGGGGAGGGCGATCGCGACCCCGGTGGGCAGGACGGCCCGCTCACCGGGTTTCAGTTCGCACGCCTCGGTGGTGCGCAGATCGGCTCCCGCGTCACCGGGCTGCGCGTACGCGGGGAGCGGCACGCCGGGGTCGACGCGCCTGATCCGCACGTTCAGGGGTTCACGGCTCACGGGTTCACCTCGAAGGCGCGCAGGCGCCGCATCTGGTCCGGGTCGTCCCGTACGGCCCGGATCTCTTCCGCCCGGCCGTGGTCCACGAAGTGCGCGACCGGGACCTCTATGAACAGGGCGTCCGCGCGGACGGCGACGGGCCCTTCGGGGCCGCCGATCCGGCCGGTCGCCGTGGAGTAGACCTTCCGCCCCTGGACGGCCTTGACCCGGCCCGCCAGGTGGAGCGTCGCCCCTATGGGGACGGGCCGCACGAAGTCGGTCTCCAGCCGGCCCGTGACGGCGACGGTGCGCAGCAGCCAGTTCAGCGAGCCGAGCAGTTCGTCGAGGGCGGCGGTGAGCACTCCGCCGTGGGCGAGGCCGGGGGCGCCCTGGTGGGCGGGGCGGACGGCGAACTCCGCGGTCGCCGTGACGCCCTCGCCCGCGCGGGGCGTCAGGTGCAGTCCGTGGGCCTGGCCCTCGCCGCATCCGAAACACTGTTCGTAGTGGGTGCCCAGAAGCTCGCCGGGCGCGGGAGCGTCGGGGTGCCGCACCGGTTCCAGGGCGCCGGCCGGAGGCTGAAGAGCTGCGGAAGTACCACTCACAGCCGCAGACCTTACCCGCCCGTCCCTCACCCTCGGCCACCCTGTGCTCACCGCTCTTACCCACCGGTCACCTCGGCGCGCCCCGCCCCGGCCCCGGCGGTGTCGGTTCCCCGTGCCAAGCTTGGCCCATGCAGCTCTCCACGGCCCCGTACGAAGAACGTCTCACCGCCCCCCGCTCGTGGTGGTTCCTGTCCTTCCTCGTGGGTGTCTCGGCGGCCCTGATCATGCTGCCGTTCGGCACCCTGCCGCTGCTCGGCGGCCTGGTCGGCGGTACGGCGGTGGCGGCCGTCGTGGCCAGCGCGTACGGCTCGCCGCGCATCCGCGTGGTGGGCGGTTTCCTGATCGCCGGGGACGCGAAGATCCCGGTGACGGCGCTCGGCGAGGCGGAGGTCCTGGACCAGGAGGAGGCGCGCGCCTGGCGCACGTACAAGGCGGACACGCGCGCGTACCTGCTGCTGCGCGCGTACATCCCGGGCGCGCTGCGCGTTCTCGTGACCGACCCCGAGGACCCGACGCCGTACCTGTACCTGTCGACCCGGGAGCCGCAGCGGCTGGCGCAGGCCCTCAAGGAGGCCCGCGAGGCCACCGTCTAGGCGTCCGCCGGGGCGTCAGCCCTCAAGTTCCCCGCGTCCGGCCCGTTCGTCGATCACGAGCGGGTCGGCCGGTTTTTCCAGGGCCGGGAGGGCGGTCAGGGCGGTCCAGGGGACCTGGCGCTCGCGGAGGTCCTTGCGGAGTTTGGCGGCGACCTTTCTGGTGTCTCGGCGGTTCATGACGGCCCCGACGGCGGCGCCGACCAGGAAGGGGGTCAGGTTCGGCAGGTTGCGCACCATGCGCTTCATGATCTGCTGGCGCAGTTCGCGCTTCATCTGGCCGCCGAGCGCGGAGTTCACGGAGGACGGCTTGAGGACGTCCACGCCGCGTTCGCCGGACCAGGAGCGCAGGTAGGCGGTGCTGCGGTCCTTGAGGTTGCCGGGAGGCCGCAGGCCGTACACCTCGTGGAGTTCGGCGATCAGTTTGAGCTCGATCGCGGCGACGCCGGTGATCTCCGCCGCCAGTTCCGCGGGCATCGCGGGCGGGACAGGCAGCATCGCCGCGGCGCCGACGCCCGCGCCGACGGTCGCCGACGCGTTCGCGGCGCCCGCCACGAGCTTGTCCGCGAGCTCCTCGGGCCCGAGTCCGGGGAACTGCCCCTGGAGCGTCCTGAGGTCGCGTACGGGGATTCTGGGGGCGTTCTCGATGATCCGGTCCGCGAGGTACCCGAGGCCCGCCTTCGCCCGGCTGTGGCCCTTGTGGAGGCCGTCCCGGGCGAGGTCCCAGGCTCTGTCCCTGATCACCGCGGCCGACCGCCTGGCGACGGCCGCGGTGCTCTGTGCCGGTGCCGGGAGTTCCGATGACTCGGTCCCGTCGCCGGCCGGTTCGAGCGAGGTCGATCCTGGGTCGGACGAACCTCGCTCGTCTTCATGCACGCCGAGAGGGTCGGACGACCCTTTGTCCGCTCTCCCCAGGGGGAAGCGGCGCTTCCGAGGAGAGGTCGAGCCAGTCACGGCCGACCCTCCCTCAGTCGCAGTCGCGGCAGATCGGCTGACCGTTCTTCTCGCGGGCCAGCTGGCTGCGGTGGTGCACCAGGAAGCAGCTCATGCAGGTGAACTCGTCCTGCTGCTTGGGCAGCACCCGGACAGCCAGCTCCTCGTTGGAGAGGTCGGCTCCGGGCAGTTCGAGGCCCTCGGCGGCCTCGAACTCGTCGACGTCGACCGAAGAGGCCGACTTGTCGTTCCTCCGGGCCTTCAGCTCTTCAAGGCTGTCGGAGTCGACATCGTCGTCGGTCTTGCGTGGGGTGTCGTAATCGGTTGCCATATTCGCTCTCCCCCTCTGGGTGAATGAGGTGTCTCCAGCGCACGTAACGCGTGAGAGGCCGGACTTGTGCCCGCCTTGAGGCGGAGATTTTGCCTCACATCAAGGTCTGTTACTCAATCGACACCCGACCGGAGCCCTCGCGGGTGATCGGGTCGGTTGGCGATCGGGACCGTACACGGTCCGAATGTCGCACTTCAAAGGCGTCCCACCGTGTACTTCCCGTCATCAGGACCCCCGAAAACCCGGATTTTCCGGGCCTTACGGCAGCCTTCATGATCACAGTGAGTAGATGGCCGGAAATTCGCCTTTGTGATCGATCACACACATGAGCACGGGGAAGAAGCCCCGAAAATTCCGCGCAAAGCGAACACCCTCGCGTGTGTCGGGCCCCATGATCTCAGAGCGGCAGGGTGACACGCATCACCAGTCCCCCTCCCTCCCGCGGCTGGGCCGCGATGTGCCCGCCGTGCGCCCGCGCCACCGACCTCGCGATCGACAGCCCGAGCCCCACCCCCTTGTCGCTGCCCGTACGCTCCGTACGCAGCCGCCGGAACGGCTCGAAGAGGTTGTCGATCTCGTACGCCGGGACCACCGGTCCGGTGTTCGACACCACCAGCACCGCCTGTCCGTGCTGCACCTCGGTGGTGACCTCCACCCAGCCGTCCTCGGGGACGTTGTAGCGCACCGCGTTCTGCACCAGGTTCAGCGCGATCCGCTCCAGCAGGACGCCGTTGCCCTGGACGACGGCGGTCTGCCGCTCGCCCCGGATCTCGACGCCCTTGGCCTGGGCCTCGCCGTGCGCCTGGTCGATCGCCTGCTTGGCCACCTCGGCGAGGTCCACCGGCTTGCGCTCGACGATCTGGTTGTCGCTGCGGGCGAGCAGCAGCAGGCCCTCCACGAGCTGCTCGCTGCGCTCGTTGGTGGCCAGCAGGGTCTTGCCGAGCTGCTGGAGCTCCACGGGCGCGCCCGGGTCCGAGAGATGGACCTCCAGGAGCGTCCGGTTGATCGCGAGCGGCGTACGCAGCTCGTGGGACGCGTTCCCGACGAACCTCTGCTGCGCCGTGAACGCCCGCTGGAGGCGCGCCAGCATGTCGTCCAGGGTGTCCGCCAGCTCCTTCAGCTCGTCGTCCGGGCCGTCCAGCTCGATCCGGCGGGACAGGTCCGAACCGGCGACCGCGCGCGCGGTGCGCGTGATGCGGCCGAGCGGGGTGAGCACCCGGCCCGCCATCGCGTACCCGAAGGCGAACGCGATGACCGCGAGGCCCAGGAGGGCCAGCAGGGAGCGGCTGAGGAGGTTGTCCAGGGCGTCCTGGCGGCGCTGGTCGATGCAGGAGCTGATCGCCGCGTTGAACGTCGACAGGTACACCTCGCCGTCCGCGTTGGACGCGGCGTTCACCGCCGGGCAGTACGAACTCGCCACGTTCATCTTGCTGCCGGCGACGATCTTGAACGGTGGCTGGTTCCCCGTGTTGATCGCCTGCGCGGCCAGCAGGTAGATGATCGACAGCAGCAGGATGCCGGCGATCAGGAACATGCCGCCGTACAGCAGGGTGAGCCGTATCCGGATCGTCGGACGCAGCCACGGGAACGGCAGTTCGGGACGGCGGGGGTCCCAGGTGGGCTTCGGGGGCGCCTGGGGAGGCGCGGGTGTCGCGGCCACGGTGGATCAGATCCGGTAGCCGGAGCCGGGCACGGTCACGATGACCGGCGGCTCACCGAGCTTGCGCCGCAGCGTCATGACCGTGACGCGGACGACGTTGGTGAACGGGTCCGTGTTCTCGTCCCACGCCTTCTCCAGGAGCTGTTCCGCCGAGACGACGGCCCCTTCGGAACGCATCAGCACCTCCAGCACCGCGAACTCCTTGGGCGCCAGCTGGACCTCTCGCCCGTCCCGGAAGACCTCCCGGCGGTTCGGGTCCAGCTTGATGCCCGCGCGCTCCAGGACCGGCGGCAGCGGCACGCTGGTGCGCCGGCCCAGGGCGCGCACGCGGGCGATCAGCTCGCTGAACGCGAAGGGCTTCGGCAGGTAGTCGTCGGCGCCGATCTCCAGGCCCTCGACACGGTCGCTGACGTCTCCGGACGCCGTCAGCATCAGCACGCGCGTGGGCATGCCGAGTTCGACGATCTTGCGGCAGACGTCGTCGCCGTGGACGAGCGGGAGGTCGCGGTCGAGGACGACCACGTCGTAGTCGTTGACGCCGATGCGCTCCAGGGCCGCCGCACCGTCGTACACGACGTCGACGGCCATGGCCTCCCGGCGCAGTCCGGTGGCCACCGCATCGGCGAGCAGTTGCTCGTCCTCGACGACGAGTACGCGCACGTCGCTTGTCCTTCCTGTGTCCACCCGCGTAGCTGTCCGGGACTGGGCCGATAGCGCGGGCAGGGGTATCCAGCATGTGTGGACCCCATCCTGCCCTTTTCGGCCATAAGTCGGCTGTAAGGCGGGAGAGGACCTGAGGAGGAGGTCCGGTGAGCGCCGGATGAAATGAAGGTGTGAAGCCCGGGAATGCCAGATTTTCTCGTCGGGTTGAGGTTTCCGTGGAAGGGAGCGGGGGGAGGAAGCGTTACACCCCGCGATCACACTCTGTCTGTGCCGCACTCCCGTGCGGTACGGCCGCTTTCGTTTCGTCTCGCAGAGCGGACGTGGGTGCTCGGCACCGACGCCGCCCAGCGCGTCCGGTGTGCTGGGCATCTGCCGCAGACGTGATCGCCCCTTCCGACTGGCACACCCCCGTGCCATCGACCCACGACCCAGGACGAGGGGGCGCAGCATGGACGCTTTCACGACAGGACTCCTCCAGCGCATAAGGGCGACCGAAACCGACCTGAGCCGTGCACGTGACGAGGGCGACGACTTCCTCGTCGAGGTGGAGCAGGCGGAACTCGACGATCTGCGGCGGCTCGCCGCGGAGCACGGTGTCGAGGTCGGCGCCTAGACCGGTGTGAGAGGTGTGCGCAGTTCGGCCTGAGAGGTCCCGTTTCTCCGGCTGACGAGGAGAGCCCCCGGCGAATCCAGCGCCGGGGGCTCTCCTCGTTCGCGTCCGTCCGGGGTCAGTCCCGCCAGGCGCCGAGGCTCTCCAGGAGCTCCTGGAGGGGCGTGAAGACCCCGGGGGGAGCCGCGATCGTCAGCTCCGTCGACAGGGGGATGCCCTTGCGGCCGCCCGTGAGCGCGCCGGCCTCCCTCGCGATCAGGTCGCCGGCCGCGTAGTCCCAGGGGTTCAGGCCGCGTTCGTAGTAGCCGTCCAGGCGGCCCGCGGCGACGTCGCAGAGGTCGATGGCGGCCGAGCCGCCCCGGCGGATGTCGCGGACCTGGGGGATCAGGGCGGCGGCGACGGCCGCCTGGGAGGTGCGGCGTTCGGTGGTGTAGCCGAAGCCGGTGGAGATCAGGGCCCGCTCCAGCGGGGGCGCCTCACGGACCGTCAGCGGGCGGGGCGCCTCCCCGTCCGCCGTGATCCGGGCGCCCCGGCCGCGCACGGCCTCGTAGGTCTCGCCGCGCAGGGGGGCGTACACCACTCCGACGACCGTCTCGCCGTCCTGCTGGGCGGCGATGGAGACGGCCCAACTGGGGAGGCCGTAGAGGTAGTTGACGGTGCCGTCGAGGGGGTCGATGATCCAGCGGACGCCGGAGGTGCCGGGCGCGGAGGCGCCCTCCTCGCCCAGGAAGCCGTCGTCCGGGCGGTGTTCGCCTATCAGGCCGGTGATGAGCTTCTCGGCCGCGATGTCCATCTCGGTGACGACGTCGACGGCGCTCGACTTGGTGTGGGCGACCGTGAGGTCGCTGGGGCGGCCGTCGCGCAGGAGGGCGCCCGCGTGGGCGGCGGCTTCCTTGGCCAGGCCGAGGAGTTCGTCGTACAGGGGCTCGGCGGGCAAGGGCTCGTCGGTCATGGGGCTCCTCACGCGTAGGGGCTGTCGGCGCCCGCGGCGGCGGGCTTGGGGGCTCGGGCGGGGCAGCAGCCGACGGGGCAGAGGTCCGCGGTCGCGCCGAGGGCGCCCAGGGCGCAGGGGGTGACCTCGCGGCCGGACTCGCCGGCCGCGCGCTCCAGGACGAGGTCGCGGACGGCGGCGGCGAAGCGCGGGTCGGCGCCGACGGTGGCCGAGCGGCGCATGGGGAGGCCCAGTTCCCCGGCCTTGGCCTTGGCCTCGGTGTCGAGGTCGTAGAGGACCTCCATGTGGTCGGAGACGAAGCCGATGGGCGCGATGACCACCGAGGGGGTGCCCGCCTCGTGGAGCGCCTCCAGGTGGTCGCAGATGTCGGGCTCCAGCCACGGGATGTGCGGGGCGCCGGAGCGGGACTGGTAGACGAGCTGCCAGGGGTGGTCGACGCCGGTGCGCTCGCGGACGGCGTCGGCGACGAGCTGGGCCGTCTCCAGATGCTGCTCGACGTACGCGCCGCCGTCGCCGTGCGCCTCGACGGGGCCGGAGGTGTCGGCGGCGGCGGTGGGGATGGAGTGCGTCGAGAAGGCGAGGTGGGCGCCGTCCCGGACGTCCGCCGGGAGGGCGGCGAGGGACTCCACCACGCCGTCGACCATGGGGGCGAGGAAGCCCGGGTGGTTGAAGTAGTGGCGCAGTTTGTCGACCTTCGGGAGGTCGAGGCCCTCGGCCTCCAGGGCGGCCAGGGACTCGGCGAGGTTCTCGCGGTACTGACGGCAGCCCGAGTAGGAGGCGTAGGCGCTGGTGGCCAGCACGAGGACGCGGCGACGACCGTCGGCGACCATCTCGCGCAGGGTGTCCGTCAGGTACGGGGCCCAGTTGCGGTTGCCCCAGTAGATCGGGAGGTCCAGGCCGTGCTCGGCGAAGTCCTTGCGCAGGGCGTCGAGCAGGGCGCGGTTCTGGTCGTTGATCGGGCTGACCCCGCCGAAGAGGAAGTAGTGCTGCCCGACTTCCTTGAGGCGTTCGGTGGGGATGCCTCGCCCACGCGTCACGTTCTCCAGGAACGGGACCACGTCGTCCGGACCTTCGGGGCCGCCGAAGGACAACAGGAGCAGGGCGTCGTAGGGGGTGGCATCGAGCGCGTCTGACATGGGTCGATCCTGCCACCCGGCACTGACAACCGGGAAACGGCGGGGTGTCCTGCGGGAGTTCCCGGGCCGTCGGAGGTGGTGCGGCCGGGTGCCCCGGGCCGTAAGCTGTACGGGCCGCGTTGGCACCTTACGGAACTCTGGTCACGGGGTCCGTACCGCAGAGCCGCCACCACCGCGTCCCGCCGAGCCGCCGGCCGGACGCGGTCTTCGCACGACCGGAGACCGCCTTGGCCAGCCCCTACCGCGCACTGTTCGCCGCACCCGGCACGAAGGGCTTCGCCGCCGCCGGGTTCGTCGGGCGGATGCCGCTGTCGATGATGGGCATCGGTGTGGTCACGATGATCTCCCAGCTGACCGGCCGGTACGGCCTCGCGGGCGCCCTGTCGGCGACGATCGCGCTGTCCGCCGCGCTGGTCGGCCCGCAGATCTCCCGGCTGGTCGACCAGCACGGCCAGCGCCGGGTGCTGCGCCCGGCGACGCTGGTCGCGCTGGTCGCGGCGGCCGGGATGCTGGTGGCGGCGCACTGGTCGTGGCCGGACTGGTCGCTGTTCGTCTTCTCGGCGGGCATCGGGGCGGTGCCGAGCCTCGGCGCGATGGTCCGCGCGCGGTGGGCCGCCCTGTACCGGGGGACGCCTCAGCTGCACACGGCGTACTCGTTCGAGTCGGTCGTCGACGAGGTGTGCTTCATCTTTGGGCCGATCATCTCGATCGGCCTGTCGACCGCCTGGTTCCCGGAGGCGGGGCCGCTGCTGGCGGCGTGCTTCCTCGCGGTGGGCGTCTTCTGGCTGACCGCCCAGCGGGCCACCGAGCCGAAGCCGCACCCGCGCGAGCGGCACGGCTCGGGTTCGGCGCTGCGCTCCCCGGGCCTCCAGGTGCTGGTGGCCACGTTCGTGGCCACGGGGGCGATCTTCGGAGCGGTGGACGTGGTGACCGTCGCGTTCGCGGACGAGCGGGGCCACAAGGCCGCGGCGAGCCTCGTCCTCGCGGTGTACGCGGCCGGCTCGTGCGTGGCGGGGCTGGTGTTCGGCCTGATGCGCGTCGCCGGGCCCCCGCAAAGGCGCTGGCTGCTGGGCATCCTGGCGATGGCCGTGAGTATGATCCCCCTCCTACTGGTCGGAAACTTGCCGTTTCTGGCCGTGGCGCTCTTCGTCGCGGGCCTGTCCATCGCTCCCACGATGATCACGACGATGTCCCTGATCGAAGAGCACGTACCACGCACGCAGCTCACCGAGGGCATGACCTGGATCAGCACCGGGCTCGCGGTGGGCGTCGCGCTGGGCTCCTCGGCGGCCGGATGGGTGATCGACGCCGCCGGGGCGCGGGCGGGGTACGGGGTTCCGGCGGTGTCCGGTGCCGTCGCGGTCGTGGTCGGTTTCCTGGGGTACCGCCGGCTCAGCAGGCCGGCTACGGGTCGGGGAGGCACCGTTGAGCAGCACAGCGAGCGGGAAGAGCGGCACGTGGCGTAACTGGGGAGGGAACGTCGTCGCCCGTCCCGCGCGGGAGGTCGAGCCCGCCTCCGTGGAGGAGCTGGCCGCCGCCGTACGGCAGGCCGCCGAGGACGGTCTGAAGGTGAAGGCCGTCGGTACGGGGCACTCGTTCACGTCGATCGCGGCGACCGACGGTGTGTTGATCCGCCCTCAACTGTTGACCGGTATCCGCAACATCGACCGGGACGACATGACGGTCACGGTCGAGGCGGGTACCCCGCTCAAGCGGCTCAACCTGGCCCTCGCGCGCGAGGGCCTGTCGCTCGCCAACATGGGCGACATCATGGAGCAGACGGTCTCCGGTTCCACGTCGACCGGCACGCACGGCACGGGCCGGGAGTCCGCCTCGATCGCCGCGCAGATCAAGGGGCTTGAGCTGGTGACGGCGGACGGCTCCGTCCTCACCTGCTCCGAGAAGGAGAACCCCGAGGTCTTCGCCGCCGCGCGGATCGGCCTGGGCGCGCTCGGCATCGTCACCGCGATCACGTTCGCCGTGGAGCCGCTCTTCCTGCTGACCGCGCGGGAGGAGCCGATGCCGTTCGAGACGGTGCTCGCCGAGTTCGATCAGCTGTGGGCGGAGAACGAGCACTTCGAGTTCTACTGGTTCCCGCACACCGGGAGCACCAACACCAAGCGCAACAACCGCAGCGCCGGCCCGCGCCGGCCGGTGGGGCAGGTGAAGGGCTGGGTCGAGGACGAGCTGCTGTCCAACGGCGTCTTCCAGGTGGCCCAGTGGGTCGGCCGGGCGGTGCCCGCGACGATCCCGACGATCGCCCAGGTCTCCAGCAAGGCGCTCTCCGCGCGGACGTACACCGACATCCCGTTCCGGGTGTTCACCTCGCCGCGCCGGGTGCGGTTCGTGGAGATGGAGTACGCCGTTCCGCGCGAGGCGGTGACCGGGGTGCTGCGCGAGCTGAAGGCGGTCGTCGACCGTTCGGGGCTGCGGGTCAGCTTCCCCGTGGAGGTGCGCACCGCGCCGGCCGACGACATCACACTGTCCACGGCGTCCGGCCGCGACAGCGCGTACGTCGCCGTCCACATGGTCCGGGGCACGGCCTACCAGGCGTACTTCACGGCCGCCGAGCGCATCTTCACGGCGCACGAGGGGCGCCCGCACTGGGGCAAGGTGCACACCCGGGACGCGGAGTACTTCACGCGCGTGTACCCGCGCTTCGGGGAGTTCACCGCGCTGCGGGACCGGTTGGACCCGGATCGGCTGTTCCAGAACGACTATCTGCGGAGGGTTCTGGGGCAGTAGCGGACGGACTCGGCGCGGGCGTCGCCTCGTCGGCGCCCGCGGTCGGCGAGGGGCTCGGGGTCGCCTCCGGGGCCGACGGGCTGGGGGTCGCCTCGCCCTGAGAGGAGTCCGCAGAGCCGGAGGAGTCCGAGGCGTCAGAGGAGCCCGGGGACGGTGTGTTCTCCGGGGTCGTCGAGCGGGAGTCCCCGGACGACCGGCCGCTGTCGGAGACCGCGTCGCTGACGGTCGTCCCCCCGCCGCCGCTGAAGCTGCTCCCGGACGCCAGTTCGTAGGCGGTGATGCCGGTCATCGTGACGCCGAAGACGAGGACGGCCGCGACGACGGGCCGCCGCAGCCCTCTCCCCCGCGCGCGGTGCACCGTCCCCGCCGAGTACTCCCCCGGTGCCGGGGCCTGTTCCGCGCCGGCGGGGACGGTCGCCTCGCGCAGTTGCTCGCCGGTGCGCTTGAAGAAGTGCTGGAAGAGCGAGCCGCCACAGGTCGCGATCACGCTGACGACACCGGCCCCGAGGATCGTGCCGTACACGCCGAAGGACGAGGCGAGTTTGGCGGCGAGCACCGCGGCCAACGCGCTTCCCGCGACCTGCGGAACACTGAGATCGGGCCTTTCACGCATGCCGGGACCTAGCCTGCCTTTCCCCTACTTGATCAATGGTTGATCGTCTATCCACTCAAGAAGGGGACGTCAGGACGAAACCGATAGTTCCGATTCCGGATGATCCGTGAAGTACGCCACGTTCAAGATCCCGAAAACAGGGGGAAGCACGGCCAAGTCGCACCTCTTGCGAGAAGTTGAGGGGCGCGGCAATCCACGCACGTGGCCCAAATGGAGTACTGTTGCGAGCCCTGGGCCCGGCCTCCCTACAGGGTGTCCGGGGCCTTGCTGGACCGCCAGGAGGGGAACCAGTTGCACAGGGTGACGGCGTCAGTCACTTAGCGTGGCGAATAGGTAACCGTGCCATAACGGCGATCCAGGGCCCGTGCCCGACACGCCGGGCAACTCGGCAAGGTTGTGGCAGGCTGCACCCGGGCAGGCCACACTCGACTAGCGGAAGCAGCGACGCACGTGACGTCGGCAGGCACCACCCGGGAGGTCCCCATGCCCGAACTACGGGTCGTGGCCGTCTCGAATGACGGAACACGGCTGGTGCTCAAAGCTGCCGACTCAACGGAGTACACACTCCCCATCGACGAGCGCCTGCGCGCCGCCGTGCGTGGCGACCGGCCCCGGCTCGGCCAGATCGAGATCGAGGTGGAGAGCCACCTCCGCCCCCGCGACATCCAGGCGCGCATACGCGCGGGTGCCACCGCGGAAGAGGTCGCGCAGCTCGCCGGCATCCCCGTCGACCGCGTCCGCCGCTTCGAGGGCCCCGTCCTGGCCGAGCGCGCCTTCATGGCCGAGCGCGCCCGCAAGACCCCCGTACGCCGTCCCGGTGAGAACGCCGGCCCCCAGCTCGGCGAGGCCGTCCAGGAGCGGCTGGTGCTGCGCGGCGCCGAGAAGGACACCGTCCAGTGGGACTCCTGGCGCCGCGACGACGGCACCTGGGAGGTCATGCTGGTCTACCGGGTGGCCGGCGAGCACCACTCCGCGAGCTGGACGTACGACCCGCCCCGCAGGCTCGTCCAGGCCGTGGACAACGAGGCGCGCTCCCTGATCGGCGAGTCCGACGACCTCGCCGCGCCGGAGCCCAGCTTTCCGTTCGTGCCGCGGATCGCGCGGCTGCCCCGGGACCGCCCGCTCGACCGCGAGCGCCCCGCGCCGCCCGCTCCGTCGCCCGCCGAACCGGCCGAGGAGGCGGTGGCCGAACGGGACTCGCTGACCAGCCTGCTGGAGGCCGTACCGAGCTTCCGGGGCGACATGGTCGTACCCGAACGGCCCGCGGAGGACGCCGAGGAGACCGAGCAGGAGGCCGAGGTCGAGGAGCCCCCGGCACCCGCCGCGTCCGCCGGCTCCGCCTACGCGGACGTCCTCATGCCGCGCTCCGTGGGCAGCCACCGGGACCGGCTGATCGGCGCCACCGATCGCCAGGCCGAGGCCGACGGCGTCCGCCCCGGCCGCCGCGCGGCCGTCCCCAGCTGGGACGAGATCGTCTTCGGCACCCGCCGCAAGAAGCAGGAGTAACCACCCCGCGCGGGTGCTCGCGTTTCCGTCAGTCCCGCGCGGGTGCTCGCGGCCCTGCGGGGCGTCCCGCGCGGGTTCCGGTGAACGGTCCTACTGCGGGTCGGCGCCCACCGCGACCGGGCGGGACGGGTCGGCGGACCACTCGGACCAGGAACCGACGTACAGGGCCGCCGGGATGCCCGCCACCGCGAGGGCGAGGACCTCGTGCGCCCCGGAGACGCCCGAACCGCAGTACACCCCGACCTCGGTGCCGCCGTCGGCCCCCAGCGCCCGGAAGCGGTCCTTCAGCTCGCCCGCGGGCAGGAAGCGGCCGTCGGGGCCGACCGACTCGGTGGTGGGCGCGGAGAGCGCCCCGGGGATGTGGCCGCCGACCCGGTCGATGGGCTCGACTTCGCCCCGGTAGCGTTCCCCCGCGCGGGCGTCGAGCAGGACACCGGAGCGGGCGAGGGCGGCGGCGCCGTCCGCGTCCAGGAGACCGGTCGCCCCGGGCACCGGCGTGAAGTCGCCTTCGGCGGGCGCGGGCAGGTCGGCCGAGATCTCCCCCTCCCAGGCCGGCAACCCGCCGTCGAGGACCCGCACGTCCGGGTGACCCGTCCAGCTCAGCAGCCACCACGCGCGTGCGGCGGCCCAGCCCTGCCCTCCGTCGTACACGACCACCGGTGTCGACGCCGAGACGCCCGCCCGGCGCATCGCCGCGCCGAAGCCGTCGAGGTCGGGCAGAGGGTGGCGGCCCGAGGCGCCCGGCGCGCCCGCCAGCTCGCGGTTCAGGTCGACGAAGACGGCTCCCGGGACGTGTCCCGTGGCGTACGCGGCGTGGCCGTCGAAGGGGGGCTGACCCGCCGTCGGGACGCTGAGCTGCCAGCGGACGTCGAGGACCACGGGCGGGTGGTTTCCGGCCAGTTCGGCCGCCAGCTCGGGTGCGGAAATGATGGCGTTCATGGCGCCCATCCTTGCGCACGGGGTGGCCCCGCCGCCGGTGTCCGGTTACTCTGCCCGCCGGGCAAGCTCGATCACCAGGTGTACGGGATCGGGCACACCGAGTACAACCGATCAACACTTGACGGCAATCAATGTGAAACGGGTGCGTCATCAACGTCCCCTCGTGGCGGCGCGCTCCGGGACGCGAGGCCGCGCGGGTGGTGCGAGCATCGGCACGGGGGTTCCAGGGCGGAACGACACGGCCACCGCGAGGGGCCAAGGAGAGAGTGACGATGACCGAGGCACGGGGTTCGGACCGGCACGGCGAGACGCACGGCCGGTACGCACCCGGTACGCCCTGCTGGGTCAGCCTGATGGTGCACGGGCTGACGACGACGGAGGAGTTCTACGGCGAGCTGTTCGGCTGGGAGTTCGTCCCGGGGCCGCGGCAACTGGGCTCCTACGCGCGTGCCTTGCTCGACGGGCGGGACGTCGCGGGCATCGGCCAGTTCCCCGCGGGGCGGCCGATGCCGGTCGCCTGGACGCCCTACCTCGCCTCCGACGACGTCGACCGGGACGCCGAGCGGGTCCGGCTGTGCGGCGGGACCGTAGGCGTGGGGCCCCTCGACGCGGGCGACACCGGCCGCCTCGCCATCTGCTCCGACCCCGCCGGCGCCGTCTTCGGCCTCTGGCAGCCCGCCTCCCACCTCGGCACGGCCCTGACAGGCGCCCACGGCACACCCGCCTGGAACGAACTCCTCACGTACGACACGGAGACGGTCACCAAGTTCTACGAGACGCTCTTCGGCTACGACTCCGACCCCACCCCCGACACGGTGACCCTCCGCCTGGGCGCCCACCCCGTGGCCGCCCTCCACGCCCTCGGCCCCACCCTCCCCCGCGACCGGGGCCCGCACTGGCTGACGTACTTCGAGGTCGATGACACGGACGCGGCCCTGTCCCGGGCGGTGTCTCTGGGCGCCCACGTCGTCTCCCCCGCTACGACCACTCCCCTGGGCCGCACCGCCACACTCGCCGACCCTGAGGGCGCCCGCTTCGCCGTCCTCCAACGCCCCGCCTGACCCCGGCTCGCCGTCTTCTCGGTGCGGGCGGACGATGGTGTCATCTGCCGCTCCGCTGCACCGGGATCGTCCGACGGGAAGGTCGGGGACACGCTGAGTCTCACGGGGAACACGGGGGACGAGAAGCTCGACGTGACGTTTGTCAAGGTGGTCGACCCCGCGCGCGCGAAGGACTCGTACGCGCAGCCCGACTCCGGCAACCGTCTCGTCGCCGTCCAGTTCCGGCTCAAGAACACCGGGACGGAGGTGTACAGCGACGCGCCCTCGAACGGAGCGTCCATCATTGATCAGGACAATCAACGTTTCGATACGACCAGCACCCTGACCACTGCGGGGGCGGACTTCCCAGTCCATGTCCTCATCCGCCCTGGTGACACGGCTCTCGGCTACCTCTCCTTCGAGGTACCGGACAACTCACGGGTGGGCACCGTCCAGTTCTCCATGAACAGCGGCTTCTCCGACGACATCGGCGAGTGGACGGTCTCGCCTACACCGCCTGGACCGGCAGCACATCGGGCGACAGCGCAGCCGCCTTCTCCGATGCCGCCGTCATCCGGCGGCGATGGTGTCGGCGGCACAGCACCTCGTAGCCGATGGTGTCCGCCTGGTTGACGTCGCCGACGACGACCTGGGCGCCCTCGACGACCATGACGCCGCCGACGGTGCGGGCGTTGTGGGTGGCGCGGGCGCCGCACCAGCAGAGGGCCTCGACCTGGAGGACCTCGACGCGGTCGGCGAGTTCGACGAGCCGCTGGGAGCCGGGGAAGAGCTTGGATCGGAAGTCGGTGGTGATGCCGAACGCGTAGACGTCGAGCCCGAGATCGTCGACCACGCGCGCGAGCTGGTCGATCTGCTCCTCCGCGAGGAACTGCGCCTCGTCGGCGATGACGTAGTCCGCCCGGCCGCCGTGGGAGAGGTGGTCGACGAGGTAGGCGTACAGATCCTGGCCGTCCCGGATCTCCACCGCGTCGGTGACGAGCCCGAGCCGGGAGGACAGCTTGCCCCGGCCCGCGCGGTCGTCGCGACTGAAGATCATCCCTTTGAGCCCGCGAGCCGATCGGTTGTGCTCTATCTGGAGCGCCAGGGTCGACTTCCCGCAGTCCATGGTTCCGGAGAAGAACACCAACTCGGGCATGGCGAGGTGAGCACCTTTCGGCAGGAAGGCCCCGGGAGGGCCGGAGAAACGGTCGGAATCGATCAGGAGCGTACTTCGAGGAGGGGCACGAACTGCTCCGCAGGGGTCATCGAACCGTGGTTGCCGACCATCGCGGACTCCTTCGGCTCCCGCTCGGAGGCGATGATCAGCACATCGTCCCGCGCGGCGGCGATCACGTCGCCGAGCCGGTCGTACACCCGCTCGTCGACGTGCGGACCGAACCACCCGGCGGCGATGGCCTCCTCGCGCGAGGCGACCCAGAACTGCTCGCCGAGGACCTCGCGCCAGCAGGTCAGGACGTCGGCGGCGGCACCGGGGACGGCGTACACGTGCCGGGCGCGCCCCTCGCCGCCGAGGAGGGCGACCCCCGCGCGCAGCTCCCAGTCCTCGTCGAAGTCGATGCGGTGCTGTTCGTCGAAGGGGATGTCGACCATGCCGTGGTCGGCGGTGACGTACAGCGCGCTGCGCGGCGGAAGCTGCTCGGCGAGCCGCTGGACGAGCCGGTCGACGTACATGAGCTGGCCGCGCCACGTGTCGGAGGCGATGCCGTAGCGGTGCCCGGCGCCGTCGAGTTCGGCGTAGTACGTGTAGACCAACGACCGGTCCCCGGCGGCGAGCTGGGCCGCGGCGAGGTCCATGCGCTCCTCGCCGGTCAGCCGTCCGTGGAACGTTCCTCCACTGAGCGCGATCTTGGTCAGCGGGGTGTTCTGGAAGGCGGGCGAGGAGACCTGGGCGGTGTGCACACCGGCCGCGTCGGCGAGCTGGAAGACCGTCGGGTAGGGCTGCCAGACCTCCGGGGAGGTCCAGGGCTGCCAGCGGAGCTGGTTCATCAGCGCGCCGGTCGCGGGGTCGCGGACGGTGTAGCCGGGCAGTCCGTGCGCGCCCGGCGGGAGGCCGGTGCCGACTGAGGCCAGGGAGGTCGCGGTGGTGGCGGGGAAGCCGGCGGTGAGATGCCCTGCGGAGGGCTTCAGGAGGCCGTTGAGGTACGGCGCCTCGTCCGGGTGGGCCGTGATCTGCTCCAGGCCGAGGCCGTCGACGAGGAAGACGCACACGCGGTCGGCGGGCGTCAGCGAGGGGATCGCGGCGGTGAGGCCGGGGACGCCGAGTCCGGCGGCCACGGTGGGCAGCAGGTCGGCGAGGGAGCCGGTGCCGTAGCGCGGGACGGGCGCGGAGTCGACGCGGAGGGGTTCGGGGTGGTCCCAGGGGGCGAGCTGGGACATCAGACGGCCGCGGTCGCCTCGGAGAGCGCCTGCGCGAAGGCGAGCGCCTGACGCACCGTCTCCGGGCCGTCGCCCGCCTCGCTGACGCGCAGACTCAGGTCGTCCGCCGTCGAGTTGCCCGTGTAGCCGTGATCCGCGTCGCAGTTGGGGTCGCCGCAGGCGGCGGGCTCCAGGTCGATGCGGGAGACGGCGCCCCAGCCGATCGTGAGCATCACCTCGCGCGGGAGCGTGCCCGGCGCGTACGACTCCGGGTTGGCGACGACGCGGCTGACGACGACGGAGGAGATCCGGCCGAGCTTCACGGACTCCGTGGAGGTGGTCGCGTACGGCGTCGGGGACGTCGTGTCGGCGGCCTGCTCGTCGGTGTGGCTGACGATGAAGCGGTTGCCGGTGAGGACGAGGACGGTCACATGCCTGCGGACCTCGTTCTGGTCGAACGTGGTCTCCTGGTGCACCAGGTACGACCGGATCGGCTCGCCGCCCACGGCGGCCTCCACCGCCTCGGCCACGAGGGCCGGGTAGTAGCCGCTGCGCTCGATCGCCGCGCGCAGCCCCTGGGTCGTCGTACTGGTCTTGGCCATGCCCTCCATCCTACGGGGACCCACTGACTGCGAGGCACCCCGCACAGGGCCGCCGCGAGGCGTTCAGTAGGCGGGCAGGGTGCGCGGGCCGAGGTCGTCGCGGGCGGGCGGCGGGGCGAGGCGGACGGAGGCGCCGAGGACGCTCACCCCGCGCGGGGCGACGACGACGGGTTCCAGGGTGACGGCGACGACCTCGGGGTGGTCGTCGACCAGGCGGGAGACGCGCAGGAGGAGTTCCTCCAGGGCCGGGGTGTCGACGGGGGTGGAGCCGCGCCAGCCGAACAGCAGGGGCGCCGTGCGGATCGAGCGCACCAGGGAGGTCGCGTCGCGGTCGGTGACCGGCACGAGGCGGTGCGCCATGTCGCCGAGCAGCTGCGAGGCCGCTCCGGCGAGGCCGAAGGACAGCACCGCTCCGGCGGCCGGATCGATCACCGCGCGGACGACGGTGTCGACCCCGCGCGGGGCCATCGCCTGGACGACGGGGCGCAGTTCCTCCGGTGTCCCGAACAGGTCGGTCAACTCGGTGTACGAGCGCCGCAGCTGCTCCTCGTCCGCGAGGTCGAGGCGGACGCCGCCGAGGTCCGCGCGGTGGCGCAGGTGCGGGGCGGTCGCCTTCAGGGCGACGGGGTAGCCCAGGGCGCGCGCGGCCTCGACGGCGTCCTCGGGGGTCGGGGCCGGGACGGCGCGGCGGACGTCGACGCCGTAGCTGCCGAGGAGTTCGCAGGTCTCGTCGGTGCCGAGGGTGAGGCCCTGCCCGCGCGCGAGGAGGCCGTCGATCATCCGCGCGGTGCCCTTCTCGTCGATGTCCTCGTACTCGGGGACCCGGCCCGGGTCGGCCGCCTCCCGCCGCCACTGCGCGTACTTGACGGCCTCCGCGAGCGCGCGTACGGCTCGTTCGGCGGCCGGGTAGGCGGGGATGAGGCGGGGGCCCTGCGGGGGCGCGAGGGGGGCTTGTGCGGCTTTGTCGGGGGATGCGGAGAGGGCGGGGTGCGGGGTCCTGGCGGCGGCCAGGGCGTTGCCCGGGCGCGTCGCGGGGGCCTGTCCGGGAGGGGCGGCGGGCAGGGGTACGGGGGCGCCGGCGCGCTGGTACGGCGGGGCCGAGCCGAGGGCGCTGCTCCCGCGAACCCCCACGAGCCCGCCGGAAGCCGTGCCCGCCCCCTGCGGCCCCGTGCTCATCGCCGCCGACAACGCCTCCGCCAGCCCCCCGAGTTCCACATGGACGACGAGCACCGGCTTGGCCGGGACCTCCGCGGCGGCCGAGCGCAGCGCCTCGGCGAGTTCGGCGTCGTCCGCGGAGCCCTCGCCGATCGCGGGGATGGCGGTGACGACGACGGCGTCGCACGTGTCGTCGCCCAGCGCGCGTGTGAGGGCGCGGCGGAAGTCCGCCGGGGATGCGCCGGTCGTGAGGTCGAGGGGCGGCAGGGGGCGCAGTCCCTCGGAGAGGCAGGCGTCGTAGGTGAGCAGCCCCAGGGACTCGGAGTTGCCGAGGATCGCCACGCGCGGGCCGGCGGGAAGGGGCTGGCGGGCGAGCAGGAGGCCGGTGTCGACGAGTTCGGTGATGGTGGCGACCCTGATCACGCCGGCCTGGCGCAGGAGCGCGGAGACCGTCGCGTGGGGCAGCCGCGTCGCGCGGACCGCGTGTCCCTGGGGGGCCGATCCGGCGCCCTGGACGACGACGAGGGGTTTCGCCGCGGCCGTGCGCCGGGCGAGGCGGGTGAACTTGCGGGGGTTGCCTATGGACTCCAGGTACATGAGGACGACGTCGGTGTCGGGGTCGTCGTACCAGTACTGAAGGACGTCGTTGCCGGAGACGTCCGCGCGGTTGCCGGAGGAGACGAACGTCGACACTCCGGTGACGCCCGTGACGCCGCCGCCCCGGCGGTGCAGCCGGGAGAGCAGGGCGACGCCGATCGCGCCGGACTGGGCGAACAGGCCGATGCGGCCGGGCCGGGGCGTCTCGGGGGCGAGGGAGGCGTTGAGCCGGACGTCCGGGGCGGTGTTGATGACCCCGAAGGCGTTGGGGCCGACGATGCGCATGCCGTACGCGCGTGCGTGGCGGACGAGTTCGCGCTGGCGCTCGCGCCCGTCGGGGCCGCTCTCGGCGTACCCGGCGGAGACGACGACGAGTCCCTGGACGCCGTGCTCCCCGCATTCGGCGACGACCTCGGGCACGGCGTCCGCCGGGACGGCGATCACCGCGAGGTCGACGGGGCCGTCGATGTCGCGCACGGAGCGGTGGGCCGGGACGCCGTCGAGCTCCTCGACGCCGTCCGGGAGGGCCTTGTTGACGGCGTGCAGGGCGCCGGTGAAGCCGGCCGCGCGGAGGTTGGCGAGGACCGCGCGGCCGACGCCACCGGGGGCGCGTCCGGCGCCGACGACCACGACGGAGCCGGGCGCGAGGAGGCGTCGTACGGAGCGGGCCTCGGCGCGCTGTTCGCGGGCGCGCTGGACGGCGAGGGAGCGTTCGGTGGGTTCGAGGCCGAACTCCAGGCGGACGACGCCGTCCTCGAAGCTGCGCTTCTGGGTGTAGCCGGCGTCGGTGAAGACCTTGATCATCTTGGAGTTGGCGGGGAGCACCTCGGCGGCGAAGCGGCGGATGCCGCGCTCGCGCGCGACGGCGGCGATGTGCTCCAGGAGGGCGGAGGCGACGCCGCGGCCCTGGTGGGCGTCCTGGACGAGGAAGGCGACCTCCGCCTCGTCGGCGGGGCCGGTCGCGGGCAGGCCGTCGGGACCGATGCGGTCATAGCGTACGGTGGCGATGAACTCGCCTCCGACGGTGGCGGCGAGTCCCACCCGGTCCACGAAGTCGTGGTGCGTGAAGCGGTGGACGTCCTTCGCGGACAGGCGCGGGTAGGGCGCGAAGAAGCGGTAGTACTTCGACTCGTCCGACACCTGCTCGTAGAAGCTGACCAGGCGCTCGGCGTCGTCGGCGGTGATGGGCCGCACGCGCGCGGTGCCGCCGTCGCGCAGCACCACGTCGGCTTCCCAGTGGGCGGGGTACTCGTGCCGCTCCTGCGCGCTCTGCATGGGGCCCAGCGTACGGCTCGCGTCCGACAACGGCGCGAGGCAGTCTGGGGGACGGAAGACGGCACGAACCGGACCGAGGCCGCGGTCCGGACGGCCGTCCCGGGGACGCCGTCGTGGCTCCTCCGGGAACGCTTCACGTGTGGAAAACTGGTCTAGACAACCCTGAACACCGAAGGGCAGCATCACATGGCTGAGCGCCGCGTCACCATCGGCTGGGCGGAGGGCCTTCACGCCCGCCCCGCCTCCCTCTTCGTCCGATCCGCCACGGCCACCGGCGTACCGGTCACGATCGCCAAGGCGGGCGGCACCCCCGTCAACGCGGGCTCCATGCTGGGCGTCCTCGGCCTCGGCGCCAAGGGCGGCGAGGAGGTCGTCCTGGCCTCCGACGCCGAGGGCGCGGACGCCGCCCTCGACCGGCTGGCCAAGCTGGTCTCCGAGGGTCTCGACGAGCTCCCCGAGACCGTCTGACGACGCTCCACGCGCGCGTACCGAGCCGCGTCACCCTTTCCAGGTGGCGCGGCTCCGTCGTTTCCGGGCACCTCGGAATGAATTGCCCGGCATAAGGACCGCGGGGCGCGCGGGCGCACACGGAAGGCGCGCACCGGGAAATTCACGGCGCACTCCGGAAAAGGGCAGCGGAAATAGCCCTCGGATAATTACCTGTTCTTTGTATACGGCGCCCGTGTTAATGCCGCAGGCCGGTCATGTTTACGGCGTGTTGCGAAGTCCTCACACGGTCGGCGCCGGCGAAGCGCAGCCGGTGGGCGGCGGTGGAGCGCTCGGTGTGCAGGGCGGTGACCGCCCGCGCGCGTTCGGCGTCGCCGCGCGCGACGGCGTCGACGATCGCGCCGTGCTCGGCCCAGGAGTCGACGGGGGCGACCGACGGCTCCACGGCGTACATCCAGGCGATCTTGTGGCGCAGCTGGGTCAGCGTCGAGGTCAGGGCGTGGCTTCCGCACGCCTGGGCGAGCGTCTCGTGGAACCAGCCGCCCAGGGAGCGCAGATCCTCGCTGTTACCCCTCCTGGCCCGCTCCTGGCCCAGCCTGACGAGTCCGCGCAGCACCTTCAGATGGGCCTCGGTGCGCCGCTGGGCGGCCCGCGCGGCGCCGAGGGGCTCCAGCAGCAGCCGCATCTCCAGCAGGTCGGCGGCCTCCTGCTCGGTCGGCTCGGCCACGCACGCGCCCGCGTGCCGGCGGGTCACGACGAACCCCTCGGCCTCCAGCGTGCGCAGCGCCTCACGGACGGGGACGCGGCTGACGCCGTACCGGCGCGCGAGGAGTTCCTCGGTGAGACGGCTGCCGCGCTCGTAGACACCCGAGACGATGTCGTCCCGGATGGCCGTGCACACCGAGTGCGCCGGAATACGCATGACCGACCTCCGCCTTAATCCCCGTGAAACGCCGTCGAACGCAGCCGATCGACGTGTGTTCCGTGACTCTATTGCAATGCGCCGGAATTTCCGATGGCGGGCCGGAATCCATGGATATTTTTTGGACAGAAGTGCGTCCGAAACGTCGAAAGCCCCGGCCGAGGGGGCCGGGGCTGGACGATCTCGCGCGTCAGACGCCGACGCCGTGCGCGCGCAGATAGGCGACCGGGTCGATGTCGGAGCCGTACTCCGGCGTCGTCCGGGCCTCGAAGTGCAGGTGCGGGCCGGTCACGTTGCCCGTGGCACCGGAGAGGCCGATCCGCTCCCCCGGGGTGACCGTCTGCCCCACGGAGACGGAGATCGACGACAGGTGGCCGTACTGCGTGTAGGTCCCGTCGTTCATCCGGACGACGACCTGGTTGCCGTAGGCGCCGCCCCAGCCGGCCTCGACGACGGTGCCGAGCCCGACGGCGTGCACCGGGGTGCCGGTCGCGGCGTGGAAGTCGATGCCCGTGTGGCTGCCGGAGGACCACAGGGAGCCGCCACTGCGGTAGCCGGTGGAGACGTAGGAGCCGGTGACCGGGGCGACGAAGGCGTTCAGGCGGGCGCGTTCGGCCTCCCGCGCGGCCCGGGCCTCGGCCAGGCGCGCGGCCCGGGCGTCCTCGGCGGCCTGGGCGCGCACCGCCTCGGTCCGCGCGCGGGCGGCGGCCCGCTGGACGGCCTGTTCCTGCACGGCCGCGTGGTCGTCGGCGTGCGCGGCGACGGTGTCCAGGCGCACGGTGACGGTGTCGTCCATGGCCGGAGCGGCGTTCGCGGCGGTCGGTTCGGGGGGAGAGCCGGCGGCCAGCGCCGAGGTCGTGAGCGCCGCTATGCCCGCCGCGCGGGCGGTCGTACGCTGCATCCGGCCCGCCTTGCGGCGCTTGCCGGTGGCGCAGGTGAACGCCATGAGGTCGTGTTCGTCCTTTCCTTCCCTCTCGCCTACCGGGTTAGCTGACGGGTTCGGAGCAGGAAGGTCTCCTACGGGCGCACGCGCCCGATTCACCCCAGGGACTGGGTGGGTCCCCGGCTCCCCTGGCTCGCGCCGTACGGGGACTCGGCGATCGCTGTCCGGTGCCGCGGTGTGCGGCGTACTGCCCGACGAACAGCCCGGACGACGCTAGAGGGGCCGCCGTCGATTCCCAAACGCACAGGGGTTTTTGTAGCGCACACCACAGGGCAGAGGCGAACGCTCCGGACTAAAACGGTCATCACCGGGAACGCGCGTTCGGATGCGGTGTCGCTGTGCGAACGGTGAACGCGCGCGTGGGGGACGCCTGACATCCGGCGTCCCCCACGCGCGCGTGCCCGTCGGCTGTCGGCTCCTACTCGGCCGTCACGACCCGCACCGGGCCGATCCCGAGGGCCTCGACCGGCTCCCGGATCTCCTTCGCGTCACCCACGAGGATCGTGACGAGGCGGTCGACCGGGAAGGCGTTGACGGCGGCGGCGGTCGCCTCGACGGTCCCCGTGGCGGCGAGCCGGCGGTAGAGGGTCGCCTGGAAGTCGTCCGGGAGGAACTGCTCGACCTGGTCGGCGAGGGTCCCGGCGACGGCCGCGGCGGTCTCGTACTTGAGCGGCGCCACACCGACGAGGTTCTGCACGGCGAAGTCGCGCTCGGCGTCCGTGAGGCCCTCGGCGGCGAGCGTGCGCAGGACGGTCCACAGGTCCGCGAGCGCGGGACCGGTGTTGGGCGTGTCGACGGAGCCGCTGATGGCCAGCATGGAGGCGCCGGAGCCGTCCGGAGCGGACCGCATGACCTGCCCGAAGGCGCGCACGCCGTAGGTGTAGCCCTTCTCCTCTCGCAGGACGGCGTCCAGACGGGACGTCAGGGTGCCGCCGAGGCAGTACGTACCGAGCACCTGGGCGGCCCACACGCGGTCGTGCCGGTCGGCGCCGATCCGACCGATCAGCAACTGCGTCTGGACGGCGCCGGGCCGGTCGACGATGACGACGCGCCCGGTGTCGTCGGCGGTGATCGGCGGGACCGGCCGGGACTGCGCCGAGGAGCCCGTCCAGGCGCCCAGGGTCTCGGCGAGCAGGGCGTCGAGGTCGATGCCGTTCAGGTCGCCGACGACGACCGCGGTGGCCGTCGCGGGGCGGACGTGCCGGTCGTAGAAGGCGCGGACGGCGGCGGCGTCGATCTTCTCGACGGTCTCCTCGGTGCCCTGGCGCGGGCGCGACATGCGCGCGTCGGCCGGGAACAGCTCCTTGGAGAGCTCCTTGGCGGCCCGCCGGGAGGGGTTGGCCAGCTCGTGCGGGATCTCGTCGAGCCGGTTGCGCACCAGCCGTTCGACCTCGCCCTCGGCGAACGCGGGCGCGCGCAGGGCGTCGGCGAGCAGTCCGAGGCCCTTGGCGAGCCGGGAGGCCGGGACCTCCAGGCTGAGCCGGACGCCGGGGTGGTCGGCGTGCGCGTCGAGCGTGGCGCCCGCGCGCTCCAGCTCGGCGGCGAACTCCTCGGCGGAGTGCCGGTCGGTGCCCTCGGAGAAGGCCCGCGCCATGATCGTCGCGACGCCGTCCAAGCCGGTCGGCTCGGCGTCCAGGGGCGCGTCGAGGAGGACCTCGACGGCGACGACCTGCTGGCCGGGGCGGTGGCAGCGCAGGACCGTCAGGCCGTTGGTGAGGGTGGCGCGCTCGGGCGCGGGGAACGCCCAGGGCTTGGCCTCGCCCGCCTGGGGCTGCGGGTGGAAGTCCATCGTGGCGAGCTCGGTCACTTGGCCGTCTCCTCGTTGTCGTCGCCGGCCTCTACGGTCGCTTCGCGCGCGGGGTCGCCGGGGACGTCCGCGTCCTCGGCGGTGTCGGGGTGCTTGGGCTCGTAGACGAGCACCGCGCGGTTGTCGGGCCGCAGGCGCGCCTTGGCGACCTCCTGGACTTCCTCGGGGGTGATCTCCAGCACGCGTCCCACGGCCGTGAGGGCGAGCTGCGCGTCGCCGAACAGGACGGCGAACCGGCACAGTTCGTCCGCGCGGCCGGCGACCGTGCCGAGCCGGTCCAGCCACTCGCGCTCCAGCTGGGCCTGCGCGCGCTCCATCTCCTCGGCCGTCGGGCCCTCCGCGGCGAACCGGGCGAGCTCCTCGTCGATGGCGGCCTCGATGACGGGCACCTCGACGTCCCCGGACGTCTTGACGTCCAGCCAGCCCAGGGAGGGCGCCCCGGCCAGCCTCAGCAGGCCGAAGCCGGCCGCGACGGCGGTGCGGTCGCGCCGTACGAGGCGGTTGTACAGGCGGGAGGACTCGCCGCCGCCGAGGACGGTGAGCGCCAGGTCCGCCGCGTCCCCCGCGCGCGTGCCGTCCTCGGGGAGCCGGTAGGCGGCCATCAACGCGCGCGCGGGGACCTCCTCGACGACGACCTCGCGCAGCTCACCGCCGATGACGTCCGGCAGGGAGCCGTCGCGCGGCGCGGGCTTGCCGTCGTGCCCGGGGATGGAGCCGAAGTACTTCTCGACCCAGGCGAGCGTCTGCTCCGGGTCGATGTCGCCGACCACCGACAGGACCGCGTTGTTCGGCGCGTAGTACGTCCGGAAGAACGCGCGCGCGTCCTCCAGGGTCGCCGCGTCCAGGTCGGCCATCGAGCCGATGGGCGTGTGGTGGTAGGGGTGGCCGTCCGGGTAGACGAGGGCGGTCAGCTTCTCGAACGCCGTCCCGTAGGGGACGTTGTCGTAGCGCTGGCGGCGCTCGTTCTTGACGACGTCGCGCTGGTTCTCCATGGACTCGTCGTCCAGGGCGGCCAGCAGGGAGCCCATGCGGTCGGCCTCCAGCCAGAGGGCGAGCTCCAGCTGGTGGGCGGGCATGGTCTCGAAGTAGTTGGTGCGCTCGAAGCTGGTGGTGCCGTTCAGGGAGCCGCCGGCGCCCTGGACCAGCTCGAAGTGGCCGTTGCCCTTGACCTGGGCGGAGCCCTGGAACATCAGGTGCTCGAAGAGGTGGGCGAGGCCGGTGCGGCCCTTGACCTCGTGGCGCGAGCCGACGTCGTACCAGAGGCACACCGCCGCGACGGGGGTCAGATGGTCCTCGGAGAGCACCACGCGCAGGCCGTTGGCCAGGCGGTGCTCGGTCGCTGTCAGGCCCCCGGAGCCTGCCTGGGCGGTGGCCGTGTGACCCATGGGCATGTACGTCCCTTCGATCGCGGCGCGGTCCTCGAACCGCGGAGTTTCCTGCCGGTCCTGTCACTGTATGCAAGCGCGCGGACGGTCGGCGAAGTTCCCGGCGGACGTACGCCGAGAGCGGATCGCGTAACCTGCGGGCGACCGTGGGGGAACGGCCCGTGCTCGCCCGTCCGGGCCCGTGACACCGGGCCCTGGCCCGGGTTGTCAGTGCCACGGTCCACAATGGTCGACGTCAGACCCTTGAGACACGTCACGCACGAGCGAGTCCGGCCCTCACCGGGGCCCGGGCTCCAGGGGCAGAGGGCAACCCGGCCCGCTCGGCACCGACTTGAGCGCCCCGCAGGTAAGCGACCAGAAAAGAGGAGCCGGCAGCGATGGCCCGCCGCAGCACGAAGACCCCACCGCCCGACGACTCGTTCGAGGAGCGAATCCTCGACATCGACGTCGTCGACGAGATGCAGGGCTCCTTCCTCGAGTACGCCTACTCGGTCATCTACTCCCGCGCCCTGCCCGATGCCCGCGACGGCCTGAAGCCGGTCCACCGCCGCATCGTCTACCAGATGAACGAGATGGGCCTGCGCCCCGACCGGGGCTACGTCAAGTGCGCCCGTGTCGTCGGCGAGGTGATGGGCAAGCTGCACCCGCACGGCGACGCGTCGATCTACGACGCGCTGGTGCGCATGGCGCAGCCGTTCTCCATGCGCGTGCCCCTCGTCGACGGCCACGGCAACTTCGGTTCCCTGGGGAACGACGACCCGCCGGCCGCCATGCGGTACACCGAGTGCCGGCAGGCCGAGGCGACGAGCCTGATGACCGAGTCGATCGACGAGGACACGGTCGACTTCGCCCCGAACTACGACGGCCAGGAGCAGGAGCCGGTGGCGCTGCCCGCCGCCTTCCCGAACCTCCTGGTGAACGGCTCCTCCGGGATCGCGGTCGGCATGGCGACGAACATGCCGCCGCACAACCTGGGCGAAGTCGTGGCCGCCGCCCGGCATCTGATCCGCTATCCGAACGCGGACCTCGACGCCCTGATGAAGTTCGTCCCGGGCCCCGACCTGCCGACGGGCGGCCGGATCGTCGGCCTGGACGGCGTCCGGGACGCGTACGAATCGGGCCGGGGCACGTTCAAGATCCGGGCGACGGTCGCGGTCGAGACCGTGACGGCCCGCCGCAAGGGCCTCGTCATCACCGAACTGCCCTTCGCCGTCGGCCCCGAGAAGGTCATCGCCAAGATCAAGGACCTGGTCGGCTCGAAGAAGATCCAGGGCATCGCCGACGTCAAGGACCTCACCGACCGGGCGCACGGCCTGCGGCTGGTCATCGAGATCAAGAACGGCTTCGTCCCGGAGGCCGTCCTGGAGCAGCTCTACAAGCTGACTCCGATGGAAGAGTCGTTCGGCATCAACAACGTCGCCCTGGTCGACGGCCAGCCGCTGACGCTGGGCCTCAAGGAGCTCCTCGAGGTCTATCTGGACCACCGTTTCACCGTCGTGCGCCGCCGCAGCGAGTTCCGGCGCGGCAAGCGCCGTGACCGGCTGCACCTGGTGGAGGGCCTGCTCACGGCCCTCGTCGACATCGACGAGGTCATCCGGCTGATCCGCTCCAGCGACAACAGCGCGCAGGCGAAGGAGCGCCTGATGGAGCGCTTCTCCCTGTCGGAGATCCAGACGCAGTACATCCTGGACACCCCGTTGCGCCGGCTCACCCGGTTCGACCGGATCGAGCTGGAGTCGGAGAAGGAGCGGCTGATCGCGGAGATCGCCGAGCTGACCCGCATCCTGGAGTCGGACGCGGAGCTGCGCAAGCTCGTCTCGACGGAACTGGCCGCGGTCGCCAAGAAGTTCGGCACCGAGCGGCGTACGGTCCTGCTGGAGTCGTCCGGCGCCACCGCGTCCGCCGTGCCGCTCCAGGTGGCGGACGACCCGTGCCGGGTGCTCCTGTCGTCGACGGGGCTGCTGGCCCGTACGGCGAACGGCGAGCCCTTCGCGGCGGAGGACGGCGCCCCGCGCGCGAAGCACGACGTGATCGTCTCCGCGGTGCCCGCGACGGCGCGCGGCGAGATCGGGGTGGTGACCTCGGAGGGTCGGCTCCTGCGGATCAACGTCGTCGACCTGCCCCAGTTGCCGGACACGGCCGCCGCGCCCAACCTCTCCGGCGGCGCCCCGGTGTCGGAGTTCGTGTCGCTGACGGACGGCGAGACGCTGGTCTGCCTGATGACGCTGGACGAGTCGTCACCGGGCCTCGCGCTCGGCACCGAACAGGGCGTCGTCAAGCGTGTGGTGCCGGACTACCCGTCCAACAAGGAGGAGCTGGAGGTCATCACCCTCAAGGAGGGCGACCGGATCGTCGGCGCGGTGGAGCTGCGCACCGGCGAGGAGGACCTCGTCTTCATCACGGACGACGCCCAGTTGCTGCGTTACCAGGCGTCCCAGGTGCGTCCGCAGGGCCGTCCGGCGGGCGGTATGGCGGGCATCAAGCTGACGGACGGCGCGAAGGTCATCTCGTTCACCGCGGTCGACCCGGCGGCGGACGCCATGGTGTTCACCGTCGCGGGCTCGCGCGGCACGCTGGACGACTCCGTCCAGACGACGGCCAAGCTGACCCCGTTCGACCAGTACCCGCGCAAGGGGCGCGCGACCGGCGGCGTGCGCTGCCAGCGGTTCCTGAAGGGCGAGGACTGCCTCTCGGTCGGCTGGGCGGGCGCCGTCCCCGCGCGGGCCGCGCAGAAGAACGGGATGCCCGCCGAACTGCCGGAGATCGATCCGCGCCGGGACGGGTCGGGGGTGTCGCTGCCGAAGACGGTGGCGGTGGTCGCGGGGCCGTTCTAGGCCGTGTCTTTCGGATCGGTCCGCCTCAAGAGGCGGTGCCTTCGTGACGCCGGTGAGCGGGGTGTGGTGCGTGCAACTGCAAGGCGGAGGAGGGAGTCATGGCGGAGCCATGGCGACCGACGACAACGCGGCAGATGCGTGTGCCACACCCCGCGCCCAGGGCTGATCCGAAAGACACGGCCTAGTCCTCGCCGGGCAGCTCCTCGGGGGCCTCTTCGGTGAGGTCCCCGGGAGGCTCCTCCTCGGCCTCCGGGTCGCGTACGTACCTCAGGACGCCCCACATGCCGCGCTCGTCGGCCTGTGGGGCGTCCTGCACGCACGCGTGGAGCTGTTTGTCGAGCGCCTCCCGGTCGATCCCGGTGCCGATCAGGACGAGCTGCGTACGCCGTTCCTCGTCCTCGCCCCAGGGCTCCGGGACGAACCTGAGGAACCGTCCGACCGCGTGCACGGAGTAGCGGTTGAGGGGGTCGCCGGGCCCGAAGTCGACATATCCCTTGATGCGGTACAGCCCTTCGGAACGGCCGTCCAGGAAGGCCATCAGGCGGCGCGGGTCGAGCGGGGCGGTCGCGGTGAAGGAGAGGCTGTCGTAGGCGGCGTGGAGGTGGTCGGCGTGGCTGTGCCCACCGTCGTGACCGCCGTCATCCCCGCTGTCGTGCCCGCCGTCGTGACCGTGCGGGTCGTCGTGCCGGTGCAGGTCGTCGAAGGAGAGCTGCCCGATCCGCTCCTCGCCGGGCCGGCAGTCGAAGAGGAACTCCGGGTCGACACGGCCGTAGCGGGCGGGTACGACGGCGGCGCTCCCGGCCAGTGAACGAACGAGCCCGAGCACACGTTCCCCGTCGTGCGCGCGGTCCACCTTGTTGACGACGACGAGGTCGGCGAGGCCGATGTGCCGGTCGATCTCGGGGTGTTTGGCGCGGGTGACGTCGAACTCGGCGGCGTCGACGACCTCGACGAGTCCGCCGTACTCGATCGCGGGGTGTTCGCTCGCGAGGATCATCCGGACGAGTTCACCGGGTTCGGCGAGGCCGCTCGCCTCGATGACGATGACGTCGACCCCGACGGCGGGCGCGGCCAGGCGCTCCAGGTAGGAGTCCAGTTCGCTCGCGTCGACGGCGCAGCACAGGCAGCCGTTGCCGAGGGAGACGGTGGAGTCGCCGAGGGCGCCGGCGACGGCCATGGCGTCGATCTCGATCGCCCCGAAGTCGTTGACGATCGCGCCGATCCGGCTGCCTCCGCTGCGGTGCAGCAGGTGGTTGAGCAGGGTCGTCTTGCCGGAGCCGAGGAATCCGGCGAGGACGACGACGGGGATCTGCCGGGGGGTGTGCTGCGGGGAGTCCTGCGGGGTGCGGCCCTGCGCCACGTACGACCTCTTTCGCGCCTGCGCGTGCGCCGGTTCACGCTCCGGAGCACGGCCGTGGAATGTCTGCGACCTCAGGATACGAGCCGGAAGAATCGCCGCGAAGTGAGCGATTGTCGTCAGCATGTCCGGGGCAGACGTGAGGCAAGGCGCCGGGGTGTGCGACCCTCGCTTCCTTCCGTGCGCCTCCTCTCCGCCTCCCCGCCGATCAGAGCCGCTCGGCACTCTGGGAGACGGCACGCGCCGCCCACCGCTTCGCCGGTCCCCGTCACCACACCCGCACCCCGACGACCGGCGCACGGCCGCCTGGACCGGGGGTTGACATGGCCACACAGAAATTTGGGATACGGGGGTTGGGCTCAGCCGCACAGACGAGTCTCACGACCGCGCTCAGGGCGGTCGCACGACACCGACGACGCGCCGCGCTCACCGAGCAGCACCGGCTCCACTTCGATCTGCTCTGCAAGGCCATGGACGATCCCGCCCTGGCAGCTGTGCTCGACACCTACGAGTCCGTCGTCGATCCGCAGAAGCAGCGACAGTTCCTCTTCGCCAACGCTCTGTACGTGAACGCCCTGTACTACTACCGGATCGGCGCCATGACCAAGGCGGAGCTCTACGGTCATCTGCGGATCATCTGCCAGAACCAGATCTTCCGCGAGTACTGGGAAGCCACCCGTCCGCATCGCAAGAGCCTGCCCAGCGCGTCCGAGGAGGCCGTGCTGGGGCGCATGATGGACGAGCTGGTCCAGGATCTCGACAGCGCGGACACCGACGAGTGGTGGGTGGTGGGGAACCCTCCGGAGGAATCGCTCTGACCGGCTGTCAACTTCACTCGACTTCACGACACCAAGTCCGCCCGCCACGAGCCAGTGACTGGATATCTTGTCGCTGGCCCCATCCGGGCACTCCGACGAAACACCCCTGCGATCGGAGACGGACCGCTCCGCCGCACACGCCCGCCCGGAGACCACCGCGCTCGGAGGCCGATGTCTTTTTTTCTCCGAGCATAAGGTTGGTATGTCCCTGTGAAGATCGTGCGACGTATGGGAGTTCCCCCTCGGGAGCGGGGCAGCGCCGCCGGCCAGTCCTGCCCCGATATCTTCGAGCTTTCGGACGGGAGCTTCGCCGTCATCGGACGGGAGGCCACATCCGAACTCGACCCTCTCCTTCCCGGTGATGCGTCGCGCGCCGAATACGAACGGATCGTGATCATCACTCGCGAGACCCTTCTGCGCGCCAAGAAAGATATTCCGGATATCGAGTGAACTATCCCTCGGGGACTTGATGCGCCACCCCGCATTCCCCTCGACGCCGTTTCCCTCCTCCCCGCCGGGGAAGCCTCTTGGGCGACCTCGGGGAGGGCTTCTTGGCACCGGAATCCGTGTGGCACTCGGCAAGAAGGTCCGTCATCTGGTTCGCCCTGGCCACCGTCGGCACCGCCCTCGTGGGCGTCATGTCGATCGTGGTCAGCGGCTGGCTCCTGGACGGTGTGGAGGAGGTCAACGGCGGCTTCCAGGCCGCCGCGCGGCGCAGTGCGCTGGGTGACTACTTCGGGGCGGTCAGCGCCGTCTTCTCAGGCATCGCCGTACTCCTCCTCGTCGTCACACTTTTCTTCCAGCAACGTGAACTGCGTATGCAGCGCGAAGAACTCTCCCTCCAAAGGCTGGAACTCATCGCGTCCCGCGAGGAATTACGCAGGAGTGCGGCAGCCGATCTACGGGGACTGCACGTCCAGCTCACCCAGATGCAGATGAACGATCCTGTGCTCGCCGAAGTCTGGAACGACTGGCCGGGACAGGACCCGGACACCGTACGGCAGCTCCTCTTCGCCAATCTCACCTACAGTCAGCTTCTACTCCATCACGAATGGGGCGAAATACCGGACTCGGAAATCATCGTCCACGCTCGTCGACTGCTCCGGAGTCCGGTTTTCCAGCAGTACTGGATTCTCTCCCGGGAGGCGAAGCAGGCCCTTTCTCCCGACAGCCCGGAAGGGCGTTTCTTCCGGTGCTTCGATCAGGCTCTGCGTGAGCTCATGGACGGCGAGGACGGGGCGCCACCGGCCTGAGGACGGTTCGGCCCGGCAGCGTCCGGCTCCGGGCTCGGCGGGGCGCGGCCCGGTTCAGGGCAGGACCGGCACCGCCACCGGCGCCTCCGGCCCCACGTACCGGGCCGCCGGGCGGATGATCTTCGGGTCCTGGGACTGTTCCAGGATGTTCGCGCTCCAGCCGACGACGCGGGCGGAGGCGAAGGTCGGGGTGAACATCTCGCGGGGGAGGCCGCAGAGTTCCATGACGACGCCCGCGTAGAACTCGACGTTGGTGTGGAGCTCGCGGCCGGGTTTGAGTTCGGCGAGGATCGCCTCGACCTGGCGTTCCACCTCGACCGCGAAGGTGACGCGCGGGCCGCCGAAGCGCTGGGCGATCTCGCGGAGCATCCGGGAGCGAGGGTCCTCGGTGCGGTAGACGGCGTGACCGAATCCCATGATGCGGTCGCCCGCCTGTACATGTTTCCGAATCCAGGGATCAATGCGGTCGGGGGTGCCGATCGCGTCGAGGGTGTCGAGGGCACGGCTGGGCGCTCCGCCGTGCAGCGGGCCGGAGAGCGCACCGACGGCGCCGACGAGGCAGGCGGCGACGTCCGCACCTGTTGACGCGATGACGCGCGCGGTGAATGTTGACGCGTTGAAGCCGTGGTCGATGGTCGAGATCAAGTACTGCTCGACGGCCCGCGCTTTATATTGATCGGGTTCGGTACCGGTCAACATGTACAGGTAGTTCGCGGCGTACGACAGATCCCGCCGCGGCTCGACCGGTTCGAGCCCCTTCCCCAGCCGGTACAGCGCGGTGAGCAGCGTGGGCACGGCCGCCGCGGCCACGAGCGTGTCGGTACGCCGCTGCCCGGCGTCCGTGTCGTACACCGGCCGGAACCCCTTGACCGCACCCAGCAGCGACAGCGCCGTCCGCATCCCCGCGAGCGGTCCGGCGCCGCCCGCGCCCGACGCGGCGACGAGGGGAAGGGCCGCTTTCACCTCGGCCGGCAGCGCTCGCAGGGCGGCCGTCTCGGCGGCGAAGGCGGACGCCTGTACGGGGTCGGGGAGTTCGCCGTGGACCAGGAGGTGCCAGACGTCCTCGAAGGAGCGGGTCTGCGCGAGGTCGACGGCGGAGTACTGCCGGTAGTGATAGAAGCCCTCGGTGCCACGCACGTCGCCGACCCGGGTGTCGGTGACGACGACGCCGGCGAGTCCGCGCGGGACGTCGACGAAGGACGGGGTGGACCTGTTGACAGACATGATTTCCCTCCTTGAACTTGATTAGACTGTCCATCATTGACTAAATGACTGTCAACATTGATCCAATCAACGTGTACTCCATCCGGATACGGTGACCCCCATGCGCGACCTGGAACCCGCCCCCGGCCACCCCGAACGCCGTCTGAGCACCAAGGAGGCCGCCGAACTGCTGGGCGTGAAGCCCGAGACGGTGTACGCGTACGTCAGCCGCGGCCAGCTCAGCAGCCGCCGCGTACCCGGCAGCCGGAGCAGCACGTTCGACGCCGCCGAGGTGGACTCCCTCGCGCGCCGCAACAGACGGGAGAGCGCCGCGAGCCCCGGCACCGGAACCGAGCCCGCGGTCCGCACGCGCCTCACGTACATCGCCGACGACCGGTACTTCTTCCGCGGCGTCGACGCGGTCGAGCTGGCCGGCGCGCACTCCTACGAGGAGGTCGCGGAGTGGCTGTGGACGGGTGAACTGCGCGCGGGAGCGACGTTCACCGCGCCGGAGGCGTCCCTCAAGGCGGCCCGCCGGGCGGCCCGCGCGCTGCCGGAGCACTCCGGCCCCGCCGACCGGCTGAGGGCCGCGGCCGTCGCGTCGGCCGTCGTCGACCCCCTGCGCTTCGACCTGTCCGAGCAGGCCGTCGTCGGCACCGGCAGAACCCTGATCCCGACCCTGGTGGCCGCCCTCCCCCCGCAGCACCCCGGCCACCGCGACGAGGGCCCGCTGGCCCGGCGCCTGTGGGCCCGGCTGAGCCCGCGCACGCCCACCGAGGCGGCGCTGAACGCCCTGGACACGGCGCTCGGCCTGCTCGCCGACCACGACCTCGCCGCCTCGACGCTCGCCGTCCGGGTCGCCGCGTCGGCCCGCGCGCACGCGTACGCGGCCGTCTCCGCGGGCCTGGGCGTCGTCGAGGGCCCGCTGCACGGCGCGGCCAGCGGACTCGCCCACCGCCTGCTGGACGAGGTCCTCGAACAGGGCGACGCGGCCCCGGTGATCGCCGAGGAGCTGCGGGCGGGCCGACGCGTCCCAGGACTGGGCCACCGGCTCTATCCCGGCGAGGACCCACGCGCGCGTGCCCTGTTCACCCTCCTGGCGGAGATCCCCCAGGCGCTCCCGGCGCTCTCGGCGGCCCAGGACGTCGTGGCCACCACCGCCCGCCACACCCCCCTGCACGCCAACGTCGACCTCGCCCTCGCCGTCCTGACCCAGTCCTTCGGCATGGCCCCCGCGGCGGGCGAGGCGATCTTCGCCGTCGCCCGTACGGCGGGCTGGATCGCGCACGCCTTGGAGGAGTACGGCGAACGCCCCCTTCGGATGCGCCCCAGCGGCCTCTACGTGGGCCCCCGACCGCCTCGACCGCTCCCCGGGGACCACGGACACGCACCGAACGGACACTCTGCGTAGGAGCCCGAGCCGCGCCACCCTCGGAAAACTTCGCGGATCGGGACACACCGCCGTCGACAAGTCACCCTGCGCCAAGTCAGGTTAGGCTCACCTCTGTGAGTACGTGCACGACTGTCGCGCGGGATCTCGACGAGCCCGTTTCCGGGACCGCGGCCACGGCGACGACCTGGCTCCTGCTGGAACAGCCGGGCCCCTGGGGCGCCAAGGCGCTCACCGAGAGCCACCTGGACCGGCGGCTCGGCCGCGCCCTGGAGAAGGCCGCCCAGGGCACCGGCGTCCGCGTCGCGCTCATCCGGCGCCCCGGCCGCCACGCCGACTTCGGCACCCCTCCCCTGCGCCAGGTCTTCGCCGCCCACACCGTGCCCGGCGGGGTGTGGCTGCGCAGCGCCGCCACCCAGGACCCCGAACGGCTGCTGGACCTCGACCTCGCCGCCCTGGGCCGGGGCGACCACCGCACGTTCGACACCGTCCTCGGCGCGCGCGCCCACACGGGTGACCCGCTCGCCCTGGTGTGCACGAACGGCAAGCGCGACCGCTGCTGCGCCCTCCTCGGCCGCCCCCTCGCCGCCGAACTGACCGCCTCCGACGTACCGGGCGTCTGGGAGGTCACCCATCTGGGTGGTCATCGCTTCTCCCCCACGGTGCTCGTCCTGCCCTACGGCTACGCGTACGGCCGCGCGGAGGCCCACACCGTCAAGAACGTCCTCCACGCCGCCCAGGAGGGCCGGATCGTGGTCGACGGGTGCCGCGGGTGCTCCGCCTGGGAGCGGCCCGGCCAGGCCGCCGAGCTCGCGGTCCGTACGGCCGTCCACGAGTACGCCGCCGAGGCGCTGGGTGTCGTCCGCACCGCGGGCGAGGCGCCGCGCTGGGAGGTCACCGTGGCCCATACGGACGGCCGGCGCTGGCAGGTCGTCGTCGCCCAGAGCAACCCGCTGCCGGCCCGCCCGGAGAGCTGCGGGGCGTCTGTCCTGGGGACCCCCGCGCGGATGGACGTCGTGGAGGTGCGGGAGCTGGCGACGGCGGGGGCCGCGCTGGCGAGCTGAGGTCAACGGTTGATCGCCTGGTCCACCTGGTCCACCTGGTCAAGAGATCCACGCCACACCCCTACGGCACCCCCTCCCCCGCCACGTACCGTCAAGGTATGCGCCCCGCTCCCCCCGCCCGCCGCCTGCGCCTCGGCCTCCCCCGGCGCGCCTTCTCGCAGATCCTGCTCATGCAGCTGTCGATCGCGGCAGGCGTGGTGGTGCTCGCGACGGGCCTGTTCCTCGCCCCCCTGAGCAACCAGCTGGACGACCAGGCGATGCGCCGCGCACTGGCGATCGCGCAGACGACCGCGGCGATGCCGCAACTGGCCGAGGACCTGAAGAACAGCACACCGTCGGTGGACGGCCCGGTGCAGCGGGAGGCGGAGCGGATTCGGCGGGCGAGCGGCGCCGAGTACGTCGTCGTGATGAACAGGGCCGGGGTCCGCTGGTCGCACCGCGACCCGGCCCAGATCGGCGGGGTCGTCTCGACGGACCCCCACAAGGCGCTGGCGGGCGAGGCGGTGATGGAGATCGACGACGGCACGCTGGGCCGCTCGGCACGCGGCAAGGTGCCGCTGCGGGACGCGGAAGGACGGATCGTCGGGGCGGTCTCGGTCGGCATCGAGTACGACAGCGTCCGCGCCCGGCTGATCCACGCGATCCCGGGCCTGTTCGCCTACGCGGGCGGCGCGCTCGCGGTGGGCGCGCTGGCGGCCTGGCTGATCTCGCGCCGGGTCTACCGCCAGACCCGTGACCTGGCCTTCTCGGACATCTCGGCGCTGCTCGCGGAGCGTGAGGCGATGCTGCACGGCATCCGGGAGGGCGTCGTCGCGCTGGACCGCGAGGGCCGCGTCCGGCTCCTGAACGACGAGGCGCAGCGCCTGCTGGGCGTCGGCGACGAGGCCGTGGGCCGCTCCCCCGACGAGGCGCTCGGCACGGGCCGTACGGCCGACGTCCTGGCGGGCCGGGTGAGCGGTACGGACCTGCTCACCGTGCGCGGCCCGCGCGTCCTGGTGACCAATCGCATGCCGACGGACGACGGCGGCGCCGTCGCCACCCTGCGCGACCGCACCGAGCTGGAGCAGCTCGGCCGGGAACTCGACTCCACGCGCGGGCTGATCGACGCCCTCCGCGCGCAGGACCACGAACACGCCAACCGGATGCACACCCTTCTCGGGCTGCTGGAGCTGGAGATGTACGAGGAGGCCGTGGAGTTCGTCGGCGAGGTGGTCGGCGACCACCGGGCCACCGCGGAGGAGGTCGCCGAGAAGATCCGGGACCCGCTGCTGGCGGCGCTGCTGGTCGGCAAGGCGACGGTCGCGGCGGAGCGCGGTGTCGCCCTGGGGCTGTCCGACGCCACGCGGCTCCCGGACCGGCTGGTCGACCCGAGGGGGCTGGTGACGATCGTGGGGAACCTGGTCGACAACGCGCTGGACGCCGTCGCGGGCACGACGCACGCGCGCGTGGAGGTCGAGTTGCGCGCCGAGGGGCGTACCGCCGTCCTGAGGGTGCGTGACACCGGTCCCGGAATCCCGGCGGAGCACCGGGAGTCGGTGTTCACCGAGGGGTGGTCCACCAAGAAGCCGCCCGCTCACGGCCGGCGCGGCATCGGGCTCTCCCTGGTGCGCCGGCTCGCCGAGCGGCAGGGCGGCGGGGCTCGGGTGGGGGAGGCCGAGGGCGGTGGCGCGGAGTTCACCGTGATCCTGCCCGACGCGCTGTCCGAGGGTGCCCGGACGGCCGTACCGGCCGCCGGCGCGCGTGCCGTCGAGGAGGAGGCGCGATGATCGAGGTCCTGGTCGTGGACGACGACACGCGGGTCGCCCGTGTGAACGCCGCCTACGTGGAGAAGGTGCCGGGCTTCCGGGTCGCCGGGCAGGCGCACAGCGCGGCCGAGGCACTGCGTCTGCTGGAGACGCTGCCCCGGGTGGACCTCGTCCTGATGGACCACTACCTGCCCGACGGTACGGGCATCGACGCCGTCCAGGAGATGCGCCGTCGCGGTCATCAGGCGGACGTCGTCATGGTGACGGCCGCGCGGGACGTCGAGACGGTCCGCTCCGCGATGCGGCACGGCGCGCTCCAGTACTTGGTCAAGCCGTTCGCCTTCGCGGGCCTGCGCGCGAAACTGGAGGCGTACGGCGAGCTGCGCCGCGCTCTGGACGTCGGCGGCGAGGCCGAACAGGCCGACGTGGACCGTATGTTCGGCGCGCTGTCGGCGCCTTCGGAACCCGGCCTGCCCAAAGGGCACTCCCCCACGACCGCCGAACTGGTCCGCCAGTCCCTGATGCACGCCGACGGCCCGCTGTCCGCGCAGGAGATCGCCGATCGCACGGGCGTGAGCCGCCAGACCGCCCAGCGCTATCTGAAGCTCCTCGAACGCACCGGCCGGGCCCGTCTGACCCTCAAGTACGGCGACGCGGGCCGCCCGGAACACCGTTACGTGTGGGCGACCCGCGCCTGAGAGCACGGTTTCGTTGAGCGTCTTGATGAGTACCGCATGTCGTGATGAGTACCGGGCACCTTGATGGATGCATGGAGCAACTTCCGGACGGGTCGTCAATGTCGTCCATCTGTACGGACGACTCGCCCGTCCGAAGCAGCGCCGTGCCTGGGCCGCGCCATGACCCAAGCCCCGGCGCCGCCCCTACACGGCTCCCGCTCCTGTCAGCGAACGCACCTCCGTCTCCGCGTGCCGCGCCTCGTCGGGCTCCTCGGACGAAGTGACCGTGCCGAGCCAGCCCGCGAGGAAGCCCAGCGGGATCGAGACGATGCCGGGGTTCTGGAGCGGGAAAAACTGGAAGTCGGCACCGGGGATGAGCGACTGGGGGCTGCCCGAGACGACCGGCGACAGCACGACGAGCACGAGCGCCGGGATCAGTCCTCCGTAGACCGCCCAGACCGCGCCCCGGGTGGTGAAGTTGCGCCAGAACAGGGAGTAGAGCAGCACCGGCAGGTTCGCGGACGCGGCGACGGCGAAGGCGAGGCCGACGAGGAACGCGACGTTGAGGTCGCGCGCCAGGATGCCGAGCGCGATCGCGACGATGCCGATGCCGACGGCCGCGACCCGCGCGACCGTGACCTCGCTGCGCTGCTTGGCGTGCTTGCGGCGCAGCGACGCGTACAGGTCGTGGGCCACGGACGCCGAGGAGGCGAGCGTGATGCCGGCGACCACCGCGAGGATCGTGGCGAAGGCGACCGCGGCGACGATCGCGAACAGCACCGCGCCGCCCATGGTCTGCGCGCCGCCCCCGAGGTCGAGGGCGAGCAGCGGGACGGCGGTGTTGCCGGCCGCGTTGGACTGGCGCACGGCGTCCGGCCCGACGATCGCGGCGGCGCCGAAGCCCAGCACGATCGTCATCAGGTAGAAGCTGCCGATCAGGCCGATCGACCAGACCACCGAGCGGCGGGCCGCCCGCGCGGTGGGCACGGTGTAGAAGCGGGACAGGATGTGCGGCAGGCCGGCCGTGCCCAGCACGAGGGCGAGGCCGAGGCTCATGAAGTCGAAGCGCGAGGTCCAGTCCGCGCCGTACTTCAGGCCGGGGGCCAGGAAGTCGATGCCGTGGCCGCTGCGTTCGGCCGCGGTGAGCAGCAGCCGGTCGAAGTCGCCGTGGAAGCGGACGAGGACGAGGACGGTCAGCGCGATCGTGCCGCCCAGCAGCAGGACCGCCTTCACGATCTGAATCCAGGTGGTGGCCCGCATGCCTCCCAGTGACACGTAGATGACCATGAGCGCGCCGACGCCGATGACCGTCCACACCTGGGCCGCCGCACCGCTGCGGCCCAGCAGCAGGGCGACCAGGCTGCCCGCGCCGACCATCTGCGCGACGAGGTAGAAGATGGACACGATGACGGAGGAGGCGCCCGCCGCGATGCGCACCGGCCGCTCGCTCATCCGCGCCGCGACGACGTCCGCGAGCGTGAACCGCCCGCAGTTGCGCACGAGTTCGGCGATGAGGAGCAGGACGACCAGCCAGGCGACGAGGAAGCCGACCGAGTAGAGCAGGCCGTCGTAGCCGAACAGCGCGATCAGGCCGGAGATGCCGAGGAACGAGGCGGCCGACATGTAGTCGCCCGCGATGGCGAAGCCGTTCTCCATCGGGGAGAACAGCCGCCCGCCGGCGTAGAACTCCTCCGCCGAGCCGTGCCGGTTTCGGCTGACCCAGGTCGTGATGCCCAGCGTGACGGCGATGAACACGCTGAACAGCACGAGGGCCAGGGTCTGATGGGTACCGCTCACGGCTTGCCGCCCTTCACACCGCGCGTCAGTTCCTGGGTGTCCCAGCGCAGGTCGAGGGCGGCCCGGTCCCTGCGCAGCCGGGCGTGCCGGGCGTAGGCCCAGGCCACGAGGAAGGTAGTGAGGAACTGTCCCAGACCGGCGACAAGTGCCACGTTGACGGCGCCCACGACGGGCCGGGCCATGAACCCGGGCGCGGTGGTCGCCGCGATGACGTACGCCACGTACCAGAGGAAGAAGCCGATGCCCGCCGGGACCACGAACCGCCGGTAGCGGCTGCGTACTTCCTGGAAGGCGGCGCTGCGCTGGACGGCGAGGTAGACCTCCGCCATCGCGTCGCGGGTGGACTCCTCACGGGGCGCTGGGACCACCGGCGCGGGCGCGGGCGCCGGTTCGGCTCCGGACCAGTCCGGGGCCAGGGCGTCGTACCAAGGATCGTCATACCGCACGCCCGCCGGTTCTTCGGGGACCGGGGTCCGCACCTCTTGGTGCTCGCGTGCTCTCTCGGGACCGCCCCCGCCACTGCGGGCACGGTCGTTGCTCAACTGCATACCCAATGATGGACAGAACGGGAAGATCCCCTACTCTCTTTCCCGCATTCTTCACCCCATCAAGCGACAATGGGCCGACTTATCCCATTTCCGATTTTGGTGGTTTTACCAACCCCTTTCTGTATGCGTAACTCACCGCCTGCGCGCGGTCCTTGAGCCCTGCCTTGGCGAACAGGTTGTTGATGTGGGTCTTCACCGTCGTCGTGGAGACGTGGAGTCTGCGGGAGATCTCCTGGTTGCTGAGGCCGTCCGCGATAAGGATCACCACCTCGGTCTCACGCGCCGTCAACCCGTCCGGCGGGCCCGCCGGGCCGACCGGTTCCGGCGCGGGCTCCGACAGCCGTTCCAGCAGCCGCCGTTGGATGCCCGGCGACAGTCCCGCGTCCCCCGACAGGACGCTGCGCACGGCCCGGACGATCTCCTCGCCGCCGGCGTCCTTCGTGAGGTAGCCGCGGGCGCCCGCGGCGAGCGCCGGGAACAGGGACTCGTCGTCCGCGAACGTCGTGAGGACCACGACCTGTGTGCCGGGATGGCCGGCCCTGATCCGCCGGGTCGCCTCGACGCCGTCGCAGCGGGGCATGCGCAGGTCCATCAGGACGACGTCCGGGGCGAGTTCGGCGACCAGCCGCACCGCGTCCTCGCCGTCCACCGCCGCGCCCACCACCTCCACCTCGGGCAGCAGCCCCAGCAGCATCACGATCCCCTCCCGGACGACGGTCTGGTCGTCCGCCACCAGCACCCGGGCGGGCGCCGTGCGCTCCTGTTCCGTCATACCGGCACCCTCAGCCTCACCGCGAACCCCTCCTCGTCCGGCCCCGCCTCCAGCGAGCCGCCCAGCAGTTCGGCACGCTCGCGCATGCCCAGGAGACCGTATCCGCCTCCCGCGCCAGCGAGTTCCCCCGGCGGACCGCCCGAGTCCCGCACGTCGAGGGTCACTTCACCGGGCCCGTACTCCAGCCGGAGGCTGACCCTGGCGCCCGGGGCGTGCTTGCGGACGTTCGTGAGCGCCTCCTGCGCGACCCTGCGCACGGCCTGGGACGCCTCGGCCGACAGCGGTCTGCGTTCACCCCGTACGGTGATCTCCGCGCCGTCCGCCTGACGGACCAGGCCCGTCAGGAAGTCCTCCAGCGGGGTGAGGTCGCCGCGCAGGGCGGAGAGGGCCTGGCGGGTCTCTTCGAGGCCGTCGCGGGCCATGGCGCGGGCCGCCACCACCCGGTCGAGGATCTGCTGCCGGTCGGCGTCGCGCTCGATGAGCAGGCGGGCCGCCTCCAGGTGCACGAGCTGGGCGGAGAGGCTGTGTGCCAGGACGTCGTGGATCTCGCGGGAGATACGGGCCCGCTCGGTCAGCGCGGCCGACTCCGCCTCCGCCGCCCGCGCGGCCCGCTCCTGGGCGAGCAGCCGCACTGAGTTGCCGCGGGCCTCGGCGTCCAGGCGCAGCGTGTAGCCCGCCAGGGCCAGCGCGCCGAGCGTGGCCGCGGTGGTCAGCCACATGTCCTCGTTGACGACGGCGAACGCGCTCAGGGCGACCGAGGCGAAGGGCAGCGCGGCGCCCATCGGGAGCCGCTCCAGCGCCACGACGGCGCAGCCGCACCACAGGACGACGGCCGGTGAGCCGAAGCCCAGCGCCTCGGCCGTGACGGCGAGCCCCAGCAGGAGCGTCAGCAGCAGGAGCGAGGGCACCAGCCGGTGGGCGAGCGTCACCGCGAAGAACCCCCGTGCCGCCCCCGCGGCGACGAGGACGATCGCCCCTCCGGCCGCCAGCCGCCAGCCGTGCGCGTGCGGCCCGCTGAAGGCGCTCCACAGGACGATGCCGATCAGCAGGAGCCGCAGCAGCCGACCCAGTGAGCGCCTGACCGGCGAGGGCGCCTTGTGGTCGAGGGCCTCCCGGGACGGCCAGCGCAGCCAGGGGTTCTCGGTCACACGCGCTCCTTCGTGCGGTACCGGGGCACCTCGTCACCGTACGGCGCGACGGGTCCGGCAAGGGGCCGGTCGATCCCCTGCGCCCGCCAGGCCACGACCCCGGAGCGCACCAGCAGCGTGGCCGCCAGGGACAGCATCAGGGCGGAGCTGCTCTGATGGACACCGATCGCGGCCCCGATCCCGAAGAGCCCCACCCGCAGCAGGACCCCGATCCCCCACACCCCGGCGCCGGCCCTGCCGCTCTTGCGCCACACGACGCCGTCCTCGGCGACCCACATCCGGGTCGTCCACCCCCACCCGGCCCCGGTCACCACCCCGACCAGCACCTCCGCCCCGAGCAGCACCGCCGAAGCGGCCCGGTGCCCGGCGTCCAGCAACCCCGGCTCCCGCAACGCCATGACGGCCAGCACCGCGGGAACCAGCCACCACCGCCGCCCCGCATCGACCGGCGCCGCCCTGAACTGCCGCCCGACGACCAGGGCGACAACCGCCACTGTCACCAACGCGTTGACGACCCCGGCCATCCCAGCCTCCGTGAGCGGAAGAAGATCCCGACGACACTCGCCGCCGACCCCTCCGAACCTACGGAAACCAGCCCTCCAGCAGATCGGCGCCAGGGTGGATCAAGGGTGGATCTCCCGGCCCCCGTCTTCTCCACCCAGGGGTGGAGAAGACGGCACAGGAAGCCCTTGCGGGAAGCGCCCGCAGGGCCGCTTCAGGGGCGCGGGGAACTGCGCGACCGGCCACGCACCACCCGCACCCCGATTCCGAGCGAACCCCCCACCACGAACCGCCCCGGCCCAGGCCGAGCGCAGCGGCTACGCGTCGATCCGCGACCGGTCCAACGTAGCCGCCGAGCTGGAGATGAACTCCTTGCGCGGCGCCACGTCATTGCCCATCAACAGATCGAACACCTGCTCCGCCGCCTCCAGATCGGAGAGGTTGATCCGCCGCAGCGTCCGGTGCCGGGGGTCCATCGTCGTCTCGGCCAACTGATCCGCGTCCATCTCGCCGAGACCCTTGTACCGCTGGATGGAGTCCTTGTACCGCACGCCCTTGGTCTGGAACTCCATGAGCTTGTCGCGCAGTTCACGGTCCGAGTACGTGTAGACGTACTTGTCCTGCCCCTTCCTGGGCTGGACAAGTTCGATGCGGTGCAGCGGTGGCACCGCGGCGAAGACCCGGCCGGCCTCGACCATGGGCCGCATGTACCGCTGGAACAGGGTCAGCAGCAGGCAGCGGATGTGGGAGCCGTCCACATCGGCGTCGGTCATCATGATGATCTTGCCGTAGCGAGCGGCTTCGAGGTCGAAGGTCCGGCCGGACCCCGCTCCTATGACCTGGATGATCGCGCCGCACTCGGCGTTCTTCAGCATGTCCGTGACGGACGACTTCTGGACGTTGAGGATCTTGCCGCGGATCGGCAGCAGCGCCTGGAACTCGGAGTTGCGGGCGAGTTTGGCGGTGCCGAGCGCGGAGTCCCCCTCGACGATGAAGAGTTCGCTGCGGTCGACGTCGTCGCTGCGGCAGTCGGCGAGCTTGGCCGGCAGGGACGACGACTCCAGGGCCGTCTTCCTGCGCTGGGCGTCCTTGTGCTGGCGGGCGGCGACGCGCGTGCGCGCGGCGGCGACGACCTTCTCCATGACGATCCGCGCCTGGGTGGCGACGTCCCGTTTGGTGGAGGTCAGGAACGCCTTGAGCTCCTTGGAGATGACCTGGGTCACGATCCGGCGGGCCGCGGAGGTGCCGAGGACCTCCTTGGTCTGGCCCTCGAACTGGGGTTCGGCGAGCCGGACGGTCACGACGGCGGTGAGGCCCTCCAGGGCGTCGTCCTTGAGGACGCCGTCCTCGGCGACGCGCAGCAGCTTCTTGGCGCGCAGGACCTCGTTCATGGTGGTCGTGACGGCCTGCTCGAAGCCGGCGACATGGGTGCCGCCCTTGGGGGTGGCGATGATGTTCACGAACGACTTGAGGGTCGTGTCGTAGCCGGTGCCCCAGCGCATGGCGACATCCACGACGAGGTCGCGGGTGACCTGGGTGGGGGTCATCTGGCCGTGCTCGTCGAGGACCGGGACGGTCTCGCGGAAGGTGCCCTGACCGGTGAAGCGGAGGATGTCGCAGACCGGCTTGTCGGCGGCCAGGTACTCGCAGAACTCGCTGATCCCGCCGTCGAAGCGGAAGGACTCCTCGCCCTTGCTGCCGCCCTCGCCGAGACCGAGTTCGTCGCGGACGACGATGGTCAGGCCGGGCACCAGGAACGCGGTCTGGCGGGCGCGCTGGTGGAGGTGCTCCAGGGAGAGCTTGGCGTCCTTGAGGAAGATCTGGCGGTCGGCCCAGTAGCGCACGCGCGTGCCGGTGCGGGCCTTGGCGACCCGCTTGGTCTTGCGCAGGCCGCTCTGGGAGTCGAACCGGGCGTCGGGTCCGGCCGCCGCGAAGGCGCCGGGGACGCCGCGCCGGAAGCTGATCGCGTGCGTGTTGCCGCCGCGGTCGACCTCGACGTCCAGCCGGGCGGAGAGGGCGTTGACGACGGAGGCGCCCACGCCGTGCAGACCGCCGGAGGCGGCGTAGGAGCCACCACCGAACTTGCCGCCCGCGTGGAGCTTGGTCATGACGACCTCGACGCCGGACAGCCCGGTCTTGGGCTCGACGTCGACCGGGATGCCCCGGCCGTTGTCGCGGACCTCCACGGAGCCGTCGTCGTGGAGCACGACGTCGATGTGGTCGCAGAAGCCGCCCAGCGCCTCGTCGACGGAGTTGTCGATGATCTCCCACAGGCAGTGCATCAGACCGCGGCTGTCGGTCGATCCGATGTACATACCCGGGCGCTTGCGGACGGCCTCTAGTCCTTCGAGGACGAGCAGATGCCGCGCGGTGTAGTTGGAGCCGTCCCGGTCTGCTCCTGCCAGCAGCGCAGTGGACGGCACGGACGTATCGGCGGTCACGCGGTTCGCTCCTCGCTGAATTTCAGGTGGGGCCCTTCTGGGTAAGGGCGCGGCTTCGGTCGCCGTCAAGAGGGTACCGAGGCCAGGTAGAGCCGTTGTCACGCCACCCTCGTCTGGAGTCAGACTAGTCCAGAGTCGTATGCGTGTTCGATCGCTCGATGGAGTGAAGTACATATCACGTTCCCTTCGAGGCATGAACCATTTAGGCTCCGGGCACGTCCTCAAGAACGAACCGGCAACCCGGCCGGGAGGACCGACCCCATGATCGACAGCGCGAAACCGTAAGCACACAAGAAACGCAATACGGCACATTCGCCGCCAAACCGGCAGCAGACAGCCGCCTCGAAAGATTTTTTCGAGGGAAAGCCGCAAGCGGGAACGTTTGAGGCTGGTTGGATGTTGACCCTGGTACGACAGCTCGTCGAGCTAGAGAAGAGGCGACGTGACTACTGTTCTGACCCCCGCGAGCCCGCTGACGGCCGGCGATCGCTGCGACCGCTGCGGCGCCCAGGCCTACCTTCGCGTTGTCCTGGCGAGCGGCGGAGAACTGCTCTTCTGCGCCCACCACGGCCGCAAGTTCGAGCCGGAGCTCAAGAAGATCGCCGCCGAGATACAGGACGAGACGGAGCGGCTGACGGCCGTTCCCGCGACCGCCTCCGAGGATGAGCGCTGACGTTCGGCGTTCACGACGAGCAGCACAACCGGCACAGGCCGGCGTACGGGCGGCGGTCCCTGGAGACAGGGGCCGCCGCCCGTACGCGTATCCCTTCAGGGCCGCTCAGCGCCCGTCTGACGGCCCGGCAGCCTTTGCGTGGCCCGCGGGCCCGTTGAGCACCCTCAGAACGTCCGAGACGCGCGTATAGACCCCCGGGCTCCCCGGCCGTCCGCAGCCGCTCCCCCAGGACACCAGACCGATCAGCCTGCCCTGCGCCACCAGCGGCCCGCCGCTGTCGCCCTGGCAGGCGTCCGGGCCGCCCCTGGCCTCCCCGGCGCACAGCATCGTCCGTGCGACGTAGCCCCCCTCGGGGCCTCCCGGGTACGCCCGCGCGCAGCGCGAGTCGGACATGACGTGCACCCGCGCGGCCCGCAGACCGCGTGCGTACTGGCCGAACCCGGAGACGTCGCCCCAGCCGTAGACCATGGCCTCCGTCCCCGCCGCGTACGCGGTGTCCCCCGCCCCGGCCGCTCCGACGACCGACGCCTCGGGCAGCGGATCGGCGATCGTGAGGACGGCGAAGTCCCCGGAGTTGCTGGAGCGGTCGTACTCCGGATTCACCCAGGTGTCCCGTACGGCGATCTCCCGGCCGGCGTCCGTCGAGAGATCCGTGCGGCCCGCGACGACCTTGAAGTCCCGCACCCGGTTCGGGGGCGCCCCGAGGACGTCCTCGCCGACGCAGTGGGCCGCCGTGAGCACCAGGGTCGGCGCGACCGCCACCCCGCCGCAGAACTGCCCCGACCGCGTACCGCCGAACCGGTCACGACTGGACAGCGCGACCGTCCAGGGGCTCTGGGAGACGTCGACCGGGAAGCCGCCGACGACGATGGTGTCGGAGGCCGCCGGGGCCGCGTTCATCAGCGGTATGGCGACCAGCGCGGTCGCCAGGGCCAACGGCCGGGCGAGCGCCCGGACCAAGGGAAGGCGCATGCACGTTCCTCACTCTGGGGTGGATATCGAAAACCCAGAGTGATCGACCGTGGTGTGACGCGCACCCGCGCGAAGAACCGCACGCGCGCGTACGACGACGGGGGCCCGGTTCCCCTGGAAGGAACCGGGCCCCCGTCGTCGTACGAGGTGAGACCTAGTCGAGGTAGTCGCGCAGGACCTGCGAACGCGACGGGTGGCGCAGTTTGGACATGGTCTTGGACTCGATCTGGCGGATGCGCTCGCGGGTGACGCCGTAGACCTTGCCGATCTCGTCGAGGGTCTTCGGCTGACCGTCGGTGAGACCGAAACGCATGGAGACGACGCCCGCCTCGCGCTCGGACAGGGTGTCGAGGACGGAGTGGAGCTGCTCCTGGAGGAGCGTGAAGCTCACGGCGTCGGCCGGGACGACGGCCTCGGAGTCCTCGATGAGGTCACCGAACTCGCTGTCGCCGTCCTCACCCAGGGGGGTGTGCAGCGAGATGGGCTCACGGCCGTACTTCTGGACCTCGATGACCTTCTCCGGGGTCATGTCGAGTTCCTTGGCCAGCTCCTCCGGGGTGGGCTCGCGGCCCAGGTCCTGGAGCATCTGGCGCTGCACGCGCGCGAGCTTGTTGATGACCTCGACCATGTGCACCGGGATACGGATGGTGCGGGCCTGGTCGGCCATCGCGCGGGTGATCGCCTGACGAATCCACCAGGTGGCGTACGTGGAGAACTTGTAGCCCTTGGTGTAGTCGAACTTCTCGACCGCGCGGATCAGACCGAGGTTGCCCTCCTGGATGAGGTCCAGGAAGAGCATGCCGCGGCCGGTGTAGCGCTTGGCCAGCGAGACCACGAGGCGGAGGTTGGCCTCCAGCAGGTGGTTCTTGGCGCGGCGGCCGTCCTCGGCGATGATCTCCAGCTCGCGCTTGAGCTTGGGGGCCAGCTTGTCGGCGTTGGACAGCTTGTCCTCGGCGAACAGGCCCGCCTCGATGCGCTTGGCGAGCTCGACCTCCTGCTCGGCGTTGAGGAGGGGGACCTTGCCGATCTGCTTGAGGTAGTCCTTGACCGGGTCGGCGGTGGCGCCCGCGGCGGCGACCTGCTGGGCCGGCGCGTCGTCCTCGTCCTCGTCGGAGAGGACGAAGCCGGCGTTCTCGGTGCCCTCGGGCTCGTCGCCCGCCTTGCCGCCGGGTGCCTCTTCGAGGACCTCGTCCTCAAGGATCTCGGCGTCGTCCTTCTTGGCCGTGGTCTTCTTCGCGGCGGTCTTCTTGGCGGGGGCCGCCTTCTTCGCGACGGCCTTCTTGGCGGCGGGCGCGGCCTTCTTGGCGGCGGCCTTCCTGGCGGGCGACTCCTCGCCGTCACCGGCGGCGGGAGCGGCCGGAGCTGCGGTGGTGGCGGTGGCCTTCCTGGTGGTCACCGTCTTCGCCGCGACCGTCTTGGTGGCGGTGCGCTTGGCCGGACTCTTCGCTGCGACGCTCTTTCGGGTGCGCTTGGGCTCTGCGGCACTGACCATCAGCGTCACACCCTCTTCCTCAAGGATCTGATTGAGGCTGCGCAGTACGTTCTTCCACTGAGTGGCCGGAATCTGGTCAGCTTCGAAGGCCCGACGCACATCGTCGCCGGCGATCTGCCCCTCAGCCTTTCCCCGCTCAATGAGCGCCATGACAGAGACGGACTCGGCGATCTCCGGCGGGAGCGTACGGGATGTGCTGGCCGACACGAACAACCTCTCGGAACGTTGGAAAACGGCTTCCGGCCCCGTCCACAGCGGACAGGAGCCGACCACCGGCCTTGGGGATGGGCCGACGGGCGGGCGGGGGCCGGGAGAATGCACAGCGCCGTGAACGGCGTCCGTATTCCCTCCTCGGCTGTCACCTCTTAGGTCATCGCGCTGTTCCCACGAGCGTTACGCCCAATCTACGTGGCCCGAGTCACACCCCGTAAGCGCTCAAAAACGGTCAGACGCGGTCAGAGAAGTCGCCCCCTGTGATCGAAGCGCTCTTCTGCCGTGTCGCACCGTCGGACTCCGCAGGGCCCGCGAGGGGTCCTGGGGAGTCCGACCGGAGGGCGGGGCACCGGCACTGAGGGACGCCGGAGGAGGAAGAGCGTCCCGGCCGCACCGCCCGAGAGGCGCGGTCAGTGTTCGCGCGGCGCCGGGACCACGCGCTCCACCTCGGGGTGGACGGTCAGCAGCTGCCGCATCGCCGCCTCCGCGCCCGCGCCGTCGCCCGCGGCGAGCGCGTCGACCATGCGCGCGTGGTGCGCGAGGGACGTCTCGTTCGGCCGTTCGCAGCCGGTGGCCGGGCCGCCGGAGACCTGGAGGGCGGAGGAGACGATCCCGGAGAGGTGCTCCAGCATGCGGTTGCCGGCGACCTGGATGAGCAGGGTGTGGAACTCGGCGTCCGCGCGGGAGTACGTCAGGGCGTCGCCCTGCGCCATCGCGTGCCCCATGATCTCGACCATGTCGGACATCCGCTGCTGGACGTCCTCCCGGCCGTGCCCGGCGGCCAGGCGGGCGGCGAGCGGTTCGATGGTCCAGCGCAGCTCGGTCAGCTCACGGCGCTGGTCGTCGCGCTGCGGGCCGAAGGCGCGCCATTCGATGATGTCGGGGTCGAGCAGGTTCCAGTCGCTGACGGGGCGCACGCGCGTGCCGACGTTCGGCCGGGCGCTGACCAGGCCCTTGGCCTCCAGGACGCGCAGCGACTCGCGGACGACGGTGCGGGAGACCTCGAAGCGCTGGCCGATCTCCTCGGGCACCAGGGGGCGGTCGGCGCCGAGGTCGCCGGAGACGATCATCTGGCCGAGCTGCTGGACGAGTTGGCCGTGCAGCCCGCGCCCGCGGCTGCCCGTGGCGCGGCGGCCCACGCGGCCGAGGTCGGGGTCGACGCCGTCCCAGATGGGCGAGCGGTCGGCGGGGGTCTCGGCGTAGGGGTAACGGTCGAGTTCGCCCGGGGCGGCCAGACCGGAGTCGGCGGAGCGGGCGGCGGTCATCATGGTGTGCGCAAGGGTACTCACGGATCTTTTGTCGGCGCCGTCCCCAACTCCCTTGAGGGCTTTGGTGAAAAGCACACGAAAGGGTGATCGCTCACCCCGTCGGAATTGACGCCTTATCGGAAAGAAATGGGCTTTCTGAGGGGAGTTGTGCGCACAGCGCGCGTGGACGCCCGTCATCGGACCCTGCCGCGCAGGGTGGTGAGCAGATACGCGCACAGCAGGGTGGTGAGCGACAACGCGAGTGCACCGCCCACGGGTTGGGCCACCACGCGCGCGGCGGCGTCGAGGTAGCGCTCGCCCCCGAAGGGCCAGCGCAGCAGGAACATGTCGCGTGCCCGCGCGGGCATTCCGGCCGCCACGCGCACGGACGCGCCCGCCGACAGCCGGTGCAGGAGCGGGACGACGGCGACCGGTACGGCGAGCACGGCGGCGAGCCCCGCCGTCGTGGACCGGAACACGCCGGCCGCCAGCACCCCGGCCCAGGCGCAGCCGACCACGAGGCCGGTCCAACTCGCACCGAGGGAGAGCCAGTCCGCGGGAACTTCCGCGAGCTCCCGTCCGTAGACGAGGTAGAGCGCCTCGGCGTCGCAGCCCACAGTGAGGACGGCCAGCAGCAGCGCGGTGAGTGCGGCGACGAGGAGTTTCGCGGCCAGCAGCCCCAGCCGCCGGGGGACGGTTCCGCGGTCGGCGGCCAGCGCGGGGTGGCGGAACTCGTCCCCGAAGGCCAGCGCCCCCAGCAGCCCCGCCCCGAGGGCGGCCGGAGGCAGCGGCGACTGCACGGGCCAGGCCGCGAACAGCCGCGCCTGCGGGGTGTGTCCGAGCCGCGCCAGCAGCAGCGCGGTGACCACGGAGACGACGAGCGTCCCCGCGCAGACGGCGAATCCGGTGCTGATCCCGGCGGCCCGGCGCAGTTCGTAACGCAGAGGGCGCAGCGGGGTGGGGGCGGGGCGGACGGCGATGGACGGCGGGAGCGGCGAGGTCCCGAGCTTCCCCAGCGGGGGCGGCGAAGTCCCGAGTTCCCCCAGCGGGGAACGCCCCTTCCCGGCAGCGGTCTTCGCCTCTTCCGACGCCTCCGGTGATACGCCGCCGTCGGCGCCGTCACCGCCCCCCTCCCCGGCGTCCGCGTGCGCCCCGGGCCCCATGTCGCCCACCTCGTCGGCGAGTTGGTGGACGAGGATGCCGTTGCGGAAGGCGACGTCTCCGATGTCGGCGCACGTACTGCCGTACACGGAGAGGTGGTTGCCGTCCTCCTGGACGACCTCCACGGAGCGCCGGGTCGTCCGGGCGTCCCGGGAGAGTTCGGCGGCGAGGCGGGCGGCGTGGGGGGTGCGGACGGCGACGCGGGGGCGCAGCCGGGTGCGGGCGAAGTCGGGCGCGTCCTGGTCGGCGACGACGCGGCCCCGGTCCAGGGTGACGACGCGGTCGGCGGTGCGGGCGGCCTCTTTGGGGTCGGCCATGGTCAGCAGAACGGTTCCGCCGTGCCGGGCGTGGGCCGTGAGCATGTCGTACAGCCAGCGGCTCTCGCGGGCGGAGAGGCCCTCGGCGGGGTCGTCGAGGACGAGGGTGTGCGGGTCGGCGAGGAGAGCGCAGGCGAGGCCGAGGCGGCGGTCCATGCCCCGGGAGAGGGCGCCGAGGCGCTCCTCGCGCAGGCTCACGAGGCCGACGGCTTCGAGGACCTCCTCGGCGCGTGCGGCCGGGACGCCCGACGCCGCGCACAGCATCCGCAGGTGGCCGCGGACCGTGCGGCCCGGGTGCCCCGGGACATCGCCGAGGAGCACGCCGACCTCCCGCGCGGGGTGGGCGATGCGGTGCAGCGGGCGGCCCCTGAAGTACGTGACGCCACGGCCCCGTTGGAGTTCGAGCAGGAGTCTCAGCGTCGTGCTTCTGCCCGCTCCCGGCGCCCCGAGCAGCGCCGTGACATGACCGACGCGCGCCTCGAAGGAGACGTCGTCGACGGCGGGAGGGAGATCCTTGCGGGGGATGCTGGTCAGTCCGAATGCCTGGATCACCCGCAGCAAGATAGCGCCCCGTTTGCGGTTTTTGAGACATCGCACGGCCGACCGCCGAACCGGGGTCCCGGAACCTGCGGGGGCGGCGCCCGGCACCAGGCACGGACCGCTCGCGGAAGTCCGCGGAACCCGTCCCGAACAGCCGTCCGCCCCGGGCTCACACCTCCGGACGCAGCATCGGCGGGTTGAGGAGCGTCGCGCCGCCCGCGCGGAAGAGCTGGGCGGGCCGGCCGCCCTGGCGGGTGGTGGTGCCGCCGGTGGGGACGAGGAAGCCCGGGGTGCCGGTGACCTTGCGGTGGAAGTTGCGTGGGTCGAGCGCGACGCCCCACACCGCCTCGTAGACCCGGCGCAGCTCGCCGACGGTGAACTCGGTGGGGCAGAACGCGGTGGCCAGGGAGGAGTACTCGATCTTGGAGCGGGCCCGTTCGACGCCGTCGGAGAGGATCTGGGCGTGGTCGAAGGCGAGCGGTGCGACGGGGTCGCCGTCCCTGCCGTAGCCGCCCTGTTGCAGGAGTTCCTCGACGGGCGCCCAGCGCGCGTTGCTGGCGTCGCCGCCCGCGCGGGGTGCGGGCAGGTCGGGGGCGAGCGCGAGGTGGGCGACGCTGACGACGCGCATCCGGGGGTCGCGCCCGGGGTCGCCGTAGGTGGCGAGCTGTTCCAGGTGGGCGCCGTTGTCCTGGGCGGGGGCCGCGGGGTCGTGGGCGTGCAGCCCGGTCTCCTCGACGAGTTCGCGGGCCGCCGCCTGGGAGAGGTCCTCGTCGGCCCGTACGAAGCCGCCGGGCAGCGCCCATCTCGCCTGGAACGGCGGCTCGCCCCGGCGGACCGCCAGCGCGCACAGGGCGTGGCGCCGCACGGTCAGCACGACCAGGTCCACGGTGACGGCGAAGGGCGGGAAGGCTGACGGGTCGTAGGGCATGCGGCGATCTTAGGCGTCTCCCTGACGATAAACACTCCCTTCACCGACCGGGGAGAAGGCTGATCCACTCCGGTCGGACCTCGTCGTCGTCCGTGCACGGCCGGTCGCTCACACCCCCAGCTGAAGCCCGTCGCCGGCCTCCTCGACCATGGCGAGGCCGAGTCTGCTGACGCGCACGGAGAACGGCTCGCCCGCGACGCGCAGCCCGCTGAGGCCGATCTCCCCTAGGGGCGCGCTGTGGACGGGGCGCAGGGTGACCGTGCGGGCCGGGGCGTCGGGGCGGATGCCGACCAGGGTGGTCAGCAGCAGGACCCCGGCGGCGGCAGCGGTGGCGGCGGGGCGGCAGGCGGCCGGATGGGGCACGGGAGCGCTCCCGTCGGCGCGCTGCTCGCCCGCGTACATCTCGGGCAGCCGGTACCCGAACGCCTCGGCAGCACTGAGGACGCCCTTCAGCAGCGAGCCGGCCTCCTTCTCGTACCCGGCGGCGGCGAGGCCCGCCACGGCGAGCGCGCTCTCGTGGACCCGGACGGCGCCGCCGCGGTGGCCGAAGGGGTTGTACCCGGGCTCCTTCGTGCCGAGGCCGCGCAGCCCCCAGCCGGAGTCCAGCGCCGGGCCGCCGAGCAGCCGGGCGAGGTGCTCGGTCTGCACCCGGTCGAGGAGGCCGGTGGCGAGTTCGCCGCCGCCGAGCAGCCCTGTGTCCAGCAGGTGTACGGCGCTCGCGCCGAGGTGCGTGACGGGGCGCCGGTTCGGCAGCCGGGCGGCCGTCGGCCGGCCACCGCCGAGGTCGTCGGTCCAGAACTCCTCGCGGAACGCCGCCCGCAGTCCGCGCGCCCACTCCCGGAGCGGCTCGGCGCCGGGCCTGCCGCAGGCGTCGAGGAGGTCGGCGCCGAGGAGGGCCGCGCGGTGGGCGTGTGCCTGGGTCTCGCAGCGGACGGGGCCGTCGGGCTGCGGGTCGGGCAGGTAGGTGCCCGACCCGGCCGTGGTCCGCAGCCAGGTCAGACAGCGTTCCGCGGCGGGCAGCAGCTCAGCGGTCTCCGCCTCGGGCAGGCCCCAGCGGCGGGCCTCCGCGAGGAGCACGGGGAACAGGAGCGTGGCCTCGGTGCCCGTGCACGCGGGCGGCAGGTGGGCGCCCGCGTCCCGTCGGGGGCCGGGGAGGAGGCCGTCCGCGCGCTGGGTGCGGGCGAGGGTGCGCAGGGTGCCGGCCGCGAGCCCGGTGCCGAGGGGCAGTGTCATCCGGGCGGCGGCCAGGGCGTCGGCCGGGGCGAGTCCGCAGCGCCAGGGGGCGCCGGCCGCGAGGTGGGTGTCGGTGGGGTGTGCCGGGTCGCGGACCAGGAGTGCCTGGAGGTCCTCGACGCCGGCCGCGAGCAGCGGTCCCACGCGCGGGTCGTCGCCCCGGGCGCGGGCGGGCGCCAGCGGGTTCGTCGCCGACCGGCCCACGGCCCGCATCGGTCCGCTCCCGTCCAGCCTGACCCTGAGCTCCAGCACCGCGCTGCCGCCCGGCGGGAGGTCGAGGTCCCAGCGCAACAGTCCGGCGGAGGCCAGCGCGTCGGAGGGGGGCGGGTCCGCCGTGACCGTGGAGGCGCCCGGCGGGCCGGACCAGCGCAGGCCCGAGTCGTGGACGCTGGCGGGCAGTTCGGGCGCGGTCACGCCGGCCGCGATCGCGCCCAGGTCCGCCAGGTCCGTCCCGAGGGACACCTCGACCGGGAGGCGCAGCGGGCGCGGGGCGGAGCTGTGCAGGGTGATCCGCTCGGTGCCGTCGGCGCCGCGGGTGCGCTCGACGACGACGTCCGGATCGGGGCCGCCCTGGGGCGAGACGCGCAGGGTGCCGACGAAGCGGGCCTCGTCGGCGGCCGTCATCCTGGCCTGCACCACGAGCGGTTCCCGGCCCGCCACGCGCACCTGGCAGCGGGACAGCAGGCGCCGGCCCGCCCGGTAGAACCCCTCCAGGCCGCGCCCGGTGAGCTGCCCCTCCCGGGTGGAGATCGCGAGCCCGGGGAGGGCGACGCAGATCAGGGCGGTGTGGACGGGCGGGAGCCCCTCGGGGCGGGGTGCCGGGCGCCGCCCCTGGTCGGGCAGCGGGGGCCGCGCCCCGCCGCCGGCCGGGCCCCGGGGCGTCCGCCCCAGGAGCCGCTCGGGGAGCTCGTCCCGGTCCCACGACGGGGGCCCGCCGGGGGCGGAGGGCGGAGTCGGTTGATGCATGCGGTGACTTCTTCTGCTCTCTGTGCGCCACGGGCGAGTGCGGCGCCGGGGAGGCACCCCGACGGCACTGGGGCGGTACGGCGACGCGGGCCGCGCGGTTGTTCCGCCACTCAGGTGAACGGGGCGGACCTCCCCCGGGTCACGCCCGCAGCCGCAAGGCCACTCCGAATGGCGGTGCGTACGACGGCGTCCGAACGGCCGGAGCCGGACGCCGTCCTCCCGGCGGCCACCGAACAGCCGCCGCCACGCCCCGCGCGCCCGACGCCCGCCGGAGAAGCCCCGCCGCCCCGTTCCGGCGCCCCACCGCCCGGCCGGCACGGCCGCCTCGGCCGACCCCCACGCCCTCACTCCGTCCCCGCCGTCTCCTCCCCGCCGGAGCTCACCTCCTCCTCGGGAGCACTCCGCTGCCGTACGACCCGCTGTCCCGGGGTCCGCGTGCGCGGGCCCTTCGTCGCCGGACGGGTACGGGCCGGCCGCCGCCCGCCCGCTCCCGCCTCGGCCGGCACGCCGCCCCTGGAGCGAGCCCGGCGCCGGGGAGCGGGTGCGGCCTCCCCGGCATCCGGCACCGCCCCGGAGTCCGGCACCACCTCGGCGTCCGTCACTGCCCCAGCCTCCACGGCCTTCTCCAGGGTCACCCCTGCCTCCACGGCCTCCTCCGGCGTCACCTCGGCACCCTCCGTGGCACCGGCCTCCTCGGGCTGCCGCCCCTGCCGCTCCGACCGCAGGCACCGCCGGATCGACTCGGGGTCGAGCCCCTCGTTGCACGCCTGGTGCAGGAGCGCCGCGAAGAGGTAGTCGGGGTCGGCGCCGAGCGCCATGGCGAGCGCCTCGCGCGCTTCGAGTTCGTCGCCGAGGGACCAGGCGACCCAGCCGGCCAGGGCGAGGGGCGCGGCGGCGTACTCGCTGTAGGAGAGGACGCAGCGGCGGGCCAGGGCTCGCCACAGGCGCAGGGCGGGGAGGGCCTCCTCGCCCTCCATCCACTCGGCGGCGCGGTCGCGGGTCGTGCGGTCCTGGAGGCCGAAGATCAGCCGGGCCGCCTCCTCCTCGCCGAGCAGTGCGTCGTCCCGGCGGTCGGAGAGGAGCGGGCCGCCTGCCACGGGGGCCGCGGCGAGGCGCCGTACGAGCCGTTCGACCAGGGCCATCGTCTCCTCGGCGACCTGAGCGCTCTCGCCGTCGAGGATGCGGGGGACGATCTCCTCCGCGATCCGGTCCAGGGTCTCCTCCTGCTCCCGGACGCCTCCGGTCTCCCAGGGGAGCATGCGGACCCGGAAGTCCCGCAGGGTGCCGCGGACCTGGAGTCCGGCGTAGGTCGCGGCGGCGGCGAGGACGGACGTCCCGGGGAGGGCCATCGGGACGCCCTCCTCCGGGCAGCAGCCGTCGCCCCGGCAGCAGTACGACCAGAAACGGCCGCCGGAGACGCAGAGCGCCTCGATGACGGGGATGTCGAGGCGCCCGCACGCCTTGCGCAGGTGCTGGGCGAGGGGCCGCAGCCGTTCCATGACCTCGCGGGCGGTCTCGCCGGGTCCCGGTTCCCGGCAGAGGTAGGCGACCATCTGCTCGGGCCGCATCCCCCGGCGTTCCGCGCCCTTCACCAGTCCCTTGGCGAAGATGCCGGCCACCTCCTTCCACCTGCCGGGGTCCGCGGGGATGCCGAGTCCGCCGCGTGGGCCGAAGCGGCTTTGGCCGTCCTGTTCGCGCAGGGAGACGAGGACCATGCTGTCCTCGGGGCGGTAGCCGAGGAGGTAGGGCACGGCGTCCGCGAGTTCGGCGGGGGTCTTGAGGGTGAGTCCGTGGGTCTCGACGTCGTACGGCACGACGCTGTCGTATGTGCCGTTGTCGAAGGGTTCAGGCGTTTCGCTGTGATTCGTCATGCGGTGACGATCTCGCGAATCGCGACTTCCCGCTGGGCCTGTGGATAACTCCGGGCAGGGACACGTCACTTCGGAAGGAAGACCCCCTCGGTCCGGCCCCGCTCCCGGCCTCCCGCCCGCATTGTCAGTCCCGTCCTGTTGTATGGACGCATGCAGCACACCAGCAACGCGGATCTCCGGGCCGAGGCCGACTCGGTCCTCGCCCGGCTCGTCGGGGACCCCAGCGGCCGGGCCCGGCTGAGGGAGGACCAGTGGCGGGCGGTCGAGGCCCTGGTCGCCGAAGGCAGACGGGCGCTGGTCGTGCAGCGGACCGGATGGGGCAAGTCCGCGGTGTACTTCGTGGCGACCGCCCTGCTGCGGACGCGCGGCGCGGGCCCGACGGTGATCGTGTCCCCGCTGCTCGCGCTGATGCGCAACCAGGTCGACGCGGCGGCGCGCGCGGGCGTGCGGGCGCGGACGATCAACTCGGCCAACACGGAGGAGTGGGGCTCGGTCCAGGAGGAGATCGCGGAGGGCGTCGTGGACGTCCTGCTGATCAGCCCCGAGCGCCTCAACCACCCGGACTTCCGCGACCGCGTCCTGCCCTCCCTCGCCGCCGCGACGGGCCTGCTCGTGGTCGACGAGGCGCACTGCATCTCCGACTGGGGCCACGACTTCCGCCCCGACTACCGCCGGCTGCGCACGATGCTGGCGGACCTCCCCGCGGGCGTACCCGTCCTGGCGACGACGGCGACGGCCAACGCGCGCGTGACGGCCGACGTCGCCGAGCAACTCGGTACGGGCGCCGCGTCGGACGCCCTGGTGCTGCGCGGCCCGCTGAACCGGGAGAGCCTGAGCCTGAACGTGCTGCGGCTGCCGGACGCCGCGCACCGCCTGGCCTGGCTCGCCGACCATCTGGACGACCTGCCGGGCTCGGGCATCGTCTACACGCTGACGGTGGCCGCCGCCGAGGAGGTCACCGCGTTCCTCCGGCAGCGCGGGTACGCGGTCGCGTCGTACACGGGCCGCACGGAGAACGCGGAGCGGCAGCAGGCCGAGGAGGACCTGCTCGGCAACAAGGTCAAGGCGCTGATCGCGACGTCCGCCCTGGGCATGGGGTTCGACAAGCCGGACCTCGGCTTCGTCGTCCACCTGGGCTCGCCCTCCTCCCCCATCGCCTACTACCAGCAGGTGGGCCGCGCGGGCCGTGGCGTCGACCACGCGGAGGTGCTGCTGCTGCCGGGCCGGGAGGACGAGGCGATCTGGGAGTACTTCGCCTCCCTGGCGTTCCCCGCCGAGGAGCTGGTGCGCCGCACGCTCGACGTCCTCGCGCGCGCGCAGGGGCCGGTGTCGCTGCCCGCCCTGGAGCCCCTGGTGGAGCTGCGCCGCTCTCGCCTGGAGAGCATGCTCAAGGTCCTGGACGTGGACGGCGCGGTCCGGCGCGTGAAGGGCGGCTGGACGGCGACGGGACAGCCGTGGTCGTACGACACGGACCGCTACGCGTGGGTGGCGCGCCAGCGCGAGGCGGAGCAGCGGGCGATGCGCGAGTACGGCGCGGCGACGGGCTGCCGGATGGAGTTCCTGCAACGGCAGCTGGACGACGAGACTGCGGTGCCCTGCGGCCGGTGCGACAACTGCGCGGGCGCGCGCTTCACGGCCGACGCGTCGAGCGCCGCGCTGGACGCCGCGCGCGTGGACCTGGACCGGGCGGGCGTCGAGGTGGAGCCCCGCCGGATGTGGCCGACGGGGCTCGCGGCGGTCGGCATGGACCTCAAGGGCCGTATCCCGGCCGGTGAGCAGGCGGCGGCCGGGCGGGCGCTCGGACGGCTGTCGGACATCGGCTGGGGCAACCGGCTGCGGCCCCTGCTCGCGCCGCAGGCGCCGGACGGGCCGGTGCCCGAGGACGTGGCGCGGGCCGTGGTGGGAGTGCTGGCCGACTGGGCGAAGGGGCCCGGCGGTTGGGCCTCCGGAGCGGCGGACGCGCCCGCACGCCCGGTGGGCGTGGTGACGGTCCCTTCGCGTACGCGCGTGTCGCTGATCGGTTCACTGGGCGCGCACATCGCGGAGGTCGGCCGACTGCCGCTGCTGGGCGGTCTGGAGTACGCGGAGGGCTCCTCCCGGGTCGCCCGCAGCAACAGCGCGCAGCGGCTGAAGGCGCTCGACGGGGCGCTGCTCGTGCCGCCCGCGCTGGCCGCCGCGCTGGACGGGGCGCAGGGTCCGGTCCTCCTGGTGGACGATCTGAGCGAGACCGGCTGGACGCTCGCGGTCGCCGCGCGGATGCTGCGCAGGGCGGGCGCCCGGGGGGTGATGCCGCTGGTCCTGGCGCTCCAGGGTTGAGCGCACGCCTGAGGAGGCAGACACCAGGAGGTACAGGATCGCACCGGCGCGTCACCCGTCCCGCCCCTGCTGTCACGGCGCAGAATCCAGGGTAGTGATATAAGCCATGTAACGGCACATAACCGTCGGTGATCCCAATTGCTCGTTGCCGCATCTCCGTTCGACAGCAAGAATTGAGGTCCGCTCCCCGTAACGGTCCGCCCGAGGTCAGGCAGGGCTCTGTTTGCGGTGCGTGCCCCCCGAATTCGCCCCGCCCGCTGTGTGGGCCGTAGCCGAAGGGAGGATCGTGACCTTCGGATTCGCGCCGTCCTCGGCGGCATCGCTCTCGACGTCCGCGTCCGCCGCTTCCGCCAGCCGCTTGCTCGAACCCGCGGAATGGGCCGCGGCGGGGATTCCGCTGCTGCGCAACCCGCGCGAGGTCGTGAGCGGACTGCACGCGCGACACAGGCCGAGACCGTCCACCGCCGTCGTCGCCGTGCTCGACCCGGACGAACGGCTGCGGGCCAGCGCCTCGTTCGTGCGCCGTCCGGCGCCGGCCGACGGCTGGATGTTCCGCAACACGCTGCTCGCCCAGCTGCGCCGGGTCATCCCGCACGACCTGCGGCGGCGGACCCCGGTGCGGACGGCGGTGCTGCTCTACTGCCGGGACGGCGACGCGCGCTGGACCGAGGAGGACGGCGCGTGGATGTGGGGTCTGAGGGACGCGTGCACACTGCACGGGCTGCGCTGCGGGGCGTACATCACGCTCACGCGGGACGGCTGGCAGGTGCTGGGCGAGGGCCGGGGCGGCCGTAGCCCCAACTCCGAGTCCCTGCCGGAACCTTTCGGCCTCTCCGAGGTCCCGCCCCCGCTCCCCCGCACCGGCGGCGCCGTCTCGGACGTCCTGAGGCGCGCGGCGGCCCGCTGAGCGCCCGCCGGGGACGGCACGAAGAACGGGCCGCGGTGCGTCGTACGACAGACCGCGGCCCTTCGGGAACCGGCCCGGCCTCTCACGCGTTCACGGTGTACGAAGCCCTGGCGCGGTGGACGGCGCCCTTCGATCCGTACCCCGTCGGGGCATGGCGAAGGACGCGTGCGCCGAAACCCCCGTTCGTGCGCACGCGTGGGGCAGGCCCTCGCCGGGGTCGGTCAGACCCCGGCGGCGAGTACCGCGTTGACGCGCTGCGAGTCTCCGCAGACGATCAGCAGGGCGCTCGCCTTGGTACGGGCCAGCGGCAGGACGGCGGCGACGGCGTCGTCCGGACCGCCGTTGACGGCGACCACGACGACGGGGCGCTGGGCGGCGCGGCTCGCGAGGGCGGCGTCCGTGCAGAAGACGTCGTCACGCGCGTCGTGCTGGGCCCAGTAGGAAGCCTCGCCGAAGGACAGTTCGTGGGCGGACCAGGGGTGTTGGGCGCCGGTGGTGATCACCAGCACCTCGCCGGGGGCACGGCCCGACTCCAGCAGCATGTCCACGGCCTCGTCGGCGGCGTCGAGAGCGCCGTCCGCCGAAGCCGGGATCACCTGGATCTGGACCGCCGCCGGGGCGGCAGGGGCCGTGTCGCGCGGGGTGCGCTGCGCCGGAGCCGTCGGCCGCAGGGGGCCGGGGCGACCGGGACGCGGCGGGGCCGCGGGACGGGGGCCGGGTACGGGACGAGGGGTCTGCGCGCTGCGGCCGCCGGCCGGAGTGACGCGGGGACCCTGGGCACTCTCGTGAATCTGAGGCTCCTCGGGAATGAGAGGCATGAGCTGATTTTTATCAAACGTTGGTGCGACTCGCGCCAGGGGGTGGCACATCGGTACGAGCGGGGACGTCAGAAGTCGAAGCCGAGCTGGCCCTCGACCCCCGGTGCGCTTGTCTCCGCCCAGCTGCGGGCCTTCTTCAGGTGCCGCCACTGGGGCAGCCCGTCGAGGTAGGCCCACGAGAGCCGGTGGTACGGGGTGGGCCCCCGCTCCTCCAGTGCGGCCTTGTGCACGGGTGAGGGATACCCGGCGTTGTCCGCGAAACCGAAGTCTGCATGCTCGGCACCCAGTTCGGCCATCATTTTGTCGCGCTGGACCTTGGCGATCACCGAGGCCGCCGCGACCGCCACGCACGACTGGTCGCCCTTGATGACGGTACGGACCCGCCAGGGCGTGCCGAGGTAGTCGTGCTTGCCGTCGAGGATGACGGCGTCGGGGCGGACCGGGAGGGCCTCCAGGGCACGGACCGCGGCGAGTCGCAGGGCCGCGGTCATGCCCTTCTCGTCGATCTCCTCGGGCGACGCGTGGCCCAGGGCGTACGACGTCACCCACCCTTCGAGTTCCGCAGCGAGCGTGGTGCGGCGCTTGAGGGTGAGGAGCTTGGAGTCGGTGAGGCCCTCGGGGGGCCGACGCAGTCCGGTGACCGCCGCGCAGACGGTGACGGGACCGGCCCAGGCTCCCCGGCCCACTTCGTCGACACCGGCGATGACCTTCGCGCCGGTCGTCGCGCGAAGGGAGCGCTCGACGGTGTGAGTGGGTGGTTCGTACGGCATGGCGGTCCTAGCCTACGCCGCCGGGATCGATGCCCGGCACCCCGGCCCGGCCCGGCGGTGGCCCGGCGCGTGCCGTTCGCGGATGCATCGGAACGGGCCTCGCGGGAACCGGGGTTCGCCGCCTCCCGCCTCGCCTGTCTCGCACCGGCGAGAAGCGGGCGGCGGAAGCCGTTCCGGTCGTCCGTGGTCGCACACGTGAAGTGAACGGCAACGAGAAACCGGCCTCACGCGTCGCGGTGCACGGCGACGGGCGGCCTCTCCCCGAACCCGGGGCGGCCGGCATCCGGCTGCCCTCAGGAACCCGCCGACGACCGCGGTGAACAGCACGACCGGCCCGCCTCACGAACCCGGCGACGGCTACGGCGAAGGGCATGGCCCGTCTGCCTCACAACCCCGGCGAAACGGCACGGCCCGCCCGCCTCACAACCCCGGCGACAACCACTCCGGAAACGCCTCCGTGCGCCGCACCCACTCCCGAGGCGGCGCCCCCGCGCTCCCCGCCCCGACCACACCGCCCACGATCGCGCAGGTCGTGTCCACGTCCCCACCGGCCTGGGCGGTCGTCCAGAACGCCGACTCGAAGTCCCCGAGGGCACGGGCGGCCGACCAGAGGGCGAACGGGACGGTGTCGTGCGCGGTGGTGCGGCGCCCGCAGCCGAGGACGGCGGCGACGGTGCCGGCGTCGGAGTAGTCGAGCATGTCGCGGGCGCGCCGCAGCCCGGCGGAGACGGCGCTCCTCGGGACGAGCGCGAGGACGCCGTCGAGGAGGGCCTCCGGGGCGGGCGGGCCGTCGGCGGACCCGGCGAGGGCGGCGGCAGCGGCGACGGCCATGGCACCGGCGACGGCCTCGCGGTGCTGGTGGGTGGGGTAGGCGGAGATCTCGGCCTGGTGGGTCGCCTGCTCGGGGTCGTCGGCGTACCAGGCGCCGAGCGGGGCGATGCGCATGGCCGCGCCGTTGCCCCAGGAGCCCTGGCCGCCGAAGAGCGCGGCGGCCAGCTCGCGCCAGTCGCCGCCCTCGCGGACGAGGCGCAGGAGCCGGTTGACGGCGGGCCCGTACCCGCGGTCGAAGTCGTGGTGCACGGCGAAGGAGCGGGCCAGGGCGTCCTGGTCGACGCGGTGGTGGGCGGCGAGGACTGCGACGACCGAGCAGGCCATCTCCGTGTCGTCGGTCCACTGCCAGTCGCCGGGCGGCAGCTCGCGGCGGGCCAGGAGGGGGTAGTTCTCCGGGACGAAGAACTGGGAGCCGAGGGCGTCTCCCACGGACAGCCCTCGCAGGCTGCCGAGGGCGCGCGCCAGGCGCTCGCCGGTCGAGGAGGTCGGAGGGACAGAAGGGTCGGAGGGGACGGAAGGGGCGGGAGTCATCGCCGTCACCCTATCCGGTGACGCCGTACGGCTCCGGGTCCCGCCAGCGGTCGAACGGCCGGTCGAGGGAGTACCTGCCGTCTTCTCCTAGAACGAGCATCCGCAGCTCCGCGTTCCCGGGATTCGCCAGGGACTCGAAGTCGGCGACGGTCCAGTGGAACCAGCGCATGCAGAACAGCCGCATCGCGAGGCCGTGGGTGACGATCAGGACGTTGGGCGGGTGGTCGGGGTCCTCGAAGCTGCGGAACAGGCTCTCCAGGAAGCCGCCGACCCGGTCGTACACGTCGGCGCCGCTCTCCCCCTGGGCGAAGCGGTAGAAGAAGTGGCCGTACGCGTCGCGGTACGCCTTCTGGAGGCGGACGTCGTCGCGGTCCTGCCAGTTGCCCCAGTCCTGTTCGCGCAGCCGGGGCTCCTCGCGCACGCGTATGCGCGCCGGGTCGAGCTCGAAGGCGTTCAGGGTCTCGTGGGTGCGCCGGTACGGGGAGACGTACACGCTGACCTGTTCGTCGCCGAAGATCTCCCGGACGGTTCTCCCGGTCTCCTCCGCCTGCCGCCGGCCCTTGTCGGTGAGGGCCAGCGCGTGGTCGGGTTCGCGTTCGTAGACGGTGTCATCAACATTGCCCGTTGACTCCCCGTGCCGGACAAGGACGATGCGCCGTGGTCGTGCCATGCCGAAACCCTAGATCGAGTCACGCCGTTTCGAGCACCCGTACGGGCCCCATACGGCGTAGGTCACACGGAAACGCGCATCGGAGGTCGCACCCGTACATGCCCGGAGGCGGTCCTCAGACCGTCCAGGCGGACTCCATCTCGACGATGTCGCCGGTGAGGGCGGCGATGTCGGCCTCGGTCTGGGCGCGCAGGGCGAGCCGTTCGATGCGTTCCGTGCGGTACTTGCCGTGCTCGGCCTCGGAGCGCCACATCGAAAGGACCATGAACTCGTTGCCGGGTGCCTCGGCGAACAGGCCCCGGATCATGCCGGGCGAGCCGGCCATGGCGGGGTTCCAGACCTTCTCCTGCATCAGCGTGAAGTGCTCGGCGCGCTCCTCGTGGACCCGGGAGAGGGCGACGCGCAGCAGGTCGGCGTCGGTGAAGCGGGGTTCGAAGCCGGTCTTGACGTCGAAGCGGTAGTCGAACAGCCGGACCTGGGCGTCACGGAAGGTGCCCGCCTGGGAGGCCGCCAGCCGGTCGTGGGAGCGGGCCATGAACGAGTCGTAGAAGGCACGGCTCTCCCAGAACGCGAAGACGTGCGCGACCGCAGGACGGCTCCTGCTCCAGCCGCCGCCCTGTCCACGAAATCCCGGCTCCCCCAGAAGCCCCGCCCACTTCCGCTGTCCCCGTTCGAAACCTCGGCGGTCCACCACGGTGCAGCGAATCCACTTGACCAGCACCGCGCCATGGTAAGGCCCCGGAGCGTGGCGCCGGTCACCCTCAGCCCGACGTTCCCGGGCCCGCGCATGGCAGGATGGACAACCGGCCCTGATGACCGGGCAGTTGGGGTCGCGAACCACAGGGGAGAAGGGGAAGGCTGATGAACGGCCTCATCAAGGGCATCCGCAAGGTGGAGATCTCGGTGAAGTGGGACCCCAGTCCCGCGGGGCAGCCGGCCACCGATCTGGACGTGGTCGCCGCGACCTACCTCCAGAGCGATCCGCAGGGCGCTCCCGGTTTCGTCGTGCACTTCGACAGCCGGTCGCCGGACGGCACGATCTACCTCAACCGCGACAGCAAGGACGGCAAGGGCTTCGGCTGGGACGAGGTGATGACCCTCGAACTCGACCGCCTGGACGCGCGCTACGTCCGCGTCGTCGTCGGCGTGATCATCCAGCAGCGCCCCGACCACCGCACGTTCGTCAGCGTCGTCAACCCGAAGTTCCGCATCCGGGAGGGCTACAACGTCCTGGCGGAGGGCGACTTCGGCGACATCCTCGGCTCCACGGCCGCCACCCTCGCCACCTTCGTCCGCGACCCCAAGGACGGCTGGGAGTATCACGACGGCGTCCACGGCTTCGAGGACGACCCGGCCGATTTCACCCGCGTCATGGGCACCACCCGCCCGTCCTGACCCGTCCCACGCGTACGACGACGTAAGGGGCGTCGGCCATGGCCGACGCCCCTTACCTCTGTCACCCGCCGGTCACTCCGGTGAGCGACCGTGCCTCAGGTCAGCTGCATCCGCTGGTCGAGCCGCAGCCCTCGCAGATGTAGCAGGAGCCGGCGCGCTGCATCTTCGTCCCGCAGGAGAAGCAGAGCGGGGCGTCGGCCTGGATGCCGAGCTGCATCTCGACCAGTTCGGCGCTGGTGTGGGCCTGCTTGGGGGCGGGCACGGCGACCGGGGCGGGCAGCGGCGCGGCGGTCACCGGGGCCGCCTGGAGCGGGGCGGACTGGGCCAGGCCCTCGACGTCCACCTCGTCCTCGGCCGCTTCGTACGAGCCGGTCTCCAGGTGGCGCTGGCGCTCCTCGGCGGAGTGGATGCCGAGCGCGGAGCGGGTCTCGAAGGGCAGGAAGTCCAGCGCCAGGCGGCGGAAGATGTAGTCGACGATCGACTGGGCCATCCGCACGTCCGGGTCGTCCGTCATGCCGGCCGGCTCGAAGCGCATGTTGGTGAACTTCGAGACGTACGTCTCCAGCGGGACGCCGTACTGGAGGCCGACGGAGACCGCGATGGAGAAGGCGTCCATCATGCCCGCGAGGGTGGAGCCCTGCTTGGACATCTTCAGGAAGACCTCGCCCAGGCCGTCGTCCGGGTAGGAATTGGCCGTCATGTAGCCCTCGGCGCCGCCGACCGTGAAGGACGTGGTGATGCCGGGGCGGCCCTTCGGGAGGCGCTTGCGGACCGGACGGTACTCGATGACCTTCTCGACGGTCTCCCGGATCGTCGCCTCGGCCTTCTCGGTGACCTCGGCCTGCTCGTCCTTGGACGACTTGGTCTTCGCGGAGAGGGGCTGGCCGACCTTGCAGTTGTCGCGGTAGATCGCGAGCGCCTTGACGCCGAGCTTCCACGCCTCGAAGTAGATCTCCTCGACCTCTTCGACGGTCGCCGTCTCCGGCATGTTGACGGTCTTGGAGATGGCGCCGGAGATCCAGGGCTGGATCGCGGCCATCATCCGGACGTGGCCCATCGGGGAGATGGCGCGCTCGCCCATGGCGCAGTCGAAGACCTCGTAGTGCTCGGGCTTGAGGCTCGGGGCGTCGATCACATTGCCGTTGTCGGAGATGTGGGCGACGATCGCCTCGATCTGCTCCTCCTGGTAGCCCAGGCGGCGCAGGGCCTGCGGGACGGTGCCGTTGACGATCTGCATCGAGCCGCCGCCGACCAGCTTCTTGAACTTGACCAGGGCGAGGTCGGGCTCGACGCCGGTGGTGTCGCAGGACATCGCGAGGCCGATGGTGCCGGTGGGCGCGAGGACCGACGCCTGGGCGTTACGGAAACCGTTCTGCTTGCCGAGGCGGAGCACGTCCTGCCAGGCTTCGGTGGCCGCGGCCCAGACCGGGGTGTCCAGGTCGTCCATGGCCACGGCGGTGCCGTTGGCGTCGGCGTGCTGCTTCATGACGCGGTTGTGGGCGTCGGCGTTGCGCGCGTAGCCGTCGTACGGGCCGACGACCGCGGCCAGCTCGGAGGAGCGGCGGTAGGCGGTGCCGGTCATCAGGGAGGTGATGGCGCCGGCGAGGGCCCGGCCGCCGTCGGAGTCGTACGCGTGGCCGGTCGCCATCAGGAGGGCGCCGAGGTTGGCGTAGCCGATGCCGAGCTGGCGGAAGGCGCGGGTGTTCTCGCCGATCTTCTGGGTGGGGAAGTCGGCGAAGCAGATGGAGATGTCCATCGCGGTGATGACGAGCTCGACGACCTTCTGGAAGCGGTCGGCCTCGAAGGACTGGGTGCCCTTGCCGTCGTCCTTGAGGAACTTCATGAGGTTCAGCGAGGCGAGGTTGCAGGACGTGTTGTCCAGGTGCATGTACTCGCTGCACGGGTTCGACGCGGTGATCCGGCCGGACTCGGGGCAGGTGTGCCAGTTGTTGATGACGCCGTCGTACTGGATGCCCGGGTCGGCGCAGGCCCAGGCGGCCTCGGCGAGTTTGCGGAAGAGCGCCTTGGCGTCGACCTTCTCGATGATCTCGCCGGTCAGGCGGGCGCGCAGGCCGAACTCGGTGCCGTTCTCGACGGCGGTCATGAACTCGTCGTTCACGCGGACCGAGTTGTTGGCGTTCTGGTACTGGACGGACGTGATGTCGTCGCCGCCGAGGTCCATGTCGAAGCCCGCGTCGCGCAGGGCGCGGATCTTCTCCTCCTCCTTCACCTTGGTGGCGATGAAGTCCTCGACGTCCGGGTGGTCGACGTCCAGGACGACCATCTTGGCCGCGCGGCGGGTGGCGCCACCGGACTTGATGGTGCCGGCCGAGGCGTCGGCGCCGCGCATGAAGGAGACCGGTCCCGAGGCGTTGCCGCCGGAGGAGAGGAGCTCCTTGGAGGAGCGGATGCGGGAGAGGTTCAGGCCGGCGCCGGAGCCGCCCTTGAAGATCATGCCCTCTTCCTTGTACCAGTCGAGGATCGACTCCATGGAGTCGTCGACGGCCAGGATGAAGCAGGCGGACACCTGCTGGGGCTGCGGGGTGCCGACATTGAACCAGACGGGGCTGTTGAAGCTGAAGATCTGGTGCAGGAGGGCGTACGCCAGTTCGTGCTCGAAGATCTCCGCGTCGGCGGGCGAGGCGAAGTACTTGTAGTCCTCACCGGCCTTCGTGTACGTCTTCACGATGCGGTCGATCAGCTGCTTGAGGCTGACCTCGCGCTGCGGGGTGCCGACCGCTCCGCGGAAGTACTTGCTGGTGACGATGTTGACCGCGTTCACCGACCAGAAGTCGGGGAACTCGACGCCGTGCTGCTCGAAGTTGACCGAGCCGTCGCGCCAGTTGGTCATGACGACGTCACGGCGCTCCCAGACCACCTCATCGTACGGATGCACGCCGGGGGTGGTGTGGATGCGCTCGATACGCAGGCCCTTGGTGGCCTTGGCGCCCTTGGCTCGGGAACCTCGTGCCGGACCGCTCGCCGTCTCTGTCATGCCGCCTCCCTGGTACAGGCAAAACGCCCAGAAATGCCACGTTGTTCCCGTGACACAGTGTGATTTCTGAAGTCGCGGACCACGATGTCCACTCGTCCGCGACTGGTCTCTTCCTCGCCGCCGTCCGGCCGTCCCCGGTGTCTCCGCCCGGTCGCGGCCCTCGGATCAGTCGGCGGTACCGGCGGGTTGGGGCACCTGGACGCCCCCGCTCCCGCCGCCGTCTCCTTCGCGGACGCCGTCGTCCGCGGCCGTGGTTCCCGGCTCTTCCCTGAGTTCCGCGATCGCGGCCTCGAAGTCCTCCAGCGAGTCGAACGCCCGGTAGACCGAGGCGAACCGCAGATAGGCGACGAGGTCGAGTTCCTGCAACGGGCCGAGTATGGCCAGCCCCACGTCGTGGGTGGTCAGCTCGGCGCTCCCGGTGGCCCGCACGGTCTCCTCGACCCGCTGGCCGAGCTGGGCGAGGGCGTCCTCGGTGACAGGCCGTCCCTGGCACGCCTTGCGCACGCCGTTGATGACCTTGGTACGGCTGAAGGGCTCGGTGACTCCGGAACGCTTGACGACCATCAGCGAACAGGTCTCCACCGTCGTGAAACGACGGGAGCAGTCAGGACACTGACGGCGCCTGCGGATCGACGTGCCGTCGTCGGTCGTACGGCTGTCGACCACGCGGCTGTCGGGGTGCCTGCAGAAGGGGCAGTGCATGGATTCCCAACCCTCCTCACAAGCAGACTCAATGGCCTCACGGGCCCCTCGGGCCTCACGAAGCAGCCCCCAGCATAGGCGATCCCGGAGGGTGCGAATACACGGGGCACCACAACTTCTGGGCCACTGTTTCATCGCGACCACTACATGTGGGGGATTGACGAAAAAACGCAGGCCGTTCCCGCGTGTCGCGCTCGCACGGCATCCGCACAACCGTCCCTCCCGCGCGCGTGCGGCTCGGGACCTGGGCACATGGGGAGATTGCGTGAGCACCACAGGGAGGAGAGGTGGGACTCGGACCGCGGTCCGAGTCGGGCGCGACCCCGGCTGGCAGACTGGGGCGTCAGCCCATTCCGCTTGCCGGACATGACGTGAGCCATACACCTGGGCGCATGATCAAGTCCAACTCTTCGGGGTTTTTCACTCGAACGTGTGTTTGGCGCAACCTTTCGAAAGCAACTACCGTTGTCAAGCAGGGAGACCATCGAGAGGGGCCGCCGTGACCACCACCGCAGACAGTGCCACCATCACCGCCCAGGACCGCTCCCAGGGCCGACTCGACCCGGTGCATGCGATGAACGAAGCCACCAGTCCCGAGGGACACAAGCGCTCCCTGCCGGGCCGACCTCCAGGCATCCGGGCGGACAGCTCGGGCCTGACCGACCGGCAGCGCCGGGTGATCGAGGTCATCAGGGATTCCGTGCAGCGGCGCGGCTACCCACCGTCCATGCGGGAGATCGGCCAGGCCGTCGGCCTGTCGAGCACGTCCTCGGTGGCGCACCAGCTGATGGCTCTGGAGCGGAAGGGCTTCCTGCGCCGCGACCCGCACCGCCCGCGCGCGTACGAGGTGCGCGGTTCCGACCAGTCGGCCGCCGTGCAGCCGACGGACACCGCGGGCAAGCCCGCCGCGTCGTACGTCCCGCTGGTCGGCCGGATCGCCGCCGGTGGCCCGATCCTCGCGGAGGAGTCCGTCGAGGACGTCTTCCCGCTGCCCCGTCAGCTCGTCGGTGACGGGGAGCTGTTCGTGCTGAAGGTCGTCGGCGACTCGATGATCGAGGCCGCGATCTGTGACGGCGACTGGGTCACCGTCCGCCGTCAGCCCGTCGCCGAGAACGGCGACATCGTCGCCGCGATGCTCGACGGGGAGGCGACCGTCAAACGGTTCAAGCGCGAGGACGGCCATGTGTGGCTGCTGCCGCACAACGCCGCGTACGAGCCGATTCCCGGTGACGACGCGACGATCCTCGGCAAGGTGGTGGCCGTACTGCGCCGCGTCTGAGGACGCCGTTCGGTCGAGCCGCCCTGCGTGACTGGGCCCCGGGACCCCTGCGCCGGTTCCGGGGCCCTGTGTTGTGTCCGGACGCCGGTCGGGGGCTCTCACGGGTGTGTTGTGCCAGGGGGCGGGCCAGGGTCCGCCCCCTTTGTCGTGTCCTCGCGTTCGCCCCGCCCTCAGGCGCCCGCCTGCTTCGCCGCCGCGTCGATCGCCGCGAGCGACCTGCGGACCTGGTTGCGGTCCGTCGTGTACCAGAAGTCGGGCATGGACGCCTTCAGGTAGCTGCCGTAGCGGGCGGTGGCGAGCCGCTGGTCCAGGACGGCCACGACGCCGCGATCGCCCATGGCGCGGACGAGGCGGCCCGCGCCCTGCGCCATGAGGAGGGCTGCGTGGGTGGCGGCGACGGACATGAAGCCGTTGCCGCCGGACTCCTCGACCTTCTTCTGCCGCGCGCTCATCAGCGGGTCGTCGGGGCGCGGGAACGGGATCTTGTCCATGACGACGAGCTGGCAGCTGGGCCCGGGCACGTCCACGCCCTGCCAGAGCGAGAGCGTGCCGAACAGGCAGGTCCTCGGGTCCGCCGCGAAGTTCTTGATCAACTCGCCGAGGGTCTCCTCGCCCTGGAGGAGGATCGGGAACTCCGGCATCCGCACGCGCAGTTCCTCGGCGGCGAGCTGGGCGGCCCGCATCGACGAGAACAGACCGAGCGTCCGCCCACCTGCCGCCTGGACGAGCTCGGCGAGTTCGTCCAGCATGTCCGCGCGGTCGCCGTCGCGCGCGGGGCGCGAGAGGTGCTTGGCGACGTAGAGGATGCCCTGCCGGGGGTAGTCGAAGGGCGAGCCGACGTCGACGCCCTTCCACTGCGGGAGGTCCTCGCCGTCGACGCCCTCCGGGGCGAGCCCCAGGGATGCGCCCACGCCGTTGAAGTCGCCGCCCAGCTTGAGCGTGGCCGAGGCCAGGACCACCGAGCGGTCCGCGAAGAGCTTCTCCCGCAGCAGGCCCGACACGGACATCGGGGCGACGCGCAGGGACGCCCCGAAGCGGTCGTGCCGTTCGTACCAGACGACGTCGTACTCGGAGCCCGTCACGATGCGCTCCGCGACGTCGTGGACCGTCTCCACGGACGCGAGCGCCTGCTTGCGGACCGCGTCCTCGTCCTGGACGGACTTGTCGCGGGTCGTGCCGAGCGCGGAGATCACCGCGCGGCCGGCGTCCCGCAGGGCCGTCAGCGCGTAGCGGAGGTCCTCCGGGATCTCCTCCAGCCGTCCGGGCAGGGCCAGTTCCATCAGCCGCTCGAAGCCCTCGGCGGCTGTCTGGAGCTGGTCGGCGACCTTCTCGTCGACCAGCTTCGCGGAACGGCGCACCGCGCGGTTGACCTGTCCCGGGGTCAGCTCTCCGGTGGCGACGCCGGTGACCCGGGAGACCAGTTCGTGCGCCTCGTCGACGATCAGGACCTCGTGCTGCGGGAGGACCGGGGCACCCTCGATGGCGTCGATCGCGAGCAGCGCGTGGTTGGTGACGACGACCTCGGCGAGCTTGGCGCGCTCACGGGCCGTCTCCGCGAAGCACTCGGCGCCGTACGCGCACTTCGAGGCGCCCAGGCACTCCCGGGAGGAGACCGACACCTGCGCCCACGCGCGGTCGGAGACGCCCGGGGTGAGGTCGTCGCGGTCGCCCGTCTCCGTCTCGTCCGACCAGTCGCGCAGCCGCAGCAGGTCCTGGCCGAGCTTGCTGGACGGGGCGGCGGCCTCGAACTGGTCGAAGAGTCCCTCCTCCTCGTCCTGCGGGACGCCTTCGTGGAGCCGGTGCAGGCACAGGTAGTTCGATCTGCCCTTGAGCATCGCGAACTCGGGGCGCCGGCGCAGCAGGGGGTGCAGCGCGTCGACCGTGCGGGGGAGGTCGCGCTCCACGAGCTGGCGCTGGAGGGCGAGGGTGGCGGTGGCGACCACCACCCGCTCGCCGTGCGCGAGCGCGGGTACGAGGTAGCCGAGCGACTTTCCGGTGCCGGTGCCGGCCTGGATCAGCAGGTGGGAGCCGTCGTCGATCACCTCCGCGACGGCTTCGGCCATGGTCACCTGGCCGGGGCGCTCCGCGCCGCCGACTGCGGCGACGGCGGCATGCAGGAGTTCGGGGAGAGAGGGCTTCGTCATAGCGCGACCACCCTACGGCCCGGGACTGACAATCGTGGGGTCGAAGGGGAGGTGAGGGGTGGGACGGGGGGTGAGTGCGGAGCGGGAGGGGGCGCGAGGGGTGGGGCGGGCGCCGGTGAGAGGCGGGGATGAGGTGGGGCGAAGGTGGGGCGGAGTGAGGTGCGAGAAAAAAGTTTGGCGGGTGGGGGAACTCGGACGGCACGCGGAACGTCACTATGAGTAACAAGACAATCCCGGATCGTCACAGATCGTCTTCGTCCGGGAACCGGGGATACGGGGTCAGGGGGTACGGAATGGCGCGGTTGCGGATCATGAGTGCGGCTCGCTTCCAGGGCAGATCGAGTTCGCCGGCGCACTCGAAGCCGGAGGTGGAGAAGACGCTGAGGGAGGCGGCGTTGCGGACGTCGGGTTCGGCGACGACGCGAGGGCAGGAGGGCCGCTTGTCGAGGACGAGTTCGGCGACGGTCCGCAGAAGAATCCCGCCCACTCCTCTCCCCCGGTCCCGCGCGTCGCCGATGAGGAGGTGCAGGCCGGTGTCGTGCGGCAGCGCCGGGTAGTAGCGGGCCAGCGGGTCGAGGTCCGCGCGGTAGATCTCCCAGTAGCTCATGGGGGTTCCGTTGAGCACGCCGAGGCAGGGCACGCTGCGTCCGCCGCCCTGGAGCTGGACGCGGATGTGCCGGGTGGTCCGGATCTCGGGGCCCGCGAGGTCCCAGAAGGCCGCGACGGCGGGGTCGTTCATCCAGCGGGCGACCAGGGGGATGCCGAGTTCGAACGTCACGGGAACGAGGTGAAAGATGCCCAGATGGCACAGGGTGGGGCCCCAGTCGGCGACCCCGTCCAGCAGGTCCTCGGCGGTGCCGTGGCCGGTGTGGCCTTCTTCCACGGTCGGCACAGGGCCGCTCCTTTCGGGAGACGGGAGACGGAGGGAGGTGGGAGGCGGCGGCTGAAGTGCCTCAGGGGGCGAGGGGGTTGGGGACGGTGACGTAGACGGACTGGGTGTCGACGGGGCCGACGAGTTCGTCGAGACCGTGGAGCCGGGTCAGGAGGTTGGCCTTGCAGCGCAGGACGGGTGAGTCGAGCAGACGGGAGGGGAGGGTGCTGCGCATCCGCCGGGGGCCGGCGGCGGCCGATTCGAGGAAGCGGCGGAAGGCGGCGAGCAACAGGCGCTCGTCCACGAGGCGTTCGGAGCCGAAGGCGCCGATCAGACCGAGCACGTTGTTGATGCCGAGGTAGTAGGCGAAGCGTTCGTCGGTGACCTCGTCGGAGACGAAGGTTTCGCTCGCCCCGCCGGTCCCGGGCAGCCGGGAGTCGAGTTCCGCGCGGCGGGACTCGCGGAAGTAGTAGCCCTGGTTGTCGCGGTACCGGCCGCCCACGGGCCAGCCGTCGGGGTCCAGGAGGACGAGGGTGTTCTGCTGGTGGGCCTCCAGGGCGATCCCCGCCTCCCCGTCGAGCCACAGCACGGGACGGACGACGTGGTCCAGGTACCGCAGGAACCACTCGACGGCGACGGCGCCGCGAGGACGCCGGCTGTGGGCGGCGAGCCGGTCGACGAGCGTCGAAAGATGGGAACGGAAGGAGGAATCGCCGTGGGACGGATCGGTCACGGGACGCCGGGCACCGGGCAGGCTCCTCGGAGCCCGCGGACGGGGCGAGACCAGGCCGGCGAGACACGAGACGTCGTCCGACGGGGCGAAGGGGTTGTGCCGGACGACGACGTCCAGTCCGGGCACGGGCCGCCCCTCGCGGTCGTCGACGGCGAGCCAGGCGGGGTCGCGGACGATGTCGAAGTGCGGGTGGGCCGCGTGCCACTGCCGGGCGAGGCCGGTGCGCAGCAGCCGGTGGACCTCGACACCCCGGTGGAGTTCCTTGCGGAGGTTCTCCCGGCGGGAGTTGGTGATGCGCAGCGCCAGCGAGAGCTTGAGCATCGCGGGGGCGCCGGAGCGGTGGACCGTGCGGACGGAGGAGGTGGGGTGCCAGGGAGGACCGTAGGGGCCGAGGTCCTTCAGGAGTCCGGCGTCCAGCAGGGCGACGACTTCCGGGCGGTGGCGTACCTCGCGGAGCTGCCAGGGGTGCAGGGGCAGGGCGGCGTGGCCGTCGGGCAGGGGGAGCCCGGGGCCGGAGAGCCGGGCGGTGAGGTGTTCCGCCCGGACCGGGCGTCCGCTCTCCGTCCAGGCGGAGTCGGCGGCGAGCAGGGAGGGGGCGACGGCGAGCCAGTGCAGGGGGAAGGAGCCGTGCGACTCGGGTGAGTAGAGCAGGGTCTCGGTGTCGGTGAGGCCCTCCCGGCTCTTCGGGGTGGGGTGGAGGGGGTGGCCGAGCAGGAGGGACTGTTCGGCGGAGAGGAAGAGATCGGGGGTGTCGGAGGTCCCGGCGGGATCGAGGGCGCGGGAGCGGTGGTCGGTGAGGAAGAGGGTCGTGCGGCGGAGGGAGTCGGCGACTCGGGCGAGGAGGTCGGAGGTGTCGGTGCCCGGTGTGGTGGCGGCGGCCGTCGGGTGCGCTTCGCGGGTCAGCAGGGCGGCGAGCGTGATCGGGTCCAGGGGTGCGGCGGGGGCGTCGGCGAGCGACGGGGGGCCGAAGCGGTGCAGGCCGGTCGGGGACCAGTACAGGACGGGGGCGAGCAGGGTGAGGCCGCAGGACGGGAGGGGGATGCGGAGGTGGCCGGTGTCCGGGGGCGGGACGGAGGTCTCGCGCACCCAGCAGCGGAGGAGGTTCTCGCTGGTGGCGGCCTGGGCCGCGGTGTGGGGGTCGGGGTGGTTCAGGGGGTCGTCGACGGGGCTGTGGGGGGCGAGGGCCGAGGCGGTCGGCCGTCGGGTGGGTTCGGTGTGCACGGGGAGTCCTCGTGGGGGGTGGGTGGCCCGTGGGTGGCGAGGTGGACGCGGGCTAGGTCGGTGGGGTGTCGGGCGGGGGCGGTGGGCCTACGGTTCGGTCGGACGGCTGCTGAGGTCGGGCGGGGGGATGTTGTCGCTGGACGGGCAGGGGCTGGGCGGGCGGGTACGGGGTGGGCGGGGGCTGTCGGGGGTGCGTTCGCGGTGGTGGGGTGAGGTGGGTGGCGGGGGCGCGGGTGACGGCCGCGACCGCGTCGGCGAAGCGGTCGAGGACGGCGGTCGCCTGGTCGTCGGTGAGGGTGAGGGGCGGCAGGAGGCGGACGACGCTGCGGTGACGGCCGCCGAGTTCCACGATCAACCCGCGCTCCAGGCAGGCGCGTTGGACGGCGGCGGCGAAACCGGGGGCGGCGGGGGACGGGGCGAAGGCGCCGGGGTCGTGCGGCGACGGACCGGTCTCGGGGTCGACCATCTCGACGCCGATCATGAGGCCCCGGCCGCGTACGTCGCCGAGGTGCGGGAACTCCCCGGCGAGGGCGCCGAGTTCGCGGAGCATCCGGGCGCCGAGGGCGGCGGCGTGGTCGGCGAGGCGGTGTTCGCGGACGTGGGCGAGGGTGGCGGCGCCCGCTGCCATGGCGAGCTGGTTGCCGCGGAACGTGCCCGCGTGCGCGCCGGGCTCCCAGACGTCGAGGTCGTCGCGGTAGACGATCACCGCGAGGGGCAGGCTGCCGCCGATCGCCTTGGAGAGGACCATGACGTCGGGGGTGATCCCGCTGTGCTCGACGGCCCAGAAGGCGCCGGTGCGGCCGACGCCGGTCTGGATCTCGTCGGCGATCAGGGGGATGGCCCGCTCGGCGGTGATCCGCCGCATCCGGCGCAGCCAGTCGTCCGGCGCGGGGACGACACCGCCCTCGCCCTGGACGGGTTCGAGGATCATGCAGGCCGGGTGCGGCACGCCCGACCCCGGATCGTCGAGGACGGACTCGGTCCAGCGGGCGGCGAGCCCGGCACCGCGGTCACCGCCGACGCCGTAGGGACAGCGGTAGTCGTACGGATAGGGCAGGCGGGTGACGCGTACGTCGGGGGCGTGGCCGGACGCCTCGGCGGCGCCCGCGGTCATGCCGTGGTAGGCGCCGGTGAAGGCCAGGACCCCGGTGCGGCCGGTGGCGGTGCGGGCGAGTTTGAGCGCGGCCTCCACGGCGTCCGTCCCGGCGGGCCCGCAGAACTGCACGCGCGCGTGGCCGGCGAGTCCGGGCGGGAGGGTGCGGAACAGCTCGGTGACGAAGGCGTCCTTGACGGGGGTGGCGAGGTCGAGGGCGTGCAGCGGCGCCCCCGAGTCGAGCACCTTGCGGATCGCTTCGAGGACGACGGGATGGTTGTGCCCCAGGGCGAGCGCCCCGGCCCCGGACAGGCAGTCCAGGTACCGCCGCCCGTCGGCTCCTTCGACGGTCAGCCCCCGGGCCCGCACCGGCACGATCGGCAGCGCCCGCGCGTACGTCCGCGCAGCCGACTCCCGCACGGCCTGCCGCCGCAGAATCCCCTCGTAGCCGCCCGGCCCGCACTCCCCGGCGCCGCCGTCCCCCCGCTCCCCCGCCCCGATCCCGCCCACGGCTCCCCGCCTTCCCCTCGCCCAGGAACGGGGCCCGCGTCACGCCTGCGCCCCCGGGGCCGCCCGGCCCCACCGCTACCAACCCCGCTCCGACCGGCGGGTTACGGCCTCGCTCAAGATCGGCGCGGCGGCACGGCGCGCTCCTGTGCCGAGGGGGGCGGCACCCGGCTCCTGGAACCCCTGGTACGCCTGACCGGAACCGTTTCTTCGCCCAACTCCCCAGTTCAGGCGGCCCGTAGCGAAACCGTTGCCGTTCCCCCGGAAGTCCCCCACAGCGAGCGCATATCGTGTGTTGCCGTTCCACGTGACCGTGCACTCGTCCCGAACTCGCCGTTCGGGGGGCCGGTTTCGCACGGCACGGCTCCAAGATCGCAGAAAGCAGGGGGAGTTCAGAAATGCCATCCATACGGCCGCCGTTCACCGCTCGTCGAAGGCACAGGACCGTGCTGTCCGCGGTCGCCCTGGCCTCGGTCCTCGTGCTCACCGCCACCGCGTGCAACGGGGACGACCAGGCGAGCGGATCGCCGTCCGCGGCGGCCTCCGCCTCCGACAGCGGGAAGATCCAGATCCCCGGCGACCTCCTGGACCGGCTCAAGCAGCACGGCATCGACCTCGACAAGTGGAAGAACGGCGCCTGGAAGAACTGGGACAAGAACGACTGGCTGCGCGAGGCCCAGGACTTCATCAACCCGATCATCGAGGGCCTGTGGGACCCCGACCGGATGCGGGACGCCCAGGACCCGGACCGCGGTGTCGCCGCCGGTGACCTCTCGGGCGACCAGGGGGTGACGGACCCGGAGCCCGCGCCGGTGGACGCGAAGGCGGTGGCGGCGAAGTACCACGCGAACGTGCCCGAGGCGGGCAAGCTGCTCTTCGACTCCCCCGAGGGCTCGATGGTCTGCTCGGCGACGGTCGTGAAGGACCCGGCGCACCCCGGCAAGTCGAACCTGGTGTGGACGGCGGGCCACTGCGTGCACGCCGGCAAGAACGGCGGCTGGTACCGCAACATCGCGTTCGTCCCGTCGTACAACGACAGCGCGATACCGACGTCGGCGCTCAAGACGGCGACGCGTGAGCAGGTGGCCCCCTACGGCGTGTGGTGGGGCGACTGGGCGCAGACCTCCCAGCAGTGGATCGCGCAGGGCGGCCCGACGGGCGGTGACGGCGCGGCGTACGACTTCGCGGTCATCCACGTCACCCCGGAGAAGGGCGGCTCCGGGAAGTCGCTGGAGGAGACGGTCGGCGGAGCGCTGCCGGTGGACTTCGCGGCCCCCGCGGTCGCGGACGTCGGGAGCATCACGGCGACCGGCTACCCGGCGGCGGAGCCCTTCGACGGGCAGAAGCTGTACCAGTGCGCGGACAAGCCCGGCCGGCTCTCGCTGACGACGGCGGACCCGACGATGTACCGCATCGGCTGCACGATGACCGGCGGCTCCTCCGGCGGCGGCTGGGTCGCGAAGGGTTCGGACGGCAAGCCCGCGCTGGTCTCCAACACGTCGATCGGCCCGGCCACGTCGGGCTGGCTCGCGGGACCGCACCTCGGCGACGTCGCGAAGGGCGTGTACGAGTCGGTGAGCGAGAAGTCCGCCGGCTGACGACATGGCGAAGCGCCGCCCCCGGGAGTGGGGGCGGCGCTTCGTCGTATCCGCGTCAGAGCGCCTGGGCCGGGATGTACGGCGCGAGGTCCGCGGCCAGTTCCTCGTTGACCCGGGCCTTCAGCAGCGTGCCCTCCGCGAGGTGTTCCTCGGAGACGACCTCGCCCTCGGTGTGGGCGCGGGCGACCAGCTTGCCGTGCGTGTACGGCACGAGCGCCTCGATCTCGACGGACGGCCTCGGCAGCTCCTCGTCGATCAGCGCGAGCAGCTCGGCGATGCCCTGGCCGGTGCGCGCGGAGACCGCGATGGAGCGCTTCTCGATCCGCAGCAGCCGCTGGAGCGTGAGCGGGTCGGCGGCGTCCGCCTTGTTGATGACGACGATCTCGGGGACGGCGGTGGCGCCGACGTCCCGGATCACCTCGCGTACGGCGGCGAGCTGCTCCTCCGGGGCGGGGTGGGAGCCGTCCACGACGTGGATGATCAGGTCGGACTCGCCGACCTCCTCCATCGTGGAGCGGAACGCCTCGACCAGGTGGTGGGGCAGGTGCCGGACGAAGCCGACCGTGTCCACCAGGGTGTAGAGGCGGCCGCTCGGGGTCTCCGCGCGGCGCACCGTCGGGTCCAGGGTCGCGAACAGGGCGTTCTCGACCAGGACGCCCGCGCCCGTGAGGCGGTTGAGGAGCGAGGACTTGCCAGCGTTGGTGTAGCCCGCGATGGCGACGGACGGCACCTTGTGGCGCTTGCGCTCCTGGCGCTTGATCTCGCGGCCGGTCTTCATCTCCGCGATCTCCCGGCGCATCTTCGCCATCTTCTCGCGGATACGGCGCCGGTCCGTCTCGATCTTGGTCTCACCGGGGCCTCGGGTGGCGAGGCCGCCGCCCTTGCCGCCGCCCATCTGCCGGGACAGGGACTGACCCCAGCCGCGCAGCCTCGGCAGCATGTACTGCATCTGCGCGAGCGCGACCTGGGCCTTGCCCTCCCGGGACTTGGCGTGCTGGGCGAAGATGTCGAGGATCAGGGCCGTACGGTCGATGACCTTGACCTTGACGACGTCTTCGAGGGCGATCAGCTGGCCGGGGCTCAGCTCGCCGTCGCAGATCACGGTGTCGGCGCCGCTCTCCAGGACGATGTCGCGCAGTTCCTGGGCCTTGCCGGAGCCGATGAAGGTGGCCGCGTCGGGCTTGTCGCGGCGCTGGACCACGCCGTCGAGGACGTACGCACCGGCCGTCTCGGCGAGGGCGGCGAGCTCCGCGAGGGAGTTCTCCGCGTCGCGTGCGGTGCCGGTGGTCCAGACGCCGACGAGGACGACCCGCTCCAGCCGCAGCTGGCGGTACTCGACCTCGGTGACGTCCTCCAGCTCGGTGGAGAGGCCCACCACGCGGCGCAGGGCCGCTCGCTCGGAGCGGTCGAACTGGTCGCCGTCACGCTCCTCGTCGACCGTGTGGCTCCAGGCGACGTCCTCTTCCATCAGGGCATCGGCCCGAAGACCGTCGGCATAGGAGTGCGCGGCGCGCTGGGTGTCCTGGGAAGAAGAAGAGGAGGTCATTGGGTCCTTACGTCGTCGGAGATGCCGCTCGGGCGCCTGTCACCCTGCTCAACGCACGAGGCCCGCGGAAGATTCCCCGCGCTGCGGCCCCGTACCGCGCCGGCCCGAAAATGTTCGCACGCCCCGCCCCGCCGCGTCACCGGCTTATCCACGGGGCTCCACGGGCTCCCGGGCCGGGGCGGCTGGCCGGTGTGCGGACCGCCGCCCCGGGGGCATTCTCAGGGCCGTCCGCGGCGGTCCGCCGGGGTCTCCCGGGCCGGCTTCGCCGGGGTCGGCGTCTGGGACTTCCAGTCCGGGTGACCGGGCATCGGCGGGGTCTTCGTGCCGTAGAGCCAGGCGTCGAAGAAGGCGGCGAGGTCGCGGCCGGAGACGCGTTCGGCGAGGCGGGTGAAGTCGGCGGTGCTCGCGACGCCGTCGTGGTGCTCGGTCACCCAGGCGCGCTCCAGCCGTTCGAAGGCGGGGCGGCCGACGACCTCGCGGAGGGCGAAGAGGACGAGGGCCGCGCCGTCGTAGACGACCGGCCGGAAGATGCTGATCTTCTGTCCCGGCTCCGGGCCCTTCGGGAGGGCGGGCGGGCCGCCGGCCGCGCGCCAGCGGTCGGACGCGCCGTACGCGGCCTTCATCCGGGCCTCCAGCGTGCGGCCCGCCTTCTCCTCGGCGTAGAGGGCCTCGTACCAGGTGGCGTGCCCCTCGTTGAGCCACAGGTCGGACCAGGTGCGCGGGGAGACGCTGTCGCCGAACCACTGGTGCGCCAGTTCGTGGACCATGATCGACTCGACGTACCAGGCGGGGTAGCCGGGCTCGGTGAACAGGTCCTTCTCGAACAGCGACAGGGTCTGCGTCTCCAGCTCGAACCCGGTGGTGGCGCCCGCCATGAGCAGCCCGTACGTCTCGAACGGGTAGGGGCCGACCTTCGACTCCATCCAGGAGATCTGGCCCGGCGTCTTCGCCAGCCAGGGCTCCAGGGCCTTGCGGTCCGCCGTCGGGACGACGTCCCGGACGGGCAGCCCGTGCGGTCCCTCGCGGTGCAGGACGCTGGAGCGGCCGATGGAGACCTGGGTCAGTTCGGTCGCCATGGGGTGCTGGGTGCGGTACGTCCAGGTCGTGGACCCGCGCGCGCGGTCGACGCCGGCGGGCAGGCCGTTGGCGACGGCCGTGTAGCCGTCGGGGGCGGTCACCCTGATGGTGAACATCGCCTTGTCGGAAGGATGGTCGTTGCAGGGGAAGACCAGGTGCCCGGCGTCCGCCTGGTTGGCCATGGCGAGCCCGTCCGAGGTGCGCACCCAGCCGCCCTCGCCGTCCTCCGGGGGCATCGGGTCGCTGGTGTGCCGGACGGTGATCCGCATCCAGCTGCCCTCCGGGAGGGGGCGCTGCGGGGTGACGACGAGGTCCTCGCCCGCGCGCGCGTAGGTCGCCGGTTCGCCGTCGACCTCGACCGACTCGACGTCCCCGTGCGCGAAGTCCAGGTTGACGTGCTCCAGGCGCGCCGTCGTCCACGCGTCGATCGTCGTCACCGCGCGCAGCGGTTTGTCGTTGCTCCCGGGGTACGTGAATTCCAGGTCGTACGCGGCGACGTCGTACCCCGGGTTGCCGAGGTTCGGGAACAGCCGGTCCCCGATGCCGAGTTGCTCGGGGGGAGCGCTCGCGGCGACGAGGCAGAGGGAGAGCGCGGAGGCGACGAAGGCCGCCCGGGCGAGGCGGCGGGGTCCGGGACGGCGAGGTCCGGGGCGGCGGGTGGCGCGGGGTGCGGAGGAATCGGCCGGTGCGGGATCGGTCGTCCCGGGGGCTTCGGTTCGAGGGCTGCGCAGCATGCCCCACCGCTACCAGCGCGCCCGCCCCGCACGGCGCCGACTCGCGTCCGGCCCACCCGAACGGGTTGTCCGGGAGGGCCGAGTTGCCGGGGAGGGACGTTCCTGCGCGCCGGAGGGGGGGTGGAACGGCGTCCGGTGTCACGCCCCACGCGCGCGTGCCGCCCGTGCTCCGCGCGGTGCCCCCGGCGTCCGGTGCCCGCCCCTCAGTGCACCCCCGCGTGGTGCTGCGCCCGGCTCACGTCGTACACCCCAGGAACGTTTCTCATCGCGCGGATCAGGGTGAGCAGCGCGCCCGCGTCGGCGAGTTCGAGGGTGTAGGTGTGGCGGACGCGCCCCTGGGAGGGCGGTTCGACGGTGGCCGAGACGATCTCGGCGCCCTCCAGGGCGATCGCCTCGGTGAGGTCGGCCAGGAGATGCGGGCGGCCGAACGATTCCGCTACGAGGGTGACCCGGCACTCGGTGGAGTCACCCCAGTGGACGTCGGCCTCGGGCCGCCCGGCACCGCGCATGCGCGCGACGGCGGCGCACTCGACGCGGTGGACGGTGACGACTCCCCCGCGCACGGCGAACCCGGTGACCTCGTCGGCGGGGACGGGCGTACAGCACCCGGCGAGCCGCACGCTCACCCCGGGCCGCCCGGCGACGGAGATCGTGCTCCCCGCGCGCGCGGCGGTCGACGGATGCGGCAACGGCCCGTCGGCGCCGCGCCGGCCGCCGCGGCCCCGGGCGCCGGGCGCGGCCTCGGGTGCGGCGGCGTCCTCGGGGGTCTCCTCCCGGACGGCACCGCGCCCCTCCGCGGGGTGCGTGGACAGCCACCGCTGGATGGCGATCCGCGCCGCGGGGGTGTGGGCGTGCTCCAGCCACTCCCTGGAGGGCTCGGAGGCGGGGTCCTGGCCCATCAAGAGCTGGACGGTGTCCCCGTCCCGCAGAGCGGTGCTGAGGGTCGCCAGACGGCCGTTCACGCGGGCGCCGATGCAGGCGTGCGCGTCCTCGCCGTACTGCGCGTACGCGGCGTCGACACAGGTCGCCCCGTCGGGCAGGCCGAGCGTGCCGCCGTCGGGGCGGAAGACGGTGATCTCACGGTCCTGGGCGAGGTCCTCGCGCAGGGTCGACCAGAAGGTGTCCGGGTCGGACGCGGCCTCCTGCCAGTCGAGGAGCCGGGAGAGCCAGCCGGGCCGGGTCGGGTCGACGCGCTCGTCGCTCGCCGTCTGCTCCTCCACCGGGGCCGCGTAGGGGTTGCCGAGGGCGACGACGCCGGCCTCGGCGACCTTGTGCATCTGGTGCGTGCGGATCAGCACCTCGGCGACCTGCCCGTCCTCGCGCGCGACGGCCGTGTGGAGCGACTGGTAGAGGTTGAACTTCGGTACGGCGATGAAGTCCTTGAACTCGGAGACGACGGGCGTCATGCAGGTGTGCAGCTCGCCCAGGACGGCGTAGCAGTCGGCGTCCTCGTTGACGAGCACCAGGAGCCGTCCGAAGTCGGAGCCCCGCATGCTGCCGCGCTTGCGGGAGACCCGGTGCACCGAGACGAAGTGCCGCGGCCTGATGAGGATCTCGGCCTGAATGCCTGCCTCGCGCAGCACCGCGCGCATGCTCTCGGCCATCTCGGCGAGCGGGTCGTCCGCGCGGGAGGCGTTGCCGTCGACCAGCACGCACGTACCCGCGTACTCCTCGGGGTGGAGGATCGCGAAGACCAGGTCCTCCAGCTCGGTCTTGAGCGCCTGGACGCCGAGGCGCTCGGCGAGCGGGATGAGGACGTCCCGGGTGACCTTGGCGATGCGCGCCTGTTTCTCGGGGCGCATCACTCCGAGGGTGCGCATGTTGTGCAGCCGGTCGGCGAGTTTGATCGACATGACGCGTACGTCGCTGCCGGTGGCGACCAGCATCTTGCGGAACGTCTCGGGCTCGGCGGCGGCCCCGTAGTCGACCTTCTCCAGTTTCGTGACGCCGTCGACGAGGTAGCGGACCTCCTCGCCGAACTGGTCGCGCACCTGGTCGAGCGTCACATCGGTGTCCTCGACGGTGTCGTGGAGCAGGGACGCCGTCAACGTCGTGGTCTCCGCGCCGAGTTCGGCGAGGATCAGCGTCACCGCGAGGGGGTGGGTGATGTAGGGCTCGCCGCTCTTGCGCATCTGGCCGCGGTGCGAGGACTCGGCGAGCACGTACGCGCGGCGCAGCGGTTCGAGGTCGGCCTCGGGGTGGTGGGCGCGATGGGCCTCGACGACGTGGCCGATCGCGTCGGGCAGGCGGCCTCTGGTGGCCGGGCCCAGGAAGGCGGCACGACCCAGCCTGCGCAGGTCGATACGGGGGCGGCTGCGCCGTCGGGGGACGGCGGGCACCACCGGGCCTGGGGTCGCGGGATTCGTCGCCTCCGCACTCATGGGCACCTCCGGCTGCGTGGACCGGCGGACGAGTGCCCCAGGGCGGACACGGCTCGGGGACTGGTTTCGGTCTCCCGTCCGGGCCGGTGCTTGATGCTACCGAGCCCACCATGCGCGGCTGACCGCCTCTCGCCGAGCGTGAAACGGATCACCCATTCGAGCGACACTCCGGTGGTTGACTGTTTCGCGCCACTGTGGCCGGAGGGAGTCGCGCATTCCAGCCTCCGGGTGCGCGAAAAGGGGCGGTCCCGTACGGTGCCGGGCCGCCCCTGCCTGCGAAGTGAAGCCGCTACGCGCGCCGACGGGAGGCGTCTTCCAGCCATCCGGATTCGATCGTTCCTTCGGCGACGATCACGGCGGGGCCGGTCATCTCGATCTCGCCGTCGGGCTGTTCGGTGATGACGAGCCGTCCACCGGGCACGTCCACGGTGTACGTCACGGGTGTTCCGGCGGCGGCCGGGTCGGCGCCGTCCCTGCGCGCGGTGGCGACGGCGACGGCGCACGCGCCCGTGCCGCACGAGCGGGTCTCGCCCGAGCCGCGTTCGTGCACCCTCAGGGCGACGTGGCGCGGGCCCCGGTCGACGACGAACTCGACGTTGACGCCCTGCGGGTAGGCGGAGGCGGGGCTGACGGGCGGGGCGGTGAGCAGGTCGCCCGCGTGCGCCAGGTCGTCGACGAAGGCGACGGCGTGCGGGTTGCCCATGTTGACGTTCCGGGCGGGCCAGTGGCGCTCGCCGACGGCCACCTCGACGTCGCCCTCGGGGAGGCGGGCGCGGCCCATGCCGACCGTGACGTCGCCCTCCTTGTCGATGTGGACGCGCTTGACGCCCCCGCGCGTGGCGACCGCGAGGTCGCCCTCCTCGACGTGTCCGGCGTGCTGGAGGTAGCGCGCGAACACGCGCACGCCGTTGCCGCACATCTCGGCCACCGAGCCGTCGCCGTTGCGGTAGTCCATGAACCACTCCGCCTCGGCCGCCATCGCGCGCGCCTCGGGGTGCGCCGCGGACCGTACGACGTGCAGCAGCCCGTCGCCGCCGATGCCCGCGCGGCGGTCGCACAGGGCGGCCACGGCGGCGGGCGGGAGGTCCAGGGCGTTCTCGGGGTCCGGGACGATCACGAAGTCGTTCTCGGTCCCGTGCCCCTTGAGGAAGGCGATCCGCGTGCTCATTCCTCGATCGTACGGCGTGGGTACGACAGCGCCGCTCACACGGGGTGACGGCGACGCTCCACGCGCGCGTGCCTCAGCGGAGCCGGGCGACGCGCCAGACGGCGAGCGCTACGGCCGCGGCGACCATCACGACGTACCCGAGGACGACACGCCAGTCGGGACGGCGTCCGGAGCCCCTCAGGGGCAGTCCCGGCCACGTGTAACCGACACGGCGGGCGGCCATCATGCCCCAGCCCGCGGCGCACGAGCAGATCAGCAGACCGAGCATGGCGACGACGGCGCCGCTGTCGCCGAAGTCGAAGGCGAGCGGGAAGGCGAACATCAGGGAGCCGACGGTGGCCAGGGCGACGATCGGGGCGAGCTGCCAGATCCGCAGCCGACGCTGGGGCCGCAGTTCGACCTCGACCTCGGGGCCGGAGGCGAACATCTCCTCGGGCTCGGGTCCGTCGTCCGTGACGCCGTCGGGTGTCTCGTCCGTGTCGTCGGGGCCGTCGGAGGTGAGTCCGCCGTCGGTGTCCGAGAGGTCGGTGACGGGCTCCTGGAAGGCGTCCGCGGGCTCGGGGAGATCACTGTCCGGCAGGGTGTCCCGGAGTCCGGAGGCGTCGTTGTCACGTCCGCCCGGTCGGGGGATGCCGCCGATCAGGCGAGGAGAGCCGTCGGCCTCGGCGGGGAACCCGTCCGCGTCCGGAAGGACGTCGTCCGGCTTCCGTTCGTCCCGCCCGGATGCGCGGTTCTCGGTGCCTTGTGCGGTGTCGCGAGGGCCGGCCTCCATCGCCACGCGCCCTCCCAACTCGGACTCCACTTGGTCGATCGAAGCTCGATGATGGCACGGCACGACAGGCCCGGATGACGGCCTGGGCGTCCCGATGCCATGACGTGATCAGGCTGTGACCGGTCGTTCGACCAACGCCGATGCGAGGCGCGGAAGTTCCTCCCGGTCCGCCGCGGCCCCACTCAACCAGTGCACCCGCGGATCGCGCCTGAACCACGAATCCTGACGGCGCGCGAAGCGCTTGGTGGCGCGGACGGTCTCGGCCCGCGCCTCGTCGTCGGTGCACTCCCCGGTGAGCGCCGAGAGGATCTGCTGGTAGCCCAGCGCGCGCGAGGCGGTGAGCCCGTCGCGCAACCCCTGCGCCTCCAGTGCGCGCACCTCGTCGACGAGTCCCCCCTCCCACATGCGGTCGACCCGCCGGGCGATGCGCTCGTCGAGTTCGGGGCGCGCGACGTCGACGCCGATCTGGACGGTGTCGTACACCGAGTCGTGGCCCGGGAGGTTGGCTGTGAAGGGCTTGCCGGTGATCTCGATCACTTCGAGCGCCCGGACGATCCGGCGTCCGTTGCCCGGCAGGATCGCCCGCGCGGCGTCGGGGTCGGCGGCGGCCAGGCGCGCGTGCAGGGCGCCGGAGCCGCGCAGTGTCAGCTCCTCCTCCAGGCGGGCCCGGACCTCGGGGTCGGTGCCGGGGAACTCCAGGTTGTCGACGGCTGCGCGGACGTACAGGCCGGAGCCGCCGACGAGGATCGGCCAGCGGCCCTCGGCGAGCAGGGCGTCGATGCGCTCGCGGGCGAGGCGCTGGTACTCGGCGACCGAGGCGGTCTCGGTGACGTCCCAGATGTCCAGGAGGTGGTGGGGAACTCCGGCGCGCTCCTCGATCGTTAGCTTGGCGGTACCGATGTCCATCCCCCGATAGAGCTGCATGGAGTCGGCGTTGACGACCTCACCGCCCAGGCGCCGGGCCAGGAAGACGCCCAGATCGGATTTGCCGGCCGCGGTCGGTCCGACGACGGCGATGACTCGGGGGGCGGGGGGTGCGCTGCTCACGGCACCAGTCTCGCAAACCTCGCGGGCCGTACTCGCACCGGCGAGGTGACGGGATCGGAGGGGCACGAGTACCGTGTGAAACGGATATGGGCGTTTTGCGAATTTCTGTCGGTTGCGGATGACCTACCACGAGGGAAGGTGACCCGATGGGTCTCATGGACAACTTGAAGGCCAAGCTCGGTCCGGCCAAGGACAAGGTCTCCGACCTCGCCCAGCAGCACGGCGGCAAGATCCAGGACGGCATCGACAAGGCCGCCAAGGCGGTCGACGAGCGGACCAAGGGCAAGTACAGCGAGAAGATCCACTCCGGCACCGACAAGGCCAAGGGCGCCGTGGACAAGCTCGCGCACAAGGACGAGGGCACGACCGGCACCCCGCCGAGCTCTCCGCCCCCGGCTTCCTGACCGACGTCCGGGACAGCCATCGGCGGACGGTCTCCCGGGACCGTCCGCCGGCCCGTCCCCGGCGCCCTACGACCAGGTCGCGACCACGTACCCGACCCCGTAGGGCGCGTCCTCGTACAGCAGCTCGCCGCTCAGCCCGGCGTCCTTCCCCGCCCCCGCAAGCACCTGCCAGGGCGCCCGGCCCGACGCCATCAGCTGACGGGCCAGCTCGACGTCCATGGTCTCCAGCGCGGTGACGTCCGCCTTGCCGAGCGCCCGCCCCATCTCCGCGTCGAAGGGCGCCGCCCGCTCGTCGAGGTAGCCCGGCGCCTTGAGCGTCCGGCAGGCGCTGGCGTCGCCCATCACCAGCAGCGCGACACGCCCGGCCCGCCCGGCAACCTCCCGCCCGGTCCGCACGCACCGCTCGGCCCCGAACGGCTCCCCCACCCCGAGTCCCTCGATCGGGGCATCGCCCCAGCCGGCCCGCCCCAGCAGCCAGGCCCCCACCGCGAGCGACGGCGGCAGCAGCCGGCCGGCCCCCACGTCACCCGCCTCGCCGTCGCCCCGCCCCAGCCGGACGACGATGTCGGCACCGAACCCCCGGAACGAACCCGGCGTCCCCTCGGGGTACGGGCCGCACCCGTGCTCGGCCGCGGGACCCACCACCACCAGCCGGTCGGGCCGGGAGGCGGCGAGCACGCCCAGCGCGTCCGTGCAGGCGGCTCTCGCGGCGTCCAGCTCGGGCGCGGCGCCCCCGGCGATCTCGGGCACCAGGAGCGGCGGACAGGGACAGACTGCGGCGGCGACAAGCATGATCGGCAGCGTATCCCCGGGAAGCGGTCACACGTCACATACGGGTCGGTCGGATACGGATGGGGTACGCCCCGGCGGTGACGTCGGGACGGGACCGGATCGGCGTCACGCGAGCGTCGGGACGCTGCCGGTCCGTCGGGACGTAGGCGTCGGGACGAAACCGTAGCGACGCGACGCCGCCGCGAGGACGGAACCGTACCGACCACACGCGATCGTCAGGACGATGCGGTAGCGGCCCGACGCGGCAGGCCGGGACGTGCCCGTTTCGTCGCTACGCATGCGATCCGACGAACCGGTACCGTCCCGACGCACCACCCCTCGCCCCCTCCGCACCACCCTCGCCCGCCTCCCCCGCCGGGACCCGCGTCAGAATCGTCTCGAACTGACCGTAGGCGACCAGCGGATGCACGCCCGCCGCACCGGCACCACCGGGCGCTCCGGAGCACGCGCGTGAGCGCCGGCTCCCGCACCTCAAGCCCCGCAGACGCGACCAGCCCCCGCAGACGCCGTCAGCCGACGCTGCACCCGCCCGTCGCCACCGGCAGCGGCGCGGGCACGCCGATCTGCGGCAGGCCGAGCATGACGCCGGCCGGAGCGGCGGCCTTCTCGGCGGTGCGCTTCTCCCAGGCGTCGCCCGCGCGCGTGCGGCGGACGTCGAGGACGGGGCCCTCGGCGAGGAGGTGGTGCGGGGCGGCGTAGGTGATCTCGACGGTGACGATGTCGCCGGGGCGGACGTCCTGGTCGGGCTTGGTGAAGTGGACGAGGCGGTTGTCGGGGGCGCGGCCGGACAGGCGCCGGGTGGCGTCGTCCTTGCGGCCCTCGCCCTCGGCGACCATCAGCTCGAGAGTGCGGCCGACCTGCTTCTTGTTCTCGTCCCAGGAGATCTCCTCCTGGAGGGCGACGAGGCGCTCGTAGCGCGCCTGGACGATCTCCTTGGGGATCTGGCCCTCCATGGTCGCCGCGGGCGTCCCGGGGCGCTTGGAGTACTGGAACGTGAACGCCTGGGCGAAGCGGGCCTCCCGGACGGCGTGGAGGGTCTGCTCGAAGTCCTCCTCGGTCTCGCCGGGGAAGCCGACGATGATGTCGGTGGAGATCGCCGCGTGCGGGATGGCCGCGCGGACCTTCTCGATGATCCCGAGGTAGCGCTCCTGGCGGTAGGAGCGGCGCATCGCCTTGAGGACGGTGTCCGAGCCGGACTGCATCGGCATGTGGAGCTGCGGCATCACGTTGGGCGTCTCGGCCATGGCGGCGATGACGTCGTCCGTGAAGTCCCGGGGGTGCGGCGAGGTGAAGCGGACGCGCTCCAGGCCGTCGATCTTGCCGCAGGCCCGCAGGAGCTTGCTGAACGCCTCGCGGTCGCCGATGTCGCTGCCGTACGCGTTGACGTTCTGGCCGAGCAGGGTGATCTCGGAGACGCCCTCGCCGACCAGGGCCTCGATCTCGGCGAGGATGTCGCCGGGGCGGCGGTCCTTCTCCTTGCCGCGCAGGGCCGGGACGATGCAGAAGGTGCAGGTGTTGTTGCAGCCGACGGAGATCGACACCCAGGCCGCGTAGGCGCTCTCGCGGCGGGTGGGGAGCGTGGAGGGGAACGCCTCCAGGGACTCGGCGATCTCGACCTGGGCCTCCTCCTGCACGCGCGCGCGTTCGAGGAGCACCGGGAGCTTGCCGATGTTGTGCGTGCCGAAGACGACGTCCACCCAGGGCGCCTTCTTGACGATGGTGTCGCGGTCCTTCTGCGCGAGGCAGCCGCCGACCGCGATCTGCATCCCCGGGCGCGACGCCTTCCTCGGCGCGAGGCGGCCGAGGTTGCCGTAGAGGCGGTTGTCGGCGTTCTCGCGGACCGCGCAGGTGTTGAAGACCACCACGTCGGCGTCGCCGTCGGACCCTTCGGGCGCGCGCACGTAGCCCGCGCCCTCCAGCAGACCGGCCAGCCGTTCGGAGTCGTGGACGTTCATCTGACACCCGTAGGTGCGCACTTCGTAGGTCTTCGCGTCCACGGGCTGGCTCCGGTCACTGCTGCTGGTCATGGCTCCAGGGTAGGCGGTGCCTCGGACACCCTTCGCCCCCGCTTCCGCGCACGGCATCCGGTACGGGTGATTCGTACGCGTACGAAGACCGCGGCGGCGAACTCTCACCGGGCGGGAGAGCCCGCCCCGGCGAGCATCCGTCCCACCTCAGCCCCACCCCACCCCGGCCCTGCCCCCGCCCGGCGCCTCAGCCCAACGCCCCCAACCGCGCATCCACCTCATCAGCCGTGGCCCGCCCCCGAGCCAGCGGCACAACCCGCTCCCCGTCGACGGCCAGCAGCGTGGGAAACCCGCTCACCCCCAGCTCCTCGGACCGCCGGAAGTCCGCCGCCGCGTCCGCACGCGCGCGTGGAGCCTCGAAAGCCGCGACGACGGCGTCCGCGTCCAGCCCGAGCGCCTCGGCGAGCTTCCGGTAGGTGGCGGGGTCGGAGAGGCTCAGCCCGTCGATGTAGAAGGCGTCCTGGAGGGCCGTCGCCGACTCGACGACCCGGTCGGGGGCCACCGCGCGGAGGGCCGCCAGTCCACGGGCCGCGGCCTCGGAGTCCATGACGAAGGAGCCGTCCGCGACGAGCCGCTGATAGGGCTCGGCGAAGACCGCCCCGGTCAGTTCGGTGATCTTCTCGTTGGCGCCCTGGACGTACCCGAACTCCCGGATCGGGACACGCCGACGGCCGGTGAACAGCCCTCCGGAGACCACCTCGACGGGCAGTTCCGGGTGGCGCGCGGCGATCTCGCGGACGGTGGCGGAGAAACCGTGGGACCAGCCGCAGTAGGCGTCGTACACGTAGACGAGCTGCATCGATGACCTCGACAGGGTGGGACGCTCACCGGACGCGAGCGATTCACCTGAGGGAACAGTATCTGCCCCCTCAGATATTTCCGGGACTCCTCCATCCGACGGCCGGCCGCCCGTCACCGCCCCTCACCTCACCCCACCTCACGGCAACCGAGGCAGCATGTCCCGCGCCGCATGGCTCAGCACCCGCAGATCCTCCGCGAACCGCTCCCGGTCCTCTTCCGGAAGCGGCGCCAGGAAGTACCGCTCGATGTTCGCGACATGCACCCGGGACGCCGAGACGACCGTCTCCTCGCCGAGCGCGGTGAGCCGCACCAGCCGCCCCCGGCGGTCACCGGGGTCGTCGACCCGCTCGACGAGTCCGGCGGCCTCCATCCGGTCCACCAGCCGCGTCGCGCCCCCGGTCGTCAGCACCTGCTCCTGGGCCACGGCCCGCATGGACAGCCCGGGTTCCCCCGCGCGCCCGAGGATCAGCAGCACCTCGAAGGTCAGGTGCGTGATCCCGCACTCGACCTCCAGCGCCCGCCCCAGGATGTACTCCAGCCGGTTGGCGGCCCCCTGCAACCGTCCGAACGCCAGCACCAGTTCGTCGTTCGCGGCTTCCCGCGCCGTCGAGATCGCGCCCGCGCGTGCCCCGCCGCTCTCCTCCGTCGCCATGCACCGATCATGCCTGACGGCAGGGGTGAAGCAGTGCGCACTTACCCGGATCTGACGTCCGGTCGGCCGGACGGAGGCCGCGCGTCCGATTGTCAGTGGGCTTTCGTACGATGGCGACGATCGGACCAAATCCGGTCGGAGCACCGTTGAAGGGACCTCCCCACATGAAGCTCGACATCTTCAGCGAAATCCAGGACCCGAAGCCCTGGACCCCCGATCACCAGCACCTGCGGATGACCCAGGCACTGGAGCAGGCGGAGCTGGCCGATTCACTGGGATACGGCTGCTGGTGGCAGGTCGAGCACCACGGCGCTCAGGAGTTCAGCCTGTCGTCGGCCCCGGAGCTGTTCCTCGCCGCGCTCTCGCAGCGCACCGCGCGCATACGGCTGGGTCACGCGGCCGTGCTGGCGCCCCCGCAGATCAACCACCCGATCCGGGTCGCCGAGCGGGCCGCCGTGCTCGACCACCTCAGCGGCGGCCGGGTCGAGCTGGGGCTGACGCGCTCGACGGCCCCAGAGTGGCGGCTGTTCGGCGTGGACCCGGCGACCGTGCGCCGGCAGGTGGCGGAGGTCTTCGAGACCGTCCCGCGCATCTGGGGCGGCGACCTCTCGGTCACCGGGGGCGTCCCCGTCGTCCCGTCGCCTCTCCAGACCCCGCACCCCCCGCTGTGGCAGGCCGCGTCCACGCCCGGTTCGTTCGAGGAGGCCGGCCGCCGGGGCGTCGGTGTCCTGGGGACGACGCTGTGGGAGCCGCTGGAGCGGGTCAGCCGGCTGGTCGAGCTGTACCGCGCGGCGGCGGCCGAGTGCCGTGAACCCGCGGGGGCGTTCGTCAACGACCAGATCGCGTTCTTCACGTTCGTGCACTGCGCGGACACCGACGAGCAGGCGATGCGGGACGGCGCGGCAGCGGCGGCTGCCTGGTACACGGCCCGCGCGCTGACGTTCTTCGAGGCGGCGGACGCGTTCCTGGAGAACATGAACCGCGAGAAGGAACTGATGGCCTCCCCCGACGGCGGCGGGCGCGCGGGCGCGTTCCTGCGCGCCGAGGCGGGCGCCGCGGCCGGGCCGAACGCCGCGCAGCTCGCGATCGGCCGCATCCTCCAGGGCGAGACCGTCCCCGAGGAGGAGCTGTTCGAGGCGCTCAGCGAGCAGGGCTCCCTGATCGTCGGCTCGCCCGAGACCGTCCGCAAGAAGCTCCGGGCGTACGCCGATCTCGGCATCGACCGGCTGATGTGCTTCCAGCAGGTCGGCGGGCTGTCGCACGAGAGCGTCATGCGCAGCATCGAGCTGGTCGGCGAGCTGATCCCGGAGTTCGACCTGGCGGGGTGAGCCCCGGGGCGGCGAACCCCCAAGGACCGGCCCCGGCCTCAGGGGTCGATCAGGCCGGCGCGGATCGCGTAGCGCGTGAGTTCGAGGCGGTCGCGCATCCCGAGCTTCTGGAGCAGGTTGGCTCGGTGACGCTCGACCGTCTTGGCGCTGATGAAGAGGAGGGTCCCGATCTCCTTCGAGGTGTGCCCCTCGGCGACGAGCTTGAGGATCTCCTCCTCGCGCTCCGTGATCGGCCGCTCGGGCAGTCCGTCCCCCCGGTGCAGCCGGTCCAGGTACGACCGTACGAGCGCCCGCTCCGCGCCCGGGTAGATGAACGGCTCGTCGCGCATCGCCGCCCGGCACGCCTCCACGAGGTCCCGGTCGGCGGCCGACTTGAGCACGTACCCGCCCGCGCCGGCCTTCAGCGCCTCGAAGAAGTACTGCTCGTTGTCGTACATCGTGAGGATGAGAATCCGCAGGTCGGGCAGGCGCCTCGACAGCTCCCGCGCCGCCTGGAGCCCCGTCGTCCGGGGCATCGCGACGTCGAGGACCGCCAGGTCGACGTCCCCGGCGCGCGCCCGCTCGACCGCCTCCGCCCCGTCCCCGGCCTCCGCGACGACCGTCAGGTCGGCCTCGCCGTCGAGAATCAGCCGCACCCCTCGGCGCACCAGAGTGTGATCATCGGCCAGTAGTACACGGATGGGCGGACGGCCGGCGGGTGAGGCGGTCATTTCCGTCCCCCGTGCTCTTCCGCCCGCCCGGCGTCTTCGGACGCCGGACCCGCTGCGTCCGCTGGGTCCGCTGCGTCCGCGAAGCCGTCCGCCCGCCCGGACCCGGCCCCCGACTTCCCCGCGTCGACGGCCATCGGCGGAAACCCGCCCCCGAACTCCCGGTGCACGAAGTCCTCCGTACGGCCGTGCTCGCCCGCCCCGCCGTCCCCGTACCCGGCGCGCAGCTCCGCCCGGGGCCCCAGCGGGAGGACGACCGGGATGCGCAGGCGGACCTCGGCGCCGCCGCCGGGGGCGTCGGTGAGGGTGAGGCGGGCGCCGACGAGGAGGGCGCGTTCGCGCATGCCGGGGATGCCGGCGCCCTCGGGTGCGCCGCAGAAGCCCTTGCCGTTGTCGCGGACGACGAGTTCGGCGCCGCCGGGGACGGCCCGCAGGCTCAGTTCCGCGCGGTCGGCGGTGCTGTGGCGCGCGGTGTTGGTGAGGGCTTCCTGGGCGACGCGGTAGATCACGAGTTCGGACTCCTCGGGGAACGGGGGCAGGCCGGCGGCGAGGTCGCGCTGGACGGACAGGCCATGGGTGGTGAACTCGGCGGCGAGCGAGCGCAGGGCGCTGATCAGCCCGAGTTCGTCGAGCACACCGGGCCGCAGCCGGCGCGCGATGCGGCGGATCTCGTCGAGCCCGGCCCGGGTCGCCTCCTGCGCCTGCCCGATCTCCTCGCGCAGTTCGTCCGGGCCCCGGTCGGCGACCCGTTTGAGCTGGAGGAGCACGGCGGTCAGGGTCTGCCCGACCTCGTCGTGCAGTTCGCGGGCGATCCGGCTGCGCTCCCCCTCCTGCGCGGACAGGGCCCGCCCGGCGCTGGCGGCCCGCTCGGCCTCCAGCCGGTCCAGCATCGCGTTGTACGTCATGATCAGCTCGGCGGTCTCGACGGGCCCGGCGACGACCGCGCGCCCGCCCGGCTGCAACAGGTCGGCGGAGGCCATGGCCCGCCCCAGTCGGCTCAACGGCGCGAGGCCGATCCGCAGGACGACGGCGTTGGCGACGAGCAGCACCCCGAGGCCGGCGGCCACGACGAGCGCCTCGGCGGGCAGTACCGGCGTGGACACGGTGACGGGTCCCAGGAGCAGGGCGGCGGCGACGATCAGACCCACCGCGTTGAGGCAGAACATCCGCCAGAACAGCGACACTCCCCCGACCCCTCCTCTCCTCGGCCCTCGTGAAGGCCCGCCCCGCGAGGTCCCGCCTCGCGCCCACGGCGCACCCGCGAAAAGCCTCGCCGCCCACCCCCCGACCGGTCCATCCGTCATGACACCCATATCGCCACGGTACGGCCGGATGGCAGCATGGTCGGTTCCGGGCGTGTGTCCGGAACACATCGGCAAGGCTTCCGCGGCTCGCGGGAGGCTCGGCCCGACATCAGCATCAAGGGGAAGAGAAACGTGTCTGCTCCACGCCTCCGGTCGACGCCGTTGCCGGGCATCGGGGTCCAGTACGACCTGGTGACGCGCGATCACCGCCACATCTCGGTCGTGGCGCACCGCGACGGCACGCGCACGGTGAACGTGTACCGGTCCGACGACCCCGACTCCTGTGCCCAGTCGCTGCGGCTGACCACCGCCGAGGCGGAATCGCTGATCGACGCGCTGATGCCGTCGCACCACAGCCCGAGCCTGCTGTACACGACCGACCTGGGGCTCGTCGCCGAGCGGGTCGAGGTGGGGGCGACCTCCCGGTGGAACGGGCGGCTGCTGGGCGACACCCGGATGCGCACCGAGACCGGTGCCTCGATCGTCGCGGTGCTGCGGCGCGCGGAGGCGATCCCGTCGCCCGCGCCGGACTTCCGGCTGGCCGGCGGTGACACGGTGATCGTGATCGGCACCCGGGAGGGCGTCGACGCGGCGGCCGCGATACTCGGTCAGGAGTGAACGAGTGCATTCCGCGGTCCTGCTCATCGAGTTCGGTTCCATCATCCTCGGCCTCGGACTGCTCGGGCGGGTCGCCGCCCGGTTCCAGTTCTCGCCGATCCCGCTGTACCTGCTGGCCGGTCTCGCCTTCGGTGAGGGCGGGCTGCTGCCGCTCGGCGCGAGCGAGGAGTTCGTCGCGACGGGTGCCGAGATCGGTGTCATCCTCCTGCTGCTGATGCTCGGCCTGGAGTACACGGCCAGCGATCTCGTCTCCAACCTGAAGTCGCACTATCCCGCCGGGGTCGTCGACTTCTGTCTCAACGCGCTGCCGGGCGCCGCCGCCGCGCTGCTGCTCGGCTGGGGGCCGGTCGCGGCCGTCGTCCTCGCGGGGGTCACCTGGATCTCTTCGTCCGGGGTGATCGCGAAGGTGCTGGGCGACCTGGGGCGGGTCGGCAACCGGGAGACGCCGGTGATCCTCAGCATTCTCGTGCTGGAGGACCTGGCGATGGCGGTGTACCTGCCGATCGTCACCGCGCTGGTGGCGGGCGCCGGGCTGCTGTCGGGGTCGCTGACGCTGGCGATCGCGCTGGGTGTCGCGGGGCTCGTGCTGTTCGTGGCGCTGCGGTACGGGCGGCTCATCTCGCGGTTCGTCTCCAGCGACGACCCGGAGAAGCTGCTCCTCGTGGTGCTGGGGCTGACGATCCTGGTGGCCGGTGTGGCGCAGGAGCTCCAGGTGTCGGCGGCGGTCGGCGCGTTCCTCGTGGGCATCGCGCTGTCGGGCGAGGTCGCCGAGGGCGCCCACACGCTGCTGAGCCCGCTGCGCGATCTGTTCGCGGCCGTCTTCTTCGTCTTCTTCGGCCTGCATACGGACCCGGCGAGCATCCCGCCCGTACTGCTGCCCGCTCTGGCGCTGGCGGTCGTGACGGCGGGCACGAAGATCGCCACCGGCTACTGGGCCGCCCGGCGGGCCGGGATCTCCGTCCGTGGCCGCTGGCGCACCGGCGGCACGCTGGTCGCGCGCGGCGAGTTCTCGATCGTCATCGCGGGCCTCGCGGTCACGGCCGGCATCGAGCCGTCGCTCGGCCCGCTGGCCACGGCGTACGTCCTCCTGCTGGTGATCATCGGCCCGCTGACGGCCCGCTACACCGAGCCCCTCGCCACGCGCTGGGCGCTGCGCCGGGAGTCCGCCAAGGCGGCGCAGGAGGTGCCACCTCTGGTGGAGAAGCAGGAGCAGACGTCGGTGGGCGACTGAAGCCCTCCCCTTCGAGGCCCTCCCCCTTGAGGCCCTCTCCCTTGAGGCCCTCCCCGCTGAGGCCCTCCCCATCGAGGCCCCCTCGCTCGAGGCACCCCCCTTCGAGGCCCCCTCCACCCCGCACGGCCCCCGAAGCGACGCGCGACCCGCGTCGCCCCGGGGGCCGTTCCGCGTTCCGGTCCGGCACCGAAGTCGCCCTCCACGAAGCCGAGTTGAGGCCCGGACCGACAACTCGCCGCACACCGCCAGCAAGCCCCCGAGAACGCCCCAGACATGACGCAGGTCACACCCCGATGTGATCAAACTGTGGAACCTCCGCGTGGTCGCCGTGGCATGCTCATGGCCCGTTACCGGTGAGTAGGCGAACTCGCCCCGCCGGTCGTTCTCTCTCCACACCCCCCTCACCTCCAGGACTGACGTTGCGCCGACGCACGAAGCCCTATCGCGCCCTCATGCCCGCTCTGGTCGCGAGCACCCTGCTCCTCGCGGCGGGCTGTTCCTCCGCCCCGCAGAACGACCGCCCCGCCGCGGCCGGCGAGCAGATCGCCGCGGACATCTCGACGACCGCTCCGGACGACGCCCCGCTGGCCGTGGCCGCCGCACCCGACGACGCGCCGACCGCCACCGCGCGCCCCGGCGGCGGGTCCGACGGACGGGCCAAGGCCAGCAAGCTGAGCGTGGCCTCGTACGACAGCCGGACCGGACGGGCCGTCATCTCCTCCAACGCGGGCAAGCGGAACGAAAGTTCCCCATCACCCACAAATTCCTCAAGTCCCTCGGAATCCACCGAAAACCCGGCCTCCCCGCAGCCCTCCGGCGACGTGGAATCGCCCTCGGGACCGGCCTCCGCAGCCCCCTCGGCGAGCGATTCCGCGCCCGCCGGCTCCGCCCCCGAGCAGACCACCGCCGTGGGCGACGTCATCGCCAGCGCCCCCGCCCCCGGCGCCCCGAACGGTCTGCTCGCCAAGGTGACGAAGGTCCTCGGCGAGACGGACGAGGGCACCGAGGTGGAGACCGAACCGGCGCAGCTGAACGCGCTGCTGGCCGACGAGACGGCGAAGGGGAGGGTCCCCGTCGACCCGTCCGCGTTCGAGATTGACAAGCTGCTGCCGGACGTCGACATCTCCTGGTCGAAGACCGGGGACGTGCACGTCGGCCCGAAGGGCGCGACCGTCCCCCTCGGCAGTCTGCGGCTCGACGTCAGCGCCGCGCTGCCGACGGTCGGCAACGGCTCCGCGTCGGCCTCCGCGTCCGTCTCGGGCTTCGTCCAGGTCGCCCCGCAGGTCGACTTCACGTACGGCGGCGAGGGCGCGGCGGCCTCCCCGCTCTCGGCGTACCTCGGGGTCTCCGGCGACTGGTCCTCGGCCTGGTCCCTGAAGGGCCGCGCCGCCGCCTCGGCGACCGCCCAGCGCATCCCCTTCGCCAAACTGCACGCCGACCCGGTGCTCCAGGTCGGCCCGGTCCCGGTCGTCGTCAACCTGGACCTGACCTGCTACGTCCAGATCACCGGCGACGGCAAGGTCACGGTCGACGTCGAGCAGAGCGTCGAGGGCGACTTCAAGGCGGGCGGGTCCTTCGGGCTCACCCAGGGGTGGACGCCGGTCAACTCCTCGACCGTGAAGAGCACTCCGGTGCGCACGTCCGTCACCACCGCGGGCTCCGTCAAGGCGGCCCTGGGCGCGGAGGCCAGCGTGGGCCTCTACGGCACCGTCGGCGTGATCGCGGACCTCGCGCCGTACGTCCGGGGCGAGGGCCAGGGTTCGGTCACCGGCACGGACGGCGACTTCGAGACGAAGGGCACCTGGGCGCTCTACGGCGGCATCGACCTGACCGGCACCCTGCGGCTCCAGCTCTCCGTCTTCGGCACCCCGGTGCTCAAGCGGGACATCCCGCTGGGCACGCTGCACCGGGAGTGGAAGCTGGCGGGCTCACCGGCGTGAGGAACGGGTGGGCCACCGCCCCGGCGGGGGCCCACCCGGCGCCGTGCACGATCCCCGGCGGGGCCCGTCGCGCGCCGTGAGCGATCCCCGGGGCCCGGCGCCGCCGTACACAGCCGCCCTACGAAGCGGACCCCCATCCCTGTCGGCGCAGCACCCCCGCCACGTCCGGCGCCTCGTAGTGCTCCCCCTTGAGCACCTTCCCGTCGACCCTGCGGGCGATCTCCCCGCCGGGGCCGATCTTCGTCATGTTGGAGCGGTGGATCTCGGCGAGGACGGCGTCGAGGTCGATGCCGTGCACGAGGGCCGTGCCGTAGGCGACGTACACGACGTCCGCCAGTTCGTGCGCCAGCCGGTCCAGGGGGCCGGTCACGGCCACCTCGGCGACTTCCGCGGCCTCCTCCGCGAGCAGCTCCCCGCGGTGCGCGGCGAGCGCGGGGGCGACCTCGGAGGGCGTGCTGCGGGCGTCGAGCCCGAAGGCTCGGTGGAACTCACTGACCAGATCGGCGGGCGACGAACTCATGCCCCGACTGTATCGGCGCCCACTGACAACCCCCCTGTGCCGCCCGCCCTGGTCACCGTCCGCCCCGCCTGGCAGGATCGCGCCATGCCCAAGCTGCCCGCCCGTATCGGCAAGCGCCACGCGCTCGAAGGAGCCGGCGTCGGTGTCGTCCTGCTCGGGCTGCTGCTGTGGTGGCTGCTGCCGCTGGGGGACGATCCGCCGTCCGGGTCGGTCAAGTTCACCACCGGGAACAAGGTCGGCGTGTACTACCAGTACGCCGAACTCCTGAAGGGTGCGCTGTCCGAGAACATGCCGGGGCTGAAGGTGCAGCTGCTCCAGAGCAACGGCTCGCAGGCGAACGTCAAGAGCGTGGCCGCCGACGAGGCGCAGTTCGCGATCGCAGCCGCCGACGCCGTCGCCGGGTACGAGGACGCGCACAAGGACGGACCGGACGAGCTGCGCGCGGTCGCGCGCCTGTACGACGACTACCTCCAGCTGATCGTGCCGGCCGGATCGGACGTGAAGACGGTCGCCGACCTGAAGGGCAAACGGGTCGGCACCGGGCTCAACAACTCCGGCGTACGGCTCATGGCGAACCGGGTCCTCGCGGCGGCCGGCGTCTCCCAGAAGGAGATCACGCCCATGAACGAAGGCATCGACACCGGGCCGCGGGATCTCATGGCCGGCAAGATCGACGCGTTCTTCTGGTCCGGCGGAGTACCGACCAACGGCCTCCAGCCCCTGGCGGCCAAGCCCTTCGAGTTCCGGTTCGTGGCCATACCGCCGGACCTCGTCGCCAAGATGCACGAACAGGGTGGTCCGGCCGTCTACTACCGGTCCACCAACATGCCCGGGGACGCCTACCCGAACCTCCAGCACGGCGAGCCCGTGCCCACGGTCGCCGTCGCCAACCTCCTGATCACCCGTGCGGACACCCCGGAGCGCCTCGTCGAGTGGTTCACCCGGATCGTCATCAAGAGCCGTGACGACATCGGCAAGAACGTCCACTCCGCGCAGCTCGTGGACCTGAGGACGGCCATCTACACCGACCCCCTCACCCTGCACGCCGGCGCCCGCCGCTACTACCGCTCGGTGAAGCCGTAGTTCAGGAGGCCGACGTCCTGGGCACCCGGACCGTCACCGTCAGCCCGCGCGGTTCGTGGGGGCCGTACGAGATCGTCGCCCCGCCCGCCGCGAGCAGCGCGCGGGAGATCGACAGCCCGAGCCCCGAGCCCTTGATGTTCTGATGCCGTCCGCTGCGCCAGAAACGGTCGCCCACGCGCGCGAGTTCCTCCTCCGTGAGGCCGGGCCCGTTGTCGGTGACGACGACGGTCGCGGTGGTGCCGTCGACGGCGACGGACACCTCGACCTTCTCGCCCTCGGGGGTGAACTTGACGGCGTTGTCGATGACGGCGTCCAGCGCGCTGGACAGGGCGACGGGGTCGGCCCACGCGGTGGTGGCCGGACAGTCCCCGCGCAGGGTGACCCCCTTGGCCTCGGCGGTGGGCGCCCACGCGGCGACGCGTTCGGCGGCGATCAGACCGACGTCGGTGATCCTCAGGTCGGCCTCGGAGTGCTCGGCCAGGGCGAGGTCGAGGAGGTCGTCGAGGACCTGGGCGAGTCGCTTGCCCTCGCCCTGGACGGAGGCGATCTCCTCGTTGCCCTCGGGAAGTTCGTACGACAGCAGTTCGATCCTCAGCAGGAGCGCGGCGAGCGGGTTGCGCAGCTGGTGCGAGGCGTCGGCGACGAAAGCCCTCTGCTGCTCCAGGACGTCCTCGACGGTGTCCGCCATCTCGTTGAACGACCGGGCCAGCCTGCGGAGCTCTGGAGGGCCTCCAGAGGCCGCCACGCGGGACTTCAGCCGACCGCTGGCGATCGCGTGGGTGGTGCTGTCGAGAATCCCGACCGGCTTGAGCACCCAGCCCGTCAGCCGCAGCGCGGCGCCGATCGCGATCAGCAGCGCGGCGACCTCGCCCGCGCCGATGATCAGCCACCCGCGCAGGATGCGTGACCGCAGCGCCCCGGTGGGTGAGTCCGTGACGACGACCGCGACGACGTCGCCGTCCCGGATGACGGGCGACGCCACGACCAGCCGACTCCGGTCCCAGGGCCACACCTGCTCGGGGTCGTGACTACGACGGCTGAGCAGTGCCTCGTTGAACGCCTTGCGTACCTCGGAGTCCTTCGCGCCCAGCCCCCAGCTGGACGGGGCGACGGCCATGGGGGCACCTCTGCGCGGGAAGACCCCGCCACAGATGCCGTAGACGCCGTAGTAGCTCTGGAGCTCCTTCCGCAGCGTCTCCTGCCGCTCATTGGGGGTGGTCGACACGTCCTCGGTCACCGTCACGAACTGCGCGAGCGCCGCGAACCGCGCGGTGTCGTCGATCCGGTCGACCACCACTTTCTGCTGCTGCGCGCCCGCGAGGCTGACGGCCAGCGGGACGCCGAAGGCGAGCAGGACGGCCGCCATGAGGACGATGAGCAGCGGCAGCAGCCGTGTACGCACGCGTGCCCGCTACGCGGCCGGCGCGACGAGCCGGTAGCCCACGCCGCGTACGGTCTCGATGAGCGCGGGCATGCGCAGCTTGGCGCGCAGCGAGGCGACGTGCACCTCCAGGGTGCGCCCGGTGCCCTCCCAGCTCGTGCGCCACACCTCGCTGATGATCTGCTCTCGGCGGAACACCACGCCGGGCCGCTGGGCCAGAAGGGCGAGCAGATCGAACTCCTTTCGGGTGAGCTGTACGACGGCGCCGTCCACGGTGACCCGGCGGGTCGGCAGCTCGATGTGGACGGGGCCGAGGACGAGGGCGCTGTCGGCCGCCGGGGCGCCGTCCTCGTGGACGGTGCGGCGGCTGACGGCGTGGATTCGGGCGAGCAGCTCGCCGGTGTCGTACGGCTTCACGACGTAGTCGTCCGCGCCCAGGTTGAGGCCGTGGATGCGGGAGCGTACGTCCGAGCGGGCGGTGACCATGATGACCGGGGTGGCGGTGCGCTTGCGGATCTTGCCGCACACCTCGTAGCCGTCCTGGTCGGGCAGTCCCAGGTCGAGCAGGACGACGCCGAACCCGGGCCCCTCGGGGACGAGCGCCTGGAGGGCCTCCTCGCCGCTGCGCGCGTGGGTGACGTCGAAACCGTGCCTCCTGAGGACCGCGGACAGGGCCGCGGCGACGTGATTGTCGTCCTCGACGAGCAGCAGTCTCATTCCGGCCTCCCCCAGTTCATTCCTTTGTAGCGCCGAGCCCCTAGGAATGAACCGGAGCCCCGGGTGCGAAAACGCGCCACCACGCGCGCGTGCACCACCGAAGTCACGCTGATGGACGACGACGCCGTCAAGCGGGTTCCGGTTGCGCACCCCTTCCGTTATCCGCCCGATACGCGCTCAGGTCGCCGGGCCACTACACGTGTCCGATTGCTATCGGATCGTGATGCTCAGATTCACCTCAGATGTAATGACGCTGGTCGCGACTGGTTACTACTGTCCTCGAAACCCGAGGAGGACGGAGCCAGAGAGCGATGACCGAAGTATCGGTGGCCAAGCAGGACGCGGCCTCGACCGACGAGCTGGTCGTCCTGAAGAGCGTGAACAAGCACTTCGGTGCGTTGCACGTGCTCCAGGACATCGATCTGACCATCGCGCGCGGCGAGGTCGTCGTGGTCATCGGACCCTCAGGGTCCGGGAAGTCCACCCTGTGCCGCACGATCAACCGCCTGGAGACGATCGACGAGGGCACGATCACGATCGACGGGAAGGCGCTGCCCCAGGAGGGCAAGGAGCTGGCCAAGCTGCGCGCCGACGTCGGCATGGTCTTCCAGTCGTTCAACCTGTTCGCGCACAAGACCGTGCTCGAGAACGTGACGCTGGGACAGGTCAAGGTCCGCAAGGCCGACAAGAAGGCGGCCGAGGAGAAGGCCAGGGCGCTCCTGGACCGCGTCGGAGTGGGTACCCAGGCCGACAAGTACCCCGCACAGCTCTCGGGCGGCCAGCAGCAGCGTGTGGCCATCGCGAGGGCGCTCGCGATGGACCCGAAGGTGATGCTCTTCGACGAGCCCACCTCCGCGCTGGACCCCGAGATGATCAACGAGGTCCTGGAGGTCATGCAGCAGCTCGCCCGGGACGGCATGACGATGATCGTCGTCACCCACGAGATGGGCTTCGCCCGTTCGGCCGCCAACCGGGTGGTGTTCATGGCGGACGGCCGCATCGTCGAGCAGGCCGCCCCCGACCAGTTCTTCAGCAACCCGCGCAGCGATCGCGCGAAGGACTTCCTGTCCAAGATCCTGCACCACTGACGGCCTCACCCGCACCGATACGGACCCGCATCCCTTCCCAGCACTCCTAAGGACGCTCCATGAAGCTTCGCAAGGTCACCGCCGCCTCGGCCGCCGTCCTCGCCCTCGCCCTCGCCGCGACCGCCTGCGGCAGCGACAAGAAGGACGACGACACGAACAGCAGCTCCTCCAGCGGGGGCGGCAGCAAGATCAAGATCGGCATCAAGTACGACCAGCCCGGCCTCGGCCTGAAGAAGCCGGACGGTTCCTTCGCGGGCTTCGACGTGGACGTCGCCACGTACGTCGCCAAGGAGCTGGGGTACCAGCCGAACCAGATCACCTTCGTCGAGACCAAGAGCGCCGACCGTGAGAACGCGCTCGAGCGCGGGGACGTCAAGTTCATCGCGGCGACGTACTCGATCACGGACAAGCGCAAGGAGAAGGTCGACTTCGCTGGGCCGTACCTGCTGGCGCACCAGGACCTGCTGATCAAGGCGAGCGCGAACATCGCCAAGGGCGACGACCTCAACGGCAAGAAGCTGTGTTCCGTGACGGGCTCGACCTCCGCGCAGAACGTCCAGAAGACGATCGCGCCCAAGGCCAACCTGAAGGAGTACAGCAGCTACTCCGAGTGCATCGCCGCCCTCCAGAACGGCGCCGTGGACGCGGTGACGACCGACGACTCGATCCTCGCGGGCTTCGCCTCGCAGGACCAGTACAAGGGCCAGTTCAAGCTCGCGGGCCTCAAGCTCAGCAACGAGAACTACGGCATCGGCGTCAAGAAGGGCGACACCGCGACCACCGACAAGATCAACAAGGCGCTGGAGAAGATGGTCTCCGACGGCTCCTGGCAGAAGGCGGTCGACGCCAACTTCGGCCCGGCGAACTACAAGAACGAGCCGGCCCCGAAGATCGGCGTCCTCGTCAAGTAGACGCGGAGCAACCCCGAAGGGTTCCCGAGGCGCACCGCCGTACGTCGCGATCACGGCGGCGGCGCGCCGCGCCCTCCCCCTGACCATCCACCCGGAAGCGCGGGAGATCGTGTTCGACTTTCTTGAAGGTTACGACGTCCTCGGGGCGTTCTGGATGACGGTGAAACTCACCGCACTCTCCGGCCTGGGCTCCCTCGTCTGGGGCACCCTGCTGGCCGGGATGCGGGTCAGCCCGGTCCCGCTGATGCGCGGGTTCGGCACGGCCTACGTCAACATCGTCCGGAACATCCCCCTGACGGTCATCATCCTGTTCTGCTCGGCGGGTCTCGCCGACGTCTTCGGTGTGACCCTGGGCGCCGACGACTTCAAGATCCAGGGATTCCGGCTGGCCGTGCTCGGTCTGGTCGCGTACACCGCCGCGTTCGTCTGCGAGGCGCTGCGCTCCGGCATCAACACAGTGCCGATGGGGCAGGCTGAGGCCGCACGGGCCATCGGCCTGAGCTTCACCCAGACCCTGACGCTCGTCATCCTGCCGCAGGCATTCCGCGCGGTCATCGGCCCGTTGGCCAACGTCCTGATCGCGTTGACCAAGAACACCACGGTTGCCGCCGCGATCGGCGTCGCCGAGGCCGCCTACCTGATGAAGACGATGATCGAGAACGAAGCGCAGACGCTGCTCATCGGCGTGGTCTTCGCGTTCGGCTTCGTGGTACTGACCCTGCCGACCGGCCTCTTCCTCGGCTGGCTGGGCAAGCGACTGGCGGTGAAGCGATGAGCTCGGTCCTGTACGACACTCCCGGCCCCCGGGCCAAGGTGCGCAACATCGTCCTCTCGGTGGTCTTCGCCGCCCTGCTCGTCCTGCTCGTGTGGTGGGTGTGGCAGAAGATGGACGACAAGAATCTCCTGACGTCCGCCCAGTGGAGCCCGTTCACCGAGTCGGAAGCCTGGACGACGTACCTCCTGCCCGGGCTCGGCGACACGCTGAAGGCCGCCGCGCTCGCCATGCTGATCGCCCTCCCGCTGGGCGCGGTCCTGGGCATCGCCCGCCTCTCCGACCACGCCACGGTGCGCGCGGTGTCCGGGACGATCGTCGAGTTCTTCCGGGCCATCCCGGTACTGCTGCTGATCCTGTTCGCGAACCAGTTCTTCTCCAGCTCCACGGACATCACGAGCGAGGACCGGCCGCTGTACGCCGTTGTGACGGGCCTGGTGCTCTACAACGCGGCCGTGCTCGCCGAGATCGTCCGCGCGGGCATCCTGGCCCTCCCCAGGGGCCAGACGGAGGCCGCCTACGCCATCGGTCTGCGCAAGGGCCAGACGATGAGCAGCATCCTGCTCCCGCAGGCCGTCACGGCGATGCTGCCGGCGATCGTCAGCCAGCTCGTCGTCATCGTGAAGGACACCGCGCTGGGCGGTGTGATGATCGGCTTCACCGAGCTGCTCAACTCGCGCGGCACGCTGGCGGCCAACTACGCCAACCCGATCCCGAGCTTCATCGTGGTCGCGGTCATGTTCATCGTCCTGAACTTCATCCTGACCAGCTTCGCGAGCTGGCTGGAGAAGCGCCTGCGGCAGAGCAAGCGCAGCACGGGCGCGGTACTGGGCACCGACGACGTGGCGACTTCGGCCGTTGTCGGCGGCACATACGGCACGGGTGCGGGCGGCGCGACCTGACGCTCCCTCACATCCCTTGACCTGTACGGAGGCAGTGGCGCGCGCGCCACTGCCTCCGTCACTTGACGCAAGCAGCGGCAATGGGTTGCATACGTTCTGTGATCGCGCTCCCTGCTCGTCCTTCGTATTCACTCACGTCCCTGAGGGCACCGTCGCGGGCAGGGGGCGGCGTCCAGTGGACCCGGTGATCATCGTCGGAGCGGGGCCCGTGGGGCTCACGCTCGCCCTGGCGCTCGCGCGTCAGGAGGTGCCGTCGGTCGTGCTGGACGAGGGCCCGGGGAAGGACGAACCGAGGCTCGCGCGGACGGTCGTCCTGCGGGAGGACACGACCGCGCTGGCGGAACGGCTCACCGGTGCCCCGCTCGACGGGCTGCGCTGGACGGGCTGGCGGTCGCTGCGCCGCAAACAGACGATGCGTGAGGTCACGTTCGACGACGCCGAACCGGCCCCCCTGCACCTCGCGCAGCACGTCCTCACGAACGCGCTGCGTACCGCTGTCGCGCGCGAGCGCCTGGTGAAGCTCTCCCCGGACAGCCGGCTGGACACGATCGAGCAGGAGGCGTCCGGCGTCACCGCGCACACGCGCGGGCCGAAGGGCACCTGGTGGCGCGGGAGTCATCTGGTCGGCTGCGACGGCCCCCGTTCCACGGTCCGCAAGCTCCAGGACATCCGCTTCCCGGGACGCACCGGCGTCGAGCGACACGCCGTGGCGGCGCTGCGGGCGGAACTTCCGTGGGAGGGTCAGGCGTTGCTCCATCGGATGCCGCCGTGGCGGACGTCCGGACCATCGGCCGGGGAGGTCACCGCCCGCCCCCTCCCGGACGGCGTCTGGCGCCTGGACTGGCTGCTCCCGCCCGGCAAGGACCTCGTCACGCCCGAGCTGCTGGTGGCGCGCGTGCGCGAGACCCTCACCGGCTGGAACGGCGGGACGACCCCTCCGTACGAGCTGCTCGACACCGGCGTCCACACCGTCCACCACCGGCTGGCCCGCCGCTGGCGCGTGGGCCGGGTCTTCCTCGCCGGGGACGCGGCGCATCTGCTGGGCGCGTTCGGCACGCAGGGGCTCGACGAGGGCCTCCGGGACGCCGACAACCTCGCCTGGAAGCTCGCGGCGGCCTGGCACCACGGCCCGCGCGAGGCGCTCCTCGACAGCTACCAGGCGGAGCGCCGCGCGGCCGTCTCCGCCCGGCTGCGCGCGGCCGACCAGACACTGCCGCTGCTGCGCGGCGGCGGGGGTCTGCGCGCGTACGTCCCCGGCGCCGCCCGGGGGCACGACGCGCTGCTCTCCGACGGCCACCTCGGCCGGGGCCCGCTCGGCGCGCCCGGCGGCCACGCCGACTCCCCGCTCGCGCCCCGGCACCTGGCCGCGGAGGTGCCCGTGGACACGCCGCCCGGCGCGCAGGTCGCCGACGTCCGGGTGACCGCCGAGGACGGCTCCTTCGTCCGCCTGCGCGACCGGCTCGGCCGGGGCGCGCTGCTCGCCGTGCTGGTCGCGCCGGGGACCGGCGTGTGGGAGCGCAAGCACTGGGTGGGCGCCGGCATCATGCCCCGGCTCGCCGCCGCGGTGACCGCGCTGCCGTATCCGGCGGAGCTGCTGGTCGCCGAGAGCTATCCGGGGGCCGCGCCCCACACCGTGCTGCTGATCCGTCCGGACGGGCATCTGGTGGCCGCGCTGAACGGCGTACGGCCGGCGGATCTGTACGCGGCGGCGGAGACGGCGATGGGCGGGGCGAGCCGGGAGGAGGCGGAGGCGGGGGTGCAGTGAGCACCGGCGGCCTCCGGCTCCACCGGGAGGCGCACGATCCCGGGGTCTCGTGACGTACGGGAGCGCGTTCCCCGGTCCTTCGGAGCGCGCGTTCTCCGGCCCCGCACAGAGCGTGCTCCCCGGTCCGACGATCCGACGAGAACACCGGTCCGCGCCCCTGCCGTCCGTATGGTGACAGCCAGTTGACCGTCCCGCACGGCCATGGTCTACTCCGGATCGTGACCGACACCTGCGTGCACCTGTGGCGGAGGGTCCATATGGACCTCGTCCGTTACGCGGGCTGCGTGTGTCCCTCCTGCTGATTCGCATCCCTTTTCGCGCGCCCCTCGCGCGCCCTCAGCGAACCTCACCAGGACGGTGTCCGTGTCTGTCGCCTCTTCCCTCCCCACACCCTCACGCGTCCCCACCCAGGCCGATCTCCTGGACTTCGTACGACGCACCGCAGCCGACGCCGAGCTGATCGCGTCCCTCCCGCTCGACCCGGAGGGCCGTACCTGGATTCGCCTCGAAGGCCCCGCGGGCAGCGAGGCGTGGCTCATCGGCTGGCCCCCGGGCACCGGCACCGGCTGGCACGACCACGCGGACTCGGTGGGTGCCTTCCTCACCGCCCAGGGCGCGCTCAAGGAGAACTCCCTCGCGGCCCGCCTTCCGACGGACGGCTGGAAGACCCTGGAGCTGACGGAGGAGGTCGACCGCGAACGCCACCTGTCCACCGGCCAGGGCCGCGCGTTCGGCCGTCACCACATCCACGAGGTCCTGAACGAGTCCCCCGACCGGCACGCGGTCTCCGTCCACGCCTACTACCCGCCCCTCCCCCGCATCCGCCGCTACAGCCGGACCGGACAGATCCTGCGCCTCGAACAGGTCGAACGCCCGGAGGACTGGCAGTGAGCGACACCGAGACCCCCGGCGAACACCCTGTCGGCATCGACACCCTGCTCGACCGGATACGCACCACCTACGCGCGCGTGGAGCCTCAGGACGCGTACGACGCCACCCGCGCGGGAGACGCGCTGCTGGTCGACATCCGGTACGCCGCCCTGCGCGACCGGGACGGCCTGATCCCCGGCGCCCTCGTCGTCGAGCGCAACGAACTGGAGTGGCGCCTCGACCCCCAGGGCAGCCACCGCGCCCCCGAGGCCACCGGCCACGACCTGCGCGTGATCGTCGTCTGCAACGAGGGCTACGCCTCCAGCCTCGCCGCCGCCTCCCTCCACCAGCTCGGACTGCACCGGGCCACCGACCTGGTCGGCGGGTTCCAGGCGTGGAGGGCGGCGGGACTCCCGGTGACGCGGTAGCGAAGCGAAGGGGCGCGTGGGCAGAGGGACGCGAGGCCGAGGAACGCGGGGGCCGAGCGACACGGGGCGAGGCGACACAGGGGCCGAGGAGACACGTCGGCGGGGGCCGTCCCGGCTGTCGCGGTACGACAAGAGGATCGCCCCCGTTTCAGCGCTCCACTCCCCCACCTTGCTCCCCCGCACCCCGCACCCTCACTCGGCAGCTCTCGGGAAGTACACCGAGCCCGGCCCGGACACGATCGGCGCCCCCGCGCGTCCACCCTGTCCGGAGCCGGCCGCTCCGATGCCCCCGCCTCGACGGCCACGGGCCCCGGGGCCACCGCCCCGACGCCGCGATCCGGCCGTCGCCCCCACGACTGCGTCCCGCCCCGATCAGGACAACGCTCCACCGGGGCCGAGGGGCACGCACTCGGCCCGAAGAACCACCTCCCGGCGGCTCTCGCTCACCCTCACGCCGCCCCGAGGCACCCGCCGGGCACCAAGGCCGCAGGCGGCCCCGGGCTCAGCACCCCTCCCTGCCCAAGAAGCTCAGTGCCCCTCCCCATCCGGAAAGCTCAGTACCCCTCCCCGTCCAGGAAGTCGGTCTCCTCGCCCTCCTCCTCCAGCGCCTGGCGGACGATCCGCAGGGCCATGCCCTCGGCGTAGCCCTTGCGGGCGAGCATGCCCGCGAGACGGCGGACGCGCTTGTCCCGGTCGAGACCCCGGGTGGCCCGCAGCTTGCGGGCGACGAGTTCCCGGGCGGTCGTCTCCTCCTGCTCGGAGTCGAGCTGGGAGACCGCCTCGTCGATCAGCGTGGAGTCGACGCCTTTGGTGCGCAGCTCCCTGGCCAGGGCTCGCCGGGCCAGGCCCCGGCCGTGGTGCCGGGACTCGACCCAGGCGTCCGCGAAGGCACCGTCGTCGATCAGCCCGACCTCCTCGAAGCGGGAGAGGACCTCCTCGGCCACGTCGTCCGGGATCTCCCGCTTGCGCAGGGCGTCCGCGAGCTGCTTGCGGGTGCGCGGGGCCCCGGTGAGCAGGCGCAGGCAGATTCCCCGCGCCCGCTCAGCCGGGTCCCCTGAAGGCTGCTCCTTCTCGGCCCTCGACGAGTCGGAGGCGCCTTCCCCCTCGGCGGACCGTCCACCGGACGGTTCCCCGAAGCCGTTCCGGCGACGGCCGCGCCCGCCGCGCGGACCACCTCCGCCGGTTCTGCCACGCCCGGCACGGCCGCCACGCGCGCCGGGTCCCCCGTCGCCGTCCGGTCCGTCACCCCAAGGGGCCTCGCCGGACGGATCGCCGTTCGCGTACGTGCCGTTCCTCGGCCGGCCGGCGCCCGGGGAGTAGGCGTCCCCGGGCCGGCCGTCGTCGTACGCGCTCTGTGCCGACCGGTCGGTGCCGCCACGGCGGCCCTGGCCGGTGTCCCGCGTCTCCTGGTCCCAGAAGGCATGGGGGTCGGGGTCGGCCCAGTCGGTTCGTCGTGTCACGGGGGATCAGCTCTTGGCTGCCGCGGCCTTGGTCTTGGCGGTCTTGGCGGCGGGCGCGGGGACCGTCTTGGAGGCGTCGTCCGCCGGGGCGGCGCTCGCGGCGTCCACGCCCGGTTCGGCGGTGGGCTCCTCCGGGCGGACACCGACGCCCAGCTTCTCCTTGATCTTCCTCTCGATCTCGTTGGCGAGATCGGGGTTGTCCTTCAGGAAGTTGCGGGCGTTCTCCTTGCCCTGGCCGAGCTGGTCGCCCTCGTACGTGTACCAGGCGCCGGCCTTGCGGACGAAGCCGTTCTCCACGCCCATGTCGATCAGGCCGCCCTCGCGGGAGATGCCGTGGCCGTAGAGGATGTCGAACTCGGCCTGCTTGAAGGGCGGCGCGACCTTGTTCTTGACGACCTTGACGCGGGTGCGGTTGCCGACCGCGTCCGTGCCGTCCTTGAGGGTCTCGATGCGGCGGATGTCGAGGCGCACCGAGGCGTAGAACTTCAGGGCGCGGCCACCGGTCGTCGTCTCCGGGGAGCCGAACATCACGCCGATCTTCTCGCGGAGCTGGTTGATGAAGATGGCGGTGGTCTTGGACTGGTTGAGCGCGCTGGTGATCTTCCGCAGCGCCTGGCTCATCAGGCGGGCCTGGAGGCCGACGTGGCTGTCGCCCATCTCGCCCTCGATCTCCGCGCGCGGGACGAGCGCGGCGACGGAGTCGATGACGATGAGGTCGAGGGCGCCGGAGCGGACCAGCATGTCCACGATCTCCAGGGCCTGCTCGCCGTTGTCCGGCTGGGAGAGGATCAGGTTGTCGATGTCGACGCCGAGCTTCTTGGCGTACTCGGGGTCCAGCGCGTGCTCCGCGTCCACGAACGCGACCTGGCCGCCGGCCTTCTGGGCGTTCGCCACCGCGTGCAGCGTCAGCGTGGTCTTGCCGGAGGACTCCGGTCCGTAGACCTCGACGACGCGGCCACGCGGCAGACCGCCGACGCCGAGCGCGACGTCGAGCGCGGTCGAGCCGGTCGGGATGACCTCGATGGGCTCCATGGACCGCTCGCCCATGCGCATGACCGCGCCCTTGCCGAATTGCCGTTCAATCTGTGCGAGCGCGGCGTCCAGCGCCTTCTCGCGGTCCGTGCCTGCCATGGGTTCCACCCGGTTTGCTTGAGTCGATCGCTTCACGTCCAAGACGCTAACGCCTGCCACTGACAACGCGCCTCGACGCCGGTCCAGCCTGTGGATAACTTGGCGACTTCTCCGCCCGTACCCGGGCAAAACAACCAGGGAAGTCCCCGCCGAATGCCTCGCCGGAGCTTCCATCAGAATGGATGTTCGATTTTCGTGTCAAGCGCACCACACGGCTCCCGAGGGTACGTCCACCCACCCTTCACACCGGCGGACCACACCCGCGTGTCCCGTCGCGGGCGGCGCGCCTACCGCTCCCGTCCCCCACGCGCACGCGCGCCGGCCCGCCGCCACATCTCGCGCAGCCCCGAGGGCTCCTCGCGCCGAGGGCGGCCCTGCACCCGCGGATCGTCGGTCACGTCGTACCGCTTCACGTACGCCCCCAGGAACGCCTGGAGCGTCGCGACCGCCGGGATGGAGATCAGCGCGCCGACGGCCCCGAGCAGGGCGGTCCCGGCGATGACGGAGCCGAAGGCGACGGCGGGGTGGATGTCGACGGTCCGGGACGTCAGCTTCGGCTGGAGCATGTAGTTCTCGAACTGCTGGTAGATCACGACGAACACCAGCACCCACAGCGCGTACCAGGGGTCGACGGTGAACGCGATCAGCATGGGCAGCGCACCCGCGAGATACGTCCCGAGCGTCGGGATGAACTGCGAGACGACACCGACCCACAGGCCCAGCACGGGCGCGTAGGGGATCTCCAGGACCTGGAGCAGTATGTAGTGCGCGATCCCGGAGATCAGCGCCATCAGCCCGCGCGAGTAGAGATACCCGCCGGTCTTGTCGACGGCGATCTCCCAGGCGCGCAGCACCTCGGCCTGCTTGGCCGGCGGCAGCACCGAGCACAGGCCCCGCCGCAGCCGGGGCCCGTCGGCGGCGAAGTAGAACGCGAACAGGGCGATCGTCAGCAGCTGGAAGAGCCCGCCCAGAACCTGGGTGGAGACGTCGAGCACCCCGGCGGCGCTGTTCTGCGCGTACTTCTTCAGCCAGTCGGAGTGCAGCAGCCCCTCCTGGATGTCCACGCGCTTCAGCTCGGTGTGGAACGTCGTGTTGACCCAGTGGATGACCGAGTCGAGGTACTGCGGGAAGTCGTCGACCATCTTGACGATCTGTCCGGCGAGCATCGACCCGAGGAGCGTGATGAACCCGGCGACGGCGATCAGCAGCCCGAAGAAGACCAGGAAGGTCGCCATCCCGCGTCTCATCCCGTAGGACGCCATCCAGCTCACGGCCGGTTCGACGGCGAGCGCCAGGAAGAACGCGATGAGGATGTTGATCAGCAGTCCGAGCAGTTCGTGGAACGCCCACGTCCCGAGCTGGAACACGCCGACGAGGGCCAGCGCGAGCGCCATCGCGCGCGGCAGCCACCGGGGCATGCGCTCCCCGGCCGCCTCCCTGCTGTCGGCGGGAGGGTCCGCGGGCGGCGTAGCCGTGCCGGACGACGGTGTCTGCGGGGCTAGCTGCCCGGTCTCCTCAGTCGGTGCCACGGCCCAAGTCTCGCCCACGCACCCGGCGGTCCGGCAATCCCCCCGCGATCTTCGCCCCGGATCACCGGTTCTCGTGCGGAACGTTCATGACCGCGCACACCACCCGCCACACGTCCTTCGCCTCCCAGCCGACGGCCAGCGCCTCGTGCACCGTCCGCCCGCCCAGTTCCGTCATCACGTGATCGCGCGCGAAGGTCTCGGAGTACCCCGTACCGAAGTGCTCCGCCATCCGCTCCCAGAAGACCGTCAACCGCATGCCCCCAGTATCCCGCCCCTCGGGTACACCCTGGCCGTACGTCCCCCCGGGAGCCGTTTTCCGTCCTACGGTCGGCGACATGGCCGAACCAGGGGCTGCCCCCCTCCCTCAGACGCCCTCGGCGCGCTCCCCGCTCGCGCGCGCGGAGCGCTTCGTCTGGCTCAACGCGCGCGTGCTGGAACAGCGGCTCTTCGCCCACCACTTCCTGGGCGCCCCCGCCGAACCCGCGGAGACCGCCCTCGACGCCTACCGCACCGCCGACGGCGGGTACGGGCACGCCCTGGAACCCGATCTGCGCGGGCCCGTGGGCCAACCGCTGCACGCCGTGTACGCGCTGCGCGTCCTGGACGCCGTGGGCCGCTGCGGCGGGCGGCGGGTGGAGCAGCTGTGCCGCCATCTGACGGCCGTCTCGACCGCCGAGGGCGCGCTGCCGGCCGTCCTGCCCGCCCAGCGGGGCTGTCCGACCGCGCCGTTCGTCCCGGTCGTGGACGCGCCCCCGAGCGAACTGCTGACCACCGGTCCCGTGGCGGGCCTCCTGCACCGCAACGAGGTGTGGCACGCCTGGCTGTTCCGGGCGACCGACTTCTGCTGGCGCGCGGTGGAGTCCCTCACGAGCTCCCATCCGTACGAGGTCGAGGCCGCCGTCGACTTCCTGGACTCCGTACCCGACCGCTCCCGCGCGCAGGCCGCCGCCGACCGGCTGGGCCGGCTGGTCCGTGACCAGCGCCTGGTCGTCCTGGACCCCGACCGGGCGAGCTCCCACCCCGTGGCCGACGGCTACGCGCCCACCGAGCACCGGTTCCCCCACGACCTCGCCCGCACCCCGCGCTCCCTCGCGCGCGCGTGGTTCACCGACGCCGAGATGTCCCGCTCCCTCGACTTCCTCACCGCCGCCCAGCAGGACGACGGCGGCTGGCCCCTCCTCCGCCCCCACTGGACCCCCGCCGCCACCCTGGAGTCCCGCGCCATGCTGACGATCGAGGCTCTCCGCACGCTGAGAGCGCATGGACGGCTGCTGACGTGAGCCGGGGCGGGCGATCAGCGTGGCACGGGCATCCGGTGAGCCCTGACAGGGGAGCGCGGAACCGGCGTCTCCCGCGCGGGTGCGCGTAGCCGTTCCTGGACGACCCAGAGGTCTTCACTCCTCGCGGGCGCGCGCGTAGCCGGTCCATGTTCCCGTGCGGTTCTCAGCGACCTCCCCGCGCGCGTACCCCCCTCACCCCGCCAACGCCCGCACCCCCGCCGTCACCACCACCGCCGCTCCGACGATCACCAGGAAAGGTGCCCGCAGGAGGAACGCCACGGCGGCGGCGCCGAGGCCGGCGGCGCGGGCGTCCAGGGTGAGGGTGTGGGCGTCGGCGAACGTCTGCTGGGCCGTGAGAGCGGCCAGGAGGGCGACGGGGAGGAGCGCGGCGAGGCGGCGGACGAGGGGGCGTTCGAGGACGCCCTCGGGGACGAGCAGACCGGCGAGCTTGACGGCGTAGCAGCCGACGGCGGTGGCCAGCACCGCGATCCAGGTGTTCACCGGGCGTCCCTCCGGCGCCGTCCCTCGGCCCAGAGCCCGACGGGCGCGGCGAGGGCCGCGGCCAGCACGGGCACCCCGGTGGGCAGGACGGGCAGCAGGCCGAGCCCGAGCAGGACGGCGAGCACGGCGACGCCCCGTTCGACGGAGGTCTTCAGCATCGGCGCGAGCAGCGCGAGGAACACGGCGGGCCCGGCCGCGTCGATGCCCCACGCCCCGGTGTCGCCGAGGGCGTCCGCTCCGAGGGCGCCCAGCAGGGTGGTGAGGTTCCACAGTACGTACAGGCTGAGCCCGGTGACGGCGAAGCCGATCCGCGCGGCACGCCGCGTGGGCTGCGCGAGCGCGACGGCCGCCGTCTCGTCGATGATCCACTGCGCGGCGAACGGCCGCACCGCGCGCGGGAGGGCCAGCAACCGGGAGAGCCGCAGCCCGTAGAACGCGTTGCGCGTCCCCAGGAAGAACGCCCCCGCAGCCGCCGTGAACGGCCCGCCGCCCGCCGCGAGCGCCCCCACCAGGGCGAACTGGGACGCCCCGGTGAACACCAGGAGGCTCAGTACGCAACTCTGCGCCACCGTCATCCCCGAACCGGCCGACGTCACCCCGAAGGCGAATCCGCTCAGCCCCACGGCGACGCCGACGGCGAGGCCGTCGCGCACCACCGCACCGTCACCGGCGCGTGTCTCTGTCTGTTCCGTCACCCGTCGACGGTAGGAGCAGGCGCGCCCGCGCGTCTTGTACGTTCTTGCGCTCCCTGCGGTACGCCCCGGGAGGCACCCCCACGATCCGGGTGAAGTGCCGGTTCAGGTGCGGCTGGTCGCTGAAGCCCACGGCGAGCGCCGCCTGCGCGGGCGAGCTGCCCGCGTCCAGGAGCCGCCGGGCCAGCCGTACCCGGGCGTCGGTCAGCCAGGTGTGCGGCGGCATGCCGTAGGTGTCGCGGAACGCCCGCAGCAGGGCGAACGGCCCCGTCCCGAGTTCCTCGGCGAGCTGTTCCAGGGTCGGCGGCCCGGTCATCCGCTCCGTCAGCACGTCCCGCGCGCGTACGGCGACGCTCGCGCCGGCGGTCCGCACCGGCCGCGGCGGCGGCGAACCCCCGTTCAGCCGCAGCAACCGTGTCACCGCGACCCGCAGCAACGTGTCGGCGGTCAACGCGTCCCCCTCCTCGGCGGCGCGCAGCACCTGATGCACCAGCCGCACGGTCCGGGGATCGTCGACCACCGGGCTCACGAACCCCGGCGTCCCCCGCAGCGTCGTCGTCTCGGCGGCGATCCCGGCCACCACCTCCGGCGACGGGTACACCGCCCCGTACCGCCACCCCTCCGGCACCCCGGCCCGCCCGGTGTGCGGCGTGTCCGGATTGACCAGCGCCACGGCCCCGGCCCCGGCCGAGACCTCGCTCCCCCGATGCCGGAAGACCTCCACCCCTTCGGCGATGGCGGCGATGACGAACTCCTCGTGCGTATGCCGCACGAACGACTTCCGCACGTACCGAGCCCGCAGAAGATCGACCCCCGGCAACTCCCCGTACCGCCAATGCCGAGCCACCTCACCCATCCTCCCATTCTCCCCGCCCCGCCCCCGAACGCCCAGCTCAGCCCGATTGTCAGTGCCGAGGTGCAGGATGGACGCATGGTCAGTCCCACGCATCGAGCCCTAGCCGGCTTCTCCCCCGCGACCCGCGGCTGGTTCGCGGGGGCGTTCTCGGCGCCCACCGAGGCGCAGGCGGGCGCGTGGCAGGCCATCCGGGAGGGTTCGGACGTCCTGGTGGTCGCGCCGACGGGCTCGGGCAAGACCCTGGCGGCGTTCCTGGCCGCGCTGGACGGCCTCGCGTCGGCACCCCCACCGGCAGACCCGAAGAAGCGCTGCCGAGTGCTGTACGTCTCCCCGCTGAAAGCCCTCGCCGTGGACGTGGAGCGCAACCTCCGCAGCCCCCTGACCGGCATCCGCCAGGAATCCGTCCGCCTCGGTCTCCCGGAACCGGAGGTCAAGGTCGGCATCCGCTCCGGCGACACCCCGCCCGCGGAGCGCCGCGCCCTGGCGACCCGCCCCCCGGACATCCTGATCACGACCCCGGAGTCCCTGTTCCTGATGCTGACGTCCGCGACGCGCGACGCGCTGACAGGCGTGGAGACGGTCATCCTGGACGAGGTCCACGCGGTGGCGGGCACGAAACGCGGCGCACACCTCGCCCTGACCCTGGAGCGGCTGGACGAACTGCTCCCGAAACCGGCCCGCCGGATCGGCCTCTCGGCGACGGTCCGCCCGGTGGACGAGATCGCCCGCTACCTCGCCCCGCGCGGGAAGGTCGAGATCGTCCAGCCGAGGTCGGCGAAGGAGTTCGACCTCTCGGTGGTCGTCCCGGTGGAGGACCTCGGCGAGCTGGGCGGCTCCCCGGTGGACGACGCGAAGGCGGAGCGCCCCTCCATCTGGCCGCACGTGGAGGAGCGGATCGCGGACCTGGTCCAGGCCCACCGCTCGACGATCGTGTTCGCGAACTCCCGCCGCCTCGCGGAACGCCTGTGCAACCGGCTGAACGAGATCGCCTACGAACGGGCGACGGGCGAGCCGCTCGGCGAGCATCACGCCCCGGCGGAGCTGATGGGCGGTTCGGGCGCGGCCCAGGGCGCCCCGCCGATCCTCGCGCGGGCGCACCACGGCTCGGTCTCCAAGGAGCAGCGCGCCCTGGTCGAGGAGGACCTGAAGGCGGGCCGGCTGCCCGCCGTCGTCGCGACGTCGAGCCTGGAGCTGGGCATCGACATGGGCGCGGTGGACCTGGTGGTCCAGGTGGAGTCCCCGCCCTCGGTGGCCTCCGGCCTCCAGCGCGTGGGCCGCGCGGGCCACCAGGTGGGCGCGGTGTCGACGGGCGTGGTCTTCCCGAAGTACCGGGGCGACCTGGTCCAGGCGGCGGTGGTCACCGAACGGATGCGCGAGGGCGCCATCGAGTCCCTGAGGGTCCCGGCGAACCCGCTGGACGTACTGGCGCAGCAGCTGGTGGCGATGGTGTCGATGGACACCTGGCAGTTCGACGACCTGCTGGCGGCCGTCCGCCGCGCGGCCCCCTTCGCCTCGCTCCCGGAGTCCGCGTTCACGGCCACGCTGGACATGCTGGCCGGCCGCTACCCGTCGGACGCGTTCGCGGAACTGCGCCCCCGCGTGGTGTGGGACCGCGTGACCGGGGCGATCACGGGCCGTCCGGGCGCCCAGCGCCTGGCGGTGACCTCGGGCGGCACGATCCCCGACCGCGGCCTGTTCGGCGTCTTCCTCGCGGGCTCCGACCCGAAGAAGGGCGGCGGCCGGGTCGGCGAGCTGGACGAGGAGATGGTGTACGAGTCCCGCGTGGGCGACGTCTTCACGCTCGGGACGAGCTCCTGGCGCATCGAGGACATCACGCGCGACCGCGTCCTGGTCTCCCCGGCCCCCGGGGTGCCCGGGAGGCTGCCGTTCTGGAAGGGCGACCAACTGGGCCGCCCGCTGGAGCTGGGGCGCGCGGTGGGCGCGTTCCTGCGCGAGGTCGGCGCGCTGTCCCGGGAGGACGCCCGGCTGCGCCTGCTCGCGGCGGGCCTGGACGCGTGGGCCGCCGACAACGTCCTGTCGTACCTCGCCGAGCAGCGCGAGTCCTGCGGTCACGTCCCGGACGACCGGACGATCGTCGTGGAGCGCTTCCGGGACGAACTGGGCGACTGGCGCGTGGTCGTCCACTCCCCCTTCGGCGCCCAGGTGCACGCCCCGTGGGCGCTCGCCCTGGGTGCCCGCCTCGCCGAGCGGTACGGCATGGACGCCCAGGTGATGCACGCGGACGACGGCATCGTCCTGCGCCTCCCGGACGCCGACCTGATGGGCCTGGACCTGCTCGACCGGGAACCGGCGAAGGCGGGCACCGAATACGACGCCGACCAGGCGCCCGTGGGCGCGCAGGACGTCGTCTTCGACAAGAGCGAGGTCGACCGGGTCGTCACCGACCAGGTCGGCGGCTCGGCGCTGTTCGCGTCCCGGTTCCGCGAGTGCGCCGCCCGCGCGCTGCTGCTGCCGCGCCGCAACCCGGGCCGTCGTACGCCGCTGTGGCAGCAGCGGCAGCGGGCGGCGCAGCTGCTGGAGGTGGCGAGCGAGTTCGGGTCGTTCCCGATCGTCCTGGAGGCGGTGCGGGAGTGCCTCCAGGACGTCTTCGACGTCCCCGGGCTGGTCGAGCTGATGGGCGATCTGGAGTCGCGCAGGGTGCGCCTGGTCGAGGTCACCACCCCGGAGCCGTCGCCCTTCGCGCGCAGCCTCCTCTTCGGGTACGTCGCCCAGTTCCTGTACGAGGGCGACTCGCCGCTCGCCGAGCGCAGGGCGGCGGCCCTGTCGCTGGACTCGCGGCTGCTGGCGGAGCTGCTCGGCCAGGCGGAGCTGCGCGAGCTGCTCGACGCGGACGTGCTGGCCGAACTGGAGCGGGAGCTGCGGTGGCTCACCGACGAGCGGCGCCTCAAGGACGCCGAGGGGGTCGCCGACGCCCTGCGGGTCCTCGGTCCGCTCACCGACGCCGAGCTGGCCGAGCGGGGCGCCGACCCCCGCTGGGCGCCGGAGCTGGCCGCCGCCCGCCGCGTGATCCGGGTGCGGATCGCCGGCGTCGACCACTGGGCGGCGATCGAGGACGCGGGCCGCCTGCGCGACGCCCTGGGCACCGCCCTCCCGGTCGGCGTCCCCGAGGCATTCACGGAACCAGTCAAGGACCCCCTGGGCGACCTCCTGGCCCGCCACGCGCGCACGCACGGCCCGTTCACGTCCGCCGCCACGGCCACCCGCTTCGGCCTGGGCACGGCCGTCACCGACGGCGCGCTGCACCGGCTGGCGGCGAGCGGGCGGGTCGTCCAGGGCGAGTTCCACCCGGCGGGCATCGGCCAGGAGTGGTGCGACGCGACGGTCCTGCGCCGCCTGCGCCGCCGCTCCCTCGCGGCGCTCCGCCAGGAGCTGGAGCCGGTCCCGCCGGCCGCGCTCGCCCAGTTCCTGCCCCAGTGGCAGCACGTCGGCAAGAGCCACGCCCTGCGGGGCACGGACGGCCTGGTCCGCGCGGTCGAGCAGCTCCAAGGCGCCTCCGTACCCGCTTCGGCGCTGGAGAAACTGGTCCTGCCGTCGCGCGTGCGGGACTACTCCCCCGCGATGCTCGACGAGCTGACGGCCGCCGGGGAGATCGTCTGGGCGGGCGCGGGCGCCCTCCCCGGCAAGGACGGCTGGATCGCCCTGCACCTCGCGGACGCGGCCCCGCTGCTCCTGCCCCCGCCGCACCCCCTGGAGCCGACGGCCCTGCACGAATCGGTGCTCACCGCCCTGACCGGCGGCTACGGCCTGTTCTTCCGCCAGATCGCCGACCAGGTCCGCGCGACGACCCACCCGGAGGCCACCGACCCCCAGCTCGCCGACGCCCTCTGGGACCTCGCCTGGTCCGGCCGCCTCACCAACGACACGCTCGCCCCGATGCGCGCCCTGCTGGGCTCCGGCCGGACCGCGGGTTCCACCGCCCACCGCGCCCGGCGCGCGGTCCCGCGCGGGCGCTACGGCTCGCTGACGGCCGCCGCCCGCCCGGCCTCGCGCGGCGGCCCCCCGACGGTGGCCGGCCGCTGGTCCCTCCTCCCGCCCCCCGAGGGCGACCCGACCGTCCGCGCGCACGCCCTGGCCCGCACGCTCCTCGACCGGCACGGCGTGGTCACCCGGGGCGCGGTCGCCGCCGAGGGCGTCGAGGGCGGTTTCTCGGCGGTCTACCGCGTGCTGTCCGCGTTCGAGGACAACGGCCAGGCCCGCCGGGGGTACGTCGTGGAGGGCCTCGGCGCCGCCCAGTTCGCGATGGACGGCGCCGTCGACCGCCTGCGCGCGGTGGCGAACGCTCGCGACCGGGACGAACCCCTGCCCGCCCCGGCGACCCCGGCCGACTACGGCTTCCCCGCGAGCGCCACGCGCGGCATCGCACCGACCCCGGAGGACTTCCCGGCGTCCCCGGACCACAGCACGCCCTACGACCACCCGGTGCACCCCGACGACATCACGCCGGGCCCGCCCGGCACCGCCTTCCCCGACCTCGACTGGAGCACCCCGGCCCCCGGCGACACCCTCGACTTCGCCTCCCCCGAAGCCGACGCCGACGCAGGCACAGGCACAGGCGTCGGCACCCTCCGAGGCTCCCGGCGCCCCGGCCCGCCCCCGCCGTACGCGCAAGGGCACCCTCACCGTCGTACACCGCCCTCCCGGGCCGTCGTTCTCGCGGCGGCCGATCCGGCGAACGCGTACGGTGCGGCGTTGTCCTGGCCGGAGCCGCCGACCGGGGCGGGGCACAAGCCGGGGCGGAAGGCGGGCTCGCTGGTGGTGCTGGTCGGCGGGGAGCTGACGCTGTACATGGAGCGCGGCGGGAAGACGCTCCTGGCCTGGCCGAGCGGTCCTGACGACGCTCCGGGGGACGATCCCCGGCTCCGTGAGGCGGCGGAGGCGCTCGCGGAGGCCGCCCGCGCGGGCACGCTCGGCACGGTCACGGTGGAGCGCGTCAACGGCGTCCAGGCCCTCACCTCCCCTTTCGGCCTCCTCCTGGAAGGAGCAGGTTTCATCGCGACCCCGCGCGGCCTGCGCCTGCGCGCATGACGACACCTCGCACGACGACACCTCGTACGACGGCGCCCCGCGCGGGTACGCCCCTCGCAGCCCCCCGAGAGGGCCCCCATGCCCGAAGGTGACACCGTCTGGCAGACCGCCCGCCGCCTGCACACCGCCCTCGCCGGCGCCGCCCTGACCCGCTCCGACCTGAGAGTCCCGAAGTACGCGACGGTCGACCTCATCGGCCGGTCGGTCCTGGACGTCACCCCGCGCGGCAAGCACCTCCTCACCCGGATCGAGGGCGGCCTCACCCTCCACTCCCATCTGCGGATGGAGGGCGCCTGGCAGGTGTACGAGCGGGGCGGGCGCTGGAGCGGCGGCCCCGGACACCAGATCAGGGCGGTCCTGGGGACGGCGGACCGTACGGCCGTCGGCTACCGCCTGACCGTGCTGAACCTGATCCGCACCCCGGAGGAGGACGGTCTCGTCGGCCATCTCGGCCCCGACCTGCTGGGCCCGGACTGGAACCCCGGGCGGGCCCTCGGCAACCTCCTCGCGGACCCCGCCCGCCCCCTCGGCGAGGCCCTCCTCGACCAGCGCAACCTCGCCGGGATCGGCAACATCTACAAGAGCGAGCTCTGTTTCCTCACCGGCGCCACCCCCTGGCTCCCGATCGGCGCGCTTCCCCGCGACCGCGCGGCCAAACTCCCCGCCCTCGCCCACCGCCTCCTGACGGCCAACCGCGACCGCCCGGTCCGCACGACCACCGGCCGCCGCGGCCAGGACCTGTTCGTGTACGGCCGCGCCGGGCGCCCGTGCCTGCGCTGCGGCACCGTCGTCCGCCTCGCCGACCAGGACGGCCGCCCGGCCTACTGGTGCCCGAGCTGCCAGCAGGGCCCCATGGATTGACGGACCGTCAGATTCCTTCGTACGGTCGGTGCATGGCCGTGAAGGCGTACGACCTCAGCGGGCGCACCGCGTTCGTCACCGGAGCCGCGAGCGGCATCGGCCGCGCCTGCGCCGTCCTGCTCGCGGAGGCGGGGGCGACCGTCCACGCGGCGGACCGGGACGCGCGAGGGCTGGAGGACACGGCGGCCCTCGCCGGCCGCGAATCCGTCCGCGTCCACCCCCTCGACGTCACCGACCGCACCCAACTGCGCCGGGCCCTCGCCTCCTGCGGGCGCCTGGACGTCCTGGCCGCCGTCGCCGGGATCATGCACAGCAGTCCGGTCCTGGAGACGCGTGACGAGGATCTGGACCGGGTGTGGGCCGTCAACTTCAAGGGCGTGCTGTACGCCTGCCAGGAGGCCGCCGGTCTGATGATCGGGCAGGGCTCGGGCGGCAGCATCGTCACGATGGCGTCCGGGGCCGTGGACACCGGGGGCGCCGGGCTGCTCTGCTACGGCGTCGCCAAGGCCGCCGTCGTCCAGTTGACGAAGACCCTCGCGACCGAGGTCGGCCCGCACGGCATCCGCGTCAACGCGGTCGCCCCGGGGTGGGTCCGTACGCCGATGACCGACCGGTCCGACCCGGCGGCGCAGGCCCGCGTGGAGTCGTCGATGACCCGGCTCGCGCCGTTGGGGCGGGTGGGTGAGCCGGAGGATGTCGCGCACGCCGTGCTGTATCTGGCGTCGGACGCGTCGGCGTTCGTGACGGGGCAGATTCTGCGGCCCAATGGGGGTGTGGCGATGCCTTGGTGAGCGGGCCGGCGACAATCCGGTCCGATCATCACACCTTCACCCCGAACCTCTGTACCCCTGAACCCCCGCGCCCCCGCCCCCTCGCCGTCCTACCCGCCTCCACCCCGAGCACCCCCACCCCGCCAAGCCTCCCGCCACCTCCCCAACGCCACCGCCCCCGCCGCCCCGGCCCGCGGCACACAGTGCACCGGCAGCAGGCTCAGCCCCCACCCCCCGGCCACCACAGCCCCCTCCACCACGCCCGCGTCCGGCGCGACAGCGAGGCGCAGCGCCGCCCACCACCACACGACCCCGAGCAGTACCCGGGCTATCCACCCCACCACCCGGCCCCCTACACGTTCTCCGCCTGGAACATCCAGTGATGCTTCTCAAGCTCCGCGGTGATCCCGATGAAAATGTCCTGGCTCACCGGGTCCGCGTCACCGGTGACCGCCACACGTTCCCTCATACGAGTGATGACCGCGCCCAGCGCGGCGACCAGCGTCCCCACCGCGTCGGTGTCCTTCACCCACCCGTCGGCCACGTTCCCGATCCCGCTCCCGGCGGCGACGCTCGCCGCCCGCCCGTCCGGGGGCACCCCGAGCGCCGAGGCCCGCTCGGCGACGGTGTCGGAGTGCAGCCGGGCGACGTCGACGACCTCGTCGAGCTGGAGGTGGACGGACCGGAACCGGGGTCCCACGACGTTCCAGTGGACCTGCTTGGCGACCAGCGAGAGGTCGATCAGGTCGACGAGGGCCCCTTGCAGGGCGTCGGCGACGGTCCGCAGGTCGGCGTCGGACAGCGGGCTCTTGACGACGTACATCCGTGAACCTCCGGTGCTCGGGTCGGGCCGTTCCACGATGCCCGCGCCCCGGGGACCCGGCAAACGGAACACGCACGGCCCCGGGGCATGCGAAAGCCCCGGCCGAGACCCGGCCGGGGCTTCACGCACACACGCTTCCCGCGCATCCGCCCTCAGGCGGCGACCACGTCCACCGCCTCGGCGGGCGCCTTGATGGTCACCCGCTCCGGAGGCACACCGGTCACGGAAACGGAACCCAGCATCGGGCGCACCGGGGTCGGCACGGGCTGGCTGGGGGTGGCCGCAGCGGACTGGGCCAGCTCGGCGAGGGCGAGTTCGTCGCTCACTTCCCGCATGAGTTCGGACATCCGTACGTCCAACGCGTCGCAGATGGCGGACAGCAGTTCGGAGGACGCCTCCTTCTGCCCCCGCTCCACCTCGGAGAGATAGCCGAGCGATACTCGGGCGGACGAGGAGACTTCGCGCAGAGTACGGCCCTGGCGCTGGCGCTGCCGACGCAGCACGTCACCCAGCAGGCGACGGAGCAGAATCATCGGTGGCTCCCTCCTCGGACCGCGTAGCCGCATCCTTCTCGCCCCACCGTACCGCCTAGCGCCGCGGCCGTGCGGGGAGCGATGTCGTGTTCACTCAGGGCTGTAAACATCAAGACCCCCCGTTCTGTTCCGTATCCTGTGCCCGCTCATTCCCGGTCTGTTCGCCCGCAAGCTCCTCAAGAAGCAGTGCGAGTACGCTCCGTACACTCTCTCTACGAATTTCCGTCCGGCTGCCGTTCAACCGCAGGGCCCTCACTTTTCCGCCAGGGGCGGAACCGGAATCGGGGCCGAACGGTCCGTCGACCGCGACGAAGACGGTGCCCACCGGCTGCCCGTCCTGCGGGTCGGGGCCCGCCACACCGGTCGTCGCGATGCCCCAGTCTGCGCCGAGAGCCTTCCGTACGCCGGCCGCCATCTGGGCCGCGACCTGCGCGTCCACCGCTCCGCGGGCGGCGAGCAGGGCCGCGTCGACCCCGAGCACCTGGCGCTTCAGATCGGTCGCGTACGCCGTGACCGAACCGCGGAACGCCTTGGACGCCCCGGGGACCGCGGTGATCTCCGCCGCGACCAGGCCACCGGTCAGCGACTCGGCGACGGCGAGCGTCTCACCCTTCACCGTCAGTAGTCGCACCACGTCAGTGGCCGTGGAACTCACGCTTCCGTCTCCTCCAACGCCGCCTCGCGCTCGGCGATTCCCTGGCGCCGCAGCACAATGGCCTGTCTTACGTAGTCGAGACCCGTGACGACCGTCAGGACGACCGCCGCAGCCATCACCCAGAACCTCAGAGTGGCCAGCCACCCCGTCAGCGCCAGGACGTACATCCCGACGGCGACGCCCTGGGTCAGGGTCTTCATCTTCCCCCCGCGGCTCGCGGGGATCACTCCGTACCTGATGACCCAGAAACGAAGGAGCGTCACACCGAGTTCCCGGCCGAGGATGACGATCGTCACCCACCACGGCAGATCGCCCAGCGCGGAGAGACAGATCAGCGCCGCCCCCATGATCGCCTTGTCGGCGATGGGGTCGGCGATCTTCCCGAAGTCGGTGACGAGGTCGTAGGTGCGCGCGAGGTGGCCGTCGAAGAGGTCGGTGATCATCGCGACGGCGAAGGCGGCCCAGGCGAACGAGCGCCACGCCGGGTCGTACCCGCCGTCGGCGAGCATCAGCGCGACGAAGCCGGGGACGAGGATGAGCCGGAGCATCGTCAGCAGATTGGCGATGTTCCAGACGCTCGCCTGGTTGACGGCGGCGGCGACGACCTTGGCCCCACGGGGCGCCCGCGCCCGTTCCGGGAAGTCGGCACCGTCGGCGTCGTCGGCACCCAGGCCGCTCCCGGCCCCGGCGGCGCCGCGGGAACCCGGCCCCCGCCGCACGCCCGCGTCACCGGAAGCACGGCCGTCACCCTCAACGGCACGGTCATCGGCGGACGTACGGCCCGAACCTCCGACGCCGCGCCCATCACCGCCGGCAGCACCCGAGCCCGTACCCGAACCCGAGCCCTTGCCGATCCCCGAAGCCTCCGGAGCGTCCTCAGCAGGCTGGGACACCTCACCCGACGCGATCCCCCCGCCGGTCCCCACCGCCTCGCCGGCCTCGGAAGAAACCCGCGCACCCCCCGCAGAGGGCCCCGACGAAACCCCAAAGCCCCCCGCCGTCCCGCCCGCTCCCCCGGAGCCCTGCGAAACCCGTGCGGAGCCGCCCGCGGCCGACGCCGGAACACCCGTCATCTGCCTGTCTCCTCACTCCACCCGTTCGAGCGCTCCAGCGGCTCGGCCACGAGGTCGGCACCTTCCGTGCCGACCACCTTCGCCTCGACCATACGACCGACCTCCAGCCCCTCGCCGCTCGTGAGCAGCACCTGGCCGTCGGTCTCGGGCGCCTGGTGGTCCGCGCGGCCGTAGACACCCTCCACCTCGTCGACCGACTCCACAAGGACCCGGACGCTCTCGCCGACCCGCTCCTCGGCGCGCTGGGAGACGAGTTCCTCGGCGAGCCGGGACACGCGCGCGAGGCGCTCGGCGACGAGGTCCTCCGGGAGCTTGTTCTCGTACGTCGCGGCCTCGGTGCCGTCCTCGTCCGAGTAGCCGAAGACGCCGATCGCGTCGAGCCGGGCGCCGGTCAGGAAACGCTCCAGCTCGGCGAGGTCGTGCTCGGACTCGCCGGGGAAGCCGACGATGAAGTTGGAGCGCACGCCCGCCTGGGGCGCCTTGCTCCGGATGGTGTCGAGCAGTTCGAGGAACCGGTCGGTGTCACCGAAGCGGCGCATCGCGCGCAGGACGTCCGGCGCGGAGTGCTGGAAGGAGAGGTCGAAGTACGGCACGACCTTGGGCGTCGAGGTCAGTACGTCGATGAGGCCGGGCCGCATCTCGGCGGGCTGGAGGTAGCTGACCCGCACCCGCTCCAGTCCCTCGACCTCGGCCAGCTCCGGCAGCAGGGACTCCAGGAGGCGGATGTCGCCGAGGTCCTTGCCGTACGACGTGTTGTTCTCGGAGACCAGCATGATCTCCTTGACGCCCTGTTCGGCCAGCCAGCGCGTCTCGTTCAGCACGTCCGAGGGGCGGCGGGAGATGAAGGAGCCGCGGAAGGACGGGATGGCGCAGAACGTACAGCGCCGGTCGCAGCCGGAGGCGAGCTTCACGGAGGCGACCGGCGACCCGTCGAGCCGCCGCCGCAGAGGCGCACGCGGCCCGGACGCCGGGGCGAGCCCCTCGGGAAGGTCCACCGGAGCGTGGCCAGGCAGAGCGACACCGGCCGCCGACTCCTGCCGCTCCGCCGGGCTGATCGGCAGCAGCTTGCGCCGGTCGCGGGGGGTGTGCGAGGCGTGGATGCCGCCGTTCAGGATGGTCTGAAGACGATCAGAGATATCCGCGTAGTCGTCGAACCCGAGCACCCCATCAGCCTCGGGCAGCGCCTCCGCGAGCTCCTTCCCGTACCGCTCGGCCATACACCCCACCGCCACAACGGCCTGCGTTCTCCCCTGCCCCTTGAGGTCGTTGGCCTCCAGCAGGGCATCGACAGAGTCCTTCTTGGCGGCTTCCACAAACCCACAGGTGTTGACCACAGCCACATCCGCGTCATCAGCGGACTCCACAAGCTCCCAGCCGTCCGCCTCCAAACGGCCTGCGAGCTCCTCCGAGTCCACCTCGTTACGGGCGCAGCCAAGGGTGACCAGTGCGACGGTACGGCGTTCAGGCATGGGCTCAAGACTACTTTGTCCCACCGGCAACCTTGGCGCCCGCTCGGATGGGGGTGGGGGTGGCTGTGGGCTGGGGTTGTGGTGCGTCGGCGGGTGTGGGGGTCCGCTGGGGGTTGGGGGCGTTGTCACGCAGTTGGTCACGCAGGGGTGGGGGCTTCTTGGGTGGCGGGGTGGGGCGTCGGCCTGGCGTGATTGGGGTCAGCTTGTTCGAGCCGGGCCAAACGGCCAACATCCGCTGAGTGATCGGCTACGAACCCGTCTGCGCCTGAGCCGACGACAGTCCGCCACGACGGCGGGTGCGCCGACCAATCAGGCACGCGTGCGCCTCGCTGCACCCCTACCGGCCTCAGCCACGCTATCGGCTTGTGTCAGAACCCCAAACGGCGGCTGCCTGCGACAGAAGCGCCGGTCGCGCTGCCTGGTTGGACTGCAATGCTCCAAAACCACCACCTACTTGCCACCATCGACGTATGGTTGTGATGCGGCCGCCATACCTACTTGCGCTAATAGCATCCTTCCACCCCCCTGACGGGGAGAGGATGAGAATTACAGTGACCAGTTCATTTTCCCGTCAAAGTAACTATGAGGCATAACGCGGATATGCAGCTCACCATGGGGAACATCGGCCCTATCAGGACGGCCACGGTAGACCTTCACCCGCTCAACGTCTTGATCGGTCCAAATAACTCCGGAAAGTCAATCTTCGCTACAGGAATGTACGCCGCATGGTCCAGGGCAGCAGCTGATTATGCCGTACGGCGAGTCAGGCTTGGAAAGCATTTTTCCAAGATCCCCGACGAAAGGGCTTACGAAGCGAGCGCATACGTCTTCGAGATGCTAGAAGAAGGCCGAACTCCGCAAGTCGAAGAGATTCCGGATGTAATAAAGGACATCTTCACTGAACTATTGCACGAGATTATGCACTTGTATTCTCGCGGCATGGTGACTGAATTTGAGCGCATCTTTGGGATGTCTCTAATGGAGTTGCGCAGGAGGCAAAAGAGGCTCACTAAAGGCACCATTAGCGTCCGAAGCTGGCGGCCAACATGGTCCATTGGATTTGAGATTTCTTCACGCGGGGTAACGGTCGACGTGTCACCACCGCCCTTGAGCGAAGTCTGGCCCAAGGCTGGTACAAACTCATGGAAAAGAATCAAGCGGCGGACAGATCACGTCCAAGGACTCCCCCGAACTTATCTTTTGCGAGAAATGGCCACAGAGATCGCGCGCAATTGCTTTAACAAGATCCCCTATCACACTAAGTATCTCCCTGCTGCACGTTCAGGGCTCCTCCAGTCCCATAAGACACTGGCCGCTTCCATGGTCAGGCGTGCATCCATGGCCGGAATGGAAGAGTTGAAAATCCCGGCCATGAGTGGCGTGGTCGTTGACTTTCTCGGCGAATTGCTGGAATTGGAGACCAGGAATTCAAGTAACTTCACAGATGAGGCTGCACAATTGGAGCGGGATATCCTTAGCGGCACAGTGCGTCTTGAGGACGACGCTTTCGGCTATCCCGAGATTATTTATACGCAAGGCCAAGGCGACTACCCACTTGCACGCACATCCTCGATGATTTCGGAAATCGCTCCAATCGTCGTATATCTCCGTCACATCCTCTCACGCCATGATCATCTTGTAATCGAAGAGCCCGAGGCGCACCTACATCCCGCCAGCCAAACCGCTTTGGCTCGCTGCATTTGCCGCCTGGTAAATAAGGGGCTTCGCGTTTCCCTTACTACACACAGCGAGTTCTTTCTACAGCAGCTAAATAATGCAATTATTGCGAGCGCAATTCCAGAGCCAGAAGCCGACGAAATGGGCTTTGACCTTGGAATGCGACTCCCGCCGAGCAAGGTAGGCGCCTATCTATTCGAGCCTACGGCGAATGGTACCGAGGTGCACGCCCTCGAAGTAAGCCCTGATGCCGGCATCTCTCAGAATAGCTTTTCCGAGGTCGAAGAAAAGCTCTATGGCGAATCCGTTGTGCTAAGTAGGCGCCTTGAAGAAGACAAATAAGACCAGCAATCCACTTGCCGGCCCGGAGAGACATAAGACTTGCTGCGGCATAACGAGTTCCTACCGGGAAGGAAAGTGCTCACTAATATTCCCGGAAAAATCGGAAAAGTGGGTTTGCCTGTCGGGGACAAAATACCAAGAGAACCATCAACGTGAAGGGAAGCTCAGCGACCTGGCTTTCTTTTGGGTGATGAGCAAGGGGGATGAGGTGCGAGCGTATGCAATTGAGCTCAAAGGGGGTGGGGCTAAGCCGGGACAGGTGGTGGAGCAGTTACAGAAGGGAGCGGATTTGATTCATAAAGTCATGGAAAGCATCCCAGTGACTTTCGTTCCCGTTCTGGTGCATGCAAGCTTAACCACGTTGCAGATAAGGGACCTGAAGCGCGCGCGTATCACCTTTAGAGGCAAGTCGTACATGATTTCATTGGCACGCTGCGGGTCACATCTTAGCCAGGTGCGGGTTTAGTGGGCTCTGTTTGAACGTCGCGCTTGTCCAGTGGAACCCGGGGCTCCCGCTGCCCTTTGGGATTCGGCCGGTGCGGTGAGCGCGGCACGGGCGTCGGCCGGGCTGGAGCGGGGCGGAGACAGGAGCGCAGGCCCGGCCGGGGGCTGGGCCGCGCGCGGGGAGCGGAGCGAGCCGCCTTGATGAGGTAGAGAAACCTGTAACAGGTGATCTTCTGGGGGTGTCTGGGGTGGTTGGTCGTCGTTGGCGATCGGCCCCTGCTTCGGCAGACCCGTGGTGTAGAACCCTGGGTATGGGCAGTGAGCGGCAACAACGGATGAAGGAACTCGGGGCACGCCTCCGGGGCCTTCGCATGGAGGCTGGTCTGACAGGTGCCGTACTGGCGCAACGGGCCGGGGTAGGTCAGCCGACCGTGTCCAAGGTCGAGACCGGCCGGATGGTTCCCAGCCTCGGCGTTCTGGGCCGCCTGTCCCTAGCCCTCGACCTCAACGAGTCGACCACCCACGAAGTGCGTGACCTCCTGGCCGCCGTGGAAGCCGCGTCGGACATCGCCGACGTACCCGCCGCAGAGGCTCTTGCCGGGACGGTCCTCGACGACGCCGTACGGTCCGCCCGCCTGGTCCGCTCGTTCCAGTGCCTCGTCCTCCCCGCTCTCCTCCAAAGCGCCGGCTACTCCCGCCACGTCTTCGAGAGCGCTCCGAACACCACCCCCGAAGCCGTCGGCCGCGCAGTCGCCGACCGCGCGGAACGGCAAAGTCTCCTGTACGAACCGGGCCGCGAATCCGTCTTCGTGCTGACGGAAGCCGTCCTGCGCACCTGGCCCGGGGACCCCTCGCTGATGCTCGCCCAGTTCGACCGCCTCCTGACCGTCGACAGCCTGAGCACCGCACGGATCGGCGTCATCCCGTGGCGCCGGGCGGTACCGGTGATGCCGCGCCACGGCTTCACCCTGTGCGACCAAAAGGCCGTGGTCGTCGAAACCTTCCGAGGCGAACAGCTCCTCGACGACCCCGCCGAGGTCACCACGTACGAGGAAACCTTCACCCGCTTCGAGGAAGCCGCCGTCTTCGGCATCGAGGCGCGCGAGCTGCTGATCCGCATCATGGCGGAGTTCCGGGAACTGGAGTCCCACACCACTCGTTAGAGGAATAATTCCTCAGGATGCCTGGCATCTTGACCGCGCACGGGAATACTCTGCTCCTCGCGACGTCTAGCCCCCTAGACACGAAGGAGTGTTCCCATGCCCAAAATGTGGCACCGGGCCTTCCCCGGCCTGGCCTGGCAGGTGGCGGAGGCCCGCCACTTCGTCGGCGCCCTGCTCGGAGACGAGAACGAAGCTCTGGTCAACGACGCCGTGATCGTCGTCGGCGAACTGGCGGCGAACGCCGTGCGCCACACCCGGAGCGGCTGGTACCGAGGCTGGTTCATCGTGATCGTCCACTTCGCCGACGACCTGATCCGCATCGAGGTGGTTGACCAGGGCGGCGACGAGGAACCGCTCCAGCGCAAGGTCACCGGCCCGGCGGAGGAAACCGGCCGTGGGCTGCTGATGGTCGCCGCCTGCGCCAAGGACTGGGGCGTCAAGGGCGGGTCCAACGGGCGCCGCATCTGGGCTGAGCTGCCCCGGAACGGCACGTGATGGCTCGCCGCGTCGCCGTGCTCCCCACTCGTCGCCCGGGGAGAGGTGGGTGAGCCCTCGGGGTGTACCTCGACGGCTGTCCAAGTTCTACGTGGTCGGCGTTCATTCGGGGCGGCGGCTCCCGCCCATTCCGTCTAGGGCCCTAGACTCCTGGTTACTGCTAGGAGGTGAAGCCGTGCCGGACGAATTGCAACGCATCATGGCCATTGACGACCCCTACCGGCTTCTGCGGGAAGTCACGGTCCGTCTGTCTGAAGCGCAGCAAGAGGTGACCGAACTCGCTCGCCTCCGCCGACGCGTGGTCCAAGACCTCCACGCGCAAGGCATGTCGTACGCGCAGATCGCGGTGGAAGCCGGTCTGAGCCGTGGCCGTATCCATCAGATCCGCCACACCGGCCCGGCACCGGAGGGCGCGTTCCTCGGACGGGGCACGGTCACGGTTGCGACCCCTCTGCGGCGAGACGACGAACGCGGGCGCACGGTCGTCGCCGTGGACGACGTCAGTTCGGGCAAGAGCCTGGAAGACCTGGCACGGTCGTACGACCTCGGTGTCACCTCCGAGCACGTGCCGGTGAGCGGGCACATCGATCTCAACCGTGACGGCCTGGTCGTCGTCTGCGGTCCGCGCATGTCCGAGGAGATGTGGGACATGTACGCCAAAGATCCCGTGCTGCGCTGGGAGAAGGCGAAAGACGGCCCCTGGACGGTCGTGGACCACCGCACTGGCACCGTGTACCGGTCCGGACAGGACAGTGATCCCGCCCGTCCGTACGACGTCGGATACCTCGGCAGGCTCCCCCGCCCCGACGGCAAGGGCTCGGTGCTGGCCATCGCCGGTATCCACACGCAAGGGTCCCTCGGCGTCGTCCACCTGCTCAGCTCCGACCTCAACGCCCTGTGGGGGCAAGTCGGCGAACAGCGCTTCTCCACGCTCGTGGGCGTCGAGTACGACCCTGAGACCAGCGAACCGCAGTCCGCCGAACTCCTCACCCCCCTCTACCAGCACGACGAGGAAACGGCTGCGTGAGCGTCGGCCTCGCCTCAGTGCCTGCCGAACCGGGTCGGGAGAACGAGGACTTTGCGGCCGTCGCCCCCGAAGCCGCCGTTCTCCTCGACGGCGCCGGCGTGGCCGGGGCGGAAACCGGGTGCATGCATGGCGTCGCCTGGTTCTCCGCGACGCTGGGCGGGGTGCTCCTGGGCTCCATCACCGCTCGCCCCGATGAGCCGTTGGCCGCGTGTCTCGCCGACTCGATCCGCGTGGTCCGGTCGCTGCACGGGGACGGCTGCGACCTGACCCACCGTGCGAGTCCGACCAGTACGGTCGTCGCCGTCCGGGCCCGTGCGGGAGCTCTGGAACACCTCGTCCTCGGTGACTCGTCCCTGCTGCTCGCCGATCCCCAGGGCCGCACGACGGTCATCACGGACCGCCGCCTGGACGACGTCGACAAGCGCCTGCGCGGACCGGTCGACGCGTTGCCCACCGGATCGCCCGAACACGCCGCCGCCCTCGCCGAGTACCGCGACGCCCTGACGAAGTTCCGCAACCGACCCGACGGCTTCTGGATCGCCGGAGCCGACCCGCAAGCGGCGGAACACGCGCTCACCGGGGTCGTACCGCTGGAGTCGCTGGCATCCGTCTCGCTGCTGAGCGACGGCGCTTCCCGCCTCGCCGACCGCTTCCAACTGGCCACCTGGCACGACACGTTGGCCGTCCTTGACTCCTCCGGGCCCGATGAGCTGATCCGCCGCGTACGGTCCGCAGAGGCCACCGACCCGCACGGTCGACGCTGGCCACGGGGCAAAGCCCAGGACGACGCAACCGCCATCCACTGGGTCCTGGCCTAGGAATCCACCCCTCGCCGTTTACCCCCCTAGACAGTTGCCGGGTCGTCGGTTTACGGTAGGCGTCAAGCCCCCTAGACAGTTGAGGGGGTTCACCTCCCACGCTGTCTAGGGGGGTGGACAGACCAAAAGGGCGCCGACCAACCGGCACCGATCACAGTGAGGTTCACACAATGCGTGTCATCCCCGTAGACGTCTCCGCCGCGACGATGCTGGTCACCAAGCTGCCGGAGGTGAAGGTCCGGGACCGCCAGACCGGTGAGGTCGCCGTGGACCCGGTCACCAACCACCGCCTCATGACGCTGGAGCTGGTGTTCATCGCGGCGGGCGGTTCGGACATGATCAAGGTCACCGTTCCGGAGCCGGGTATCGGTGAGGGTCTGGTGATGGGCGCCCCGGTCGCCCTGTCCGGCCTCATCGCCCGCCCGTGGGAGAGCGAGTTCGCCGGACGGATGCGTCACGGCATCGCGTACCGGGCCGACGCGGTCATGGTCAACCTTCCGGCTCCGGCGAAGGGTTGATCGCCATGACCAACTCCGCCTGGACGCTGATCCTGTGCCTGCTGGCGCTCGCCGCAACGCTGGTGCTGCACCGCCGCTTCCCGGTCGCCTTCTGGTGGCTCGTCGGGTACCCGCTGGTCGCGCTGCGGGTGCTCGCCACCTACCGGGCCACGATGGACGCGTGCGGCCTGACGGTCCCCGCCTCGGCCGTACGCCGGGCCACGGCTCGACTGGTCGGGAAGGAAGCGGCCCCGGTCCCGCCTCGTCGTACGTTCCCGCTGCCGACCGGGTTCGGCCTGGTGATGCGGCTGCGCATCGCGACCGGGCAGGCACCCGAGGACTTCATCGCCTCGGCCGACCGGTTGCGGCACGCCTGGGCCGCTCACGCCGTCCACATCCGCCCGGTCAAGCCGGGGTGGATCGAACTCCGGCTCATCGGCTGGGATGTACTCGCCGACGTACGGCGTCCCCGTCGACAGCAGCGGGGCGGGCCGCTCTCCTTGCCGATGGCACTCCGCGACGACGGCCGCTGGCACGTCCGCGACTTCCGCGCCGTACCGCACGAACTGATCCTCGGTGCCACGCAGTCCGGCAAGTCGGTCTACCTGCGCAACCTGCTGTACGGCCTCGCCCGACGGCCGGTCGTGCTCGTCGGGATCGACTGCAAGTGGGGTGTGGAACTGGCGCCGTTCTCGCCTCGGCTGTCGGCCCTCGCTGACACTCCTGAGCGGGCGAACGACCTGCTTGACGTGCTGCTGGAGGAGATGGAGGCACGGTTCCGCCTGATCGGCGTCAAGTCGGGGGCGGACGGTGTCCCGCTCACCTCCGACGTCTGGGGGCTCCCGGAGAAGGTACGGCCGGTGCCGGTCGTGGTCGTCGTCGACGAGGTGGCGGAACTCTTCCTCGCCGCGAACCGAGACGACGAGAAGCGGCGCGACGCGATGGTCACAAAGATCATTCGTATCGCCCAGCTCGGCCGTGCAGCCGGGATCTACCTCGAAGTCTGCGGCCAGCGCTTCGGCTCCGAACTCGGCAAGGGCGCCACGATGCTCCGGGCCCAGCTCACCGGCCGCGTCTGCCACCGGGTCAACGACGAGTCGTCCGCAAACATGGCGCTGGCCGACATCTCCCCGGAAGCGGCCCTCGCCGCCACCTCGATCCCCGCCGAACGGCCCGGCGTCGCCATCGTCGGAGACTCCTCCGGCGGCTGGTCCCGCGCTCGCTCGCCCCACCTCACGCTCGAAGACGTCGCGGCCGTCTGCCGCGCGACTACGGCCCTCGTGCCGGAGCTGCCCCGCCTCGACGCCTTCCGACCGGCTGTCGCCGTCGGCGTCGAAGCCGCCGGGCCGGTCGCTCCCGTCGCCGCCCGCCCGGTGACCGAGTAGCCAACTCCCCTTTCCCCTGGTCGGCGTGACCTTCTCGCGCCAAGTCCCTACCCCCGCCATGCCCAAAACCCCCAGGAGAACCCCGTGTTCTGCGAGCACTGCGGCGACACCGACGGCGCCGAGACCGGCGTGGACCACGACGAACGCGACTGCCCCTGGTACGACGTCGCCGACGACGAGGACGAGTGAGGACCGTGTCCCGCTCGATCCGCCTCGACGCCGTCCTCGTCCAAGCCGTCATCGCCGGTGCGCTCTCCTTCGCCCACCTGCACGACCTCGCCGAAGCCGCCGGACAGACCGGCTGGAAGGCGTGGGCCTACCCGGTCTCTGTAGACCTGCTCCTGGTCGCCGCCTGGCGCCGGATGCGTGATCAGCAGCGCGCCCAACTCCCCTCCGGGGGCGCCCGGTTGTGGTTCCTGGTCGCCCTGGGCGCGTCCCTCGGCGCCAACGTCGCCACCGCCGGACTCCTCGACCTGGACGACGTCCCCGCCTCGCTCCGGATCGTCGTAGCGGGATGGCCTGCCGTCGCCTTCTTCGGCGGGACGCTGCTGGCGCACACACCTCATGGGCAGGACGCTCCGCCGGCCTCCGCCTCGACCACGCCGGACCTCGACGAGGAGCCCGCTGCCCCGGCCGAGATCGACGCGCCCCGCCTCGACGAACTTCCGGCGCCTCCCATCACCGCGACGCCCGTCATCTCCCTGCCGCCCGCCCTCGTCGACCGCGTCCGCGCCCTGGCCGAAGAACTCCGCACCGCCACCGGCCACCCCGCCGACCCCGACACAGTCCGCGCCCGCCTCGGCCTCCCGCCCTCCATGACCCCCGCCGTCGCCGCCCACCTCACCCCGACCGGAGCCTGACCAGTGACGTTCCTCAACTTCAACACCCCCGCCGACTACCTGAACGCGGCCCGCGAGATGGCCGACAGCAACCGCCCCACCCTCGCCCGCCTCCTGGCCGAAGCCGCCGCCGAACTCATCCCGGACCACACCGAGGCGGCCCGCGTCCTCGCCGAGTTCCCCGCCCCCACCCTGCGGGAGGACCGGTGACCCCCAACCGCCGCTTCCGCGACGTCCGCCGCATCGGCCCCGTACAGGTCGCCTCGTACCTCGCCCGTGGCCGCAACCGCCACCTCGCCGCCTGCACCGCCCCGCGTTGCGACTTCTCCGCCGAGTACGACAGCCGCGCCGCCGCCGAACTCGCCGCCCGCACCCACCGCTGCCAGCCCTGACAGGAGAACACCACCGTGAACGTCCCCCTCTGGTTCGCCGTCCTCGCCGTCACGGTGCTCGGCGTCCAGCTCGCCCGCCCGCCGTGGTGGCTCGTCGCCCTACTCCTCCTGGGCGGCTACCTCATCGCCCACAGCGTCCTCGCCCCCGCCGTCGCCACGCTCCTCGACTGAAGAAGGGACCGCCCTCGTGTTCACCCCGAAGTACCCGAAGCCCGACACCGCCCCGGCCATCACCACCACGACCCCGGCCGTCCCGATCCCGGCCCCGTCCGCCCCGGTCTCCAACCGCCCGGCGCTCCAGCTCACCCCCGGCAGCACGCTCACCCTCGTCGCGGGCGGCGGCGCCCTGGTCCTGGTCGTCGGCGCGGTCCTGGTCTCCATGCTCCTCGCCGTCGCGATCACCGCCGCGTCCGTCGCCGTCTGTGCGGTCGTCGTCCGCTCGATCCTCAAGGAGCACAAGGCGTGACCCCCTCCGCCACCCCGGCGGCCCTGGAACCGGCCGTCCTCGCCGACGTGCTGAGGCTGGCCGGTTCCCCCGGCTTCGACCGTGTCAAAGACCAGATCCGCCGCACAGGCGGCTGCTCCGACCCGATCCACCTGCAAGGCGCCACCGTCACCCGCGACAAGACCACCGGCCGAGTGCTGCACCACTACTCGACCGACACCGAGCCCGGCGGACGGCTCCGCATCGCCTGTGGCAACCGCCGCGCCTCCCGCTGCCCCTCCTGCGCCTGGACGTACGCGGGCGACACGTACCACCTGATCCGCGCGGGCCTGGTCGGAGACCCCGCCAAGGGCACCCCGGACACCATCCGCGACCACCCTCGCGTCTTCGCCACCCTGACCGCCCCGTCATTCGGCCCGGTCCACAACCGGCCCGGCAACAGGCCCTGCCGCTGCGGCCACCACCACCCCGAGGACGCCCCCGAACTCGGCACTCCCCTCGACCCCGACACCTACGACTACGCGGGCGCGGTCCTGTGGAACAACTACGCCTCCGACCTGTGGCGGTACTTCACGATCTACCTCCGCCGCGAGATCGCCAAGCGTGCGGGCCTCACGCAGAAGGACGCCCACGCACAATCCCGCGTGGCCTTCGGCAAGGTCGCCGAGTACCAGAAACGCGGGGCCGTCCACTTCCACGCTGTGATCCGCTTCGACGGCCCCGACGGGCCTCACGCCGCTCCCCCGCGCTGGGCCACCCTCGCGCTACTGACCGACGCCATCGGGGCTGCCGCTGCCCGCGTCGCGGTCGACGTCCCCCCGGCCGGTGACCAACCCGCCCGCACCCTGCGCTGGGGCACCCAGCTCGACGTACAGCCGATCGGCGCCTTCGGCAACGGTGAGGAGATCACCGAGCAAGCCGTGGCCTCTTACGTCGCCAAGTACGCCACCAAGGCGGCCGAAACGACAGGCACGGTTGACCGCCGGATCGGCAACAAGGAAGCCCTCGTCCTGCTCAACGTCCCCGACCACCCCGCCCGCCTGATCGCGGCCTGCCTCGACCTCCACCCCCTCTACCCCGGCCGCAAACTCCGCGACTGGGCCCACATGCTCGGCTTCCGCGGCCACTTCTCCACCAAGTCCCGCCGCTACTCCACCACCCTCGGCGCCCTCCGCCAGACCCGAGCCGACTACCGCGCCGCCCAACAACGCGAAGCCCTCGGCCTCCCCGACACCCAGGAGACAACCACCCTGACCCTCGCCCACTGGACCTACGCCGGCCACGGCCACGCCCCCGGCGAATCCTGGCTCGCCGCCACCATCCACCGGGACATCCAGCTCAACCGCGAAACCGCCCGCGAGGAACGGCACACCCACCCCGACCTGGACGGAGTCGCCGCATGACCACCCCGCCCCCTGCCCTGCTGACCGTCCCTGACGTCATGGTGAGGCTCCAGCTCGGCAAGTCCAAGGTCTACGACCTGATCCGCACCAAGCGCCTCGCCTCCTTCACGGAGGGCCGCACCCGCCGCATCCCCGAGACCGCCGTACAGGACTACATCCGCACACGCCTTGAGGACGCGGCCTGATGGCGGCACGTCGAAGCCGGGGCGACGGCGGCCTCCACTGGGACGACAAGCGCCAACGCTGGATCGCCACCGCCAGCCTGGGCTTCCTCCCGAACGGCAAGCGGAACGTGAAGCGGGCCAGCGGCAAGACCAAGACCGAAGCCAAGAACAAGTTGAAAGAGGTACTGCGGGACTACGAAGACGGCCTCGCGATCGCGCCGACCGGCTACACCGTCAAGGACGCCGTGACGGACTGGCTCACGTACGGCCGCAACGGCCTGGACGCCGGAACGGTCAGGATGGACAAGAGCATGTGCAAGAACCACATCGTCCCGGACCTCGGCGCCCGCAAGCTCCGGGACCTCAGCGCCGACGACGTGGACAAGTGGCTGGCGGCCAAGTCCAAGGTGCTGAGCACCCGCTCCCTGGAAGTGATCCACTCCTGCCTGAACCGCGCGGTCAAACGTGCCATGGCCCGCGACAAGGTGAAGCGCAACGTCGTAGAACTCTGCTCGATCCCCACCGGCCGCCCCGGAAGACCGTCCAAGTCCCTGACCCTCACTCAGGCAGAAGCAGTACTGAAGGCGGCGGAGGACTCCCCGCACCACGCCTACTTCGTCGTCTCGCTCCTGACCGGCGGTCGCACGGAAGAAATGCGCCCGCTCCGCTGGGACCACGTCGACCTGGAAGGCGATCCGAACGCGGACCCCCCGATCCCGCCCTACATCGCCGTGTGGCGCTCGGTCCGCCGCTCCGGCGACACCAAGACCAAGAAGTCCCGCCGCACCCTGGCCCTCCCCGGACGAGCCGTAGACGCCCTCAAGGTGCAGCGCGAGCGGCAGAAGCAACAACGGATCAAGGCCGGTGACAGGTGGAAGGAATCGGGCCTGGTCTTCACATCCGCTGTCGGCACGGAGCTGTACGCGATCAACGTCCGCCGGGCGCTCCGCAAGGTCATCGCCCACGCGGCGGAGCTGCTGCCCGAGAACAGCTCACACGCGCTCGTGCCTGAGGACTGGACGACCCGGGAGACCCGCACATCCTTCGTCTCGATCCTCTCCGACAGAGGCATCCCCCTCGAAGAGATCTCCCGCCTGGTAGGCCACTCCAGCACAGCCGTAACGGAAACGGTGTACCGCAAACAGATCCGCCCAGTGATCCAAACCGGCGCCACCGCCATGGACGAGATCTTCGGAGCCCCAACCCCTAAGCGCTAGTCACGCACATAGTCACGCAGCAACACCAGAGGGCCCTTACCAACCCAGGTAAGGGCCCTCTGACCTGCTATCCAGCACTCAAAGCGGCAAGACCCACCGCCGCGCTCCTTTGCCCCACCGACAACAAACGCCGACGGGGTTCGACAAGATCCCCCGCCCCACCCCCTCACCCCGCCTGCGGATCACCCTTCGTATAAGTAAGCCTCTCCACAGCCCCCGCCTTGAACTCGTTGTCGAGCTTCTTGCCGTTGACCCACAGCTCGATGGCCCCCGCGTCCCCGAGGACGAGGTTGATCTTGCTGTTGTCCTGGAAGGTCTTGGACTGCCCCTGCTTGAGGAGGTCGTCGAAGAGGAGGCGGCCGTTGTGGTCCTTGGCGGAGATCCAGCTGCGCCCGTGGGTGGCGCTGACGCGGACGGTGACCTTGTCCAGGGGGGCGGCGGCGATGGCGTCGTCGGACGGGGTCGGCTGGAGGTCGGTGGCGAGCTTCTCGCTCTTCGGGGTGGGCGCGGTGGTGGACGCGGACGGCGTGGGCGTCGCACCGCCGGCGATCTGATCGGTCTTGTCGGCGTCGTCACCCTTGAAGGCGGTGAATCCGACAAAACCGATCACCGCGACGATCGCGGCGACCATCGCGGCCGTCCAGTTCGGCCCCCGCCGCTCCGGGCGGATACGTTCCGCCTCGAAGAGCGGCGCGGCCGGCGTCGGCGCGGGACGCCCGCCGTGCGCCGCGTCGAACCGGGCGATCAGCGGCGCCGGATCGGTGTGGACGGCGCGCGCCAGCGTACGGAGGTGCCCGCGCGCGTAGACGTCACCGCCGCAGGGCGTGAAGTCGTCGGCCTCGATCGCGTGGACGATGGCGATGCGGATGCGGGTGGCGGTACTGACGTCGTCGACGGTCATACCGGCAGCGATACGCGCCTGCCGGAGCACATGGCCGATGGAGGGGGCTTCCTCGGAGGAAACGTCTGCGAAGGGACGCTCGTCTTCAGGGGAGTTGCCGATGGACACGGGGGCGCCTTTCGAGCGTGTAGCCGCCTGTGCTGGAAATACAGTTTAGGGGGGGTACAAAAGGGTGGGGCAACCGGGCGGTCGGACTTTGTACGCCATCGGTATGGCCGGACAAGCCGACAGCGGGACGGACCGGGCCAGGGTGAGGCCCTTACCTGTCCTTCGCTCAACTGGACGTGCGACAAAGGGAAACGGTTGCCCGACGATCTCTAACGGGTGAGTCACGAAGCCCCCCGCTCCCCCGGCCACCCCACCGGCCACCCGTACGAGCCCCCGCCGACCGCCCCACAAGCCCCCGCCCACCCGGCACAGACCCCCGCCGCCCACTCTCCGAACCGAACCGAACCGACCTGAACCCACTCACTCACCCAGCCACCACGCACCCCTCTACCCCCCTTACCCCTCCCCCTCCCTCTGCCCCCCACCCCCTCCAGGCCCCGCCCCACCCCCTCCCAGCAGGCCCCCTCCCCCCAGACACCCCCACCTCACCCCACCCCCACCCCCGCCCTCACCCACCCCCCCTGATCACATCCAGCACCCCATCCAGCTCCTCCGGCTTCACCAACACATCCCGAGCCTTCGACCCCTCACTCGGCCCCACAACCCCCCGAGACTCCATGAGATCCATCAGCCGCCCGGCCTTCGCGAACCCCACCCTCAGCTTCCGCTGAAGCATCGAGGTCGACCCGAACTGCGTGGACACCACCAGCTCGGCCGCCTGGCACAGCAGATCCAGATCGTCCCCGATCTCCTCGTCGATCTCCTTCTTCTGCTTCGACCCCACCGTGACGTCGTCCCGGAAGACCGGCGCCATCTGGTCCTTGCAGTGCTGGACGACGGCCGCGACCTCGGCCTCGGTGACGAACGCCCCCTGCATCCGGACCGGCTTGTTCGCCCCCATCGGCAGGAACAGCCCGTCCCCCTTGCCGATCAGCTTCTCCGCGCCGGGCTGGTCGAGGATGACCCGGGAGTCCGCGAGCGAGGAGGTGGCGAACGCGAGCCGGGAGGGCACATTGGCTTTGATCAGACCGGTGACGACGTCGACGGACGGCCGCTGCGTGGCGAGCACCAGGTGGATACCGGCCGCGCGCGCGAGCTGCGTGATGCGGACGATCGAGTCCTCGACGTCCCGGGGCGCGACCATCATCAGGTCGGCCAGCTCGTCGACGATCACCAGTAGGTACGGGTACGGCTTCAGCTCCCGCTCACTGCCCTCGGGCGTCTTCAGCTTGCCCTCGCGGATGGCCTGGTTGAAGTCGTCGATGTGCCGGTACCCGAACGCCGCGAGGTCGTCGTAGCGCAGGTCCATCTCCCGGACGACCCACTGGAGCGCCTCGGCCGCGCGCTTGGGGTTGGTGATGATCGGCGTGATCAGGTGCGGAATGCCCTCGTACGCGGTCAGCTCGACCCGCTTGGGGTCGACGAGGACCATCCGGACGTCCTCGGGGGTCGCCCGGCACATGATCGAGGTGATCAGACAGTTGATGCAGGACGACTTGCCGGACCCGGTGGCCCCGGCGACGAGGATGTGCGGCATCTTCGCCATGTTCGCCATGACGTACCCGCCCTCGACGTCCTTGCCGAGCGCCACCAGCATCGGATGGTCGTCCTCGGCCGCGTCCGCGAGCCGCAGCACGTCCCCGACGTTGACCATCTCCCGGTCGGTGTTGGGGATCTCGATCCCGACGGCCGACTTCCCGGGGATCGGGCTGATGATCCGTACGTCGGGACTGGCGACGGCGTACGCGATGTTCTTGGTCAGCGCGGTGATCCGCTCGACCTTGACGGCCGGGCCCAGTTCCACCTCGTAGCGCGTGACCGTCGGCCCGCGGGTGAAGCCGGTGACGGCGGCGTCGACCTTGAACTCGGTGAAGACGTTCGTCAGGGACGCGACGACGGCGTCGTTGGCCTCGCTGCGCGCTTTGCCGGGGCCGCCGCGCTCCAGGAGGTCCAGGGAGGGCAGCGAGTAGGTGATGTCCCCGGAGAGCTGGAGCTGCTCCGCGCGCGGGGGCAGGTCGCGCATCTCCTCCGGCGGGGCCTTGGTCAGGTCCGGCACTATCCCCGGCTTGAGCTTCTCCTGCTTCGGCGGCCGGGCCGCCGGGACGGGCGTCGGCCGCGTCGGCTGGCGGTCGCCGACGCTGACGCCCTGGGTGAGGTCGGCGACGAGCGGGGAGGGCGGCATGCCGTGCAGGACGGCGCCGTCGAGGTCCGCGGCGGCTGCCGCCGCGATGTCCACGGCGTCCGGCTGACGGTCCGCGGCGGGCTGGGGCACCCCGGGGCGCCTCGGCCGTCCGCGACGCCGCGAGAGGGCCGCTTCCTCGGCGTCCTCGGGGCCGTACGGCTCTCCCCCGGCCGCCCGGCGGCGCGCTCGCCCGGGGAGCGCCTCACGCCACTGCTCGTCGTAGCGCGCGTCGTCGTCACCGAACTCCTCGTACTCGTCGTACGCCTCGTCCCGGTCGTGCAGGATGCCCAGTTTGACGCCCAGCAGCCGCAGCCGCTGCGGGATCGCGTTGACGGGGGTGGCGGTGACGACGAGCAGCCCGAAGACCGTTAGCAGCACGAGGAGGGGTACGGCGAGGACCTCGGTCATCGCGAACGTCAGGGGAGTCGCCGCCGCCCATCCGACGAGCCCGCCGGCGTCCCTTATGGCCTGCATCCCGTCGCTGCGCGCGGGCGATCCGCACGCGATGTGGACCTGCCCGAGAACCCCGATCAGCAGCGCGGAGAGCCCGATGACGATACGGCCGTTGGCCTCGGGTTTCTCCGGATGCCGCACGAACCGTACGGCGATCACCGCGAGCAGGATCGGTACGAGGAGGTCGAGCCGCCCGAAGGCACCGGTCACCAGGATCTCGACGAGGTCGCCGACGGGGCCCCTGAGGTCGGCCCAGGTGCCGGCGGCGACGATCAGCGCGAGCCCGAACAGCAGCAGCGCGACGCCGTCCTTGCGGTGCGCCGGGTCCAGGTTCTTCGCCCCGTTCCCTATCCCGCGGAACACGGCCCCCACGGCATGCGCGAGGCCCAGCCACACGGCGCGTACGAGGCGGTAGACGCCGCCTGTCGGACTCGGCGCCGGCTTGGGCGCGGGCTTCTTCGCCGCGACCTTCCTGGCGGGCGCCTTCTTCGCCGGCGCCTTCTTCGCTACGGCCTTCTTCGCCGGAGCCTTCGCCGGAGCAGCAGCCTTCTTGGCGGGCTGCTTCTTGGCTGCGGAGGGACGTGAGGCCATGGGTGTGAGAGTACCGGCGGAAACAACACAGGACACGTGTGCCTACAGCTTCACCCGTCCGTGTCGCCTCCCCAGAGGCCCGAAACTGACGCCGAGCCTGAAGGCGCTTCCTGCAAGGAAGTTAGACGGGTGGGCGCAGCGGCACCCCGCCGGCACGGGCGGGCGAAACCCCGCCCACCCCCGCCACGACGTACCCGCACGCGCCCCGAACCCCGCCCTCAGCCCTGCGAAGGCACGGTAGGCGCCCCACCCCCGGCCCCCGGCTCCAACGCGTCCAGCGCCCGCCGCAACCCCGTCAGCTTCCGCTCCAGATGCGCTGCGGTGGCCACCGCCGCCGCATCCGCCGAATCGTCGTCCAACTGCTTGGACAACGCCTCAGCCTGCTCCTCGACCGCCGCGAGCCGCGCGGACAGCTCCGCGAGCAGCCCGGGCGCCTCCTTGCCCCCGTCGACCCCCGGCCGCCCGCTCCCGTCCAACTGGAGCCGCAGCAACGCCGCCTGCTCCCGGAGCTGACAGTTCTTCATGTACAGCTCGACGAAGACCGAGACCTTCGCCCGCAGCACCCACGGGTCGAACGGCTTGGAGATGTAGTCCACCGCCCCCGCCGCGTACCCCCGGAACGTGTGATGCGGCCCGTGGTTGATCGCGGTGAGGAAGATGATCGGGATGTCCCTGGTCCGCTCCCGACGCTTGATGTGCGCGGCCGTCTCGAATCCATCCATTCCCGGCATCTGGACGTCCAGCAGAATGACCGCGAAGTCGTCCGTCAGCAGTGCTTTGAGCGCCTCTTCCCCGGACGATGCCCGCACCAGTGTCTGATCCAGCGCCGAGAGGATCGCCTCCAGCGCCAGCAGATTCTCCGGCCGGTCATCGACCAGGAGGATCTTGGCCTTCTGCACCATGGCCCGCCCTCCTCGCCCCGGCAGTGCACCGGGCGCCGCCCCTGGGGACGACATCCTTTGCGCCGCCCTTCCTTGTGCCGGTCATGGTAGCCGCACCCCGACCGTCGCCACACCCTGTCACCGCGATGTCACAGTGCACGTAGCAGGAACGCAGCGAGAGACCAGAAGGTTCCCCGAACACCGTCCCGCTGCCCAGAGCCGACCACCCTGAGTCAGCGCGTCACGGCACCTCCACACACTTCCCCTCACCCTTCCCGCATCCACTGCTCCATCACGGACAGCAGATGGTCCGGGTCCACCGGCTTGGTCACATAGTCGGACGCACCGGACTCGATGGCCTTCTCCCGGTCGCCCTTCATCGCCTTCGCGGTGAGCGCGATGATCGGCAGCCCGGAGAACTGAGGCATCCTGCGGATCGCCGAGGTCGTCGCGTACCCGTCCATCTCCGGCATCATGATGTCCATCAGGACGACCGCGACGTCGTCGTGCTGCTCCAGGACCTCGATGCCCTCCCGGCCGTTCTCGGCGTACAGCACCGACAGGCCGTGCTGCTCCAGGACACTGGTGAGCGCGAACACGTTGCGGATGTCGTCGTCGACGATGAGCACCTTGTCGCCGCCGAACCGGATGTTCACGCGCGCGTGCGCCGTGTGCTCCCCGTTCTCCTCGCCGGACGCGGACCGCCGTCGGCGCCGGAAGAGCGCCGCGGCACCGTTCTGCGTCTCGTGGTACGACTTCACCTCGGCCGGCGTCTCGATCTCCGACGGCACCGGCCCGGTCAGCTCGACGAGCGCCACGAGCCCGTTCTCGGAGGCCACCAGATCGCCCGCCTCCAGCGCCGGCACGACCTGCTGGTAGCCCTGCGGAGGCAGTTCGCTGGGCCGCAGCGGCAGGTACAGCGTGAACGTGGAGCCGCGCCCCGGCTCGCTCTGGGCGTGGATCTCCCCGCCGAGCAACTGCGCGATCTCCCGCGAGATGGACAGCCCGAGCCCCGTACCGCCGTACTTACGGCTGGTCGTCCCGTCGGCCTGCTTGAACGCCTCGAAGATCACCCGCATCTTGCTGGCCGCGATCCCGATGCCCGTGTCGGTCACGGAGAAGGCGATCAGCGGGGCGTCCGCGTCGGTCAGCGAACCGGCCTCCAGCAACTGCTCCCGGATCACCACCGGGACGTCCGTCCCGGCGGGCCGGATCACCAGCTCGACGGAGCCGGAGTCGGTGAACTTGACCGCGTTGGACAGCAGGTTGCGCAGCACCTGGAGGAGGCGCTGCTCGTCGGTGTGGAGCGTGGCGGGCAGCTCCGGGGAGACCCGGACGGACAGGTCGAGGCCCTTCTCCGCGGTCAGCGGCCGGAAGGTGGCCTCCACGTAGTCCACGAGCTGCACGAGGGCGATCCGGGTCGGGGAGACGTCCATCTTGCCCGCCTCGACCTTCGACAGGTCGAGGATGTCGTTGATCAGCTGGAGCAGGTCGGAGCCGGCGCCGTGGATCGTCTCGGCGAACTCGACCTGCTTCGGGGAGAGGTTGCCCTCCGCGTTGTCGGCGAGGAGCTTGGCGAGGATGAGCAGCGAGTTGAGCGGGGTGCGCAGCTCGTGCGACATGTTCGCGAGGAACTCGCTCTTGTACCGCATGGACACGGCGAGTTGCTCGGCGCGCTCCTCCAGGACCTGCCGGGCCTCCTCGATCTCGGTGTTCTTCACCTCGATGTCCCGGTTCTGCCGCGCCAGCAGCTCGGCCTTCTCCCCCAGCTCCGCGTTGGACGCCTGGAGCGCCTTCTGCCGCTGCTCCAGCTCCCCCGAACGCTCCTGGAGCTGCTCGGCCAGCTCCTGCGACTGCTTCAGCAGCCGCTCCGTCTTGGTGTTGACGGAGATCGTGTTGACGCTCGTCGCGATCATCTCGGCGATCTGGTTGAGGAAGTCCTTCTGGATCTGCGTGAACTCCCCGAAGGACGCCAGCTCGATCACCCCGAGCACCTTCCCCTCGAACAGCACCGGGAGGACGACCACCTGCGCGGGCGGCGCCTCCCCGAGCCCCGAGGAGATCTTCAGGTAGCCGCTGGGCGCGTTGGAGACGAGGATCGTGCGCTTCTCCAGCGCGGCCGTCCCGACGAGCCCCTCACCGGGCTTGAACGACGTCGGCATCGACCCCATCGAGTAGCCGTACGAGCCGAGCATCCGCAGCTCGTACTGGTCGGGGCCGGCGTCGGAGGTCGCCATGCTCAGGAAGAACGCGCCGTGCTGCGCGGCGACCAGCGGCGGCAGCTCGCTCATGATCAGCGAGGCGACGTCGACCTGGTCGCGCCGGCCCTGCAACAGGGCCGACACGCGCGCGAGGTTGCCCTTGAGCCAGTCCTGCTCCTTGTTGGCGATCGTGGTGTCGCGCAGGTTGGCGATCATCTTGTTGATGTAGTCCTGGAGCTCCTGGATCTCCCCGGAGGCGTCCACGTCGATCTTCAGGCTGAGGTCGCCCCTGGTCACCGCGGTCGCCACCCGGGACATCGCGCGCACCTGCCGGGTGAGGTTCCCGGCCATCTCGTTGACGGACTCGGTGAGGTCGCGCCACGTGCCGTCGACGTCGCGCACGCGCGCCTGTCCGCCGAGCGCCCCCTCGGTGCCCACCTCGCGGGCCACCCGGGTGACCTCCTCGGCGAACGAGGAGAGCTGGTCGACCATCGTGTTGATGGTCGTCTTCAGTTCGAGGATCTCGCCGCGCGCGTCGATGTCGATCTTCTTGGTCAGGTCGCCCTTGGCGATGGCCGTCGTGACCATCGCGATGTTGCGGACCTGTCCGGTCAGGTTGGACGCCATCTGGTTCACCGACTCGGTGAGGTCCTTCCAGGTGCCCGACACCCCGGGCACGTGCGCCTGGCCGCCCAGGATGCCGTCCGTACCCACCTCGCGGGCCACCTTGGTGACCTGGTCGGCGAACGAACTGAGCGTCTTCACCATGGTGTTGAAGGTGTCGGCGAGCTGCTGGACCTCGCCCCGCGCCTCGATCGTCACCTGCCGGGTCAGGTCGCCGTTGGCGACGGCCGCCGCGACCTGGGAGATGTTGCGCACCTGCATGGTCAGGTTCTTGGCCATCAGGTTGACGTTGCCGCTGAGGTCCTTCCAGATGCCCGTGACCCCGGGTACGTGCGCCTGCCCGCCCAGGATGCCCTCGGTACCCACCTCGCGGGCCACGCGGGTCACCTGCTCGGCGAAGCTGGAGAGCTGGTCGACCATCGTGTTGACGGTCGTCACCAGCTCCAGGATCTCGCCCTTGGCGTCGACGGTGATCTTCTTCGACAGGTCGCCCTTGGCGACGGCGGTGGTGACCTCGGCGATGTTGCGGAGCTGGGTGGTCAAGTTGTTCGCCATGAAGTTGACGGACTGCGTGAGGTCCTTCCAGGTACCGGAGACGCCCTGCACCTCCGCCTGGCCGCCGAGGATGCCCTCGGTGCCCACCTCGCGCGCGACCCGGGTGACCTGCTCCGCGAACGACGACAGCTGGTCCACCATCGTGTTCAGCGTGTTCTTGAGCTCCAGGATCTCCCCGCGCGCGTCCACGGTGATCTTCTGCGAGAGGTCACCGCGCGCGACCGCCGTGGCGACCTGCGCGATGTTGCGGACCTGACCGGTCAGGTTGGACGCCATGCCGTTCACGGAGTCCGTGAGGTCCCGCCACACCCCGGCCACCCCGGGCACCTGCGCCTGCCCGCCGAGCCGCCCGTCGGTGCCCACCTCGCGGGCCACCCGGGTCACCTGCTCGGCGAACGAGGACAACTGGTCGACCATCGTGTTGATGGTGTTCTTCAGCTCCAGGATCTCCCCGCGCGCGTCCACGTCGATCTTCTGCGAGAGGTCACCGCGCGCCACAGCTGTCGTCACCTGAGCGATCTGACGCACCTGGGAGGTCAGGTTTCCGGCCATGAAGTTGACGGAATCGGTCAGTTCCTTCCACGTCCCGGACACCCCGTCCACCCGCGCCTGACCGCCGAGCCGCCCTTCCGTACCCACGTCCCGGGCCACCTTCGTGACCTGGTCGGCGAAGAGCGACAGCTGGTCGACCATCCGGTTCACGGTGTTCTTCAGCTGGAGCATCTCGCCGGAGACGTCGACGGTCACCTTCTGCGACAGATCGCCGTTCGCCACGGCCGTCGTCACCTGCGCGATGTTGCGGACCTGTCCGGTGAGGTTGCGGAACGCCGTGTTGACGGAGTCCGTCAGGTCCTTCCAGGTCCCGGCCGCGCCCAGCACCTGCGCCTGCCCGCCCAGTTCACCCTCGACGCCGATCTCCCGCGCAACCCGGGTCACCTCGGCCCCGAACGCCGAGAGCTGGTCCACCATCCCGTTGACGGTGTTCTTCAGCTCCAGCATCTCGCCGGCCACGTCGACGGTCACCTTCTGCGACAGATCGCCGTTCGCCACGGCCGTCGTCACATAGGCGATGTCCCGCACCTGCGTGGTGAGGTTGCGGAACACCGTGTTGACCGAGTCCGTCAGGTCCTTCCAGGTCCCCGACACACCGGGTACGTTCGCCTGCCCGCCGAGGCGTCCCTCGGAACCGGTCTCGTTGGCGACCCGCGTCACTTCGTCCGCGAAGATCCGCAGGGTCTCCGTCATCTGGTTGATCGTGTCCGCGAGCTGCGCGACCTCCCCGCGCGCGGGGACGGTCACCTTGCGGGACAGGTCGCCGTTGGCGACGGCCGTCGTCACCTCGGAGATCCCGCGCACCTGGGCCGTCAGGTTCCCGGCCATGGTGTTCACGGAGTCGGTGAGCTCCTTCCACACCCCGTCCACACCGCGCACCTGCGCCTGGCCGCCGAGGATGCCCTCGGTGCCCACCTCACGGGCGACACGGGTCACCTCGGAGGAGAACGCGGAGAGCCGGTCGACCATCGCGTTGACGGTCTCCTTCAGCTCCAGCATCTCGCCGGCGACATGGACGGTGACCTTCCGCGACAGATCACCGTTGGCCACGGCTGTCGTCACGAGCGCGATATCGCGCACCTGTGCGGTCAAACGATCCGCCATCGTGTTGACCGATTCGGTCAAGTCCTTCCACGAACCGGACATTCCACGAACCTGCGCCTGACCGCCGAGCTTGCCCTCGGTACCCACCTCGCTGGCCACGCGCGTGACCTCGTCGGTGAACGTCGACAGCTGGTCGACCAGGTTGTTGACGACCCGCCCGACCTTCAGGAACTCGCCCCGCAGCGGATGCCCGGCCCCCTCCGGGGTGTGCGCCCGCAGCTCCATACGCGGCGACAGATCGCCCTCCGCGACCGCCGACAGCACCCGGCTGACCTCGGAGACGGGCCGCGCCAGATCGTCGACCAGCGAGTTCGAGGCGTCGATGGCCGCGGCCCACGACCCCTCGCAGACACCGGTCTCCAGCCGCTCGGTGAGCTTGCCCTCACGGCCCACCATCCGCCGTACCCGCGCCAGTTCACCCGTCAGATGCAGGTTCCGGTCCGCCACCTCGTTGTAGACGGCCGCGATCTCGGACATCACGCCGTCGCCGGACACCGTGAGCCGCTTGCGGAAGTTGCCGTCCCGCATGGACACCAGGGCGGCCAGAAGACGGTTCAGAGCGGCCGTGTCCACCACGGTCGTCTCCCCCGCACGGGCGGCACGCGTCCTGTTCAGGGACGTCCCGCCTTTCGCGCGCGCCTTCGTGCCCCGCGCCGCTGCGCCAGACTCCACTTGTCCCTCCCGCACGGGTCGACCCCTACCAGTACCGCGTATCGAAGCCCGATGTAATCAGGCCACAGTGAAGGCTGCTGCCCGACGTACACGGAAGACACCCAGTCTGCCCGGACCTTCACAAGAAGCTTGCCCAGTGTTTCACCCTCGACGAACACGGCCATAACACTTCGGCGGCTGCGCACATCGTCCGCACATTCCGGGAACGGTGAACACGGGCGACCGGCATCCGCGGGACCCCGGAAGGTCAGTAACCTTGCATAGGCTGTCCAGCCGCGCCGGCCCGACCCGGCCTGGGCGGTGGCACCAGCACGAGCGGGCAGCGGAGGGGCGGCCGACGTAATGACCACCGGACTGATTCCCGGGGGACAGCCCCCGGACCCCCGGCCGGCCGGCACGCGCCCGCCCCAGCCACGCCACCCGGACGACCGGGAAGCACTGTCCGCCGACGACCGGCCGAGGAGTTCTGTGATCACCGCGCGCGCGGCTGCCAGTTTCGAGCCTGCGGGACGATCGGTCGCGACCGCCCGCGCGTTCGTCCGCGACACCCTCCAGGGATGGGGCTTCGCCGACATCGTGGACGACGCCGTCGTCCTCACCAGCGAACTCGTCACCAACGCCGTCATCCACGCGGGCACCCACGCCGACGTCCTGTGCCTGCGCAGCGACGACGGCGTACGCGTCGAGGTCGCCGACCGCTATCCGGAGCGCGAGATCCCCCTCCAGGGCGCGCTGCCCGCCATGAGCAACCCCGACCGCGAGGGCGGGCGCGGACTCCAACTGTGCGCGGCCATCGCGGGCCGCTGGGGCGTCGAGTACACGCCCACCCACAAGAACGTGTGGTTCCAGATCGCCCTGCCCGAACGCGCGGTGGGCACCCGCGCGGCCGGCCCGGCCCTCCCGGTCGGCCTCCTGCCGCTCGCCGACAGCCGGGTGCGGGTCGCCGTCGTACAGATCGACCGTACGGGCTCGATCTCCGCCTGGAACGAGGACGCCGAGGACATCTTCGGCTACCCCGCCGACCAGGTCATCGGCAAGCCCCTCACCGACCTCGCCGCCTGGCCGCACACCCCGGGCACGGCCACCGGCATCGCCGAGGCCCTGCAACTCTCCCGCTGGGAGGGCAGTTACGGCATCCGCGGCGCCGACGGCCGGGTCACCCCCGTCTACGCCTCCCACCTGCGCGTCCGGGACACCGGCGGCGAGCCCTCCACCGTCTGCCTGCTGGTCCGCGACCACGAGCGCGCGGTCCTCCAGACCCCGGCCCGCGTCCCGGCCGGCGACGCCGCCACCTCCTCCGACTCCCCGAACACCGACCCGTTCGAGGTGTTCATCGGCTCCCCCGCACCGGACGACCTCGACGGCCTCCTCCAGCGCACGGTGGAGCGCGCCCGCGACATGCTCGACGCGGACGCCGCGTTCCTGCTCCTCGCGACGGACGACGAGACGGAACTGGAGGTCCGCGCCTCGACCGGCCTCCCCTCCACCCGCCAGCGATTCGCCCGCGTCCCCGTCGAGGCGGGCCCCGGCCGCTACGGCTCCGCCCGCATGCCCGCCGTCCACGAGGACCTGACGGCCGTCCCCGGCGCCGTACCGCTGCTGAACGGCACCGGCATGCGGGCCGTCGTCACCGTCCCGCTGAAGGTCGAGGGACGGCTGACGGGTTCGCTGGGGGTCGCCTCCGAGTCGCCGGGCCGCTACTCCAACGAGGAGGCGCTGCGCCTCCAGTTCGCCGCGGACCGAATCGCCCTCGCCGTCGAGTCCGCGCGCCTGGGCGAGCTGGAGCGGCTGCGCAGAGGCTCGCTCAGCTTCCTCGTCGAGGCGTCCGACCTCCTCGCCGGCACCCTGGACCGGGACCAGACGCTCGCCCTGATGGCACAGATGACGGTGCCGACGCTGGCGACCTGGTGTGCCGTGTACACGATCGCCGACCAGGCGTCGGACCCCTACCTGTCGTACGTCCTGCACGAGGACGAGGAACTCATCGACGGCATCAAGTCGCTGCTGTCGAAGACGGCCCCGCCGGACCCGGTCCCCACCCCGGGCGCCCGCGTCTGGACCGCCCCCGGCCAGGCGGCCCACGAGGCGGCGCTGCGCAGCTCGATGCGGAGCCTGGGCCTGGCCGGCGGCCCGGCGCACCCGGTCTCCTCGGGCATCGGCCCCACCCTCGCCACGGCCTCCGCGGTCGGCGGCGAGACGGTCGTCCTGCCCCTGGTCGCCCGCAACCGCGTCATCGGCATGCTGACCCTCGGCAAACCGACCGACGAACACTTCCGCCAGGAGATCCTGGAACTCGCCGAGGACCTCTCCCGCCGAGCCGCCCTGGCCCTGGACAACGCCCGCCTCTACTCGGAGCGCACGGCCATCAGCCAGGCCCTCCAGCGCAGCCTCCTGCCCCCGGGCCTGCCCGAGATCGACGGCGTCGAGGTCGACGTCATCTACCGCGCGGCCGGCGAGGGCAACGAGGTCGGCGGCGACTTCTACGACGTCTTCCCGATCAGCGACGGCGCGTACGGCTTCGCCATCGGCGACGTCTGCGGCACCGGCCCCAACGCCGCCGCCGTCACCGGCCTCGCCCGCCACGCCCTGCGCCTGCTCGCCAGGGAGGGCCTGAGCGGTCCGGCGGTCCTGGAGCGCCTCAACTCCGCGATCCTCGACGAGGGCGCCCGCAGCCGCTTCCTGACGCTCCTCTACGGCGAGCTGCGGCCCCAGGAGGACGGCAGCGCCGAGCTGAAGGTCGTCTGCGCCGGCCACCCCCTCCCGCTGCGCCTGCGCCAGGACGGCACGGTCGAGCCCGCCGCGGAACCCCAGCCGCTCCTGGGCGTGATCGAGGACCTGGAGCTGTACGAGCAGACGGTCACCCTCGACCCCGGTGACGTCCTCCTCTGCGTCACCGACGGCGTCACGGAACGCCGCGAGGGCAGCCGCATGCTGGGCGACGACGGCCTCGCCGACGTCCTCACCACGTGTACGGGTCTCACGGCGGGTGCGGTCGCCGCCCGCATCATGCGCGCGGTGGAGCGGTTCGCCTCTGACGCGCCGTCGGACGACATGGCCATTCTGGCGATGCGGGTGGCGTGAGAACGGGGAGGAAGAGGCCATGAGAAAACCCCCTGCCATTCAAGGCAGGGGGTTTATTTCTGAGCCCCCAAACGGAATCGAACCGTTGACCTTCTCCTTACCATGGAGACGCTCTACCGACTGAGCTATAGGGGCCTTGTTACCTTTTGGGCGATTTCCCTCTCGGCAACAAGAAGATCGTACCCTGAACGAGCGTGTATTCCCAAACCCGTTCAGCGGGCCGATCAGTAGGCCGACTGCAACAGCCCGCCGAGCGCGTTGCAGGCGGACACTATGCGCTGCATGTCACGCTTCGTCAGCCCGGCGTCGACCGGCAGCGCCAGCGTCTCGTCGGCGGCCCGCTCGGTCTCCGGCAACGACACGCACCGCCGGAACTCCGGCAGCCGATGCACAGGCGTCTTCACCGGCACCCGGCAGGCAACTCCCTTGCCGCGCAAGGCCCGAGCGAAAGCGTCCCGGTCCGGCCGGCCGTTGCCGGGCACCCTCACCACATACTGCTGATACGTGTGCCCGTCACCACCGTCCGGCGTCCACACCCCACGCAACCGCGCGTCCAGATAAGCCGCCCGTTCCCGCCGCTGAGCGACCTCGTCGACGGCCCCTTCCCCGTCCCCCTCCTCCAGCACCAACAACCCACGCCGCGCCCCGACTTCCCGCAACCGCGCCACATCCGCCGGCCGCCCGAAGCGGTGCACCACGACGACGGCCGCCGTCCGAGGAGTGACGACCGACTCGACGGCCAGCGCGTCGAGGCAGTAACTCACCGGGTCCACATCCGCGAACACCGGCATCGCACCGACCCGGGCCACCTCTTCGGCGAGCTCCGTGTTACCGAAGGCCGGCACCACGACCTCGTCACCGAGTCCGACACCCGCAGCCCTGAGCATTGCTCCAGTACCCATGGTGGGATGGTCGGCGTGGAACGTGAACTCGAAGTGACGACAAACAAAAAAGAGGTAGGCCCTGAACCGAAGTTCAGGGCCTACCTCTAATAATTGTTCGGCGGCGTCCTACTCTCCCACAGGGTCCCCCCTGCAGTACCATCGGCGCTGTGAGGCTTAGCTTCCGGGTTCGGAATGTAACCGGGCGTTTCCCTCACGCTATAACCACCGAAACACTATGAAACAATCAACCGCACCACGCTCTGTGACAAACGCGGGGTTGTTCGTGGTTTCAGAACCAACACAGTGGACGCGAGCAACTGAGGACAAGCCCTCGGCCTATTAGTACCAGTCACCTCCACCCCTTACAGGGCTTCCAGATCTGGCCTATCAAC
>NZ_JBEXLS010000001.1:528650-837801 GCF_040610055.1 Streptomyces sp. NPDC004539 | reverse complement strand
GGCGGATCTTCCGCAAGGCCCGGTGCAGTCCCAACCGCATGTCGTCAATCGCAGCCGCCATCCTCACCCTGGAGCGGCACCGCTGAAAAGGCTCAGTGCCTCATGAACGGCGTCGGCTGCTCCACCCTCCCCACCCACACCCTCCCCGCCCTCTTCTCCCTCGCCCTCCTCACCGGAATCGCGACCCTCGGGTGGCCTCGGCCGGAGGCGACAGGCGGTAGATACGCCACGCTCGCCACCCAGTGGATCACCCAGTTCGCGCTGGCACTCATGCTCCTCACGGGAGTCTGAGCCCGCGTTCCCCCGATCCCCCGATCCTCCGCTCCCGGACGGTCCGGTTGTGCCGTAGGTCCCCCCGGCCCCCTCGTACGCGAGGATGACCCCATGTCGAACCGCCTCGCGAACGAGACCTCCCCGTATCTGTTGCAGCATGCCGACAACCCGGTCGACTGGTGGCCATGGTCGGCCGAGGCGTTCGAGGAGGCGCGGCGGACGGATCGGCCGGTGCTGTTGAGCGTCGGGTACTCCAGTTGTCACTGGTGCCATGTGATGGCCCACGAGTCCTTCGAGGACCCCGACACCGCCGAGTACCTCAACGAGCACTTCGTGAGTGTCAAGGTGGACCGGGAAGAGCGGCCGGATGTGGATGCCGTGTACATGGAGGCGGTGCAGGCGGCGACCGGGCAGGGTGGGTGGCCGATGACGGTGTTCTTGACGGCGGAGGGGGAGCCGTTCTACTTCGGGACGTATTTTCCGCCGGTGCCGAGGCATGGGTCGCCGTCCTTCAGGCAGGTGCTGGAGGGGGTGTGGCAGGCGTGGAGCGGGCGGCGGGAGGAGGTCGCGGAGGTCGCGGGGAAGATCGTGCGGGATCTGGGGGAGCGGGAGATCTCGTTCGGGGATGCGCAGCCGCCCGGGGAGGAGGAGCAGGCCGCCGCGTTGTTGGGGCTGACGCGGGAGTACGACCCGTCGCGCGGCGGGTTCGGGGGTGCGCCGAAGTTTCCGCCGTCCATGGTGATCGAGTTCCTGCTGCGGCATCACGCGCGCACCGGTGCCGAGGGTGCGTTGCAGATGGCCGCCGACACCTGTGAGCGGATGGCGCGGGGCGGGATCTACGACCAGCTGGGGGGCGGGTTCGCCCGGTACTCCGTCGACCGCGAGTGGGTCGTGCCGCACTTCGAGAAGATGCTGTACGACAACGCGCTGCTGTGCCGCGTCTACGCGCACCTGTGGCGCTCCACCGGCTCCGAACTGGCCCGCCGGATCGCCCTGGAGACCGCCGACTTCATGGTCCGCGAGCTGCGCACGGAAGAGGGCGGCTTCGCCTCCGCACTGGACGCCGACAGCGACGACGGCACCGGAAAGCACGTAGAAGGCGCGTACTACGTGTGGACACCGGCGCAGCTGACCGAGACGCTCGGTGCGGACGACGCCGAACTCGCCGCCCAGTACTTCGGTGTCACCGAGGACGGCACCTTCGAGCACGGCGCCTCCGTCCTCCAGCTCCCGCAGACCGAGGGCGTCTTCGCCGCGGACCGCGTCGAGGGCATCCGGCGGCGGCTCCTCGCGAAGCGCGCCGAGCGCCCCGCACCCGGCCGGGACGACAAGGTCGTCGCCGCCTGGAACGGCCTCGCGATCGCCGCACTCGCCGAGACGGGCGCCTACTTCGACCGCCCCGACCTCGTCGAGGCCGCCGTCACCGCCGCCGACCTCCTGGTCCGCGTCCACCTCGACGACCGCGCCCACCTCACCCGCACCAGCAGGGACGGCCGGGCCGGTGCCAACGCGGGCGTCCTGGAGGACTACGGCGACGTCGCCGAGGGCTTCCTCGCGCTGGCCGCCGTCACCGGCGAGGGCGTCTGGCTGGAGTTCGCCGGCCTGCTCCTCGACCACGTGCTGGCCCGCTTCACCGACCCCGAGTCGGGTGCGCTGTACGACACGGCGTCCGACGCGGAACAGCTCATCCGGCGCCCCCAGGACCCCACGGACAACGCGACCCCCTCCGGCTGGACGGCGGCGGCGAACGCGCTCCTGTCGTACGCGGCCCACACCGGAGCCGCACCCCACCGCACCGCAGCGGAGAGGGCGCTCGGTGTGGTGAAGTCGCTCGGCCCTCGGGTGCCCCGCTTCATCGGCTGGGGGCTCGCAGCGGCCGAGGCACTTCTCGACGGCCCGCGCGAGGTCGCCGTCGTCACACCCGACCTCACCGACCTGGCCGGAAAACAACTGCACCACCAGGCACTTCTGGCCACCGCACCCGGCGTGGTCGTGGCCTACGGCGTCACCGACAGTGACGAGTTCCCGTTGCTCGCGAATCGGGTGCTGTCAGGAAATGAACCAACCGCGTACGTCTGCCGTAACTTCACTTGCGACCTTCCGACGACGCAGTCGGAACGGCTGCGAACCGCACTGACCGGGGGGATTGGTCACGGAATCTGATCAACGACGACCAGAATCGTGACCACATGTCCCGATACGAGCAGTTAAGAACAGCTCAGTTCTGAAACAAGCTATTTATCGGAACACCTCCCCGGGTTCACAGTTTCCGCTTAGCCTCGGCACATGACGCGACGCATGTGACGCGCCGTCGCGACAGGGGGCACTGAGATCTGGGGGGATCTTTTCTTGTTCACGTCCATCTTCATATCCGCCGTCTCGCTGGCCCTTTTCGGGATGGCGGCCTTCACCCTGTGGTGGCAGATGCACGCCTGGCGTACGCCGGAAGTGCTCGCCTCGACCAGTTTCGGCCAGCCGGACGGGGGTCAGCACACCTCGTTCTCCCTGCTGCTGCCCGCCCGGCACGAACAGGCCGTCCTCGACCACACCATCCGCCGGCTCCTGGAGTCGACCCACACCGACTTCGAGATCATCGTGATCGTCGGCCACGACGACCCCGAGACCACCGAGGTCGCCGAACGCGCCGCCGCCCGTGACCCACGGGTGCGCGTCGTCGTCGACACCCACGAGAAGAAGAACAAGCCGAAGGCGATGAACACGGCGCTCCCGCACTGCCGCGGTGACGTCGTCGGGGTCTTCGACGCCGAGGACCAGGTCCACCCGGAGCTCCTCGCCCACGTCGACCACGCCTTCCGCACCACCGACGCCGACGTCGTCCAGGGCGGCGTCCAGCTCATCAACTTCCACTCCAGCTGGTACAGCCTGCGCAACTGCCTGGAGTATTTCTTCTGGTTCCGCTCCCGGCTCCACCTGCACGCGCAGAAGGGGTTCATCCCGCTCGGCGGGAACACCGTCTTCGTCCGCACCGGAGTGCTCAGAGAGGCGGGCGGCTGGGACTCCAACTGCCTCGCCGAGGACTGCGACCTGGGCGTGCGGCTCTCCTCCGTCGGCAAGAAGGTCGTCGTCGCCTACGACTCCGACATGGTGACCCGCGAGGAGACCCCGGGCTCCCTGATGTCCCTGCTCAAGCAGCGAACTCGCTGGAACCAGGGGTTCCTTCAGGTCTACCGGAAGAAGGACTGGAAGCAACTCCCCGGCTTCGGCCAGCGGTTGCTCGCCCGCTACACCCTGATGACCCCGTTCCTCCAGGCGTTCTCCGGCGTGATCATCCCGCTCAACGCGGCGATCGCGCTCTTCCTCGACGTCCCCGTCGGCGTCGCCTTCATCACCTTCCTGCCGGCCGTCACCGCGCTCGTCACGTTCGTCTTCGAACTCGTCGGGCTGCACGACTTCGGCAAGCAGTACGGCCTGCGCGTGCGCTTCGTCCACTACGTCAAGCTCGTCGTCGGCGGCCCCTTCTACCAGGTCCTCCTCGCGGGTGCCGCGATCCGCGCCGTCTGGCGTGAGCAACGTGGCCGCAACGAATGGGAGTTGACCGAGCACACCGGTGCGCATCTGACCACCCGAGAGGACGTCCCCGCGTGACCTCCACCCTCCCCGCGGTGACCCCTGCGAAGGTCCCCGCGCAACGCACAGTCGCGCCCATCGTCGGTCCGACCCGTCGGACACGGCCCTCCCGCAGGCCCGATCTCCTGCTCTGCGCCGCCCTGTTGACCGCGATCGTCGCCGTCCAGGGCTGGAACATCGCGGCCTACCCCGCCTTCAGTGACGACGAGGGCACCTACCTCGCCCAGGCGTGGGCCGTCCAGGAGGGCAGGGGCCTCGCCCACTACACCTACTGGTACGACCACCCGCCCCTCGGCTGGCTCCAACTCGCCCTGCTCACCTGGATTCCCAAGGCGTTCAGCGCCGGCGCGATGACCGTCGGCTCGATGCGCGCGGTGATGCTCGTGGTCACCGCCGCCAGCGCCGTCCTGCTCTACGTCCTCGGCCGCCGGCTCTCCCTGCCCCGCTGGGCCGCCGGGCTCGGCATGGCCCTCTTCGGGCTCTCGCCGCTGTCCGTCGTCCTCCAGCGGGAGATCTTCCTCGACAACCTCGCGGTGATGTGGACGCTCGTGGCGTTCACACTCGCCGCCTCCCCGAACCGGCACCTCTGGCACCACTTCGGCGCCGGGATCGCCGCCGCTACGGCCGTGCTGACGAAGGAGACGATGCTCTTCGTCCTGCCCGCCGTGCTGCTCACGATGTGGCGCCACAGCCACCGCGACACCCGGAAGTTCGCCCTCACCGGCGCGATCACCGCCTGCGTCCTGATCGGCGTCTCCTACCCCCTCTTCGCCCTCCTCAAGGGCGAGTTGTTCCCGGGCAGCGGGCATGTCTCCCTCTGGGACGGCATCAAGTACCAGATGACCAGGCCGGGTTCGGGCTTCATCCTCGACAACGGCTCCGGCGCGCACGGCGTGTTGCAGTCCTGGCTGTACTACGACAACGTCCTGATCGTCGGCGGGCTCGCGGGCGCGCTGCTTCTGCTGATCACCTGGCGCTGGTCGGTCACTGCGCGCTCGCTCGCCGGGCCCTCCCTCGCCGTCGCGATCCTCGCCGTCGTCGCGCTGCGGCCCGGCGGCTATCTCCCGGCGATGTACGTCATCCAGGCGCTGCCGTTCCTCTCGCTCGTCCTCGCCGGGGCGGTCGCGTCGGTCGCGCACACCGTCGTCCACAAGGGGCGCCGGCCGGCCGAGGGCCGCTGGGGCACCTACGGGCGGTACGCGCTCGCCGCCGCCCTCGCGCTCGCCGCCGCCGCGTACGTCGTACCGCGCTGGTACGACGGGGACCGTACCGCCGTCACCGCCGACGCGAACGGGCCCTATCGCTCGGCCTCGAAGTGGCTCGCGGACGGGGACAACGTCTCCGACCCGGCCCGCACCCGCGTCCTCGTCGACGACGCGCTCTGGCTCGACCTCGTGCACGCCGGGTACGAGCCCGGGCTCGGCGCGATCTGGTTCTACAAGGCCGACCTCGACCCCGCGGTCACCGAGACCCTGCCGAACGGCTGGAAGGACGTCGACTACGTGGTCGCCTCACCGACGGTACGCCGGGACGCGCGCGATCTGCCCACCGTGAAGGCGGCGTTGACGCACTCGACGCCTGTCGCCGTGTTCGGAGCCGGTGAGGACCGGATCGAGATCCGCCGTGTGGGGGGCCTGCGTTGAGTCACGAGTACACCGCGCCGGTTCCGTCGGTCCGTGAGGACGACATCCCCGAACCCGGCGCCGTCACGATCGTCGTCCCCACCTTCAACGAGTCCGCGAACATCCGCCAACTCCTGCGCCAGATCACCGAGTCGGTGCCGCGGCGGCTGCCCTGCGAGGTCGTCTTCGTCGACGACTCGACGGACGACACTCCCGAGGTGATCCGGGACGCGGCGAAGGACTGCCCGTTCCCGGTGACCGTGCTGCACCGAGCGGAACCGGTCGGCGGGCTCGGTGGGGCCGTCGTCGAGGGGATCAGGGCGGCCGGGTCGGACTGGGTCGTCGTGATGGACGGGGACTGCCAGCATCCGCCGTCCCTGGTACCGGAGTTGGTGGCGACCGGGGAGCGGTCCGGGGCCGAACTCGTCGTCGCCTCCCGGTACATCAAGGGCGGCAGCAGGGCCGGGCTCGCCGGGGGCTACCGGGTCGCCGTCTCCAAGGGGGCGACCTGGCTCACCAAGTCCCTCTTCCCGCGCCGGTTGCATCGCATCAGCGATCCGATGAGCGGGTTCTTCGCGATCCGGCGCAGTGTCGTCAGCGCCGACGTCCTGAAGCCTCTCGGCTACAAGATCCTCCTCGAACTCGCCGTCCGCAGCAGGCCGGAGCGGGTCGCGGAGGTGCCGTTCGTCTTCCAGGAGCGGTACGCGGGCGAGTCCAAGTCCACGGCCAAGGAAGGCGTCCGCTTCCTCCGCCACCTCCTCGGCCTGCGCACCGCCTCGCCCGTCGCCCGCATGATCGGCTTCGGCCTCATCGGCCTCAGCGGCTTCCTCCCCAACCTCCTCGCCCTCTGGGCTCTCACCCGCGCCGGCCTCCACTACCTCCCCGCCGAGATCCTCGCCAACCAGTTCGGCGTCGCCTGGAACTTCCTCCTCATCGAACACCTCCTCTTCCGCGACCGCCGCGCGCACCGCCGCTGGTGGGACCGAGCCGGCCGCTTCGCCCTCCTCGCCAACGCGGATCTGGTCCTCCGCATCCCCCTGATCGCCCTGTTCGTGAGCCGGTTCGGCATGGGCGCGTTGTCCGCGACGGCCCTCGCGCTGGTGACGACGTTCGTCCTGCGCTTCGTGGGGACGGAGGCGCTGGTGTACCTGCCGAGGGGGAAGCGGGGGAGCGGGGCGGCGAGGGAGGCCGCGTGAGAACGGGGCCACGTGACGCCGGGACGGGCTCACCCGGCGCCGAGGCGCGAGAGACGCACGGCGCCGGGTGCGGAAAACGGGCGGCGCCGGGGCGTGGGCGCTGTACGGGGCTCGGGCACGGGAGGCATACGGCCTCGGTGCGCGAGCGCCGTGCGGCGGCAAGGCGTGAGGACAGCGCCACGCCGACTCGCACCCGCCCGGGCCCCCGGCCCGGCCCCGGCCGCAACAGCCCCGCCCCCTCGGCTCCCGGCCGCAACAGCCCCGCCGCTTCGGCCCCCGTCGCAAGACCCCGTCTCGCCCCCGCCCGCACCCACCCCTTCCCCCTCCCCCAACTCCCCCCACAAGCAGCTCATTCGAGCCGCCCCACCCGTCCCCCGTCCACCGGCCACGAGCCGTTCGGTGGTTGTGGGGGGTCAGTTGCACGAACCGAAGGGAGCCGCATGAAACTGTCCCTCAAGTACCGCAGAAGAACTGCCCTGATGGCGGTCACCAGCCTTGCCGGTGGGCTGTTGCTGTCCGCCCCGCAGCCCGCCTCCGCCGCCAACCTGATCCTCAACCCCGGTTTCGAGACGGCGGGTTCGGATGACATGCCGTACTGCTGGGAGAAGTCGGGGTGGGGGGACAACGACTTCACGTTCACGACGACTTCGGACGCGCACTCCGGGTCCAAGGCGATGAAGGTCGAGTTGACTCGGCGCGTCGACGGGGACCGTAAGGCGCTCATCACCGAGTCCGCCGCGTGTGCGCCCGCGGTCACGCCGGGGAAGCAGTACGACCTCTCGCTCTGGTACAAGTCGACGACACCGGACACGTCCGTCACGCTGTTCCGGCATGACGCGACCGCCGGGTGGCAGTACTGGACCGACCTCAAGACCCTGGACATGTCGGCGACTTGGGCGCAGGCGAGTGTGCGGACGCCGGAGATTCCGGCCGGGACCGACCGGATCACCTGGGGGGTGTCCGTGTACGGGACGGGGTCGGTCACGACGGACGACTACACGATGGACCAGGTGCCGGACGTCACCCCGCCGCCGACCTGCACCGGGACCAGCACCCAGTGCGCGGACGGCAGTTGGAGTGTGCTGCCGACGCAGAACCCGGTCCGGTCCATGCACTCGGTCGTGCTGAACAACGGCAAGGTGCTGATGATCGCCGGCTCCGGGAACAGCGAGGAGCAGTTCGCGGCGGGGACGTTCACCTCGGCCGTGTACGACCCAGTGAACGGCACGTACAAGGTCATCCCCACGCCGAAGGACATGTTCTGCGCGGGACACGTCCAGCTCCAGGACGGGCGCGTGCTGGTGATGAGCGGGAACAAGGCTTATCCGGTCGCCGGGGGGCACGGCTACGAGGGGTTCAAGGACTCGTACGTCTTCGACCCCGTCACCGAGACGTACAGCAAGACCAACGACATGAACGACGGCCACTGGTACCCGTCGGCGACGGTCCTCGGCGACGGTGACGTCCTCTCCTTCGGCGGCCTGCGCGAGGACTCCTCGGGGTCCGTCACCGCCGAACGCTGGTCCGACGCCGAACAGCAGTGGCTGCCGCTGTGGAAGGTCAACCAGACCTGGTCGTACTGGGGCCTGTACCCGGCGATGGTGCTGATGCAGGACGGCCGCCTCTTCTACACGGGCAGCCACGTCTTCGGCAACAACATCCCCGGCACGGGTTCCGCGATCTACGACTACGACGCGAACACCGTCACCCAGATCCCCGGCCTCCAGAACAAGGACCAGCGCGACCAGTCCGCCAGCGTCCTGCTGCCCCCGGCGCAGGACCAGAAGGTCCTCACCCTCGGCGGCGGCAACATCGACTCCAACCCCGAGGGCAACCGCCTCACCGACGTCATCGACCTCAAGCAGGCGAACCCCGCGTACGTCGCCGGCCCGCCGATCCCGCAGGGCACGGTGGACCTCGGCAACGGCCCGGTCCCGCAGACCGGCGCCCAGGGCAAGATGTACGTCTCCGCGGTCCTCCTCCCCGACGGCAAGGTCCTGGAGACGGGCGGCGCCCTGCACAACCGGGCGAACCCGGTCTACGAGTCGTCCCTGTACGACCCCACGACCAACACGTTCGACCCCGTCGCCGCCGACCCCGAGGCCCGCGGCTACCACTCCTCGGCCGTACTCCTGCCCGACGGACGGGTGTTGACGACCGGCGACAACCCGGGCAACGGCACCTGGAACCACAACGTCTCCGTCTACTCGCCCCCGTACCTCTTCAAGGGCCCGCGCCCGACGATCACTTCACTGATCGACAACGAGTGGCAGTACGGCGAGACGCAGCGCATCACCGTCGACCGGCCCATCGCCAAGGCCGAGTTGATCCGCCCGGCCGCCGTCACCCACTCCTCCGACCCCAACCAGCGGTTCGTGGACCTGCCGCTCTCCGTCGACGGCAACAACGTCGACCTGAACGTCACGAGCAACCCCAACCTCGCGCCGCCCGGCTGGTACATGCTCTTCGCGGTCGACGCCAACGGCGTTCCCTCGGTGGCCAAGTGGGTCCATCTCACGGGCCCGAAGGCCCTCAGCAAGACCGAGGCGGCGCCCCACGTCCACTCGTTCGCCGACGACCTGACCGGCAAGGTCACCGGGCCGAGCGCCAAGAAGCAGTCCCAGAAGGTCAGTCCGACCATCTCCGGCTGCGACCGCCACTACGGCTCGATCAACGTCTGCGTCCCGACGACCTTCCCGGCCGACGTCAAGAAGACCACCGCCGCCCGCTGCGCCTGGCTCGCCAAGAACGACTACGGCACGCTCAGGCTCAACGGCTCCGACGACCCGCTCGGCCTCGACCCCAACCGCAACAGGACGGCCTGCGACCCGAAGGACCTCAAGCGCAAGTAGCCGACGACCGGCGCGACCCGCCCCGTACCCGGTATCGGCGCCCGGGTACGGGGCGGTCGTACGTCAGCCGATGGTCAGGCAGTTCCGGCCGCCGTCGTAGTACTCCGGCAGCCCGGGGGCGGCGCTCCAGCCGGAGTTGTAGACCCAGACGGTGGAGCAGTAGGTGCCCTTGACGGGGCTTCCGCTGATCTGGCAGTCGATGACCTGGCTCGTGGTGGCCAGGTTCACCGTCTTCGAGTTGCAGATGTGGCCCTTCGGCCCGGTGACCTCCTCGTGGACCGGGCCCGTGGGGAGGCTGTCGAGCCGCGTCTGGTGGGCCCAGCCGCGGATGATCCCGCCGCCGATGTACATGCAGTTGTAGTAGCCCCAGTCGCCGTTGGTGCCACAGTTGTCGCCGCCTGTCGCGGCGTGCGCGGAGGCGCCGCCGGCCAGCAGGGTCCCCGTGGCGAGGACGAGGGGAGCGAGGATCTTGACCGCCTTGAACATGCTGCCGCCCGTTTCAGGTGAGGTGCGGGAAAGGACGGATGCGATCCTCGTGAGCCCCGGCGACCGCAGCAACGGCCCCCGCGAATGTGACGGATTTCCGGGACGACCACCCCTCTGACCTGCGGCTTAACCGCCCCGAATGAGGGCGGGACGGGACACCTGAACTCCCCGTGGACCTCAGCTCCCCGTGAACTCCAGCGCCTGCGCCACGATCGCCTCCAACTGCTCGTGATGCGCCCCCTTCCAGTACGCCTTCCCACACGCCCCGCACTGCGCGAACACGTCGTACGACGCCTGCGTCCCCTCCTGGAGCCGGTCCGCGACCTCGTCCTTCGGCGCCGGTCGCAGCAGCCCGTTGCAGGAGGTGCACCGCGTCCAGGGCGCCAGTTCGGGCGCGAACCTCCCCAGGACCTCCCGGAGTTGCGCGTCCGGCGACTTGTCGTAGACGTACGCGCCCGCCCACAGCTCCCGGCGCCGCAGCAGCCCCCGGTCGCGGCTGAGGAGGACGCGTTTCTCGGCGGCGGAGCGGGTCGCCAGCGCGGGGTCGCCGATGTCCGTCGACTCGTAGGCCGTGTCGACGCCGAGCAGCCGCATCCGGCGGGCGAGGGTGCCGAGATGGACGTCGAGGAGGAAGCGCAGGGGAGCGCCGGGGACCCGCTGGGGGTGGGCGTGCGGGCGGACCTCCACCGAGTCGCCGGGGGAGGGGACGTACGAGGCGGGCACCTCGCGGTCGTCGACCAGGAGCGTGCCCACCTCGGTGAGCGGGACCCCGGCCGACTCCACGACGTGACCCAGCGTCGAGACGCCGTCGGCCTTGAGGGTGGTGCGGCGGACGAAGAGGGAGAGGGAAGGGGCGACGCGGAGGGTGATCACGGGGTCAGGATGCGGCCGGAACGCCGCTTCACTCAAGGGGTTTGAGGCCCTGTTCCAGGACGTCGAGGGCGCGGTCGAGGAGATCGAGGAGGTCGTCCCGGAAGTCGTTCTCCGCCCAGTAGAGGGTGATCTCGGAGAGGCCGCCGATGAGGGACATCGTGTACACGCGGGCCTCCAGGCTGTCCCGCTCGCGGCCGGTGCGCTCGGCGACCGCGTCGGCGAGGAGGCGGCTGGTGACCGACATGGACTCCAGCATCCGCGAGCGGACCGCCGGGACGTGCGCGAGGAGGTGGGCCCGCATCTCGGTGTCCCGGCGCTCCTCCGTCGCGAGGCCCACACTGACCGCCAGTCGCATGATGTGCCGCAGGGACACCAGCCACGGTTCGTCGGCGGGGCGCTTGCGCAGTTCCTCCAGCAGGAGCGGGTCGAACTCGTCCGTGAGGACGATGTCCTCCTTCGTCGGGAAGTAGCGGAAGACCGTGGACGGTGACACCTCGGCGCGCTCGGCGATCTGCTCGATCGTGGTCGCGTCGTAGCCCTGTTCCTCGACCAGTGAGTAGGTCGCGCGGCGGATCGCCGTCCGGGTCTTGATCTTCTTCCGTTCGCGCAGGCCCAGCGGACGGCTGTCGGTCAAGGCGGGCGGCTGGGGCGGCGTCATGACGTCATTGTCGTGCATCGGCCTGGTCGGGAGCCATGTCCGGAGCGCCCGCCTCCGTCTTCTGGCCGGGCTTCGCCCCCGGCAGGAAGGCCGCCGCCAGCAGCGCGGCGATCAGTGCGGCGATCCCGCACACGAGCAGCGCGAGGTTCATGCCGTGGACGAAGGCGCCGTTCGCGGAGGCGGACAGCGCGGCCGACCCGGTCCGCTCGGCCACCAGATGGGCGGCGACGACGGACTCCCCGGCGGTGTGCGCGAGGCCGGGCGGCAGACCGGTGACGTCGAGGTGGTCGCGGAAGTCGCCCGCGATGAGGCTGCCGAGCAGGGCGATGCCGATCGCGGCGCCGACCTGGCGCAACGTCATCAGCAGCCCCGATCCGCTGCCCGCCCGGTCCCGGGGCAGGGCGCCGAGCGCGCCGTCCATGGCCGGGACGACGGCGAACCCGAAGCCGAGGCCGGTGACGGAGAGCCACAGCGCGGTGAACCCGTACCCGGAGTCCACCGTCGTCCGGCTGCCCAGGATCGCGGAGAAGGCGAGGACCGCGAGGCCCGCGCTCACCACCGAGCGGGCGCCGAACCGTTCCACGACGGGCTGCGCGGCGCGCGCGGCGACGATCAGACCGCCCATCATCGGCAGCAGCCGTACGCCGGTGCCGAGCGCGTCGTTGCCGAGGACCGCCTGGAGGTACTGGGGCAGCACGAACATCAGCCCCGACAGCACGAACATCACCAGCGTCGCGGCGAGCGTGTTGAAGAGGAAGCCCCGCTGGGCCAGCAGGGACATGTCCAGCATGGGCCGGGCGGCCCCGCGTTCGCGCAGGACCAGCCCGGTGAGGAGGACGACGGACAGCGCGACCATGGCCAGGATCAGCGGGTCGCCCCAGCCGCGCGTCGGGGCCTCGATGATCGCGTAGATGAGGGCGCCGAGGCCGCCCGCGGTGAGCGCGGTGGACACGGTGTCGACCTTGGGGGAGGCGGGGTCGCTGGTCTCGGGGAGCAGGAAGACGCAGGCGGCGATGCCGATCGCGGCCATCGGGACGTTGACGAGGAAGACCGAGCCCCACCAGAAGTGGTTCAGCAGCCAGCCGCCGATGATCGGGCCGAGCGGCAGGCCCAGCGAGCTGGCGGCGGAGATGACGCCGACGGCCTTCGTGCGCTCGTCCGCGCCGAAGAGGGACGGCAGGACGGACAGGGCGAGCGGGGTGACCAGCGCACCGCCGATCCCCATGAACGCGCGGGCGGCGACGACCCAGTTCACGTCGCTCGCGAGCGCGCCGACCAGCGAGCCGGCGAGGAAGACCGTCAGCCCGACGACCAGCATGCGGCGGCGGCCGAACCGGTCGCCGAGGAGACCGGCGGGGAGCATCAGCGCGGCGAAGACGACGACGTACGCGTCCGCCATCCACTGCTGCTGGCCCGTGCTCGCGCCGAGGTCGGCGGCCATCGTGGGCAGGGCGACGTTGAGGATCGTCATGTCGAAGCCGAGCGTGAGCATGCTCGCGACCAGGGCGGCCAGGGCCCACCAGCGCCGGGGATCTGGAGTGACAGTGTCCATGAAATGAGAGTAACTCTCAAAAGGTAGTGACCGTCAACCTCTTTCGGGCACAAGAAAGGGCCACGGCGTGCTGCCGTGGCCCTCGGTCGCTCGCGCGAAGCGTCGGTGCCGGTGTCAGTGCTGGTACGCCACCAGCGAGATCCCCACGTAGTGGACGACGAACGCCGCGAGCGTGAAGGAGTGGAACACCTCGTGGAAGCCGAACCAGCGGGGGGAGGGGTTCGGCTTCTTCATGCCGTAGATGACACCGCCCGCGCTGTACAGCAGCCCGCCGACGATCACCAGGACGAGGACCGCGATCCCGCCCGCCCGCATGAAGTCGGGGAGGAAGAAGACGGCCGCCCAGCCCATGGCCAGGTAGCAGGGGGTGTAGAGCCAGCGGGGCGCGCCCACCCAGAAGACCCGGAAGACGATCCCGGCCGCCGCCGCTCCCCAGATGCCCCACAGCAGCCACTGCCCCTTCGAGCCGGGCAGCAGCAGCATCGTCAGCGGGGTGTAGGTGCCGGCGATGATCAGGAAGATATTGGCGTGATCCAGCCTGCGCAGGATGCCGTCCATCCGGGGGCTCCAGTTGCCCCGGTGGTACACCGCGCTCACGCCGAACAGCAGGCAGGCCGTCAGGATGTAGATCGCGCAGGCGATCCGGGCCTTCGGGGTGTCCGCGAGGGCGGTCAGGAAGAGGCCCGCGATCAGGACGGTCGGGAACATACCCAGATGCAGCCAGCCCCGCAGCTTGGGCTTGATCGGCTCCGCGAGTTGCTGGGCCTGCTGCTTGATCTGCTGTGGCAGGGAGGGGGCGGTCATACGCGAAATCGTACCTACGGAACCGTAAGTTACGTGTCAGTACGACTGGACGAACGACGCGGAGTGGCCATCGTCTCACGGGGGTTGTGATCCACGGAAGCCCGCGTCGATTCGGTGGGGGTCCGCGTCGATCTAGGGGAGCCCGTGAAGTTCCGCCGTTCGCCCCGCCCGCGTCGCCCCCTGTTCCCCTCCGTGGTCGGGTGGACACGTGGCGAGCCTCACTCCGCTCATATGTGACGCCCTCTGGACAGATGCGCTGACCCGGCGGATGATCAAATGAGTGCGGTCGGCACCGGATGAGCGCCCTTCAGTGAAGCGTCCGGGTCGTGGCCCCCACGGGGCAGCAAACAGAAACCCTCGTCCAGTAGGAGCAATCGTGGCGCGCGACATCGCGGCTCCCCCCACCACCCACCAGGACCTCGTCTCCTGGGTGAACGAGATCGCCGAACTGACCCAGCCGGACAACGTGGTCTGGTGTGACGGGTCCGAGGCCGAGTACGACCGACTTTGTGCGGAGTTGGTCGACAAGGGCACCTTCAAGCGGCTCGACCCCGTCAAGCGGCCGAACTCCTACTACGCCGCCTCCGACCCGACCGATGTCGCGCGGGTCGAGGACCGGACGTTCATCTGCTCCGAGAAGGAGGAGGACGCCGGTCCCACCAACCATTGGAAGGCTCCCGCCGAGATGCGGGAGATCTTCGCGGGTGAGCAGGGTGTCTTCCGCGGCTCGATGCGCGGCCGGACCATGTACGTCGTCCCCTTCTGCATGGGGCCGCTCGGCTCGAAGCTCTCCGCGATCGGCGTCGAGATCACCGACTCCGCGTACGTCGCCGTCTCGATGCGGACGATGACGCGGATGGGCCAGGCGGTGCTGGACGAGCTGGGTTCGGACGGCCGGTTCGTGCGTGCCGTCCACACGCTGGGCGCGCCTCTCTCCGAAGGCCAGGCCGATGTCCCCTGGCCCTGCAACTCCACCAAGTACATCTCCCACTTCCCCGAGTCCCGGGAGATCTGGTCCTACGGCTCCGGGTACGGCGGCAACGCGCTCCTCGGCAAGAAGTGCTACGCCCTGCGGATCGCCTCCGTCATGGCCCGCGACGAGGGCTGGCTCGCCGAGCACATGCTCATCCTCAAGCTGACGCCGCCGCGCGGAGAGGCGAAGTACGTCGCCGCCGCGTTCCCGTCCGCCTGCGGGAAGACGAACCTCGCGATGCTGGAGCCCACGATCTCGGGGTGGACCGTCGAGACCATCGGCGACGACATCGCGTGGATGCGGTTCGGCGAGGACGGCCGGCTCTACGCCATCAACCCCGAGGCCGGGTTCTTCGGCGTCGCGCCCGGCACCGGTGAGCACACCAACGCCAACGCGATGAAGACGCTGTGGGGGAACTCGGTCTTCACGAACGTCGCGCTCACAGACGACGGCGACATCTGGTGGGAGGGGATGACCGAGGAGACGCCGGGTCACCTCACCGACTGGAAGGGCAACGACTGGACGCCGGGTGCGGAGGCTCCCGCCGCCCACCCCAACGCCCGGTTCACCGTCCCCGCCGCGCAGTGCCCGATCATCGCGCCCGAGTGGGAGGACCCCAAGGGCGTCCCGATCTCCGCGATCCTCTTCGGCGGGCGGCGCGCGTCGGCGGTGCCGCTGGTGACCGAGTCCTTCGACTGGAACCACGGGGTCTTCCTCGGGGCGAACGTCGCCTCCGAGAAGACGGCTGCCGCCGAGGGCAAGGTCGGCGAACTGCGCCGCGACCCCTTCGCCATGCTCCCCTTCTGCGGGTACAACATGGGCGACTACATGGCGCACTGGATCGACGTCGCCAAGGACAAGGACCCCGCGAAGCTGCCCAAGATCTACTACGTCAACTGGTTCCGCAAGGACGACGCGGGCCGGTTCGTGTGGCCCGGGTTCGGCGAGAACTCCCGTGTCCTCAAGTGGATCGTGGAGCGCCTGGAGGGTACGGCGGAAGGGGTGGAGACCCCGATCGGCGTCCTCCCGACCGCCTCCGCCCTCGACACGAAGGGCCTCGAACTCGCCGACGCCGACCTGGAGTTCCTCCTCACGGTCGACAAGGAGATCTGGCGCGAGGAGGCTTCGCTGGTCCCGGCCCACCTCAACACCTTCGGCGAGCACACCCCGAAGGAACTGTGGGACGAGTACGAGGCGTTGGTGACCCGCCTCGGTTAACCCCCTGTACCCCGCGGCCGGTTCACCGATCAGTCCCTGACCAGACGCGTCGTCACGAACCGGCCGCGGCATCACCGGCAAGGCCCTGTACAACGGCGTACGGGGCCGGGCCCACCACCCTTCCCGTCGGCCCCGACGGGGTACGGGTGGTGGGCCTTCGCCTTGTCCGGGCTCCGGCTTCAGGTCGTCACCCCGGCGACGATCCACGCGATCGTCATGGCCCACATGAGCGCCGCGAGAACGACAACGACGGTGCACAGGCCCCTCATACGAGCCTCAGCTCCGACGGCGGCGCATCCCACTCCACGCCGCCGCCCTCGGGGCGGACGTAGGCCATGAGCTGTGCCCGACGAGCGGACGGGAGCCGGTCGGGGCTCTCCGCCCGGAGTACGTCCATGAGGACGCCGGTGCGCTCGCCGTCCGTGACGAGCTTGCCGATGTGTTCAGCGGCGACCACGAGATGCCTCCCGGGTGCAGTCGGGGCAGGGCTCGTAGGGGCAGGGGGTGTAGGTGGGGGTGGGGAGTTCGACCTTGCCCGTCGCGGGGTTGAGCGTGCCGCCGTACTCGGTCCGCCAGTCGGAGTCCTCGGTGCAGTCGCCATTCGGGGGCCTCACTTCGACGTCCCGGGGTGCGTGTTGGTGACGTGCATCTTCCAGAGGACGGCGGCGTCGCTGGCGGCGGAGGGGTTGTAGTTCTTGCCGGAACCACTTGTCGACGAACACCTTGCAGTCGTCGCAGTCGTCGCAGTCGTCGATGATCTCGGGCTTGATGAACTCCTGTGGGTACGACCTGCTGTTGTTCATCGCCGTCGATCTCCTGATGGTCGGGGGTTTCTCCTTTTCAGGGAACGACCCGTTCCGGGGGCCGCGCTACTGGCATCCTCGTTACAACAGCACTCGGACAAGGGGGCGTTGGGCTTTGGCCAGGACTTACGGGGAGTGGTTGAAGGAAGCGCGGACGGCCAAGGGGTGGACGCAGCAGAGATTGGCCAATGCCGCGTTCATGTCCCGCTCGCACATCGCCGCGATCGAGAACGGGACTCGCCATCCCAACGAAGAGGACGCCAAACGGCTCGACCATGCGCTGGGTACGGGGAATGTGCTGGAGACCTTCCGGCCGGGACAGCAGGAGGACATCTACTGGTTCGACAAGTCGCGTGCGCTTGAGCAGCAGGCGACGAGAATCCACGTATTCGAGCTGTCATGCGTCCCCGGTATGTTGCAGACCGAGGAGTACGCAACGGCTGTCATCAACTCCGGGTATCCCCACCGGAGTGAGGACGAGTGTCACAAGGCCGTTGTGGCACGGCTTGAGCGGGCCAAGTTGCTGGAGGACCCGGCGACTCCAGAATTCTGGGCGCTGCTGGACGAGGCGGTCATCAGGCGTCCAATCGGGGGCCGTACGGTCATGGCTGCCCAACTGGAGCACGTGGTGAGGCTCGCCGAGTCCGGGCGGATCAGGGTCAATGTTGTGCCGTTCGGCACTTCGCACCCATTGCTGGATGGCCTGGCAAAGCTGATGTGGTTCGAGGATCAGCCACCCGTCGCTTATACAGAGGGACTGCGTATCGGCAAGATGCATTACTCCCTGGCCGAGGTGGAGGAGATCCGGAGTGCCTACGACCTTGTCCTGGGCGAGGCCGAACCACTGCGGGATTCCCTGGCCATGCTGATGACGGCGGCGAAGGGATTCAGGCAACACGGCTGAGCATTACGTCAAGGGCGTGCCCACCATGGTCCTGGTCGGCTACGCGACCGGCGTGCCCGTCCGCGACAGCAAGAACCTCACCGGCCCGGCCCTGATCGTCCCGGCCGCCGACTGGACCTCGTTCCTGGAAGCCCTCAAGCGCGGCCACCTCTGACAAGCCCGTCGAGTGCCGGACCTACCGCCAGGTGTAGTTCTCGTCGGTGACCGCGTCGAGCGCGGCATCGTCCACAGACGCGCGGGGGTCGGGGAGGGCTGCGAGGGCGGGGCCGATGGGCGGGAAGATCGGCAGGCTGGCCGTCTCGCGATAGTCGACCCACTCGATGACGCCGACCTCGTGCGTGCCGTCGGGCTGCTCGTCGAGTTCCTGTTCGGCGAGGCCCGCCCGGATCTCGGGGGTGATGTGCAGGCGGTAGATCAGGTGCAGCTTGCGGGGCGGCGGGGTCGGGCCGGGGCGGCTGACGCGCTGGTCGACGACCCAGAGGAGGTCACCACCCTCGGCCTGACCGACGTCCAGCCCGAGTTCCTCGTCCAGTTCCCGGGCGAGCGCCTCGCGGAAGTCCTCGCCGTCCTCGACGTTGCCGCCGGGCGGGGTGTAGTGGACGGAGCCGGGGCGGTCTCGGCGGATGAGGGCGACCTCGGTGCCGCAGAAGACGAGGGCGCCGGTGCGGACCTTGATCCGGGAGAACGGGGGCGTCATGGCGGCCAGTATCGCGGTGCCGTCGGTGCCCGGGACGGGTTCCGCTTCGTCCGGGAAGTGCGTCCAGCCTCCGCCTCCCGGGCGGCTCCGACTTCCCCCGTACGTACGTCGTCCTGCCCGCCCCGTCAGCCGACAGGCACGCGCGAGGCCCCCGGGCTGTCGATCGAGGACGTCTCGATCACGTTGCCCGGGGGCCTCGTCGGTCGTCACATCAGGCGCGCCGAAGGTCGACCTCTGTCTTGTGGTCGTCCTCGTCCAGCGCGAGCCACCGGTGGCACGGGAACTCCGCGTGGTCCCCGTCGACGTCGATGGTGACCCTGTTCAGGTACCAGCCCGCCTTGTCGCCCGAGTTGTCGTGCCGGATGTTGATGCGCTCCACGCGGCCGACGTCGCTGAGGTCGAGAGTGAAGTGGTCTTCCTTCGCACGCTCGAAGTTGTCCTCGGCGTTGTCGAGGGTGGCCGGCCCGACAGCCCGGAGGCTGCCGTAGATGGTGATGTAGACGTTCGCGTCAGTGCCCGCGTTCTCCACGTCACCGGTGAAAGTGGAAACTCGATACTGGGGCATTCCGATCCTTTCCACAGCCTGAAGTCCCACTTCGAGGCTAGGGAAGGTTTCGGGGGTCGAGGGGAGAGCGTCCGTACCTGACCCGATCGGGTGAAGATGGGACGATTCTTCAGTTTCCCGGCGCTTAAAAAGTGGCACCCGGTCCGCGCGTCGCTGCGGGTGCGCGCGGACCGGGGCCGATCGGGGGTGGACCCCGTGGGGGGCTAGTGGACGGCGCCCCGGAGGGCGTCCGTGTGCGCGTCCATGCGCTGCGCCGCGAGGATCGCGGAGGCCGTGTCCGCGCGGGACGCGGCGACGACGAGCGCGCGGCCGGCGAGGGCGTGGGCCCGGCGGTGCAGGGACACGGGGGAGTGGCTCGCGGCGTCGGTGTGCGAGCGCAGCGGGAGCCGGCCGCCGCGCAGGCGGGTGACCTGGTGGGCCAGTTTGTCCGCCGCCGTCTCCAGATCCGGCGTCGAGGTGCGGGCCCGCAGCTCGTCGGTCACCGCCAGCAGCGCGGACAGATGCCCGGCGAGCTGGATGTCCAGCTCTTCCTCACGGGAGCGGTGCGGGACGTCGGAGGCGTGCACCGGGGTGCTGTGGACCGACTTCGTGCGGATCGGCTCGTACATAGGAGTGCCTCCTGTGCTCTGACAGGAAGCCATCCTAGCTTAGATTCTGTCTAAAGTTGGCGGTGCTACAAAAGTGACCTCGCTCGTCACCGAACGTCAGCGCTGCCCGTACCCGTCGAGGAACCGCCCGATCCGGGTGACCGCGTCCTTGAGATCGGTGGCCGTGGGGAGGGTGACGACCCGGAAGTGGTCCGGTTCGGGCCAGTTGAAGCCGCTGCCCTGGACGACCATGATCTTCTCCTGGCGGAGCAGGTCGAGGACCATCCGCCGGTCGTCCTTGATCTTGTAGACCTGCGGATCGAGGCGGGGGAAGAGATAGAGGGCCCCCTTGGGGCGGACGCAGGTGACGCCGGGGATCTGCGTGAGCAGCTCGTACGCCGTGTCCATCTGTTCCTTGAGGCGCCCGCCCGGCAGCACCAGTTCGTTGATCGACTGACGTCCGCTGAGCGCGGCGACCACACCGTGCTGTCCCGGCATGTTCGCGCACAGCCGCATGTTCGCGAGGATCGTGAGGCCCTCGATGTAGGAGTCCGCGTGCGCGCGGGGGCCGGAGATCGCCATCCAGCCGACGCGGTACCCGGCGACCCGGTACGCCTTGGACATGCCGTTGAACGTGAGGGTGAGGAGGTCGGGGGCGACGGCGGCGGTCGGCGTGTGCGTGGCGCCGTCGTACAGGATCTTGTCGTAGATCTCGTCCGAGCAGACCAGCAGGTTGTGGCGGCGGGCGATGTCGGTCAGACCCCGGAGCATCTCCTCGTCGTACACCGCGCCCGTGGGGTTGTTCGGGTTGATGATGACGAGCGCCTTCGTGCGGTCCGTGACCTTGCGCTCGATGTCCGCGAGATCCGGCATCCAGTCGGACTGCTCGTCGCAGCGGTAGTGGACGGCCGTGCCGCCGGAGAGCGAGACCGCCGCCGTCCACAGCGGGTAGTCCGGGGCGGGTACGAGGACCTCGTCGCCGTCGTCGAGCAGGCCCTGCATCGCCATGACGATCAGCTCGGAGACGCCGTTGCCGACGAAGACGTGCTCGACGTCCGTCTCGATGCCCAGCGTCTGGTTGTGCATGACGACCGCGCGCCGGGCGGCCAGCAGCCCCTTCGCGTCGCCGTAGCCGTGCGCCGAGGAGACGTTCCTGAGGATGTCCTCCAGGATCTCCGGCGGGCACTCGAAGCCGAAGGCGGCCGGGTTGCCGGTGTTGAGCTTGAGGATGCGGTGACCTGCCGCCTCCAGCCGCATCGCCTCCTCAAGAACCGGGCCCCGGATCTCGTAACAGACATTGGCGAGCTTTGTGGACTGGATCACCTGCATGTCAGGGAGCTTACGGCCCGGTTACCGGGGCCGGGGCGTGTTTTGCGCCACGTGGGGGTGAAAGCCGCCCGGCCGAAAATGACTCCTTGTTCCCGGAGGGGTGGATGTTGATTATGTGCATGACAAACATCCAGTCAGCAGCATCCACCGATCAGAGGGGACCCCCACATGAGAAAGCCTCTCGTCGCCGCGCTCTTCGCCCTGGCCCTCGCCGGAGCGGGCGCCGCACCCGCGATCGCCGCCCCGGACGCGCCGGCCGCGACCGTCGGGAAGATCGCCACGGCGCCCGCGACGGCCTCGGTCTCGGCGCAGGCCGACGCGCCCACGCTGAAGGCCGTCACCCTCGCCGGGACCGTCGCGCTCAGCAACTGTTCCGGCTCCGTGATCCGCTTCCCCAACTCGCTCGACACGGACCCGGCGCTGGTCATGTCCAACGGCCACTGCCTCACCTCCGGGTTCCTCGACCCGGGCGAGGTCGTCGTCAACCAGGCGTCCAGCCGTACCTTCGGCCTGCTCAACTCGGCCGGTACGCAGGTCGCGACGCTGCGCGCCAGCAAGATCGCGTACGCGACGATGACCGACACGGACGTCTCGATCTACCAGCTGACCAGCACCTACGCGACGATCCGCAACAACTACGGGATCTCGCCGCTCACCGTCCAGAACACCCACCCGACCGCCGGCACCGCGATCACGGTGGCCTCCGGGTACTGGAAGCGGCTCTACAGCTGCAACATCGACGGCTTCGTCTACCGGCTGAAGGAGGGCGACTGGACCTGGAAGGACTCGGTCCGCTACACCTCCGCCTGCCAGACCATCGGCGGCACCTCCGGCTCCCCGGTCGTCGACCAGGCCACCGGCAACGTCGTCGCCGTCAACAACACGGGCAACGAGGACGGCGCGCAGTGCACCGTCAACAACCCGTGCGAGGTCTCCGCGTCCGGGACCGTGACCGTCCGCCAGGGCATCAACTACGCCCAGGAGACGTACCAGATCCCGGCCTGCTTCACGACCGGCAACCAGCTCAACCTGAACCTGAGCGGCTGCGTGCTGCCGAAGCCGTAGCGTCGTAACTCCGGCCGAACGCGGGGGTGTTCCGTCCCACGGGACTGAGACGGACCGCCCCCGGCCCGGCCGGCTCGCATGAAAAGCGGTCAGAAGAACGTGCGGAGGTATTCGGCCACCGTGCCGTCCGCCTCCACGACCGGGATCAGCGGCCACTTCTCGAACGTCGTGCACGGATGCGACAGCCCGAGCCCGACCCAGTCGCCGACCGCCAGCTCGACGCCGGGTTCCGTGCCCAGCCAGGCGTGCTGGTCGGAGAGCGCGGTCACCGAAATGCCGTCCGCCGTAAGGATGTTGCCCTCGCGCCGGATCACCTCGACGACCGGCAGCCCGAGGTCGTACGCCACATCCCGCTTGCCCGCGTTGATGAACGCCTGGTGCGGGGTGGGCCGGGAGACGACCTGCGCCCAGAGCCTGAACGCCGGTTCCAGGGCGCCCTCTTCGGGGACCCGGTTGAAGGGGGTGCGGTCGCGGTAGTGCAGGTGGTCGTGCGTGACGTACGCCCCCGAGCGCAGCAACTTCAGTACCGGCGCCGAGAGTTCGGGGATCTCCGCGAAGGCGTCGGACACCGCGTCGAACCACTCGCTGCCGCCCGCGCTGACGACGATCTCGTCGACCCCGGCGAACCTGCCCGCGCCGTCGAACTCCACTGCCAGCGCGATCAGTTCACGCGTCCACGCGCGCACGGCCGCCGCCGAGGCGTCCGGGACCTGTGCCTCGTACCCCGCCACGCCCACGAGCCGGAGCGTGCGCGTCCTCGCGACGGCGTCGGCCACCGCGTGGGCCTCCGGGGTCGTACGGACGCCCGTGCGTCCCTCGGGGCCCGCCGCGAGTTCGGTGACGACCTCCAACGGGCGTACCGCGCCCGCCTCCTGGAGGGCCGCGTCCATCAGCTCGACGCCGCGTACGGAGTCGACGTAGCAGATGTGGCGGAAAGCGGGGTCGGCGTCCTGTTCGGCGGCGAGCCAGCGGAGGGCCGCCGGGTCCACCAGTTCGTTGGCGAGGAAGATCCGGGAGACGCCGAACTGCCGTGCCACGCGCACCTGGTGGGGCATGGCGAGGGTGATGCCCCAGGCGCCGTGGTCGAGTTGGCGGTGGAAGAGGGCCGGGGCCATCGTCGTCTTGCCGTGCGGGGCGAAGGCCAGGCCGTGGCGGTCCGTGTACGACTCCAGGAGCGCGAGGTTGTGGGCCAGGCGTTCGGCGGAGAGGGTGAGGACGGGGGTGGGGAAGCCGCCGGTGAAGAGGTCGCGGCGGTCGGCCGTCAACTCGGCGACCGTACGGCCGTCGGCGTCCGGCGGGAGGCCCTTGAAGCGGTGGTCGAGACGTTCCCCGGCGAGGTCGGCCAGGGTGGAGGGGCGGGGCAAGGGCACTCCCGGGCGTAGCTCTCGTATAACGAAGTCGGGGGCCGACTGTGTGCGGCACAGGATCTTCGACCATACTGCCCGCTGTGGACCAGCGCATAGGATCGAGCAGCAAGCCCCTGGAGGGTGCCGGTTTCGACCCGGCCTTCATCCCCGGGCTCACCGCGCCCGTACCGGCGGAGCCCGCGAAGGAGCCTGAGGAACCCGAGGACGCCGCGCCCGAGGAGGGCGAGGCGGTCGCCGAGGCGGAGTCGCAGGCCCCGGAGAACGAGGAGGCGGCGGCCGAGGAAGAGCCCGCCGTCGACGGCCCCGTCTTCGAGGCGGCCGACCGGCGTGCCTCCTTCGTCGCCGACCACAAGGGTGTCCGGCTGGCCCTCGACGACCAGAACTGCGAGTTCCGGTGGGACGAGATCGGCGCCGTCGAGACGGAGACGAACCGCTTCGGCAAGCGGTTCACCCTCACCGTCCACACCCCCGACCGCCGCTGGTACCCGATCGAGATCGAGGCCAAGTCCCGCGCCGAGTTCCCGGAGTGGGAGCGGCAGCTGGACGCCGTCCTCGACGCGTACTTCGAGGACGGCGCGGAATCAGCCGACGAGGCCGGGGAATCCGAGGAACCCAAGGACTCCAAGGACGCCGAGGACACCAAGGATTCCGAGGAAACGGCCTAGCAGTACTGCGCCTGCTTCCCGATCGACCGGTACATGCAGTCCGAGTTCTCCAGGAACTGGAGCACCGCGTCCCGGTTGCGGGACGTCTCGCGCTCGATCACCTCGTCGGGCGGGTAGAAGCCGCCGCCCGAGGCCGAGGACGGGTACATCTCGAAGGTGTACGAGAAGATCTTGTGCACGCCCCAGAGGTAGTCGTCGATCGACCCGTCCGTGATGTACAGGTCGCTCGACTGCTCCGGGGTGTACCCGTTGCTGGCGGCCATCTTCTGCCCGACCGCCTTGAACGCCGCGTTGTCGTCGGCGGTCATGCCGGTTGCGGTGTCGGCGGTCGTGTAGCCGTACGGCCACAGCACGAGCTGGCTGTACGTGTGGAAGTCGATGCCCGTCTTGATCTGCTGGACCCCGCCGACGACCCGGCTGCGGACGAAGTCGGCGACGACCTTCACCTCGGGAGCGGACTCGGCGGACGCGCCCCGGTAGGTCTCGGAGGACGTCGACCCGGAGGAGCCGCCGCAGCAGCCCCAGCGGTAGTTCCAGTTCCGGTTGAGGTCCGTACCGACCGCGCTGGAACCGGAGTTGGGCTGCCGGTTCTTGCGCCACGAGCGGTAGGAGCCGGTGGCGATGTCGTACTCGCCGCCGTCCGGGTTGAGGTCGGGGATGATCCAGATCTCGCGCCCGTTCACCATGTTCGTCACCCGTGAGTCGCTGCCGTACCCGGCGCCGAACTCGCGGATCAGGTAGAGCGCCATCTCGACGGTGAGGTGCTCGCGGGCGTGCTGGTGGTGCGTGAACAGCACCTCCGGCTCGGCCTCGTCGGTGGCGACGTTGTCGCTGATCTTGATGGCGTAGATGTCCCGGCCGGAGTACGACTTCCCGATCACGCGCTTGCTCATGATGTTCGGGTAGGCCGCGAGCCGCTGGTCGATCTCCGCGTTCATCTCGGCGTAGTTGTGGTAGTTCGAGTCCGCCGAGGGGAAGTCGAAGAGCCGTACCTCGTCCTCGGCGAGCCGGTCCGGCGCCGCGCCGAGCGGGGCGACCTCGTAACCGGCCGCCTTCAGCTGCTTGATCTGGTCGGCGCGGCCCGAGACGACGACGGTCTCCGAGTCGACCTCGTCGATGCTGACCCCGGCCTTCGCGATCGCCGTGCGGACGGGGACGGTGTTGTTGTGGACGTGGATCTCGTACTGCCGGATGTCGTCCGACGCGGGGGCGGCCTTGGCGGCGCTGTCCGCCGAGGCGCTGGTCACCGACGCCGAGACGGGGGCGGCGAGCGCGAGGGCGAGGAGGGCGGCGAGCGCGGCGGTGCGTCTGCCGGTGCGGGTGTTCCCGTTGCCTGAGCCGCGGATACGAAGGCGCATGAGGTCTCCTTGTGTCTCCAGGTCCGTCCGGATTGTCCGGAGGGGTGGGGGTGGAGCGGGGGAGCTTTGCTGTGTACGTGCTGTGCGGCGTGTCGCTCATGGTCAGGGGTATGGCATGAGCAGGTCAAGAGTGCAAAGTGTCGGCGGATCGGGTGGACCTTGTGCGGCCCCCTTGCCGTATCCGCGACTTTGCGCATCCTTGACCTACATGGCGGACACCACGGGAAACCCCACGACCGAGGCCCCCTCCAACCCCATCCCCCGCAAGTCGAGTTGGCGCCACATCGGACCGGGCGTCGTCGTCGCCGCGACCGGTGTCGGCGCCGGTGACCTGGTCGCCACGCTCGTCGCGGGCAGCAACTTCGGCTACACCCTGCTCTGGGCGGCCGTCGTCGGCTGCCTCGTCAAGATCTCCCTCGCCGAGGCCGCCGGGCGCTGGCATCTCGCCACCGGCCGCACCCTGTTCGACGGCTGGGCGAGCCTCGGCCGCTGGACCCTCTGGTTCTTCGGCGTGTACGCCGTGATCTGGGGGTTCGTGTACGGCGCGGCGGCCATGTCGTCCAGCGCGCTGCCCCTCCAGGCGCTCTTCCCGGACGTGATGGACCTCAAGTGGTGGGCCGTCGCCTGCGGGCTCACCGGTCTCGTCTTCGTCTGGTTCAACCGGTACGCCGTCTTCGAGAAGGTCATGACGGCCCTGGTCGGCGTGATGTTCCTCGTCACCGTCTACCTCGCGATCCGCGTCACCCCGAACCTCCCCGACGCCTTCGCCGGCCTCCTGCCCGTCCTCCCCGACGAGAAGGACTCCGTCCTCAACACGCTCGGCCTCATCGGCGGCGTCGGCGGGACCATCACCCTTGCCGCGTACGGCTATTGGGTCAACGCGAAGGGCTGGACCGACTCCGGGTGGATGAAGGTCATGCGCCTGGACAACCGCGTCGCCTACGCCACCACGGGCATCTTCGTGGTGGCGATGCTGTTCGTCGGCGCGGAACTCCTGCACTCCGCGAACATCGCCATCGCGAGCGGCGACAAGGGGCTCATCCAACTCGGGGACATCCTGGAGGCCGAGTACGGCTCCGCCACCGCCAAGTTCTTCCTGATCGGCTTCTTCGCGACCTCGTACACCTCACTGATCGGCGTCTGGCACGGGGTCAGCCTGATGTTCGCGGACTTCGTGACCCGGCTGCGGGCGGACGGCGCCGGCCGGGGTGAGGACATCGCCTCCGGCGCCCGCGAACGCTCCTGGGCCTTCCGCGGGTACCTGCTCTGGCTGACGTTCCCCCCGATCGTCCTCCTCTTCCAGGGCCAGCCCTTCCGCCTGATCATCCTCTACGGCGTCCTCGGCGCCGCCTTCCTCCCCTTCCTCGCCCTGACCCTGATCTGGCTCCTCAACTCCCGCCGCACACCGTCCGAGTGGCGCAACGGGTGGCTCAGCAACGGGATGCTGGCGGTGGCGGGGGTGTTGTTCGTGGTGCTGTGCGCGAAGCAGGTGTGGGATCAGCCGTGGGGGGAGTTCTTCTGAGGCGGGCCTCTTGGGCGGGCCTCTGGAGCGTGCCCGGGGGCCGCTTGTCGACCGGCAAGTAGAAGCTTGAGTTTCGCAAGCACCTCTCCTAGGGTGAAGCCCTCCCAAGAGAGGTGCCCCCATGACCGTGACCGTGCTCGACGACCGCACCGCGCTCGTCCTGATCGACCTCCAGGCAGGCACGCTCGCCGCGCCGACGGCGCCGTACCCGGCCGCCGAGGTGCTCGCGCGGGCCGTCGAACTCGCGGGCGCCTTCCGGGAGTCGGGGCTGCCCGTCGTCCTCGTACGGATGGCGAACTCCGCCGACGGCGCCGACGCGACCCCCGGCCGCAGCGAGGCCGCGCGGCTCGCGGGCGGGGCGCGCCGGCCGCACGACCTCGGGCCGGTCGCCGAACCGCTGACCGGGCACGACGGTGACGTCCTCGTCGTCAAACGGGCCTGGGGCGCCTTCCACGGCACCGACCTCGACCTCCAGCTCCGCCGCCGGGGCGTCACCCAGATCGTGCTCGGCGGCATCGCGACCAGCCTCGGTGTCGAGTCCACGGCCCGCGCGGCCCACGAGCACGGCTACCACCTCACCTTCGCCGTCGACGCGATGACCGACATCAGCGAGGAGGCACACCGGCACAGCGTCTCCCGGCTGTTCCCGATGATCGGCGAACCGGGAACCGTCGAGGAGATCACCGGCCTGCTGAACTCCCGCCCTGTGGACGCCACTTCGGGCTGAGCGCGATCGCCCGCAGCTCCCCGACGCTCAGCGCCGGGGCGGTCCGGGTGGCCGAGGTCTGCTGGGAGGCCGCGTTGAACGCGCTGACGACGACCCGGAAGCCGTCGGCGCGCAGCGTGTCCACCGTCCACATCACCACACCCGAACCCCCCTTCTCCCCGGGGCCCTTGTGGACGGCGACGAGCGTGCCGTCCGCCAACTCCTCGGAGCCGGAGCCGAAGAGGTCGTCCTTCACGTCGCCCATGCCCGGCTGGACGTTGATCTGGACGTAGCTCCTGCCCTTGCCGTCGTCGACCACCGCGTACGCGAACTGGTCACCGTCCTCAGGGCTGTTGGCGACGACCGTGAGGCGTTTCGGGAGCAGGCCCACGAAGGTCCGGCCGACGTTCACGGCGCTCGCGGGCGGCGCGGCGGGCGAGGTGGCCGGGACCGGGGCGCCGTCGGCGAGCGCCCGCAGGTCCCGTGCCGCCACCAGTTTCGTCAACTGGTCGGGGGAGAGCGGGGGGTTGGGGCGGGTGACCTCGCCGCCCTTCTCCACCGGGGAGTTCCACTCCAGCACGGTCACGAAGCTGCCGTCCGGCGTGACCAGGTTCGCGTACCAGAGCTTCGTGTCCTCGCGGCGGTCCGGGTACTCGTACCCCTGGAACAGGGTCACCTTCGAGCCGTCCGCGAGGAGTTCCGTGGAGCAGTGGTCGTAGGGGCGCATGACCGGGTCGGGGCAGCCGGCCTCGTCCGCCCCGCCCCGGCCCACGGAGACGCTGAGCGCGGCGGCGCCGTGCCCGTCGTCGAAGACGCCGGCCGTGTTCGTGCCGTCGGGGCCGTCCGCCGCCGAGGTGAACGTGCCTTTCGGGAGCAGCCTCTTGAGGACCTCGGTGAGGGCGGGCACCGGGGTGGCGGACGGCTCCGCGGTCGTCAGGGTCGAACTCGTCCCGACGTCCGGGGCCGCCGTGCCGGGCGAGCCGAGCAGCGCGATCCCGGCGCCGAGCGCCGCGACCCCGGCCAGACCGCCGGCCAGCGTGTACCGCTGCCGCAGCCGCCGGGTACGGCCGCGCCGCGCGCCGCCCTCGACGAGGTCGGCGGCGTCGGGGGTGAAGGTGTCGCCGGTGCGGCGCAGGGCGTCGGCGAGGTCCGCCTCGAAGGGGTCGCGTTCGGGCATGGTGAACCACCGTTTCCGTTCAGGGAGTGGGGATCGGGGCGCGGTCAGGGGCGCGCGTACTCGTTGAGGCCCTCGCCGAGCAGCTCGCGGAGTCTGCGCAGGGCGCGGGTGCTGCGGGTGCGGACGGCGGCGGAGGTGGTCTGCATGGCCTGCGCCGTCTCCTCGACCGAGCGGTCCTCCCAGTAGCGCAGGACGACGACCGCGCGGTCCTTCGCCGAGAGCCGGGCCAGCGCCTCCAGCAGGGTGAGCCGCAGCGGGGCGTCCGGCTCCTGGGCGGCGGGGAGGTCGGGGAGGGTGGCGGTGGCCCGCTCGCCGCTGCTGCGCCGGCGCCGGTGCGCGAGGAACACCCGGGTGAGGACGGTCTGCGCGTACGCCGCCGGGTTGTCGGCCCGCGACACCCGGCCCCACCGTACGTAGATCCGGCCCAGCGCCTCCTGGACCAGATCCTCGGCCAGGTACGTGTCCCCCGCCGCCATCAGGCACGCCGACCGGTACAGCTGCCCGGTCCGTGCCGCGGCGAACTCCGCGTACCCGTCCGCCCGGGACTGTCTCATCCGCTCCCCCTGCCGGTGTGCCGCCTTCTGTTCCTGTCGATGCGGTAGGGCCAGGAAAATGTTTCAGCGCGTTCCGAGGTGTCTCACATTCCGCTTGTGGAAGGCATGTGAAACCAAGTTGCCCTTATTTGCTCCGAATTGCTCGGTGGAGGCTCGGAGAAGAGTTCGTTACCGGCTCACGAAAGCTGTTCTCCCGGTGGTGAGGCGTGGATACAGTGCTGAGGTAGTCACGCAATGAAGTCATTCCGGTGCACCGGGGTAAGGCCGGTGTGCCGGACCGCGGGAATCGGGGAGCGCGCGTGCCAACTGCCATTGCGGTGACCGGCGCAGGGCTTGCGCTGCCGGCGCAGGACGAGCGGACGGTGCCCGCCGTCGTGCTGGACGACATCGACAGCCGGCCCCTCGACGAGGCGGTGGTCACCGTCCAGCAGCTCCTCGACGGGTACGGCCATCTCGTGGTCGTCTGCGCCAAGGCCGCCCCCGCCGCCGTCGTCCAGCGCCTGCACATGATCCGCTCGCTGCTGGAGAGCGACCGGATCGCCCTCCTCCAGCCCGACCTGCCGCCCCTCGGCCTCGCCGTGCTGGCCCGCCAGTTGAGGCAGCTCGCCTCCTGCGACCTGGGCCCCGGAGTGCTGGCGTCGGCGGGGAGACTGCTCACGCACTACATCCACGCGGGCGCGCTGCTCGGCACCGTCGCCCGCCTGGACCACGTCCCGGTCACCCTCACCTCGCACGCCCGCTCCTGGGTCCCCGGCAGCCAATTCGCCGTACTCGCCCACCCCCAGCCGCAGTTGGTGAAGGCCGGCCCCGGAGTCACCGTCCCCGGACCCGAGTTCGGTACGTGGCTGCTGCTCGCCAAGGGACAGCTTCCGGCGGAGTGGGTGACCGAGACCCTCGCCCCGGCCTGGCGCACCCAGGGCCTGCGCGAGACCCCGCTGCCCGCCGAGTCGACGCGCTGGTGGGGCACGAACAAGGTCGTCGAGTTCTGCGCCTACCTCCCCGACCTGTCCGTCCTCTACCAACTGGTCACCTCCGTACGGCAGTCCGTGTGCCACTGGTGCGGCATCGACGTCATCGGCGACCGCTGCGTCTTCTGCTCCGCCACCCCGCCCCCCGTCCCCGAACCGGCCCGCGCGCTCACCGCGAGCGGCCCCCGCCACGCCCTCCCGGCCGGCTGACCGAAGCGCACCGCCCACCCCGTCTCCGCCCGACCCGATCCCCCAACGAGGTTGCACGGCACATGAACTCCCGTCAGCGCCGCGGCGTGATCCTTCTCCTCCTGTCGGTCCTGTGCGCCCTCGGCGCGTTCGCCGGCGTGCTCTCCGTCGTCGACGACGTGAAGTCCAAGGTCGGCCCGGAGGTCACCGCCTACCAGGTCAAGGACGACGTGGCGCCCTACACCGCCCTGTCCGCCGGGCAGTTCGAGAAGATCTCGATGCCGAAGCGGTGGCTGTCGGACAACGCCGTCACCGACCTGGCCGCCATCCGCGGCAAGATCGCCGTGACCACCCTCAAGGCCGGCTCCCTCCTCCAGAGCGACATGGTCGTCGACCAGCCCGCCCTGCGCCCCGGCGAACAGGAGGTCGCCATCATGATCGACGCGGCGACCGGCGTCGCCGGGAAGATCACGGCGGGCGCCTCGGTCAACGTGTACGCCACCTTCGAGGGCGCCCGCGACACCGACCCGGACGTCTCGAAGATCATCGTCACGAACGCCCGTGTCCTGGACGTCGGCAAGATCGAGGCGCTCACGCCCGACCGCGACGAACGGGCGACCGGCCCCACCCAGGCCGTCCCGATCACCTTCGCCCTCTCCACGCTGGACGCCCAGCGCATCACGTACGCCGAGTCGTTCGCGAAGCGGGTCCGCCTCGCCCTGGTCGCGCCCGGCACCGACACCGCGGTCCCGGAGAAGGACCGCACCTACCAGCTCGCCACGGACAAGTGAGAGGCCGCCGCCATGCCCACGAGGATTCTCCCGGCCGTCGGCGACGCGGACGCGGTCCGCTCCCTCGTCTCACTGCTGAGCCAGCTCCCGAACGCCGAACCCGTCCCCCCGGTCACCGACTCCACCCAACTCGTCGACATGCTCGCCCGGTTGGCCGCGGAGTCGGTGGACGAACTCCCCGAGGTCGTCGTCGTCCACGAACGCATCGGCCCGGTACCGGCGTTGGAGCTGGTCCGTGAAGTCGCCCTGCGTTTCCCGGCGGTGGGCGTCATCCTCGTCACCACCGACGCGTCCCCCGGGCTCTTCTCCGCGGCCATGGACTCCGGCGCCCGCGGCCTGATCACCTTCCCCCTCTCCTACGACGACCTCGCCACCCGCGTCCAGGCCGTCGCCCAGTGGTCGACGGGCGTGCGCCGGCATCTCGGCGGCGGCACCGACGTGTTCACCGGACCCGGCGGCACCGTCGTCACCGTCAGCGGCGCCAAAGGCGGTGTCGGCACCACCCTCACGGCGATCCAGCTCGCCCTCGCCGCGCAGGCGTCGGGCCGGACGACCGCCCTGTGCGACCTCGACCTCCAGACCGGGGACGTCGCCTCCTACCTCGACGTCCAGTTCCGGCGCTCCGTCGTCGACCTCGCCGCGATCACCGACATCTCCCCGCGCATCCTCGCCGAGGCCGTCTTCCGCCACGACACCGGCGTCGACCTCCTCCTCGCGCCCGGTGACGGCGAACGCGGCGAGGAGGTCACCGACCGGGCCGCCCGGCACATCGTCGGCGCCCTGCGCGCCCGCTACGAGATCGTCGTCGTCGACTGCGGCGCGCAGCTCAGCGGGGCGAGCGCGGCGGCCGTCGAGACCGCCGACACGGCCCTCCTGGTCACCACGCCGGACGTCGTCGCCGTCCGGGGCGCCAAACGCACCGTCCGGATGTGGGACCGGCTCCAGATCCGCAAGGCCGAGGAGACGACCGTCGTCGTCAACCGGCACTCCCGCACGAGCGAGATCCAGCCCGCCCTGATCCAGAAGATCACCGGAACCGCCCTCGCCACGACGGCCGTTCCCGCCCACTTCAAAGAACTCCAGTCCGCCGTCGACTCCGGCCGCCTCCACGACCTCGACCCCAAAGGCTCCATCCGCCAGGCCCTCTGGACCCTCGCCGCCGAACTCGGCCTCACCAAGCCCTCCGAGAGCACCCCGCAGCGCCGCCGGTCGAAGACCGGAGACCGGGGCTCGGCGGGCCTGCGACGCAGAACGGAGCGGGGCGGATGAGGGGCCGGGTCACGGGGGTGGGGGCGGGCGGGCCTGGGGGTATGCCGACGGGCGGGCCCGGGGAGACGCCTGGTCACGCGGTCGGGGACACGCCGACACACGTGCCTGGGGCTGTGCCGACATACGTGCCTGAGGGCACGCCGACATGCGGCGGGCCTGGGGACGCGCCGGGGCACGGGGGCGGGGGCGCGCCGATGCGCGTGCCCGGGGGCGCGCCGACATGCGTGCCTGAGGGCGCGCCGACATGCGGCGGGCTCGGGACCGTGCCGACATGCGGGCCCGGGGGCACGCCGGTTCACGGGGGTGGGGACGCGCCGATGCGCGTGCCTGGGGCCGTGCCGACATGCGGGCCCGGGGGCACGCCGACATGCGGGCCCGGGGGCGTGCCGGGTTACGGGGCCGGGGACAGGCCGATACGTGGGCTCGGGAGCGTGCCGACGTGCGGGTCCGGGGGCATGCCCGGTCACGGGGGTGGGGACGCGTCGATGCGCTTGGCGGGACGTGTCGCGTCGCCTCGGCGGTCGGGTGTGGGCGCGGCCGTCTTCCGGTGGCCGGGCACGGGTACGGCCGTCAGCCGGCGGAGCCATCCCGGCCCGCTCCGGAACCGGCCCGGGAGCGGTGTGCCGCGTCGGTCGGCTCGGCCCGCTCGGTCCCGGCGGCTCGCCGGTGATCGGGGGCAGGTCGCTGTCGAGTTCACCGGCATGCTGCCCGTCATCCTCGTCACGCTGATCGCCATCTGGCAGTGCGTGCTGGTGGGTTACACGTTCACGCTCGCGGGGAACGCCGCCGACGCGGCCGTCCGTGCGGGTACGGTCGCCGATCCGGGGGCCCGGCCGGGGGCCTGTGAGCAGGCGGGGACCGAGGATCTGCCGGGGGCGTGGCAAGGGGGAGCGGAGGTGGACTGCGGGGGGTCCGGGTTCGTCACCGCGACCGTCACCCTGCAAGTCCCTGTGCTCTTCCCGGGAGTTCTCTCCCTGCCGTTCACGGTCGAGGGGCACGCGGGGGCCGTCGAGGAAGAGGACGGGAGCGGGAACTGAGATGCCTCGCCGCGAGAAACAGGGCCGAGTCGCCGATCGCCGTCGTCGATCACCCCGGGACCGGGGACAAGTCGCCATCGAGTACCTGGGGTTCCTCCCGATCCTGCTCATCGTCGGGATGGCGGTCGTCCAGCTCGGCATCATCGCGTACGCGGGCCAGCAGGCCGGGACGGCGGCGCGGGCCGGTGCGCGGAGCGCGTCGCGCGATCCCGGCGGAGGATACGGGCAGGACTGCCGGAACGCCGTGAGCGGCTGGCTCGCGGACGGCACCTCGTGCGTCGCCGGGTTCACAGGGAACGACGTCCGCGTCACCTCCTCCGTCGACATCCCGTCCGTCTTCTTCGGCTGGGGCGACTTCGGGCCCGCCCAGCGGACCGCGACCATGCCGGTCGACCAGTGAGAACGCGCCCCGTGAGAACGCGCCCAGTGAAGGAGCCCACATGAGCCTGCGGGCACGTATCAACACCCCGGAGGAGAACGGCAGCCGGGGCGAGGACGGCCACCTGGTCGCGACGTACCGGGCGAAGCTCCTGGAGGAGATCGACCTCGCCGAGATGACGTCCCTCGCGGCGGCCGAACGCCGGGCCCGCCTCGAACGCGTCCTCGGTCACATCATCAGCCGCGAGGGCCCGGTCCTGTCGACGTCCGAACGGGCCAGGCTGATCAGGCGAGTCGTCGACGAGGCACTCGGCCTCGGCATCCTGGAACCGCTCCTCGAAGACGCCTCCGTCACCGAGATCATGGTCAACGGCCCCGACGCGATATTCGTCGAACGCGGCGGCAGGGTCGAGCAGTTGCCCCTCCGCTTCGCCTCCGCCGAGCAACTCATGCAGACCATCGAACGCATCGTCTCCACCGTCAACCGCCGCGTGGACGAGTCGAATCCGATGGTCGACGCCCGCCTCCCCTCCGGCGAACGCGTCAACGTCATCATCCCGCCGCTCTCCCTCACCGGCCCCATCCTCACCATCCGCCGCTTCCCCCGCTCCTTCACCCTCCACGAACTCGTCGGCTTCAACTCCCTCGACGAACACATGCTGTTCCTGCTCGCCGGACTCGTCCAGGCCAAGTTCAACGTGATCGTCTCCGGCGCCACCGGCACCGGCAAGACGACCCTCCTCAACTCCCTCTCCGGACTCATCCCCGAGGGCGAACGCATCATCACCATCGAGGACTCCGCCGAACTCCAGCTCCAGCAACAGCACGTCGTACGACTGGAGTCGAGGCCCCCGAACGTCGAGGGCAAGGGCCACATCACCATCCGCGACCTGGTCCGCAACTCCCTGCGGATGCGGCCCGACCGGATCGTCGTCGGCGAGGTCCGCGGCGGCGAGTCCCTCGACATGCTCCAGGCGATGTCCACCGGCCACGACGGCTCGCTCGCCACCGTCCACGCCAACAGCGCCGAGGACGCCCTCACCCGGCTCCAGACCCTCGCCTCCATGTCCGACGTCGAGGTCCCCTTCGTCGCGCTGCACGACCAGATCAACAGCGCCGTCGACGTCCTCGTCCAGCTCACCCGGTTCGCCGACGGCGCCCGCCGGATCACCGAGATCGCGATCCTCGACAGCCACGGCGGCGAACCGTACCGGCTCGCGACCGTCGCCCGCTTCGACCCGCTGCCGATGTCCTCCGACGGCCGTATCCACGGCAGCTTCCGCTACTTCCCCCTCCCGCGCCGTACCGCCGACCGCCTCTACATGGCGAGCCAGCCCATCCCCCAGGCGTTCGGCGTGGCCCAGACCCCGGCCGAACTCGCGATCCGAGAAGCACGCTAGGCAGGACGACCCCATGGACCTCGACAACCTCACCGCGCTGACGACCGGGCTGACCGTCCTCGGCCTCACCCTCGCCGTCGCGGGCCTGCACGCCTACGCCACCGGCCGCGCCCAGCGTGCCGCCCTCGTCGACCGGCTCTCCTACACCGGCCAGCTGCCGCCCTCCGGACGCCGCCGCCGCTTCCGCGACCTCGACCGGCGTATCCGCCGCACCGGCCTGGGGCGGGGTCTGGAACGCAGGCTCGCGACGACCGGACTCGACGTCACCCCGGGCGAGTTCACCGTCTACCTGCTCGGCGCCGTCGCCGGGCTCTGGCTGATCACGCAGGCCGTCCTCGCCCCCTTCTTCGGCCCCATCGCCGGGCTCCTCGCGGTCGGCGGCGCCTTCCAGTTCCTCAACTGGCAGCGCCAGAAACGCATCGAGCGGTTCATCAACCAACTCCCCGAACTGGCCCGCATCCTGGCCAACGCCACCCAGGCGGGGCTCGCGCTGCGCACCGCCATAGGGATGGCCGCGGAGGAGCTGGAGGCACCGGCCGGGGAGGAACTCGCCAAGGTCGCCAACCAGTTGGCGGTCGGCCAGTCCATGGACGACGCCCTCGGTGAGCTGGCCGACCGGCTCCCGTCCCGTGAACTCGTCGTCCTCGTCACGACGTTGGTGCTCTCCAACAAGGCGGGCGGCCAAGTCGTGGGCGCGCTGCGGAACTTGACCGAGACGCTGGAGGAACGCAAGGAGACGCGACGGGAGATCCGCACCCAGCTCTCGCAGGTCAACCTCACCGCGTACGCCGTACCCCTCCTGGGCGTCGGGTCGTTGTTCCTCATGGACGGGGTCAAGGAGGGGGCGCTGGAGCGGATGACCGGTTCGACGACCGGGCAGGCCGCCGTCCTCATCGCCTTCGGGCTGTACGCCGTCGGGTTCGTCCTCATCCGGCGCATGTCCCGGATCGACATCTGAGCGGGGGGAGTTGGACATGGCTCTGCTGCTCGCGTTCCTGATGGCGGCGTCCGTGTGGGGCGCCTTCACCGGGGTCCGCATGTACCGCGCGGACGTCAAACTGCCCCCCGATCTCGCGCTCGCCCTGGAGGTCGGGGCGACACGGACCGGCGCGGTGGACTCGCTGGTCGACCGGATGGGCATGCGGTACGCGCCCGCCGTCCTGCGCCTCATGGGACCCCGCCTCGTCGCCAAGTACCGCCGCCGCATCGACCTCGCGGGCAACCCCGGGGGCCTCACCATCGACCGGTACGCCGCCCGCCGCGCGGTGTACGGCGCGCTGGGGGCCGTAGGGGCTGTGATCTTCTTCCTCCGCGGCAACCCGCTCATCGCCCTGTTCATGCTGGCGTTCGGCGCGGTGTGGACCGAGGTGGGGATCTGGTCGGCGATCCGGGTCCGCAAGGACGTCATCGAACGCACCCTGCCCGACTTCCTCGACGTCCTCGCGGTCGTCGTCAGCGCGGGGCTCGGCTTTCGGCAGGCCCTCGACCGGGTCGCCACCCGCTACGAGGGCCCCTGGGCGGACGAGATCCGCATCACGCTCCGCCAGATGGACCTGGGCATGAGCCGCCGCGAAGCCTTCGCGGAACTGCGCCGCCGCAACGACTCCGAGCAAGTAGCCATGTTCGTCACGGCGTTGCAGCAGGGCGAGGAACTGGGCGCCCCCATCGTCGACACCCTCGTGGCCATCGCCAAGGACATGCGCCGCACCGACGCCCAGAACGCCCGCCGCAAAGCCGCCCGCGCCGTCCCCCGCGCCACCCTCATGATCACCACCTTCATGGTCCCCGCCACGATGCTCCTCCTCGGCGCCGGCCTCCTCCTGGGCTCCGGCACCGACTTCGGCACGATCACAGGCGAATAGAGGCCGAAAATGGGGGAGTTCTGCCGAAAGGGGGTGAACGAGGTGACACGACACGGCACGGAGACCGAGGAGAACCACGGCCCGAGCGAGCCGGCCGAGGGCAGTGGCAGCCCGAGCCGCCCCGGGCCTCCCGGCGCCCTGCCCGGACCGGGCACACCCGACACCACCCGCCCGGACAACTCCACCGACCCGGCCCCGCAGCCACCCCACTCCGTGACTTCAGGGGTGGAGCGGCCTTCCGGGGAGCGCGCACGCGGCTTCCACACCCCGGCTTCCGACGGGGGTCAGCCTTCCGGGGAGCTCGCACCGGGCTCCCGCCCCCTGGCCTCGGAGACGGATCGGCCCCCCGGTGAGAACCCCCACGGCTCCCTCTCCCCGGCCGCCGAGAAGCGGCAGCCTTCCGGCTCGCGCCCGCGTGACCTCCTCTCCCCGGCCCGCCGCTCTCGGACCCCGGCCGCCGGGAGGCGGTTGCCTCGCGGCGAGAACCCGCGCGGCCCTTTCTCGGCCCGCCGTCTCCGACTCCGCCCCTCGAACCGCCCCCACCCCACCCCCTCCGCCCCCCTCGCCCTCCAGATCAACGCGCTCCAGGCCATGTCCCGGCAGGTGTTCGGGTTCCGGTTGGCGATGATCGTGCTGGCCGCGCCCTCCGCGTTGGTGAACGCCTCGCCGGGGGTGGGGGTGCGGCTCGTCGGGACGGCCGTGGTCGTCACGTTCATGGTGTCGTACGCGCTGCTGCGGGACTGGGAGAGGTTCGGGCCGCTGCTGCTGCGGCACCCGAGCGTGCTGGCCGTGGACACGTTGCTGGGCTCGCTGCTGCTGGTGTCCGCGGGCCCGGAGACGACGTTGGCGTACGTCAGCGTGTGCACGCCGCTGCTCGCGGGGATCGTGTACGGCTGGCGGGGCGCGGCCTGCTTCGCCTCGTTGCAGGGGCTGATCCTGCTGCTCGTGTACACGACGCTGGAGGCCCGCTCGGGCGCCTCGCTCGCGGAACGGCTCCTGCTGCCCGGCTTCTGCGTCATCACCGGCGCCCTCGGATCGGCCCTGCGCGGACTGATGCTGAGGTTCGGCGAGGCCACGGAGGCCCTCGCGGAGACCCGCGCCCGCCTCGCCGCCGCCGAGGCCGTCGCCGCCGAACGCGCCCGCCTCGCCCGGGAGATGCACGACTCCCTCGCCAAGTCCCTGTACGGCGTGGCCCTCGCCGCCGAGGCGCTCGCGGCCGGCGCGGGCCGGCCCGTCCGCGAACAGGCGAAGTCGATCGCCTCGGCGGCCCGCCGGGCGGCGGGGGAGTCCCGCGACCTGCTCACCGACCTGCGCGACAAAGAGGGCGAGGAACTGGACGTGCTCGACGAACTGGCCTCCCGGACAACGGACTTCACCTCCCGCACCGGCCTGCCGGCCACCTACCGCACGACCGGCGACCGCACCACCGTCCCCGTACCCCCCGCCGTCGCCCGCGAGTTGCTCTCCATCACCGCCGAGGCCCTCGACAACGCCCACCGCCACGCGGACGCGACCCGGGTCGAGGTGAGCGCGGGGGTGGACGACGGTGTCCTGCGCGTCACCGTCCACGACGACGGCAAGGGCCTGCCGCCCGGCACCTCCCTGGACGCCCTGCGCGGCGCCGGGCGCTACGGGCTGCTCGGCATGACCGAGCGGGCGGCGACACTGGGCGCGCGGCTCAGCGTCGTACCGGCCGGGCGCGGCACCGAGGTCCGCCTGGAGCTCGAACTCCCGCCCTCGGTGGGACGGTCCGGACAGGGAGCGGCATGATGAAAGTGCTCGTCGCCGACGACAACCCCGTGGTCCGCGCGGGCCTCACCGCGCTGCTCACCGGCGCCGGGGACATCGACGTCGTCGCCCAGGCGGAGAACGGGCGCGAGGCGTACGAACTCGCCGAGCTCCACCGGCCCGACGCCGTCCTCCTCGACGTCCGTATGCCCGGCGTCGACGGGCTCGCCGCGCTGCCCCGGCTCGTGCGGCTCGCCCCCGTCCTCATGCTCACCTACAGCGGCGAACCGGAGACCGTCCGCGGCGCCCTGCGGCTCGGCGCGCGCGGCTACCTCGTCCACGGGGAGTTCGGCGCCGGGCAGTTGCTCGACGCCGTGCGCGATGTCGTGCGGGGGCGGGCGCACTTGACGCCGACGGCGGCCACCGCGGTGCTGGAGGGGTTCCAGGAGAATGCGAATGCATACGACACAGACCCGCCAAACCCTCATCTCTCAGGGACTTTCGGCAAACCACTTTCGCGAGTGCAACCACTTGTGGGACAGTCTGCGTCAGGTAGGGGGAGGTTCCGGCTCAGTGCGAGGGAGGCGGAGATCATGGACCTCATCGCGTCCGGCATGTCGAACCATCAGATCGCCGCGGCCTGTTTCATCAGCGAGAAGACCGTCAAGAACCACATCAACCGGATCTTCGCCAAGCTCCACAGCACCACCCGCGCCGAAGCCACCGCCCAGTGGCTCGGCACCGCCCCGCCCCCCGTCCAGGGGGTGAGCTGACCATGCGTTCCTCCCCTTGGGCCCACCTTTGGGCCCCCGGACCCTCCCCTTCCTCTTCCCCCACGGCCTACACTCCCGCCGAACACGGACGAACCCCCCGTGCGACCGGAGGACAGACCCATGAACAAACTGCGGCACGACAAGGGCCAGACCGCGGTGGAGTACCTCGGGATCATCGCCGTGGTGGTGGCGATCGTGCTGGCGATCACGGGTACGGACATCGGGCAGACGATCTACAACGCCATCAAGGACCAGATCACCAACGTCACCGGAGGCTGACGCCACTCCGGAGACGCGGCGACGCGGGGCAGGCTTTCCCCATCTACATCATGGTGGTGGCGGGCCTGCTCTTCCTCGCGTTCGCGTACCTCGCGGTCGGCCAGGCGGGAGCGAACAGGGGCGACGCCCAGGCCGCCGCCGACGCCGCCGCGCTGGCCGCCGCCCAGGAGACCCGGGACCAGCTCGCCGCGGACTGGGTGGACAACGTCCTCGACCCGACGAAGTGGGACGACATCTTCGACGGCGTCGGCGCGGTCGACGGCTGCTGGCGCGCCCACCAGCTCGCCGGGGCGAACGACGCCACCGTCTCCTGCGAGCCCGGCCTCATGCGGTACACCGTCGAGGCGGTGACGGACAAATCCGTCGGCGACTCCGTCGTACCCGGCACGGAGAACGTCCACTCGAAGGCGCACGCCACGGCGGTCATCAAGTCCCTGTGCACCTTCGACCCGCTCCCCACGCCGACTCCCACCCCCACCCCCACATCCGAGCCCGATCCCAGTCCTACGGGCGGCGACAACGGGGAGATCCCCCCGGCTCCCCTTCCGGAACTCGACTGCGACGGTGTCAAGTGGCACCTGGACCCGGAGGATCTCCGGCTGCCGGAACCCCGGGACCTCTTCGACGTCCATCTCGTCGACTGACCCGCCCCAGACCTAAGGAAGCAGAGGCATGAGCATTCGGTTCACGACGAAGGCCCGCAGGGGGACGGTCGCCCTGACCCTCGCGGTCGGTCTTGCCCTCGGCGCGGCCGGATGCGGTGGCGGAGGCGGCGGTGACGACAAGAAGGCGGACTCGACACCGTCCGTGCAGAAGACGGCCGACGGCTCCGGGCCGACCACCCAGGAAGGCGACTCGGAGCAGCCGATCGCCGAACTCAAGGGACCGAGCGGCCTGTTGCTCCAGATCACCAGCGCGAAACGCGACTCGGGCGGTTTCGTCACGGTCAACGGCACGCTGAAGAACGACGGCCCCAAGACGGTGAACGTGCCGTCCCAGCTCAGCGGGAACGAGACCGAGATCATCAGGAACGGCACGTCTCTCGGCGGAGCCACGCTCGTCGACTCCAAGGGCAAGAAGCGCTACTACGTGCTACGCGACACCGATGGACGGCCCCTGACGACGACCTCCCTGCCGTCGCTCAAGTCGGGCGATTCCTTCCCGGTGTTCATGCAGTTCCCGGCGCCCCCGACCGCCACCACCGAGGTCGACTTCCAGCTGCCGATGTTCCCGACCGCCACGATCGGCATCTCCGGGTGAGGCCGCCGATGAAACACACGCTCACCCTGACGACGGCCCTCCTGCTCACCCTTCCCCTCAGCACGCCCGCCCGAGCCGACGACCCCAGCGTCCCCCCCGGCACCGAACCCTCCGCCTCCGCCCCCGTCCAGGTCGACCCCAACGACCCCGACCTGAAGCTCCCGCAGGGCGGGACGCTGGCGGCGCCGAAGGTGTTGGACATCAAGCAGGTGGTGGAGGACCAGACGGGCGACGAACGCAGGGAGGACACGAACGCGGACGTGAAGTTCGCGCTCCAGGCGGAGGTCCTCTTCGGCAAGGACAGCTCGAAGATCACCCCGGCGTCGAGATCCCGCATCGCGGCCATCGCCACCGAGATCAAGAAACAGAATGCGACCCGCATCCGGGTCTTCGGCTTCACCGACAACCTGGGCTCGTCCGCCCACGGCGACGTCCTCTCCCGCCAACGCGCCAACGCGGTCCAGGCGGTCCTGGACGACGAACTGAACGACCCGAACCTCACCTTCGACGTCCGCGGCTACGGCGAGCAGTACCCCATCGCCGACAACTCCACGGAACCGGGCCGCAAGAAGAACCGCCGGGTGGAGATCACGTTCCCGAGAGAGGGGTGAGGGACGACCCGAGCCCGGAGTGGTCGATGACGTTCCCGTCGGAGCAGTTGTTCTGGTGGCTGCCGGTCCAGTCGGACAGCGCGGGCACGACGGCGAGCTCCTGAAGGCAGACGTCGGCGGCGGTGAAGTTCCAGTTGTTCGCCGCGTTCACCCCCGACCCGAAATTCGAGTCGTTGTCGGCCTGAGCCGGACCGGCGGAGAGCGCGAGGACAGCGAGCGGCAGCACCGCGAAGACGATCTTCTTCATGCGTACGACAACGACACCCCCGCCCTCAGGACACGCCCCCCGCCACCACGTCCACCCGCACCCCCGCGACCACCCCCCACCCGGCCATCACCCCCGCCTCCGCCTCCAGCACATGCCGTGCCCGCGGCCGGGGCAGGCCGAGCCGTCCCGGGACCATCGTCCGCACGGCCAGGACCCTCAAGTCCCGGGACAGGTAGGCCACATCGATGGGCATCCGCATGCGGAAGGTGTGAATCCCGGAGGCGGGGGACAGGAGCAGGGCGCCTTCGACGGACTCCCGCCCGAGCAGCCCCTTCGTACGGGCCCGGTACGACGCGGCGATCTCCAACGGCACCTCCACGGCTCCCTCCGCCGCCCCCACGACCAGCACACCCCGCCCGTCCCGCCAGCGCCCCACGTCCGCCTCCGTACGTCCGCCCCCGCACAGGGAGTTGCAAGAGTCCCGTACCTGGATAGTAGAACCCCATGACGATCAGCCTCGGTGCCGTCCTCCGCCCCCAACTCCCGCCGGAACGACTGCGGTCGGCCGTCCGGCTGGCCGACGAGGAGGGGCTGGACGAACTCTGGCTGTGGGAGGACTGCTTCCTCCAGGGCGGCCTCACCGCGGCGGCAGCGGCCCTCGCCTGGACCGACCGCGTCCGCATCGGCGTCGGCCTCCTCCCCGTCCCCCTGCGCAACGTCGCCCTCACCGCGATGGAGACGGCGGCCCTGCACCGCATGTTCCCCGGCCGCGTCTCCCTGGCGATCGGCCACGGCGTCCAGGACTGGATGGCCCAGGTCGGCGCCCGCCCCGACTCCCCGCTGACCCTCCTCGGCGAGTACACGACCGCCCTGCGCGCCCTCCTGAACGGCGAACGCGTCACCAGCAAGGGTACGTACGTCACGCTGGACGACGTCGCCCTCGGCTGGCCCCCGCAGACCCGCGCCGAGATCCTGGTCGGCGGCATCGGCCCCCGCACGCTGCGCCTCGCGACCCGCATCGCCGACGGCACGGTCCTGAACGAGTCGGCGACCCCCGAGCGCGTCCGCGAGATCCGCGCCGCCGCCGAGAAGCAGTCCACCGGCCCCCACCGCGTCGTCGTCTACCTCGTCGCCGCCACCGGCGAGGACGCCCACGCCCGCCTCGCCCGCGAACTCGACACCCTCGGCCTCACGGGCGTCGGCGTCGCCGGGGACGCCGCGACGGTCGCCGCGGAGGTCCGCAGATACGCAGACGCCGGCGCCGACACCGTCGTCCTCCTCCCCACCCCCGACGACCCCGACCCGGAGGGCTTCCTGAGGTTCACGGCCCGAGAGGTGCGCCCGCTGGTGCCGTAGAGAGAAATTCAGCGGCACTCCCGCCCACCCCTTTGCCACCATCCACTCATGCCCACGTACGAACACCTCGTCGCCGAAGCCGACGCCGCCCCCACCGAAGGCTGGGACTTCTCCTGGTTCGAGGGCCGCGCCACCGAGGCCCGGCCCTCCTGGGGGTACGCGGTGTCGCTCGCGGACCGCCTCGGGCGGGCGGACTCCGCGCTGGACCTCGACACCGGGGGCGGCGAGGTCCTGGACTTCGCGCTGGCCCGGACGGCGACCCCGCCCCGCACCCTCGCGGCCACCGAGAGCTGGCCCCCGAACGCGGCCAGGGCGACCCGGCTGCTGCGCCCCCGGGGCGCGGTGGTCGTCCGCACCGGTGAGGACGACGACGAACTCCCCTTCGCGGACGCCTCGTTCGACCTCGTGTCGAGCCGGCATCCGATCCGGCCCGACTGGTCGGAGATCGCCCGTGTCCTCACCCCCGGCGGCACCTACTTCGCCCAGCACGTCGGCCACCGCAGCGCGTTCGAGCTCGTCGAGGAGTTCCTCGGCCCCCTCCCGGACGCCGTGAGCCGCGACCGGCACCCGGAGACGGAGTCGGCGGCGGCGCGGGCGGCGGGGCTGGAGATCGTCGACCTCAGGGTCGAGCGCCCGCGCATGGAGTTCCACGACATCGGCGCCGTCGTCCACTTCCTGCGCAAGGTCGTCTGGATGGTCCCCGGCTTCACCTCCGCCCGGTACGAGACGGAGCTGAGGGCCCTGCACCGCCGGATCACCGACGAGGGCCCCTTCGTCGCGTACAGCGCGCGGCACCTGATCGAGGCCCGCAGGCGCCCCGCCGGATAAATGGCCGGGAACCGTCGGCCGGGGCCGTGATCTCCACAGGGTTTCCACATCGTTATCGCGAACGAGTGCTCGATCCCCCCGGCATCACGTAGATTCGGCGGCGGCAATTCGCGCCAGCAAAGCTGCGGGGGTGGCACCGCGCAGTGGAGGGGACCGCGCGGTGCCGCCTCCGTCAATCGAACGCCCCGAGCCGCGTTCCCCCGTGCGAGGGACGCCGTGGGACCCCTCGTTTTTGGCCACGAAACCCCCACGAACAGCGCTTTGACCCCCGGATCGGCGTCGCCGGACAACTCCGGAGAGTAATTATTTCGCGCTGATGCGCGCAGCATCCCTCACAAAGGGTTATGGTGGAAACCCCCCCCTCGGGCCGGTCCGTATCCCCCCCACGGACCGGCCCGTTTTATTGCCCGCCGCACCCGCCCCCGCGACCACCCCCGCACCCGAGGGGCACGCCCAGCGCACGCACAGCGCGCCCACGCCGCACGCACAGCAACCCCGCGTCCGCGCAAACAGACATCCCTACCCCGCGTGAGGCACCTCAACTCCCCCTGGGGGTAAGCTTCCCCGCCTGCGGGGACCGCCGTTTCGGAGGGGCTGAACATCGTGATCCTGCGCGACAAACTGCGCGGCCTGCTGGTCAGGCTCTACGCACGACGGGTGGAAGGCCACCTCGACCACACCCAGGTGCCGAAGCACATCGGCGTCATCATGGACGGCAACCGCCGCTGGGCGAAGGCCGCGGGCTCGTCGACCGTCCACGGCCACCGCGCCGGCGCCGACAACATGTCCGAGTTCCTCGGCTGGTGCGCCGAGACGGATGTGAAGGTCGTCACGTTCTGGCTGCTGTCGACGGACAACTTCGACCGCCCGAAGGACGAGCTGGTCCCCCTCCTCGGCATCATCGAGGACGTCGTCCGCACCCTCGCCTCGGACGGCCGCTGGCGCGTCCACCACGTCGGGACGAAGGACCTCCTCCCCGACCAGATGCAGCTCACGCTGAAAGAGGCGGAGCAGGCGACCTCGGACGTCGACGGAATACTGGTGAACGTCGCCATCGGCTACGGCGGCCGGCAGGAGATCGCCGACGCCGTCCGCTCGATGCTGCACGACGCCCAGGACAGGGGCCTGTCGATGGACGACCTCGCGGAGTCCGTGGACACCGACATGATCGGCCGCCACCTCTACACCAGCGACCAGCCCGACCCCGACCTCGTCATCCGCACCAGCGGCGAGCAGCGGCTGTCCGGTTTCATGCTGTGGCAGACCGCGCACTCCGAGTACTACTTCTGCGACGTCTTCTGGCCCGCCTTCCGCAAGGTCGACTTCCTGCGCGCCCTGCGCGACTACGCGGCCCGCCACCGCCGCTTCGGGGGCTGACCGCGCACCCCTCACCTCGGTGGGGACCACACCCGTAACAAGTTGTTCACCAGGACGCCGCGCTTTGCCGTGGCATGACGGCGCAAATTAGAGGGCATAAGCCAAGCAGGTCGACACCCGACCCACGGGTGTCGGATCTCAGCGGACGGCACGGGGCCGTCCGCCCGGGAGGCCCTTTGCACCAGCCCGACCGTGCGGTCACGGCACGGACGAAGCAGTGGAGGGCCGGTCCCCGGCCCGTGCAAACGGGTCTCGGACCGGTCCAGCTCCACTCCGTCGCTCCCCGACCTCATCCGAGGGGGTACGTCCTTCCGTGGTGACCAGCACAAAGCGCCACAAGTCCGACCGGCGCACCTATGTTCTCGACACCAGCGTCCTGCTGGCCGACCCGTCCGCGATGACCCGTTTCGAGGAGCACGAAGTCGTGCTCCCGATCGTCGTCGTCACCGAACTGGAGGCCAAGCGGCACCATCCCGAGCTCGGTTACTTCGCCCGGCAGGCCCTGCGCCAGCTGGACGACTACCGGGTGAAGTTCGGCCGCCTGGACGCGCCCATCCCGATCGGGGAACTGGGCGGCTCGATCCGTGTCGAGCTCAACCACTCGGACCCCAGCATCCTGCCGAGCGGCTACCGGCTGGGGGACAACGACACCCGCATCCTGGCGGTGGCACGCAACCTCCAGGCCGAGGGGTACGACGTCACCGTCGTCTCGAAGGATCTGCCGCTGCGCATCAAGGCGTCCTCGGTCGGCCTCCTCGCCGAGGAGTACCGCGCCGAGCTCGCCATCACGGACTCCTCCGGCTGGACCGGCATGTCCGAACTGACACTGCCGGGCGACCAGGTGGACGTCCTCTTCGAGGAAGGACACGTGTACGTCCCGGAGGCCGCGAACCTCCCCGTGCACACCGGCCTCATGATCCAGTCGGAGCGCGGCAAGGCGCTCGGCCGGGTCACCCCCGAGGGCAACATCCGGCTCGTGCGCGGCGACCGCGAGGCGTTCGGCATCAAGGGCCGCAGCGCCGAGCAGCGCATCGCGCTCGACCTGCTGCTCGACCCGGACGTCGGCATCGTCTCGATGGGCGGCCGGGCCGGCACCGGCAAGTCGGCGCTCGCGCTGTGCGCGGGCCTTGAGGCGGTCCTGGAGCGCCGCCAGCACAAGAAGGTGATGGTCTTCCGCCCGCTGTACGCGGTCGGCGGCCAGGAACTGGGCTATCTGCCCGGCTCCGAGGCCGAGAAGATGAGCCCGTGGGCACAGGCCGTCTTCGACACGCTGTCGGCCGTCACGAGCCGCGAGGTCATCGAGGAGGTGACGGCGCGCGGGATGCTCGAAGTGCTCCCTCTGACCCATATCCGGGGCCGCTCCCTGCACGACGCGTTCGTCATCGTCGACGAGGCCCAGTCCCTGGAGCGGAACGTCCTGCTGACGGTCCTCTCCCGGATCGGCGCCAACTCCCGTGTCGTCCTCACCCATGACGTCGCCCAGCGCGACAACCTGAGGGTGGGCCGGTACGACGGTGTCGTGGCCGTGGTGGAGAAGCTGAAGGGGCATCCGCTCTTCGCGCATGTCACGCTGACCCGCTCCGAGCGCTCCCAGATCGCCGCGCTCGTGACCGAAATGCTGGAGGACGGCAGTATCTGACCCGTAATCGACGGCCGGTCGGCGCCGTCCCGCAAAGGTCGAGAGCCTAGCGGGACGGCGTCGCCGTGTGGGGGATTCGCCGAAATCCCTTGCCCCGCAGGGGATGTGAGCTTTCACACCCGGTCCGGAATTGTCATCGGCGCTTGGTTACGGCAGAGTCTCGGTTCTGTCAGGCCCCGCGTGCGACACAGCTGTACCCCCAGCGGTTCAGCGCCTCAAACTTCATCATCGACGTCGTGCGCCGCCCGAGCACCAGAAGGCACCCCCTCCCCAGGAGTTGCCGGTGGGCCAGTGCTTCCCGTGACCCCTTTCGGAAGCCAGCGCCAAGGGGCACGATCGCGTCCGCCAGGGTCACCGAAGCGGGCGATGCTGGAAGGAAATCGTGTGAGCCTGGTCTCGGTCCGGGGTTTCGCAGTGGCTTCGGCCACCGCGGTGACCGCCGTCGGTAGCGTCGTGGGTGTTGCCTCGGGCAGCGTCGCGCAGCCGAACGACGTACAGACGAAGGCGGACGACGCCACCCTCCTCGCCGACATCCCCGTGGGACAGCAGGCCGAGGTCCAGACCGCCTCTCTGACGCAGCAGGCCGCCTACCAGGCCATGGCCGCCGATGAGAGCGCGAAGAAGGACGCCGAGGAGGCAGCGCGCAAGGCCGCCGCCGAGATCGCGATCTCGAAGAAGGAGGCCGCCGAGGAGGCGGCTAAGGCCAAGGAAGAGGCCGAGGCCAAGGCGAAGGCCGCCAAGGGCGACTTCCCGATCCAGAGCTCTTACTCGATCTCCGAGATCCAGTCGATGGCCCGTCAGATGGTCGCGGGCGGCCAGTGGCAGTGCTTCTCGAACATCGTCGACCACGAGTCGAGCTGGAACTACCGCGCCGTCAACGCCTCCTCGGGCGCGTACGGCCTCTTCCAGGCGCTCCCCGGCTCGAAGATGTCCTCGGTCGGCTCCGACTGGCAGACCAACCCGGCCACGCAGATCAAGTGGGGCCTGAACTACATGAACGAGCGCTACGGCAGCCCGTGTGACGCCTGGTCGTTCTGGCAGGCCAACAACTGGTACTAGCCCTACCGGTTTTCTCAACCTCCGACAGCCCCTCCCCGTCATTAGGGAGGGGCTGTCGCCCTGTACGGTCGGGTGCGGACGACTCCCAGGGAGGGAGTGGTGCGAAGAGACGGGGCAAGAGGTCGGATCATGTCGCGGGTACCAGGGTGGCTCGGCAGGCTCGGCGCGGGGCTGACCGAGATGGGGGAGCGGCTCGACGAACGGCGCGCGGAGGTCGAGCGGGACGGCGGGGTGCTGGACGAACCGCACCCGAAGCGGGAGCCTGACGCCGGGTCGGCGGTGGAGTCGGCCGCGGAGTCGTCTGCGGCATCGAAGTCCGGCGCCTCGAAGTCCGGTGCGTCGGGGCCTGCCGTGTCGAAGCCCGCCGCCCGCCCGGTCCGTACTCGCCCCTCCGGGCCCCGTCCCGACCCCGCCCAGGCCGTCCCCTGGGGCGTGCGGGTCGCGGCCGAGGCCGGGTGGCGGCTGCTCGTGCTCGCCGGGACCGTCTGGATTCTGATGCGGGTCATCAGCGCGGTCCAGCTCGTCGTCTTCGCCTTCGTCATCGGCCTGCTGCTGACGGCCCTCCTCGAACCGACCGTCGCCCTCCTGAAGCGGCGCGGGGTGCCGCGGGGCCTGGCCACCGCCCTCACGGCCGTCCTCGGGTTCGTCGTCATCGGGCTGCTCGGGTGGTTCGTCACCTGGCAGGTCATGGAGAACATCGACGACCTCTCCAACCAGATCCAGTCCGGCATCGACGACCTGCGCCGCTGGCTCCTCGACAGCCCTTTCCACGTCACCGACAAACAGATCAACGCGATCGCCAAGAACCTCCGCGAGGCGGTCGGCGCGAACGCCGACTCGATCACCTCCGCCGGGCTCGAAGGCGTGACGGTCATCGTCGAACTCCTGACGGGCATCCTGCTGGCCGCCTTCTCCACCCTCTTCCTCCTGTACGACGGCCGCCGCATCTGGGAGTGGGCCCTCAAGCTCGTCCCCGCCGCGGCCCGCGAGGGCGTCGCGGGCGCCGGCCCCCGCGCCTGGGCGACGCTGACGGCGTACGTCAGGGGCACGGTGGTGGTGGCCCTGATCGACGCCATCTTCATCGGCATCGGCATCTACTTCCTCGACGTCCCGATGGCCGTCCCGCTCGCCGTCTTCATCTTCCTCTTCTCCTTCATCCCGCTCGTCGGAGCCGTCGCCTCCGGCGCCCTCGCCGTCCTGGTCGCCCTGGTGACCCAGGGCGTCTTCACCGCCGTCATGACCCTCGCCGTCGTCCTCGCCGTCCAGCAGATCGAGGGGCACATCCTCCAGCCCTTCATCCTGGGCCGCGCGGTCCGGGTGCACCCCCTCGCCGTCGTCCTGTCCGTCGCCGCGGGCGGGATGGTCGCGGGGATCGGGGGAGCGGTGGTGGCGGTGCCGCTGGTCGCCGTGACGAACACGGTGGTGGGCTATCTGCGCAGGTACGCGAGCGAACAGGCGGAGCTGGCGGACGAGGTCGGGGAACCGGACGACGCGCCTCTCTGAGCATCGGTCCGCCCCTGTTCCAAAGCCGTGACAATCGGCCCCCACCTGCACGGACACGCCCTCCCACGGTCGGCTGTACACCCCGCGTATACACGCGGCGTATACACCGCATGTACAGTCCTCCCCATGTCCATCGGTCACACCCTCCTGGGACTCCTGGAGTCCGGGCCTCGCCACGGTTACGACCTCAAGCGGGCCTTCGACGAGAAGTTCGGTCACGACCGGCCGCTGCACTACGGCCAGGTCTACTCGACGATGTCGAGGCTGCTGAAGAACGGCCTCGTCGAGGTCGACGGCGTCGAGGCCGGCGACGGCCCGGAGCGCAAGCGGTACGCGATCACCGGCGCCGGCGTCACGGACGTCGAACGCTGGCTCGCGACGCCGGAGAAGCCGGAACCGTACCTCCAGTCCGCGCTGTACACGAAGGTCGTGCTGGCGCTGCTGACCGGGCGCGACGCGGGGGACATCCTCGACACGCAGCGCTCCGAGCACCTGCGCAGCATGCGCATCCTCACCGACCGCAAGCGCAAGGGCGACCTCGCGGACCAACTCATCTGCGACCACGCCCTGTTCCACCTGGAGGCCGACCTGCGCTGGCTCGAACTCACCGCCGCCCGACTGGAGAAGCTCCGCGAGGTGGTGGCCCGATGACCGCCCCCGCCGGCTCCCTCCTGACCGCCGACAACCTCCGCAAGGCGTACGGCCCGACGCTCGCCCTGGACGGCGCCGAGTTCTCCATCCACCCCGGCGAGGTCGTCGCGGTGATGGGCCCCTCCGGCTCCGGCAAGTCGACGCTCCTGCACTGCCTCGCCGGGATCGTCACCCCCGACTCGGGCTCGATCCTGTACGACGGCCGCGAGATGGCCACGATGAACGACGCCCAGCGCAGCGCCCTGCGCCGCTCGGAGTTCGGATTCGTCTTCCAGTTCGGCCAGTTGGTGCCCGAACTGACCTGCGTCGAGAACGTCGCCCTGCCGCTGCGCCTGAACGGCACCTCCCGCAAGGCCGCCGAGAAGACCGCCCTCGGCTGGATGGAACGCCTCGAAGTCGACGACCTGGGCCGTAAGCGCCCCGGCGAGATCTCCGGCGGCCAGGGCCAACGCGTCGCCGTGGCACGGTCGTTGGTGACCAGCCCGCGGGTCCTGTTCGCCGACGAGCCGACCGGCGCGCTGGACTCCCTGAACGGCGAGCGCGTGATGGAGCTGCTGACCGAGGCCGCCCGCACGACCGGCGCCGCCGTCGTCCTCGTCACCCACGAAGCCCGCGTCGCCGCCTACTCCGACCGCGAGATCGTCGTACGCGACGGGAAGTCGCGGGACATGGAGCGCGTCGTATGAGCAAGGCCAGATCGTGGAGCCGGGACCTCGTCATGGGGACGCGGTTCGCGTTCGCCGGGGGACGCGAGGGGTGGTCGCGGGCGCTGCTGACGGCCGTCGGGGTGGGGCTCGGGGTGGCGCTGCTGCTGCTCACGGCGGCGGTGCCGAGCGCGCTCAACGCGCGGGACGCCCGCGAGGACGCCCGCTCGGACTGGTCCTACGACTCCGAGACCGCGCCGAAGAGGTCCGACGACACGTTCCTGCTCGTCCGCACCGACACCACGTACCACGACGTGTCGGTACGGGGGCGGCTGATCGAGCCGGAGGGGCCGCGCGCTCCGCTGCCGCCCGGCGTGAAGGAGTACCCGAAGGCGGGCGGCATGGTCGTCTCGCCGAAGCTGAAGGAACTCCTCGCCTCCGACTCCGGGAAGCTGCTGCGCGAGCGGCTGCCGTACGAGGTCGTCGGGACCATCGGGGACCAAGGGATCGTCGGCGCCCAGGAGTTGTCGTACTACGCGACCGTCGCCGGCCTCGACAAGAAGTTCGACGGCGGCGAGGTCATGCGCTTCGAGCGGCTCGGGCGGACTCAGAAGGCCGATCCCCAGGCACCCGATCCGGTCCTCGTGCTGCTCACGGTCATCGTGATCGTCGTCCTGCTGATGCCCGTCGGGGTGTTCGTCTCGGCGGCCGTACGGATCGGTGGCGAGCGGCGGGACAAGCGGCTCGCGGCGCTCAGGCTGGTCGGCTCGGACGGGCTGATGACGCGGCGGATCGCGGCCGGCGAGGCGCTCGCGGGGGCGCTCCTCGGGCTCGTGTTCGGCGCCGCGTTCTTCCTGATCGGCCGTCAGCTCGCCGGGCAGGTCGAGCTGGCGGGGATCAGCGTGCTGCCCGGCGACCTGAAGCCCTCGCCGCTCCTCGCCCTGCTCGTGATCGTCGCGGTCCCGGCCGCGGCCGTCGGGGTCACGCTGCTCACCCTGCGCGGTGTCGTCATCGAACCGCTGGGCGTGGTGCGCACCGCGCGTCCCTCACGGCGCCGGCTGTGGTGGCGGCTGCTGCTGCCGGTCGCCGGGGCCGGGCTGCTCTACCCGATGATCGGGCAGGGGCGCAGCGGCGGCACCTTCAACGAGTACCTCGTCGTCGCCGGTGTCGTCCTGCTGCTCATCGGTGTCACCGCGCTGCTGCCGTGGCTCGTCGAGACGACCGTCGCCCGGCTCGGCTCCGGCGGGGTGTCGTGGCAACTGGCGGTACGGCGGCTCCAGTTGAGCAGCGGTACGGCGGCCCGGATGGTCAACGGGGTGGCCGTCGCCGTCGCCGGGGCGATCGCCCTCCAGATGCTGTTCGCCGGTATCGGGGGCGACTACACCGAGAAGACCGGTCAGGACACCCGGCGTGCGTCCATGCAGGTATCGGTGTCGTCGTACGACCGGATGGCCGCGTACAAGACCGAGTTCGAGAAGACCGCCGGGGTGGAGCGGGCCACCGCGAACGCCACGGCGTACATCGGGGACGAGACCTACTTCAAGTCCGAGGACGGCAGCGGGCGTTACGTCCAGGTCACGATCGGTGACTGTGTGAGCCTGCGGGATGTGGCCGCGCTGCCGTCCTGCGCGGACGGGGACGTCTTCCGGGTGCCCGGAGGCGGTGAGGGCTACGAGTCCGACACGGTCTCGCGGCAGCCGGACGGAAGCGGCACCGGCGACGACATGGGCCTGCTGAAGACCGGTACGGTCATCCACTACGGGCTGGACCCGCAGAAGCCCGGCCTGTCGACGTGGACCGTGCCGGCCGGCATCAAGACCGCCCGCGCGATCGACGACCTCAGGGGGGACCGGCACTTCGGGGTGCTGATGACGCCGAAGGCCCTGCCGAAGGGGATGGAGAAGACCGCGTACGGCAGTGTCTTCATCAGCCTCGACCGGTCCGTGGCCGACGCGCCCGAACTGGTCCGGAACACGGCGGCCCGGCTCGACCCGGGGAACGAGCCGATGATGTGGAACGAGACCCGGACGAACGAGGACTACGCGAAGATCCGTACGGGTCTGCTGGTCGGCGCGACCTGTGTGCTCGGTCTGATCGGCGCGAGCCTCCTCGTCTCGCAGCTCGAACAGCTGCGTGAGCGGCGGAAGTTGCTCTCCGCGCTGGTCGCCTTCGGCACTCGGCGGCGGACGCTCTCGCTGTCCGTGCTGTGGCAGACGGCCGTCCCGATCGGCCTCGGTCTGGTCCTCGCGACCGGTATCGGCATCGCCCTCGGGGCGATCCTGCTGGGCATGACCGGCGAGAGCGTCCGGATCGACTGGTCCGGGGTGTTCACGATGACCGGGATCGCGGCGGGGGTCGTCCTGCTGGTGACGCTGCTGAGTCTGCCGCCGCTGCTGAAGCTGCTGAAGCCGGACGGGCTGCGGACGGAGTAGAACTCCGGGGTCCTGCGGGCGACTTGGGGGAGCCGCAGGGGCCGGTGCGGAGCGGCGTGGGGAAGCAGGGCCGCTCTCGGGCGGGTGGGCCGTGGGGGCCTGCCCGCCCGACTCCCTTTTGTGCGACTCCCTTTTGCGTGACTTCCTTTTGTGGCACGTCAGTCGAGTGTCCGCACCGGCAGCGGTCGCAGCGCCGTCGCCAACTCCCCGTACTCCGCCGCCCTCGCCGCACCGCGTCTCGCCGCGAGGGCGATGCGGCGGGCGGGCGCGGGCGCGGCGAACGTGGAGGTGCGCAGGCGGGGGTTGCGGGCGGTCTCGACCGTGACGGCGGTGGCCGGCAGGAGCGTGCAGCCGAGGCCGCCGGCGACGAGCTGGACGAGGGTGGAGAGGCCCGCGGCGGTCGTGGTGACCGGGGTGTCGGCGCGGCCCGCCTCGCGGCAGACGTCGAGAGCCTGGTCCCGCAGGCAGTGGCCCTCGTCGAGGAGCAGGAGGGTGACCTCCCGCAACCGCTCGCGGGGGACGTCCTGTCGGCCGCCGAGGGGGTGGTCCAGCGGGGTGACCAGGACGAAGTCCTCGTCGAACAGGGGGAGTTCGGTCACGCCGGGGACGCCGAGGGGGACCGCCAGCAGGAGGAGGTCGAGGCGGCCCGTCGCGAGGCCGTCGAGGAGGCCGGCCGTCAGCTCCTCGTGGACCTGGAGGTCCAGGGCGGGGTAGCGGTCGTGGACCAGGCCGATGACCGTCGGCAGGAGGTACGGCGCGGCCGTCGGGATGACGCCGAGCCGCAGCGTGCCGGTGAAGGGCGCGCGGACGGCCTCCGCCTCCTCCAGCAGGGAACCGACCTCCGCGAGGACGGCCCTGGCGCGAACGGCGATCCGCTCGCCCGCCGGGGAGAGGAGCACCCTGCGCGTCGTCCGCTCCAGGAGCGTCATCTCCAGGGTCTCCTCCAGCGCGGCGACCGCCCCGGAGAGCGCGGGCTGGCTCATGCCGATCGCCGCCGCGGCGTCCCGGAAGTGCAGGTGCTCCGCGACCGCCGCGAACGCCCGTAGCTGGGCCAGACTGGGCTGGCGCCTCTTGGCCCCGACGTTACTCACGGTCATCGACAGCCGCCTCCCATCAGGAGGTCCGATAATAGCTATTTCCGCAATCAATGCACCTTGTGCAAGCATCTGCCTCGTCCAACCCCTGATACGAGGAGCGCTCGTGCTCACTGTCGGTGACAAGTTCCCCGAGTTCGAACTGACGGCCTGTGTCTCGCTGGAGAAGGGCAAGGAGTTCGAGACGATCCACCACAAAACATACGAAGGCAAATGGCTCGTGGTGTTCGCGTGGCCCAAGGACTTCACCTTCGTCTGCCCCACCGAGATCGCCGCGTTCGGCAAGCTGAACGAGGAGTTCGCCGACCGTGACGCGCAGGTCCTCGGCTTCTCCGGGGACTCCGAGTTCGTCCACCACGCCTGGCGCAAGGACCACGACGACCTGCGTGACCTGCCGTTCCCGATGCTGGCGGACTCGCGGCACGAGCTGATGCGGGATCTCGGCATCGAGGGGGAGGACGGGTTCGCCCAGCGCGCGGTCTTCATCGTCGACCCGAATCGGGAGATCCAGTTCACGATGGTCACCGCCGGCTCCGTCGGCCGCAACCCCAAGGAGGTGCTGCGCGTGCTGGACGCCCTCCAGACCGACGAGTTGTGCCCCTGCAACTGGACCAAGGGCGAGTCCACGCTCGACGCGGCGCGGCTCCTGGCGGGTGAGTGACTATGTCCCTCGACACCCTCAAGTCCGCGATACCGGACTACGCCAAGGACCTCCGCCTCAACCTGAGTTCGGTCGTCACCAACTCCGACCTCACGCCTCAGCAGCTGTGGGGCACGGTCCTCGCAACCGCCATCGCCTCCCGCTCCCCGATCGTCCTACGCGAACTGGCGCCGGACGCAAGGGAGATGCTGACCCCGGAGGCTTACAAGGCCGCCAAGACAGCCGCCTCCGTCATGGCCATGAACAACGTCTTCTACCGCACCCGCCACCTCCTCTCCGACCCCGACTACAACAACCTCCGCGCCGGCCTCCGCATGAACATCCTCGCCAACCCCGGCGTCGAGAAGGTCGACTTCGAGCTGTGGTCGTTCGCGGTGTCGGCGATCAACGCGTGCGGGGCGTGTCTCGACTCCCACGAACAGGTGTTGCGCAAGGCGGGAGTCGACCGCGAGGTCATCCAGGAGGCGTTCAAGATCGCCTCGGTGATCCAGGCGGTGGGGGTGACACTGGAGGCGGAGGAAATCCTGAAGGACTGACTTCCCCTTCTCGCCTGACGGCCCCACTCGGCCCCGCCGACCGGGGCCGTCAACCTTTTCAGACGTCGATCGTCGATTTTCGGCATCGATGATCATGGGCGAAAACCTGACGGTCACCTCCCGTGAGACTCGTGATACGTTGCGACGCGTACATGATCATTTACTCGTTCCCGAAGAATGAGGTCCGCGTCATGCAGTCAGGTTTACGAGCCACAGTCATCGGAGTCGCGGCTTTCGCGGTAATCGGCCTCAATGCCGTACCCGCTTCCGCGGCCGGTGCCACTTCCTGCCCCAGCGATGGCCGTATTACCCAGTGGGACCGCTGTACCAGTCTTTCGAACGGTGTACTCAGCGTGAGAACCCAGGCCGCCGGAAACTATGTCACGGTGAACTACTACCGTACGGGCGGGAACAGCCTTTCCGCCAGGCTCGGTTACGAGCGTTCCGGAAGCAGTGTCTACTCCGGGTTCATCAACATGTCCAGCGCGCCCTTCCACTACGAGCGAACCTGGACCGTGGGCGCCAGTTGCTCCGCCTTCTACGGGAAGCTCGTGACCAGCGGCGGTACTACCTACATCACGCCCCCGGCAGATCCCTGCTGACCTGGTCGCTCGCGCGAGGCGTTTTCCTGGCTGGTGAGTCCTGGAACTTTCAGCCGGTGAAGCGCCTCGCGCTTTGGAATTGGGATATACCTTGATCGAAGCCGTCTTCCAAGGGCATTTGGTTTTTCTGGCCTTGGCTATATCGGTAACCCTGGTGGCGGGGTTTGGTGTTTATTTTGTTGCTGTTCGTCGTGTGGGGAGGGTGCGGGCCGTTTTCTATGGGCTGTGGGGAGGGGCGACGGTTGGGCCCGTGGTGCTCACCTCGTGGTCGGGCAGTGGGGTATTGACGTACGAGTGCGCGGTCAATCCGGATGTGACGGCGGCGTTCGCCAGTACGCAGGGGCAGCTCAATGTCCTGTTGTTCGTGCCTTTCGGGCTGTTCGCCGTGCTGGCGACTCGCAGGGTTCTGCCGGCTGTCGCTTCGGGCGTCGTGTTCACGGCTGTGGTGGAGACCGCGCAGGCGACGGTGCCTTTCATCAGCCGCCTGTGCGACACCGACGATCTGGTGGCGAACGTGGCGGGCGCTCTGGCCGGGGCGGCTGTCGGCGCGTTGATCGACCGTCGGGTGGGGAAGGGGAAGGCACTGTCCCGGGGCTTCGTACGGCGTGCCGGGTTCGTCGGCGCTTCGGTGGCCGCGCTTGTCGTCGCCGCCTGGGTGACGCTCATCGAGCCCACGAAGGTGTTCCAGCCGTCGGAGATCCCCGCGGCGACCGCAGAACAGGCGCGTGCGCTCGACGACGCGCTCGGCAAGGCTTTCCGGGCGGCCCCCGAGGTGAAGGGCGCCCTCTACTTCGACCACGGAGACGGGACGGCGGTCGTGTCGATGCCGCTGGCCGGTGGAGGGTACGCCGAGATCTCATGGCCCGACCGGGAGCAGTTCACCGCGCACTTCACCCCCAGCTCGCACGGCGAGGGGGTGCACGCCTACGAGATCCCCGGGGTGAGCCGCAGGGTCGGCACCGCGCAGGACGCGAAGAAGGTCGCCGAGGAGTACGCCGCGAGCTACGCGCCCTGGGCCCTGCCGGGATCGAAGGTCAGTGTGCGGGCCATCGACGAGACGGTCGGCATCGGCTGGATGGTGGAGTGGCGTCGCCGGAGCGGCGACGTCCTCATGCCGATGCGGCTGAACATCGCGATAGAACCGTCGGGCCGGATGATCGACCTCATCGCGCGGCACATCGAGGACCCACGGCTTCCGGAGTCCCGGATCGGCGAGCGGGAGGCGTGGGAGAGGTTCGAGACGGCGCACGGGCTCGCGGCCGGCGAGGGGGAGCGGACGGAGCCGGTCCTGCTGGCGGAGCGCAGGGACGGCCGCTGGCGGGTCCACTGGCGGCTCTCCGCACGCGACGGCGGCACACTGCTCTCCGCGGTCGTGGACGCGACCGACGGCAGCGTCCACAGTCCGAGCGCGGACGAGGTCCCAGACACCGGGCAAGTCGTGCAGCCGTAGGGCGACTCGACGCCGTACGGCATCAGGTGGACGGCGGGCGTCCCCGGCGCGGCAGCGGCCCCGTCCCCCCCGGCAACCTCCCCGCCTCCTGCAACGCCTTCCGCAGCAGGAACTCGATCTGTGCGTTGGCGGAGCGGAGTTCGTCGCCGGCCCAGCGGGCGAGGGCGTCGTAGACGGCGGGGTCGAGCCGCAGCAGGACTTGCTTGCGCTGCGGGCGGCGGTCGCCGGGGGTGGGGGTCACGAGTAGAGGGTTCCGGTGTTGAGGACCGGCTGCGGGGCGCGGTCGCCGCACAGGACGACCATCAGATTGGACACCATCGCCGCCTTGCGCTCGTTGTCGAGTTCCACGATGTCCTGTTCCGTGATGCGCGCGAGGGCCGCTTCCACCATGCCCACCGCCCCGTCGACGATCTGCCGCCGCGCCGCGACGACCGCGCCCGCCTGCTGCCGCTGAAGCATCGCGGAGGCGATCTCAGGAGCGTACGCGAGATGCGTGAAGCGTGACTCGATGATCTGGACACCGGCGGTCCGCACCCGGTCGCGCAGTTCGACGGCCAGCTTCTCGGTGATCTCCTCGGCGTTGCCGCGCAGCGAGAGGCCGTCCTCGTCGTGGGCGTCGTACGGGTACTCGATGGCGATGTGGCGGACGGCGGCCTCGGTCTGGGTCGCGACGAACTCCAGGTAGTTGTCGACCTCGAAGGTGGCCTGCGCGGTGTCCTGGACGCGCCACACGATCACGGCGGCCAGCTCGATCGGGTTGCCGTACGCGTCGTTCACCTTCAGGACCGGCGTCTCGTGGTTGCGGACCCGGGTGGAGAGCTTCGTGCGGGAGGTCAGGGGGTTGACCCAGCGCAGGCCGTCGTCCCGCAGGGTCCCCCGGTAGCGCCCGAAGAGCTGGACGACCCTGGCCTCACCCGGCGCGATCATGTTGAGCCCGCAGAGGAAGAAGAGCGCGGTGATCGAGACGAGGATGCCGCCCGTGATGAGGACGGCCTTCCCGGCGACGGACGTCACGGCCGCCGCGGAGACCGCCGCCCCGATGCCGCCGAACGTCCCGAGGAGCCCGAGCAGCAGGGCGAGCCCGCCGCCGACGCTGTGCGCCGGGAACTCCTCGATGAGCTCCTCCACCGGCGTGAGCGAATTGTCCGTCATGTTCGTTTCAGTCATGGGTCGTCCCCCCGAGGTCACTAGCGTTGGTCTAGCTAAGTGATATCACTTTTTCGGCCCGCGGCAACCTGAAGCCGTTCGGAAGCGTCGAAACATTGGGGTGGAACCGGTGTACCCCTGGGGCCCGTTGTGCCCGGGTGCTGATTCTCACGCCCGTAAGAGTCCGCATCGGCGGACCTTTGTCATAGAGAGCGATGTTAGTTTTCTGAGCTGACTGCTGAGAAGGAAGCGGAGCGAGCGGACTCATGGGACGAGCGGACGACAGACGTGCGCGACAGCGCGGTGGCCGCCGCGCCGCGCCCAGGGACCGCTCGGCGCAGGAACCCGCCGCCGACTCCCGGGCCTCCGGCGCGGCGCCGACACTGACCGAACCGCCCGCCGAGGCGAGCGCCGACCCGGGCCCGATACCCGGCGGCCGGGCCGCGGCCCGGCGAGCGGCGCAGGCGCAAGCGCGCGGTAAGAAAAAGGGTAAGAAGGACGGCCGCAGCCTCCTGCGCAGGATGTTCACCTGGAAGAAGGTCCTGGGGACGTTCCTCGGCGCCTGCCTCCTCGCCATCGGCGCCTTCATCGCCGCGTACATGATGATCGACATCCCCACGGGGAACGCCGACGCCCTCAAGCAGAGCAACGTCATCCGCTACAGCGACGGCACGGTCCTCGCCCGCGACGGCGACCTCAACCGCGAGAACGTCGCCCTCTCCAAGATCCCCAAGCCCGTGCAGCGCACGTTCGTCGCCGCCGAGAACAAGACCTTCTACAACGACTCCGGCGTCGACCTGAAGGGCACCGCCCGAGGCATCCTCAACACGGTCGCCGGGCGCGGCGCGCAGGGCGGTTCGACCATCACCCAGCAGTACGTCAAGAACTACTACCTCACCCAGGAACAGACGGTCACCCGCAAGCTCCAGGAGATCGTCATCTCCCTGAAGCTGGACCGCCAGAAGTCCAAGGACTACATCCTGGCCGGGTACATCAACACGAGCTACTACGGCCGTGGCGCGTACGGCATCCAGGCCGCCGCCCAGGCGTACTACCGCGTCGACGCCGACCGGCTCACCGTCGAACAGGGCGCCTACCTCGCCGCCCTCCTCCAGGCCCCCAGCCAGTACGACTGGGCGGCGGCCACCCCGACCGGCAAGAAGCTCGTCCAGGCCCGCTGGAACTACGTCCTGGACAACATGGTCGGCCAGAAGTGGCTGGACAAGACCGAGCGGGACGCCATGAAGTTCCCGATCCCGCTCGACCCCAAGCCCGCCGCCGGCAAGAAGGGCCAGGTCGGCTACCTCGTCGACGCGGCCAACAAGGAACTCGCCCGCCAGCTCGTCGCCAGCGGCCGGGCCGCCACCAGGTCCGAGGCCGACGCCCTCGTCGACCGGGGCGGCTGGACCATCACCCTCAACATCGACAAGAAGAAGCAGGCGGCCCTCGAAGCCGCCGTCAAGGACCAGCTCACCAGCAAGCTCGACAAGAAGAAGCGCTCCGTGGACGGCGACGTCCAGGCCGGCGCCGTCTCCGTCGACCCGAAGACCGGCAAGGTCGTCGCGATGTACGGCGGCACGGACTACCTGGAGCACTACCTCAACAACGCGACCCGCACCGACTACCAGCCGGCCTCCACCTTCAAGCCGGTCATCCTCGCCGCCGCCCTCGCGCACGACGCGAAGAACCAGGACGGCGACACGATCAGCGTGAACTCGATGTACGACGGCACCAGCAAGCGCCCGGTCGTCGGCAGCGCGATCGGCTTCGCCCCGGAGAACGAGGACGACCAGGACTACGGCCCGGTCACCGTCCAGACGGCGATGAACAAGTCCATCAACTCGGTGTTCGCCCAGCTCGGTGTGGACGTCGGCATGGACAAGGTGATGGAGACGGCCAAGGCCCTCGGCATGGACACCGCCGACCTCAAGGCCGTCCCCGCGCAGACCCTCGGCACGATGGGCGCGAGCCCCCTCCAGATGGCCGGTGTCTACGCCACGCTCGACAACCACGGCAAGAAGGTCACCCCGGCGATCATCGAGGAGGCCGAGTCCTCCACGATGACGATCAAGCCGAACCCGATCGGCGAGGAGGTCATCTCCCGCGAGGCCGCCGACACGGTCACCTCGGTGCTGACCGGCGTGGTCGACGACGGTACGGCCAAGACGTCCGTCCGCGACAACGACAAGCGCAACGGCCAGAAGGTGGCCGGCAAGACGGGCACCTCGGACGACAACAAGTCGGCCTGGTTCACCGCCTACACGCCCGACCTGGTGACGTCCGTCGGCCTCTTCGGCGAGTCCGCGAAGGCCCCGCACCCCCAGGTCACCCTGACCGGCGCGACCGGCCTCATCCCCGGCAAGGGCCGGATCAACGGCGGTGGCTACCCGGCGCAGATCTGGGCCGAGTACACGTTCGGCGTCTCCACGAAGGTCTCCAAGTTCGACCTGGACACCACGCAGGGCGCGGCCGTCCAGCCGACGGCGAGCCCCACCCCGAGCCCGACCGCGAACCCGTCGCCCACCAGCTCGCCGAGCCCGTCCCCGAAGCCGAGCAACTCTCCGAGCCCGTCGCCGACCCCGACCCCGACGCCGACGAACTCCCCGAGCCCGTCGCCGACCCCGAGCAACTCCCCGTCACCGACCCCGACGGGCGGGGACACCGTGGGGAGCACCGGAGGGAACCCGTTCGACCCTGGAGACAGCCAGTAGACAGCCGGTAGACGGACGCCGGCGGAGCACGAAGAGGCGCCCGGTACCTTCCCGGTACCGGGCGCCTCTTCACGTTCCCGTGCCCTGAACGGACAGGAACTCAGCTCCGGTTCAGCTCGAACCAGACGACCTTGCCGGTGCTGAGCCGCGTCGCACCCCAGCGCCGGGCCAGCTTGTTGACGAGGTACAGGCCCCGCCCGCCCTCGTCCGTCGCCCGCGCCTGCCGCAGCCGCGGCAACTGCGGTACGTCGTCCCCGACTTCGCAGCGCAGGACGTCCGTGCGCAGCAGCCGCAGGGTCACCGGCCGGGAGGCGTACCGCACGGCGTTGGTGACGACCTCGCTGACCAGCAGCTCGACGGAGTCGCTGAGCTCCTCGAGTCCCCAGCGGGCCAGGGCCCGTCGGGCGAGGCGGCGGGCACGGCCGGGCGCCGCGTCCTCCGGTTCCAGGAACCAGTACGCGACGTCACTGGGCGCGATCCCCTCGAACCGGGCGGCGAGCAGCGCGATGTCGTCGTCCCGGTCGCCCGGACCGAGCATGTCGAGCACCTCGTCGCACAGCGCCTCCAGCGGCGGCGGATGGTCCGGGCCGGTCAACTGCGCGGTCGCGGCGAGCTTCTCGCGCAGCGCCTCTATCCCGGTCCAGACGTCCCGCAGCCGGGACTCGACGAGCCCGTCCGTGTACAGCAGGAGCGTGCCGCCGGCGGGCGCGTCCAGTTCGACGGCCTCGAAGTCGACGCCCCCGACCCCGATCGGGGCGTTCGGCGGCACCTTGAGGACCTCGGCCCGCCCGCCGAGATGCAGCAGCACGGGCGGCGGATGACCGGCGTTGGCGACGGTGATGCGGTGCGAGACCGGGTCGTACACCGCGTAGAGGCAGGTCGCCATGCGGTCCTGGCCGAGCCGCTGGGCCTGCTCGTCGAGGTGGTGCAGGACCTCCTGCGGCGGCAGGTCGAGCCCGGCCAGCGTCTGGGCCGTCGTCCGGAGCTGGCCCATGATCGCGGCGGACGTCATGGAGTGGCCCATGACGTCGCCGACGACGAGGGCGACCCGGCTGCCGGGCAGCGGGATCGCGTCGTACCAGTCGCCGCCGACGCGCGCCGTCTCGGCCGCCGGGAGGTAGCGGGAGGCGAGCCGGACGCCCGTCGGGCGGGGGAGGTGGTCGGGCAGCATCGTGCGCTGCAACTCGTCCGCGATGTACGCCTCGCGGCCGTACAGGACGGCCTTGTCGATGCCGAGCGCGCTGTGCGTGGCCAGCTGGGCGGCGACGAGGAGGTCGTCCGGCTCGAACGGGAAGCGGTCGGCGCGCCGGATGAAGACCGTCGCCCCGATCACCCGGCGCCGGCCGCGCAGCGGCGCGAGGATCGCGCGCTGCCCGCCGGGTACGATCAACTGGCTCTCCTCGCCGAGGAGTTCCGGCAGCGCCGCCCGGGCGGCGGGCGCGTCCGCGAACACCGGCCGCACCCCGCGCAGCACCTCCGCGAGCGCCCCGCCCTGCCGCACCTCGCACAACTCGGCGATCGCGGACGACAGTTCGGAGATCTCGGACGGCTCGGGCAGCGGCGCCGGGATGATGAACCCCGCCTCGGAGTCCTGCTCCTCGGGAATCCGGTCGGTCCGGCGCAGCCGCAGCACGAGCGGACCGGTGGGCCGTTCGTCGCCGACCGGCAGCGGATCGCGCAGATAGACGAGGATCGCGTCGGAGAAGGTCGGCACGGTCGCCCGGCACAGCCCCATCACGATCTCGTCGAGGTCGATGCCGCGCGCGATGCGCCGGGTGGCCGCGCCGACGAACCGCAGCCGGTCGCCGTCGCGCCGCATCGGCGTCGGCTGCCCCGGCGGCAGGCCCGAGCCCTGGCGCCGCTCCTGCGGCGCCTCGCCGCCCGGCTGCACGGGGATGCCCTCCGGCGCGGGGCGGGGGCGGTGGGCGCCCTGTTCCGCGGACGCCGGCTGCGAGTGCTCGGGGTCCTTGCCCATGTCGCCTGTGCTGTCGCCGCCCGTGTCGAACGGCGGTGTCTCCAGTGCCGCGGTGCCTGGTGCGTGCACCGGGGAACGCAGGAGCGCCCCGCGGGGGTCCGCGGGGTCGACGCCCTGAGGGCGTTCGAAGGAGGTCGGGTGCTCCGTCACGCGTGTCGAATCCGTCCGTCCGGGGCTGCGCGCCGTACGCGCAGTCGGTCCCGCAGAAAACCCGATACCCGGAATACGTGTCCCCGGAACGGGAGGCCGGTGTGACCGGAGGCTGTTTTCGACTCCCCGGGGGACGACTGGCCGCCGCCCGTACCGGTGTTGCCCTCGTACCCCTCGCTCACGTCCTGCCGCCCCTCGGTGACGTTCGGTCAGACCTGGTGTCTGCTCCGGGAGTTACTGCCGCACTGCCCTTCCGGACGACGATCCTACGGTTGCCGTCCCGGGGCGCATCAAGGGTCTCATGGTGAGGCATGCACGGGGGTACGGTCCCAGTCCTGCGGCAGGACCGGGACGTTCCAGGACGGATCGGGACGCCAGTTCTCCCAGCCGTCCGCGAACGGCGGGCCCCAGGCGCGGATCACCTCCACCGCGGCCCACCCCGCCGACCGCACTCGCCCGGCCACCGCGGCGTCCATCAGCCCGACCCGCTGTGCCTGTGCGAACTCGTCCTCATCAAGCCAGTCCCAACTCCGGTCCGGGTGCACACAGATGTCCAGGAAATGGTCCTCCGAGTCCACCCCGCCCGCCCAACGGGCCAGCGGCTCCTCCAGATTGACGTACCAGTTCTTGAACTGCCAGCCCGGTTCCCAGAACAGCCACACCGACCATGGTTCACCGGGCCGCGCCAGCTTCAGCACGCCCGTCCCGAACCAGCGTTCGCGATGTACGGTGTGCGGCTTCGTGTAGCGGGTCTCCAGCGGCTCCTCGTGCACCGATGTGCCGTCCGCCATACGGGGTTTCACACACTCCGTGCCCGGCGCGAGCCACACCGCGAGGAGATCCGCGTCGTCCCGGACGACGGTGACGGGACGGGCGATGTGGATGCCGGGGCCGCCGTTCTCCCGGTAGCGCCACAGGACGCGACTGCCCGGCGCCCAGCGGACGATCTCCGACCCACCACCCACGCCGCTCACCGCTCCGTCGTCTCTCATGGCCAGATATTAGGTGCTCAGGCCATCCAGCGCTGTGGCTTCGGTCATGGTTCTCGTGATCTTAAATCTGCGTCACCGCTGGTTACGGGTGTGTCATCCGCAGGACATCCAGGGCCTCGTCGAGCTGTTCGACCGTCAGATCGCCCCGCTCGACGTACCCGCCCTCGACGACGACCTGCCGGATCGTCTTCCGCTCGGCGAGGGCCTTCTTGGCGACCTTCGCGGCCTCCTCGTACCCGATGTACTTGTTCAGCGGGGTCACCACCGACGGGGACGACTCGGCGTACTCGCGGGCGCGTTCGCGGTGCGCGACGACGCCGTCGACCGTGCGGTCGGCGAGCAGCCGGGAGACGTTCGCCAGCAGGCGGATCGACTCCAGGACGTTCTTCGCGATCACCGGGAGCATCACGTTCAGCTCGAAGTTGCCGGCCGCGCCCGCCGTCGCGACCGTCACGTCGTTGCCCGTGACCTGCGCGGCGACCATCAGCACGGCCTCCGGGATCACCGGGTTGACCTTGCCCGGCATGATCGAGGAGCCCGGCTGGAGGTCGGGCAGGGAGATCTCGGCGAGGCCCGTGCGCGGGCCCGACGACATCCAGCGCAGGTCGTTGGCGATCTTCGTCAGGCCGACCGCGATCGTCCGGAGCTGGCCGCTCGTCTCGACCACGCCGTCCCGCGCGCCCTGCGCCTCGAAGTGGTCGCGGGCCTCCGTCAGCGGCAGGCCGGTGGCGCGGGCGACCTCCGCGATGACGGCCGCGGAGAAGCCGGGCGGGGTGTTGATGCCGGTGCCCACCGCCGTGCCGCCGAGGGGGAGTTCGGCGAGGCGGGGGAGGGACGCGCGGAGCCGTTCGACGCCGTACGTGACCTGTGCGGCGTACCCTCCGAACTCCTGTCCCAGCGTGACCGGGGTCGCGTCCATCAGGTGTGTGCGCCCCGACTTGACGACGTCCGCGAACTCCTGGGACTTGCGGGTCAGGGATGCCGCGAGGTGCTCCAGGGCCGGGATCAGGTCGTGGGTGACGGCGGCCGTCGCCGCGATGTGGATCGACGAGGGGAAGACGTCGTTCGACGACTGCGAGGCGTTCACATGGTCGTTGGGGTGCACATCCCGCCCGAGGCGCTCGCTCGCCAGGGTCGCGATCACCTCGTTGGTGTTCATGTTGGACGACGTCCCCGAGCCCGTCTGGAACACGTCCACCGGGAACTGGTCGTCCCACTTCCCGGCCGCGACCTCCTCGGCCGCCTCCTGGATCGCCGCCGCGATGTCCTGGTCCAGCACCTTCAGCTCGGCGTTCACCTTCGCCGCCGCGCCCTTGATCCGGGCCAGCGCCTCGATGTGCGCCCGCTCGATCCGCTGCCCGGACACCGGGAAGTTCTCCACGGCCCGCTGCGTCTGCGCCCGCCACTTCGCGTGCGCGGGAACCCTGACCTCGCCCATGGAGTCGTGCTCGATGCGGTAACCGGCGGTGTCCTGTACGTCGCTCATGTCCTGTACAGCGAACGGAGCGGCGCGGATGTTCCGGATGACCACTCGCACGGGTCATGTGATTCACGTCTCGCGCGGTCCGCACGGCACGTGAACGGCGGCACACCGCGCTCCGCCGTCCACGTGGGCCGCTCCGTGCCGAGGCGGGTCAGTACCAGGCGGTCCTGGCGTAGACGGTCGTACCGCAGACCAGCGCGGCCCGCGAGAGCCGGCCGTTGAGGTTGTTGCCGATCTGCGTGTACGCGTAGTCGATCCCCGGGTCGACGCTCTCACGCACCCAGTCCCAGCTGGTCGGCGTACCGCTGGGGACGTACGACGTACGGTCGAGCCAGGCGTAACAGCCCTGGGGCGCGTTCTCGATCCGGGCGAACGAGCCGCAGCCGCCCGCGTAGAAATACTTCAGCGCGATGGTGCGACCGCTGACGACGGCGCTGGTCTGGCGGACCAGGCTGTAGCTGCCGCTGCACGGGGTGTTCCCGGGGTAGCTGCCCTCGTAGCTGAAGAGGGGGTAGTTGGCGCTGTGGGACGGGACGGCACTGGCACTGCCGGACAGTGCGCCGGTCATCGCCAGCGTTCCTGCGGCGAGCGCCACCGAGACCTTGAGTCGACGGGACACGACCACTCCTTCGTGTGTCGAGTTCTTGTGTCGAGCTTCGAGTGTCGAGCGAAACCGATGCGCGGAACTACGGGCATCGGTTTCACTGTGGCATGTCCCGGACGAGAAGGGGTGTGCCCGTGGAGGTGACGTCGCACCACGCGGCCAAGTTGGCGCGAAGTCACCTCGCCCGGCGGGAAGTCGGGGGAGCCGGGGGGATCACACGAGCCCCGGGCCGCGTACCGGGATCGTGGTGAACGTCGGGGCCGGGGCCGGGTCCTGGAAGAAGTCGTTGCCCTTGTCGTCGACGACGATGAAGGCGGGGAAGTCCTCGACCTCGATCTTCCAGACGGCCTCCATGCCGAGCTCCTCGTACTCGACGACCTCGACCTTCTTGATGCAGTCCTGGGCGAGGCGGGCGGCGGGGCCGCCGATGGAGCCGAGGTAGAAGCCGCCGTGGGTGTCGCAGGCGTCGGTGACCTGCTGGGAGCGGTTGCCCTTGGCGAGCATCACCTTGGAGCCGCCGGCCGCCTGGAACTGCTCGACGTAGGAGTCCATCCGGCCGGCCGTGGTGGGGCCGAAGGAACCGGAGGCGTACCCCTCGGGCGTCTTCGCCGGGCCCGCGTAGTACACCGGGTGGTCCTTCAGGTACTGCGGCATCTCCTCACCCGCGTCGAGCCGCTCCTTGATCTTCGCGTGGGCGATGTCCCGGGCGACGACGAGAGGCCCGGAGAGGGAGAGGCGGGTCTTCACCGGGTACCGCGTCAGCTCCGCGAGGATCGTCTCCATCGGCTGGTTGAGATCGATGCGGACGACGTCCTCCTCACCGGAGGAGAGGTGCTCGTCCGTCGTCTCCGGCAGGAACCTCGCCGGGTCGGTCTCCAGCTGCTCCAGGAACACGCCCTCGGCGGTGATCTTCGCGACGGCCTGCCGGTCGGCGGAGCAGGAGACGGCGATGGCGACGGGGCAGGACGCGCCGTGCCGGGGGAGGCGGATGACCCGGACGTCGTGGCAGAAGTACTTGCCGCCGAACTGGGCGCCGATGCCGATCTTCTGCGTCAGCTCGAAGACCTTCTCCTCCAGCTCCTTGTCCCGGAAGCCGTGCCCGAGCGCGGAGCCCTCGGCGGGGGCCTCGTCGAGGTAGTGCGCGGAGGCGTACTTCGCGGTCTTCAGGGCGTACTCGGCGGACGTCCCGCCGACGACGATCGCGAGGTGGTACGGCGGACAGGCGGCCGTGCCGAGCGAACGGATCTTCTGCTCCAGGAACTTCATCATGGAGGCTTCGTTCAGGACGGCCTTGGTCTCCTGGTACAGGAACGACTTGTTCGCGGAGCCGCCGCCCTTGGCCATGAAGAGGAACTTGTAGGCCCCGCCGTCGGTGGCGTACAGCTCGATCTGCGCCGGGAGGTTGGAGCCGGTGTTCTTCTCCTCCCACATCGTGAGCGGAGCCATCTGCGAGTAGCGCAGGTTCAGGTTCAGGTAGGCGTCGTAGATGCCGTGCGAGAGGGCCTTCTCGTCCTCACCTTCGGTGAGGACGTTCTGCCCGCGCTTGCCCATGACGATCGCCGTGCCGGTGTCCTGGCACATCGGCAGGACGCCCGCCGCCGCGATGTTCGCGTTCTTCAGCAGGTCGAGGGCGACGAACTTGTCGTTGGAGGACGCCTCCGGGTCGTCGACGATCCGGCGCAGCTGCGCGAGGTGCGCGGGGCGCAGGTAGTGCTGGATGTCGTGGATCGCCTCCGCGGCGAGCGCGCGCAGCGCCTCGGGCTCGACCTTGAGGAACGTCCGCCCGTCCGGCCCCTCGACGGTGGAGACGCCTTCGGAGGTCACCAGCCGGTAGGGCGTGGTGTCCTCTCCCAGGGGCAGCAGATCGGTGTACGCGAACTCAGGCATCGAGCCCATTCCTCACTTGACGGGTCAGCGGCCGGCCTCCATTGGCAAGCGCTCTCCAGACTAGAACCTGCCACCGACAGCGCCCTGGTGAGGCAAGGCTTAGTTCGATGATAATGAAAATTCCGGAGGGGTGTCGCGATCTATCGTGTTTGGGTACGCTGCTGTCGTGGACCTTCAGAAGCAGACCGATCTGCGCGCGTCGGACGCCGACCGCGACCGCGTCGCCGACATCCTCCGCGACGCCCTGGCGGAAGGCCGCCTCACGGCTGACGAGCACGCCGAGCGCGTCGAGGGTGTGCTCGCCGCGAAGACGGTCGGCGAACTGGAGGTCTTCGTCAGGGACCTCCCCGCCGCCCACCCCGGGCGGCCGACGGCACCGTCCCACCCGTCGCAGGCCGCCCTCCCGGCCGACCCGGACGACAACATCGTCGCCGTCTTCAGCGCGGCCGGCCGGCGAGGCCGCTGGCGCGCGGGCCGCCGTATCCACGCGTACGCGGTCTTCGGCAGCGTGGAGATCGACCTCAGCGAGGCGCTCTTCGAGTACCAGCAGGTCGTCATCAAGGCGTACGCGGTCTTCGGCAGCGTCGAGGTCCGCGTCCCGGAGAACGTCTCGCTGCGGGGCAACGGCGGCGGTGTCCTCGGCAGCTTCGAGGTCGACACGCTCGACGCGGGCGATCCGGAGGCCCCGGTGGTCTATCTGGACGGCTGGGCGGTGCTCGGCAGCATCGAGGGCAGACCGAGACGCGGGCGCCTCGTCGCGGACATTCTCGATCGGGTTCAGCGCAAGGTCGACCGGAGTTTGCACAAGCATCTGGACCGTTGACGCCTGTGAAGGGATGTGAAACCCGCGGTTCGGAACTCAGTGCATAGGTACGCGTACAGCGGGTAGGGCTTGCTGCATCGCCTCTCGCAATCGTCTCTCGCTCGCGAAGCCGTCGTCAGGAGTAGACCGTGCTGCAACCGCCGCATTCGTCCCTGGTAGCTGCCGTTCCGGCCCAGCGGGTGCCAGTGCGGGACCAAGACGCCCCCTGGCACACCGAGGCGGTGTGCCGGCGCGACGAGGCGGGACTGTTCTTCGCCCCCTCGAAGGAGCCCACCGCGGCCCGCCTCTCCCGCGAGGAGGCCGCCAAACGCGTCTGTGCCCGCTGTCCGGTCATGGTCCAGTGCCGCGAGCACGCACTCCTCCAGCCCGAGCCCTACGGCGTCTGGGGCGGCCTGACCGCCGCGGAACGCCGCGTGGTGCTCGCGCGCCGGCGCCGCCGGGAACTGGAGCTGAAGAAGACGGCGAGGGCGACGGACACGCGGGTCGCGCAGGCGGGCTGAAGACTCCCGGCGCGGGAAAGAGGGCGTCCCCGCAGGGACGCCCTCTCCAGTTGCCGGTGGGGCCGCTTGCCGCCGGTGGCGCTACTTCGCGCGGTCGAAGTCCACCGCGCTGTACGCCCGCAGCTTGCGCAGCCGGTGCTCCGAGTCGATCCGCCGGACCGTCCCCGACTTGGAGCGCATGACGATCGAGTCGGTGGTCGCCGTCTCCGAGCGGTACCGCACGCCCCGCAGCAGCTCCCCGTCCGTGATCCCGGTGGCGACGAAGAACACGTTCTCGCCCTTGACGAGGTCCTCGGTCGTCAGCACCCGGTCCAGATCGTGCCCGGCGTCGAGCGCCCGCTGCCGCTCCGCGTCGTCCTTGGGCCACAGCTTCCCCTGGATGACACCCCCGAGGCACTTCACGGCGCAGGCCGAGATGATCCCCTCGGGCGTCCCCCCGACCCCGAGCAGCAGGTCGATCCCGGTGCCCTCCCGCAGCGCGAGGATCGACCCGGCGACGTCCCCGTCGGAGATCAGCTTGATCCGCGCCCCCGCCTGCCGGACCTCCTTGATGATCCCGGCGTGCCGCGGCCGGTCCAGGATGACGACGGTGACGTCCTCCGGGGTGCCCCGCTTCGCCTTGGCGACCCGCCGGATGTTGACCTCGACGGGCGCGTTGATGTCGACGAACTCGGCCGCCTCGGGCCCGGTGACCAGCTTGTCCATGTAGAACACGGCGGACGGGTCGAACATCGCCCCCCGCTCGGTCGCGGCCAGCACGGCGATCGCGTTCGGCATGCCCTTCGCCGTGAGCGTCGTCCCGTCGATCGGGTCGACGGCGATGTCGACCTCGGGCCCGGTGCCGTCGCCGACGCGCTCCCCGTTGAACAGCATCGGAGCCTCGTCCTTCTCGCCCTCCCCGATGACGACCACGCCGTTCATCGAGACGGTCGACACGAGCGTCCGCATCGCGCGCACCGCGGCGCCGTCGGCGCCGTTCTTGTCGCCGCGCCCGACCCACCGGCCCGCGGCCATCGCGGCGGCTTCGGTCACCCGGACGAGTTCGAGTGCGAGGTTGCGGTCGGGGGCCTCGGAGGGGACATCGAGCTCGGACGGCAAGTGATGGTGCTCGGACACGGGGCGCACCTTTCTGACCGATACGACGACGGCCGGGGCGGGGAGTCTGACTCCTGACTCTAACTCCAGTACGAAAAAATGAGCAGGGGACCCCACGGATGAGCGCGGGGGGCACCTGCGACGATAGGGGGCGTGGCAGGTTCGAACGGCAAGCAGAAGTCGGCCCGGGACATGATCCTCTCCCTGGGGCTCATCGTGGCGGCGGCATTCGTCATCTACCTCTTCATCCCGCACGACGACGGGGAGCCCGACCTCAAGCGCGTCGACTACACGGTCGAGCTGGCGACGGCCCGCCGCGCGGCGTCGTACCCGATCTCCGCGCCCGTGGGGCTGCCGGAGACCTGGAAGGCGACGTCCGTACGGTTCGACGGCGCGGACTCCGACGCCTGGCACCTCGGCTTCCGCGCGCCCGACGGGCAGTACGTCCAGGTCGAGCAGTCCGCGTCGGAGAAGCGCGACAAGTTCGTGGACGACGCGAGCCAGGGCTCGACCGCGACGGACGTCACCGACGAGATCGGCGGCGCGAAGTGGACCCGCTGGACCGGCGGCCGGTACGACGCGCTCGTCCTGAACGGCGCCGACGGCTCCACCACCGTCGTCGCCGGCACCGCCTCCTTCGACCGCCTCGCCGAGATGGCCCGTGCCCTCAAGACCCCCTGAGCGCCCCCTCGCACACGAAGAAGCCCCCCGGTGCTCCCGGGGGGCTTCTCTGTGCCGTACGGCTCTCAGCGGCCGTACGGCGCCGCTCAGACGGTCGTGACGACGTCGTCGTAGGCGAGGCGCGGGGAGCGCGGGTGCGAGGCGCCCTCGGCCGGGCGGCCGATGTTGACGACCATCAGCGGGGTGTGGTCGTCGTCGAGGAACTCCTTGCGGACGCCCTCGAAGTCGACGCCGGTCATCGGGCCGGCCGCGAGGCCCGCCGCGCGCACGCCGATGATGAAGTACGCGGCCTGGAGGGCGGCGTTGACCTTCGCGGAGCCCTCACGGGCCGGGCGCTCGGCGAAGAAGACGTCCTTGGCCTGCGGGAACGCCGGGAACAGGGTCGGCAGCTCCTGGTGGAACTCGTTGTCCGCGGAGAGGATCGCGACCAGCGGGGCCGTCGACGTCTTGGCCTGGTTGCCCTCGGCCATGTGCTTCACGAGGCGCTCGCGGGCCTCGGGGGAGCGGACCAGGGTGATGCGCAGGGGCGTCTGGTTGAACGCCGTGGGGCCGAACTTGACCAGGTCGTAGATCGCCTGGACCTGCTCGTCGGTCACGGGCTCGTCCGTGAAGGCGTTCGCGGTGTGGGCCTCGCGGAACAGCAGGTCCTGGGCGGTGGGGTCGAGAACGAGAGACATGCGTGGCTTTCCTTAGGTGCACGTCCCGATCCGGGACGCCGGACCGGTTGACGTGCACGACCGTACGCCATTTATGTTCAACGTTCAACAAAGTCACTCGGGGGGCTCAGTGGTCCGGAGGACGCAGGCTCAGTCGGCGTCCTCCTCGCCCTCCTCCGCCAGTGCCGCGTCCAGCCGTGCCCGCGCGCCCTCCAGCCACCGGCGGCACACCTTCGCCAGCTCCTCGCCGCGCTCCCACAGGGCGAGGGACTCCTCCAGCGTCGTACCGCCCGCCTCCAGGCGGCGCACCACGTCGATCAACTCGTCCCTCGCCTGCTCGTAGCCGAGGGTCTCGTCCTTCGTGCCGGTCATGTCCGTCATTCCTGTGTTCCCCGCTCCTCAACCCGTACCGTCAGCTCGCCCCGGGCGACCCGGGCGCGCAGTGTCTCGTCCGCCGCGACCTCGTCCGGGTCGCGGACCACGTGGCCGTCGGACCGCTGGAGGACGGCGTAGCCCCGCTTCAGCGTCGCCGCGGGGGAGAGGGCGACCACGCGCGCGTGCGTGTGCGACAGCTCCGAGTCCGCGCGGTCCAGCTGGTGGCCGAGGGTGCGGCGCGAGCGCTCCAGGAGCGACGCGACGTGGTCCTCCCGTTCGGCCACCATCCGGTGCGGGTCCTGTATCGACGGCCTCGCGAGCGCGTGCGCCAGCCCCCGCTCCTCGCGGTCCACGAGCCCCTCCACGCATCGCCGGGCCCGGCCGCGCAGCATCCGTACGCGCTCCAGCTCCTCCCCGACGTCCGGGACGACCTTCTTCGCGGCGTCCGTGGGGGTCGAGGCGCGCAGGTCCGCGACGTGGTCCAGGAGGGGGTTGTCCGGTTCGTGGCCGATCGCCGAGACGACCGGGGTACGGCACGCCGCGACCGTCCGCACCAGCTGTTCGTCCGAGAACGGGAGGAGGTCCTCGACGCTGCCGCCCCCTCGGGCGACGACGATGACGTCGACCTCCTCCATCTCGTCCAGCTCCTTCACGGCCTGGACGACCTGCGTGACCGCGTGCACGCCCTGTACGGCGACGTTGCGCACCTCGAATCTCACCGCCGGCCATCTGTGCCGTGCGTTCTCCAGCACGTCCCGCTCCGCCGCCGAGGCCCTTCCGCACACCAGGCCGATGAGCTGCGGCAGGAACGGCAGCCGCCGCTTCCTTTCCGCCGCGAACAGCCCCTCGCTCGCCAGCGCCTTCTTCAACTGCTCCAGCCGCACGAGCAGTTCGCCCACGCCGACCGGCCTGATCTCGGTGGCCCTCAGCGACAGCTGCCCCCGGGGCGCGTACCACTCGGGCTTCGCCAGCACGACGACTCTGGCGCCCTCTCCCACGACATCGGCGACGGCGTCGAAGACCTGCCGAAAGCAGGTGACCCCGACGGAGATGTCATGCGAGGCGTCCCTCAGCGTCAGAAAAACAACCCCGGCGCCGGGCCTCCTGGACAGCTGCGTGATCTGCCCCTCCACCCACACCGCCCCCAGCCGATCGATCCAACTCCCGATGAGCCGCGACACCTCCCCGACGGGCAGGGGAGCTTCCGCGGACGTGTTCACAGCCATGCGGTCGAGAGTATCGGCCACCACCGACAACGGGGCGGGTCGTTCGGCCGCGGGCCCGTCGTGGCCGTTCGCGCCCACGCGGCGGAGCCGCAGATCAGATACAGCCCCGCGCCCCTGACGACGACCGCTCACGCCGTCGGACAAGCGACCGACGCTGGTGCGGGCGGTTCGGCTGCGGGTCCCTCGTGGTTGCTCGCGCAGTTCCCCGCGCCCCTGAAACACACCCACCCGCACCCACTTCTCCTTCCTGCGCCCAGCTGCGGGCAGTCGTGCCGCCAGGGCACGGGTGGGCTGGGGGTCCCCCCTGCTCGGAGAGCTTGGGGGAGGCACCCCGCACGCGCGGGCAAGCGCCCCCCGCCCCCAGCCACCCACCGGCCGCACACCACCCACCCGCCTCAGCCCACACCACCCACCCCCCGCCCCCGCTGAACCACCAACACCCCCAACCCCACCACCAACCACACCGCCCCCACCGTCAACGCCGTCTCCGACGCCTCCACGATCACCGCGACAGTGATCGCCGCCCCCAGCAGGGGAAGCAGTGCGTGTCGCCACCAGCTCACCTCCCCGCCCGCGCGCCGGACGACGAACCAGCCGATCACGCTGGCGTGGAGCAGGGTGAAGGCCGTGAGTGCGCCGACGTCGACGATCGACACCAGGTGGTCCATGCCGTCGTCGCGGCGGGCGGCCCAGACGGCGGCGACGAGGGTGACGGTGGCGGAGCAGAGGAGGGCGATCCGGGGGACGCCGGAGGAGGTTTTCGACAGCACGCGTGGGAGGCGGCCGTCTCTCGACATCGCGAACAGGAGGCGCCCGGCGGCGGCCTGCCCCGCGAGCGCGGCGAACGCCGCGCCGATCGCCTTGCTGACGGCGACGAGATCGTGCAGCCACCCCCCGACGGACGCCTCGACGGCGTCGTAGAAGGCCGACCCCTGCCGGGCGGGCTCCGCGGCGAGCTGGGCCGAGGAGAGGGGCTCCAGGAGGGCGACGAGGTACGTCTGGGCGATGAACAGCACCCCGGCGAGGGCGAGACAGAAAAGCAGCGCGCGGGCGACCCGGGCGGACCCGCCCGTGACCTCCTCGGCGAAGGAGGCGATCGCGTCGAAGCCGAGATACGACAGCACCGCCACCGAGACCGCTCCGAGGACGGCCGACATCGCGAAGCCCCCCTGCGACCCGTCCCCGGTGAACGGCGACAACCACCCCCGCTCGGCCCCGTCCCGCGCGAGGACGACGACGGCCGACACGACGAACACCAGCAGGACGACGATCTCCATGGCCAGCACGAGCAGCCCCACGCGGGCGGCGGCCCGCACGCCCCAGAGGTTCAACAGGGTCGTGACCACGACCGCGAGAGCCGTCCACACCCACCGGGACACCTCCGGCACGAGCGAGTTCATCGCGATCCCGGAGAACAGATAGGCGACGGCCGGGATGAGGACGTAGTCCAGCATCGCCATCCACCCGGCGACGAACCCGGCCCCTTTCCCGAGCCCCACGCGCGCGTAGGCGAACACGGAGCCCGCCTGCGGAGCGACGCGCACCATCTGGGCGTAACTGAACGCGGTGAACGCCATGGCGACCGTCGCGACGACGTACACGAGGGCGACGGCGCCGTGCGACTTCGCGTCGAGGGTCCCGTACACCCCCACCGGCGCCATCGGTGCGATGAACAGCAGCCCGTAGACGACGAGGTCACGGAAGCCGAGAGTACGTCGCAACGCCGTCGTACCGACGTCCCGGGAGGTGTCCTGAGAGGTGTCCTGCATCGCTTGCCTCCGCCCACGCGCGCGTAGCGTGCCGCCAGTCTCCCCGAAGCGGGGATCTTCGACCCCTCGGGCGCACCCTTACGATGGGAGGCATGACCGCTTCGCCGCGCCGCCGTGTCCTGCTCGCCGCCCCCCGGGGCTACTGCGCGGGTGTGGACCGCGCCGTGATCGCCGTCGAGAAGGCCCTGGAGCAGTACGGGGCCCCGATCTACGTCCGGCACGAGATCGTCCACAACAAGTACGTCGTCCAGACCCTGGAGAAGAAGGGCGCGGTCTTCGTCGAGCGCACGGAGGAGGTGCCCCCCGGGAACATCGTGATGTTCTCGGCGCACGGCGTCGCCCCCGTCGTCCACGAAGAGGCCGCGCGCGGGAGCCTCGCCACGATCGACGCGACCTGCCCCCTGGTGACGAAGGTCCACAAGGAGGCCGTCCGGTTCGCGAACGAGGACTACGACATCCTCCTGATCGGCCACGAGGGCCACGAAGAGGTCATCGGGACCTCCGGTGAGGCCCCGGACCACATCCAGCTCGTCGACGGCCCCAAGGACGTCGAGAAGATCACCGTCCGCGACGAGTCGAAGATCGTCTGGCTCTCCCAGACGACGCTGTCCGTCGACGAGACGATGGAGACCGTCGACGCCCTCAAGGAGAAGTTCCCGCAGCTCATCTCCCCGCCGAGCGACGACATCTGCTACGCGACGCAGAACCGCCAGCTCGCCGTCAAGCAGATGGGCGCCGAGGCGGAACTGGTGATCGTCGTCGGCTCCCGCAACTCCTCCAACTCCGTACGGCTCGTCGAGGTCGCCAAACTCGCGGGCTCGCGCGAGGCGTACCTCGTGGACTTCGCGAGCGAGATCGACGAGGCGTGGCTGGAGGGCGTGACGACGGTCGGTGTCACCTCGGGCGCGTCCGTCCCGGAGGTCCTCGTCGAGGAGGTCCTGGAGTGGCTCTCCGCGCGCGGGTACGGCGATGTGGAGCTGGTCAAGGCCGCCGAGGAGTCGATCACGTTCTCGCTGCCGAAGGAGCTGCGCCGGGATCTGCGGGACGAGGCGGCGGCGCTGGTGGCCGAGCGCGGCGGGAGCGGTCCGGAAGCGGCCTGAAGAAGGCCGGGGAGGCGGCCCGGGGAACCGGCCTGAAGCCGTCTTGACGGCCTCGGGCGGGTGACTGTCAGTGGGCCGTCGTAACGTGGGGCCATGCAGATCTTCGGCGTGGACATCGGTGGATCAGGGATCAAGGGCGCCCCTGTGGACCTCGACAAGGGGGACCTGGCGGCGGAGCGCTGCAAAGTGCTCACGCCGCATCCCGCGACCCCCGACGGCGTGGCCGACGGCGTGAAACAGGTCGTCGACCACTTCGGCTGGACCGGCCCGGTCGGCCTGACGTTCCCGGGCGTCGTCACCGGCGGGTCCACGATCCGTACAGCGGCCAACGTCGACAAGAGCTGGATAGACACCGACGCGCGGGCGCTGTTCTCCGAGCGCCTCGGCGGCCTCCCGGTGACCGTGGTGAACGACGCGGACGCCGCCGGGGTGGCCGAGATCAACTTCGGCGCCGGGCGGGGCCGCAAGGGGACGGTCATCCTGCTGACCTTCGGCACGGGCATCGGCAGCGCCCTCTTCACGGACGGCGTGCTCGTCCCCAACACCGAGCTGGGCCACCTCGAACTCCACGGCCACGACGCGGAGACCCGCGCCTCCAGCAAGGCCAAGGAGGACGGTGAGCTGACCTGGGAGCACTGGGCCCACCGGGTGACGAAGTACCTCGCGCACGTCGAGATGCTCTTCTCGCCCGAACTGTTCATCATCGGCGGCGGGGTGAGCCGCAAGGCGCAGAAGTTCCTGCCGTTCGTCCAGGGCATCAAGGCGGAGATCGTCCCGGCGCAGCTCCAGAACAACGCGGGGATCGTCGGGGCGGCGATGCGGGCCGCCGAGTAGGTCCGTCAGCGGCGCCGTCCGGCCGCCCCCCGCGGCCACACCCGGCGCACGGCGACCGTCACCAGCGCGGCCAGCGTCCCCCCGTACAGCCAGCCCGCCTGCGTCGCCAGCGCCGTCACCAGCCCCATCAGCGTCCCCCCGAACCCGCCCCCGCCGTCCGCGACGAACAGGATGCCGACGGCGAAGGCGATCGGGAGGACGACCGGCGCGGAGACCAGGTCGCCCCGCCGGGTCCACAGGGCCGTCAGCAGGCAGACGGGCAGGTAGAGGACCGCGTACACGGTCGTCGAACCGCCCGCCAGGCCGACGAGCAGGCCCAGCGCCGTCATCAGCGTCCCGCTGAACAGCCCGCTGCCGAGGCCGGTGAGGCGGGGGTTGGGGTAGCGGGAGGCCGCCGGGGGAGGGGCGGCGCGGCGCGGCTTCGGGGGGCCGGGGTGCGCGGTCCGGCGAGACACCTTCCGGGCGGGCCGGGGGACGGCTCGGCGGGGGGTGTCGGTTCGGCTCTGCACAGGGGGGCCCACGCGGTCGCCGCCGCGGTTCTGTGCGGAGGGGCGTACGGGGGTGGCGCAGGCGTCGGCCGGGGGGTGTACGGGGGTGGGGCGGCCGGGGCTGCGGTTCTGGACCGGCGTGCGGGGTGGCGGGGTGGTCGTCGTGTCCTCAAGGAGGCCGAGGGCGTCGAGGGCGGCTCGGGAGAAGTCGTCGGTGCCGGGCTTTCGGGGCTTGCCGGTGCCTGTCGTACCGCCGGTCCTGCCGCCGCCTGCGCCGCCCGCTGTGCTGCCTGCCCTGCTGTTTGCCGCGCCGCCCGCTGTGCTGCCTGCCCTGCGGTTTGCCGTGCCGCCCGTCACGCCGCCTGTCCTGTTGCCCGCCGTGCCGTCTGTCATACCGTCCGCCTCCCCGCGCCTGCCGCCTCGCGCTGCGCCGGGCGCGCGGGTGCGGCGCGTGCCGTCGTCCCCCTGCCGGGGGGTCGTCGTCCCGGTGCCGCGGCTGCCGGGAGCCGCCGGGTCGCGGAACCCGCGCGCGTCCCTGCCGTCCGGGGCGCCGGCCTCGTACAGGTCGCCGGCCTCGTACGGGCCGCCCGGCTGCGGGGGCGCGGCAGGGGTGCGCGGGGGACGGGGGGCTCTCGGTCGGTGCACTTGTCCAACTTAGGTCTGTTTATGTGGAGAATCCGGCGTGGGACACGCCGTCGGACCGGGCTTGGGCATGCGTTCGAGCGGGACGCCGGGGCGGGGACGGGTACGGCTTAGACTGGGGGATCGGCCGGGTTTCCGGGCCGTGGCAGGGTCCGAGCGCGGACCGGCCAGGTCCGCACCGCCCCCGGCTCCTGGCCCTCCACATACGCCCTCTCCACATACGGGAAGTCGCAACGTGTCGCTCACGATCGGAATCGTCGGTCTGCCGAATGTCGGCAAGTCGACCCTGTTCAACGCCCTGACCAAGAACGACGTGCTGGCGGCCAACTACCCGTTCGCCACGATCGAGCCGAACGTCGGCGTCGTGGGCGTCCCGGACCCCCGCCTCGACAAGCTCGCGGAGATCTTCGGTTCCCAGAAGATCCTCCCGGCGACCGTCGACTTCGTCGACATCGCGGGCATCGTGCGCGGCGCGTCCGAGGGGGAGGGGCTCGGCAACAAGTTCCTCGCGAACATCCGTGAGTCCGACGCGATCTGCCAGGTCATCCGGGCCTTCAAGGACGAGAACGTCGTCCATGTCGACGGCAAGGTCTCGCCGAAGGACGACATCGAGACCATCAACACCGAGCTGATCCTCGCCGACCTCCAGACCATCGAGAAGGTCCTGCCCCGGCTCCAGAAGGAGTCCCGGATCAAGAAGGACATCGCGCCGAAGGTCGCCGCCGTCGAGGCCGCGAAGGAGATCCTGGAGCGTGGTGACACCCTGTTCTCCGAGGGCATCCTCCAGGGCACGGAGCGCGCGGAACTCCTCCACGACCTGCACCTCCTGACGACCAAGCCCTTCCTCTACGTCTTCAACGTCGACGAGGACGAGCTGACGGACGACTCCTTCAAGGACGAGCAGCGCGCCCTCGTCGCCCCCGCCGAGGCGATCTTCCTCAACGCGAAGCTGGAGGCGGACCTCGCGGAACTCGACGAGGCCGACGCCCTCGAACTCCTCGAATCCGTAGGCGCCGAAGAACCCGGCCTCGCCACCCTCGCCCGAGTCGGCTTCAACACCCTCGGCCTCCAGACCTACCTCACCGCCGGCCCCAAGGAATCCCGCGCCTGGACCATCAAGAAGGGCGCCACCGCCCCCGAGGCCGCCGGCGTCATCCACACCGACTTCCAGAAGGGCTTCATCAAGGCCGAGGTCATCTCCTTCACCGACCTCGTCGAAATGGGCTCCGTGACGGAGGCCCGCGCGAAGGGGAAGGCGCGGATGGAGGGCAAGGAGTACGTCATGCAGGACGGGGATGTCGTGGAGTTCCGCTTCAACGTGTGAGCGGATGAGGTGACACCACGTCGCTGATCTGGCAAACACGCAGATCAGAAGGGGCCGTGCTCTCGTGAGCCGGCCCCTTCGTCGACCCCGTGCTGGATCGGTGCTGGGCCTGAGCCTCGGGGTGGAAGGCGGCGCGGTGGTTACTCACTGCGTGCCAGCGTCTCCCTCGTGATGTCCTCGATCGGGATGCCGTGTGCCGGATCGGCCATGCGCTCGTCGATGGAGACCACGGCAGTCACCTCCTCGCCTCGGCGTGTGATCACTGTGGGTACGTCGTCGTGGTCGGCCCGTTCCACGACCTCGGCCAGGTGTGCCCGTCCGCGGTGGTTCGTGGAACTCGGGGGCGCTGGGCCGGCCCTACTCGGCAGACGGTTCGAGCAGCGGCTCGAAGGCGGAGTCCTCCTCGTCCGGGTGCTGGGGGAGGAAACCGTCGGGGACTGTGCGAGCCGCTGTGGTGAGGAGGCGGGTCAGGACCTCCTGTTCGGTGGCCGGGGGGAGTCGGAGGGCGGCGATGAGGCGGTCGCGGACGGTGGGGTGGTCCGGGTGGTCGGCGAGGTGGTCGGCGCCGAGGGCCGGGGGCCGGGCGCCGGCCAGGGCGTCGTGCCAGGACGGGAGGACGATGGCGAGGGTCAGGGCCTCGGCGAGGGACTCGGCGATGAGGGAGGCCCGGCCCTCGGAGTCGGTGTAGAGGACCGGGCGGGAGCCGCCCGGGACGGCGGGGCCGCAGAGGTAGTGGGTACCGCCCGCGTTGCAGCCGGCGACGGGCTCCACCGGGAGGCCGTTGGGGAGGGCGATCGGCTCGATCGGGTCGGTACGGTCGACGTCGAACTCACCGTCGCAGGCCAGGTAGGCGGCGGCCTCGCGCTGCGCGGCGACTCTCCGGAGCAGCACCTTCTCCGAGAGCGTGACCGGGTTGAGGGCTGTGACGATCGCGGGGGTGAGGGGACGTCCCGCGAGGACGTGGCGGACGGCGTCGAGGGGGACAGGGCGCTCGTAGTCGTCCGCGAAGTGACCCTGGACGGCCTCGGGCGACCGGTCCGTGAGGAGGCGGAAGAGGAAGCCGGAGCCATCCGGGTCCACTCTGCCGGAGGGGAAGGAGATGGCCTGGCCGGTCCGCCAGGAGGTGTCGCCGGTCTCCTGCCACAGGCAGGCGGTGACGCGCGGGGCGTCGATGCCCTCGTCATGGAGGGCGGGGTCGTCCAGGATCGGGCGGAGCGCGGCGGGCACTTCGTCGATGACGCCGGGCCAGACCTGCTCGTCGTCCGTTCCGTACGGGCTCATCTCCGACTCGTGGTCGAAGCCGCGTATGAGCACACCGGCCGGGGTGAAGTGGACGGAGAACTCGTCCCCCGCCCCGTTCATCATCAGGGCCGTCTCCCCGCCAGGGCCTCGTGTGGCGGCGAAGGTGTAGATGCAGCACCGTGGATCGTCGCTGATCGTGGCGTCCAGGACGGCCAACGCGTTCAGATGGGCGCGGAGTTCGGCAGGGCCGGGGAGGAGGGAGGCGACCTCGTGCACAGTGCTCATGGCGCCATGAAAGCAGCCGCCACTGACAGCCCGCCGCGCTCACCGCCGGGTCCAGCCGTCGGCGAAGTCGCAGTGGAGGTCCGTCCAGCGGCGCTGTTCGGCGGGGACGTGGCTGGGGTGGCCGAGGCGTCCCCCTGCCTTGACCCACCCCTCCCAGAGGCCGCCGGGCTCCGTGAAGCGGTCGGCGTGGTGGGTACCGAGGAGGGCGTCGAGGCGGAGGAGGGCGCCGAGGGCTGCGGGCTGGTCGTAGTTCAGGTCGGTGCGGGGGAGGTAGCGGTCGAGGTAGGCGGTGAGGATCTCGGCGTCGGCGGGTGTGCCGAAGCGGGCCAGGACGAAGCAGTAGGCGCTGCCGGAGAAGCAGACCTCGCTGGCCAGGAGCAGGTCGCCGATGCGTTCGCGAAACCGTTCGCGGCGGTCCACGCCGATCAGCCATGCGGCGGTGAGGCGCGAGCGCCACTCGTAGCCGAGGAGGGCTTCCAACTCGGCATCGGTGATCGTGGCCGCGTCGTCGATGAGGTGATGGGCGAAACGTTCGCCGTGAGGCCACTCGGGCCGCAGGAATCGACCACTTTTCAGGACGACGTAGCGCGCGTGGCCTGAGTCCTTCCTTGCCGCGTAGCGCTCGATCACGTAGCCGTAGCCGATCTCCTCGGGGTGCTGGAACGGCATCGGTCACCTCTCCGGGTACAGGTCGGTACGGTCGATCCAGGTGGGGGCGACGAAGATGGCGTCGCCGGCGGGGGCCTCGGAGGCTTCGAGGAGGGACCAGGCGCGGGACTCCTCGACCAGGCGCTCCCAGGGCGCGGTCCAGTCGAGTCCCCAGTCCAGGCCGGTGCCGGAGATGCCGTACGTGCGGCCGGCGTCCACGCGCCAGAACTGGGAGTAGAGGATCACCTGGGCGTGGTCGGCCAGGTCGTCGACGATCTCGGTGAAGTGGGCCGAGGGCCAGCCCGGGGCGTCGTCCGCCACGGTGGCGCGCAGGTGCGCGGTGAGCGGCGGGACGACGGGGGTGCGGGCGCCGAGTTCGGTCAGCGCCCAGCGGATGCCGACGGACTCGGTCAGGTCCGGTGGGGTCGCGCGGTCCAGGCAGGCGCGGTAGGCGCGGCGCAGGGGCTCGACGGCGCCGTCGATCTCCAGGCTCGCCAGGGCCATGGCCGCCCATTCGCGGACGGTCGGGTTGTCGCTGTCCAGCAGGCCGATGAGAGCGGGGCCGCAACGGGGATCGCCCACCTCCTCGAAGACCTCGACGGCGGTCAGCTGACCGAAGCCGCCGAGGGAGGGCAGGCCGTCGATGACGGCGGGTACGGCGTCGGCGCCGATCGGGATCAGCTCCGCGCGGGCGTCGTAGGACTCGTCGGCCCTGCCGTCGAGCTGTTGGACGAGTCTCTCGATACGGGAGGTCACGACGAGGAGTGGTCCCGGCGCCAGAAGGTGGGCAGCCACCAGCAGAGCACCGACCGGTCGTCCGGCCACGGTGCGCGGTCCCCGGATTCCCAGTCCTCGAAGGAGTCGCGTGTCGGGTCGATGGGGCGCCAGGTGGGGTCGAGCGGCTCGTCCTCGGCCGGCAGGCGGCCGAACCGCCGGCCGTGCTCGTCACAGGCGCCGAACTCCCGGTAGTTCCGCTGGGCCTCGATCAGGGAGACCTTGTTCGCGCCGCCGCTCATGGTGGGCCAGCGGAACTGGACCCCGTCGTCCTCCCAGAAGCAGACGGGGCAGATCTCGTACGAGCCGGGCATGTCGTCGAACACGCGGTGTCCGCAGCAGGGACAGGGGTGGCTGGCGCTCATCTGCGCAGTCTCGCCATAGGGCCGGCCGATGTGCCATGGATTTCTCGGACTGAACCGGACGCCACCTGGCTGTGGGTCGAGGCGCCCCTGTACGGCTCCTGCCCCCGATGGCGGCCTCGGGCCGGGGAGACCGGGTTCAGGGGTGGAGGCCGGTCGGGTGGGAGGTCTGGGTGGAGGGCGTCGTGTCCAGGACCAGGCGGAGGATTCGGGAGACGTCGTCCGAGGAGGACGAGGAGGTGGAGGCGGAGCAGTCCTGGGCGGCGGCCTCGGGGTGGTACGTGCGATGGCGGGCGCAGGATTCGGAGCCGGCGACGAGGTGGGAGGTGAGGGCCGTGAGGGTGGCGGGGTCGGCGCTCGGGGGGAGTTGGGAGGGGTGGGACTCGGCTAGGCGGGCGCGGAGGGTGGGCTGCCAGGTGGAGTACCAGTTCGGCGGGGTCCACAGCAGCTCGCGGGTGAGGCGGGCGGCGGCCCGTACGGCAGGGTCGCGGTCGAGGAGGCCGGTGAGGGCGAGGGTGAAGGAGACCAGCCACTCCACGGGGGAGTCCTGCCGCGCGGGTATCTCCGCGAGCGCGGACCGCGTCGCCGCGCAGCCCTCCTCGCCGACCGTCCGGGCCAGGTGCTCCTTGGAGTCGAAGTGGAACGTCAGCGCGCCGAGCGAGGTGTCGGCGGCCTGGGCGATCCGGGTGAGCGACGTGCCCTCGTAGCCGTCCCGGTCGAAGACCTCGGCTGCCGCGTCCACCAGGGTCCGCCAGGTCCGCGCGGCCCTTTTCTGCCGCATGCCGCCCCTTTCTGAACGCACGCCGGCACGAGGGCGAACGGCCGGTGTAACAACATCCCCACTACTTTAGGTGATGTTCCAACGGGGTGTCAGATATGGGGAGTTGCTCCCGAAGCAGAGGGGAGATCAATGTTCGACGGCGCGGCCACCGACTGCTCCCGCCACTCCACCGGCCGCCCCACCCACCCCGACACCAGCACGAGCCCCGTCTCCCGGTGCACCGCGAGGAACCCGAAGGGCCGGTCGAAGCGCGCCTCGACGACCTTGGTGGTCCAGCGGTACTCGGGCAACCCCCCTGCGGCAGCCGCGACCAGCGTCACCACCTCCGCCTCGAACCCCCGCGCATGGAACCGGGCCACGACCGACTGCTCGGCCGAACTCACCGCCAGGGGACTGTCGCTGACCCCCGGAAAATGCCCGTACGACGTGTCCCGAGCCGCCCCCAGCCCGAACAACTCGGCCTGCTTCAGCAGATCATGGCGAGCCGTCAGCTCGAACGCCGCTGTCGCCAACGAGAGTTCGGGCGCCGACGGCCGTGTGCAAGGCACCTCGACCACCCGCACCCCGGGCCCCGCCTCCCCGAGTGGCAACCGGGAACCGGGGACCGAGAGATGGCCTCCGGAGAGCAACTCGACCCCGGCGCGCAGGATCTGAGTCGGAGTCATCTCCGTCTCGCCCAGCAGGAGATGGACGTCGAGGCCGTCCTCCCCGAGTACCCGCACCTCGGTGACGGACCCGAACGGCGTCCGGGAGACGGAGAGTCGGTCGAGGTCCGCCGTGTCGCGGCGCAGCCCCAGATACTCGCGGTCGCCCCAGACCGCCGATTCGAGGATCGTCTCGTGGAACGGCTCCGCCCACCGCGTCCGCAGCGCGAGCGCGCTCGCGAGGACCAGCAGGGTCGACTCGTCGAGCGAGACCGGCATCTCCTCGATCCGCCCGCCGGTGTGCTCGCGGGCCCACGCGTCCAGCGCGGCCCGGTCGGCGACCGGGTCCCCGCCGAGCACGCCCCGCGTCCCCGAGGGCAGCCGGGAAGCCCACTCCTCGCGCAGCCTCAGCGTCCGCGCCGTCCACAGGCCGAGCGCGCTGTCCAGACCGGCGACGCCCGCGAGCCCGTCGGACAACTCCCGGGCCAGGCCCGCCGCTTCGCCGGCCGGTACGCCCAGCGCCGCCGCCAGCTCCGCGCGGGCCGGGCCGTCCGCGCCGTCCGCGAGGAACGCCAGCAGCGGCCACACCCCGGCCGCCGAGAAGGCCGTACCGCCCTCGGCGCCGGCCGCGCCCGCCCACCGCGAGGTGAGCCCGTTCACCGCTCGTACAGCCGTACGCATACTCGGTTCCGCCCCTGTCCGCCGCCCGAATACGATGCGCCCGCACAGGTGTGTGAAAAGCACGTGTGAAAAACGGACCATCCGAAACAGGAGCACGCTACCCGTGTCGACACCTCCGCCGCCCGAGCCCCAGGGGCCCCAGGACAACCCGTTCCGTGCCCCGGAGCCGGGACAGGTCCCGCCGCCCGTGGTGCGGGCACCTGCGCCGCAGGTCTGGGGGCAGGGGTACGGGCCGGGCCCATACCGGCCGTCCGCGCAGGTCAACGGGGTGGCGATCGCCGCGCTCGTACTCGGCGTGCTGTGCTTCCTGCCCGCCGTCGGGCTGATTCTCGGGATCATCGCGCTCGTCCAGATCAAGCGGCGCGGCGAGCGCGGCAAGGCGATGGCGATCGCCGGGACCGTCCTGTCGTCCCTCGGTCTCGCCCTCTGGCTCGTCGCCCTGACGACGAACGTGGCCTCCGACACCTGGCAGGCCATCGAGGACGCCACCGACATCACCCCCGTCTCCGCCCTCGACGCCGGCGACTGCTTCGACCTGCCGCCGGGCGACACCATCGGCAGCGACGTGTTCGACGTCGACGAGACCGACTGCGCCCGCCCGCACGACGCCGAGATCTTCGGGGTCGTCACGGCGGACGGGGACGACTTCCCGGGGCGCGCGAAGCTGCGGGACGTCGGCAACGAGAAGTGCTCGGCGATGAAGGCCGCCTACACGATGGACCCCTGGGCCGTGCCGGCCGAGGCCGACTGGTACACCCTGCTGCCCCAGCGCGACACCTGGGAGACCGGCGACCGCACGATCGCCTGCGTCTTCGCCCACCGCGACCTCGGCCACACCCTCGTCGGCTCGCTGCGCCGCGACGAGACCAACCTCGACGCCGCCCAACTCGCCTTCCTCCAGGCCATGTCCGCCGTCGACGACGTGCTCTACGCCGAGCCCGAGGACTACCCGGAGGAGGATCTGCCCGCCAACAAGGCGTGGGCCGGCGAGGTCCGGGACGTCCTCGGACAGCAGGTGAAGGCCCTGGAGACGTACGACTGGCCGGCCGCCGCGCAGTCCCCGGTGGACCTTCTGGTCAAGGACATGCGCGAGGCGCGCGAGTCCTGGCGCAAAGCCGCCGTCGCCGACGACACCGACGCGTACTACGAGTCCTACGACGCCGGGTACGAGTTCGTCGACGGCGACTCGACGATCGCCGTCCGGAGCGCGCTCGGCCTCGCGGTGACGCCCCCGGCGTACACGGAGGAGGGCGGTGGTGACAGCGAGTTGGACGTCTGAGGTGTGAACTCGGCTATACCGGGGAGAAAGTGCCTGCGTAAAGGGCCACCCCCGGTTTTGTCATCACATCGAGTGATTCCCTGGCCTTTGCTTGCACGGAGGAACCCACGGTTGCCAGGCTGTAGCTGTCTGTAAAACCTGATGGGAGCGGCCAGTGACTTTCGGTGAGCAGCCGGCGTATCTGAGGGTCGCGGGTGATCTGCGCAAGAAGATCGCCGACGGTTCGCTCCCGCCGCACACACGCCTTCCGTCCCAGGCGCGCATCCGCGAGGAGTACGGCGTCTCGGACACGGTCGCGCTGGAGGCGCGCAAGGTCCTGATGGCCGAGGGCCTGGTCGAGGGCCGCTCCGGTTCGGGGACGTACGTCCGGGAGCGGCCCGTCCCGCGCCGGATCGCCCGCTCCGGCTTCCGCCCCGTCGGCGGGGCGACGCCCTTCCGGCAGGAGCAGGCCGAGGGGGACGTCCGGGGGACCTGGGAGTCCAGCAGCGAGCAGTCCGAGGCGGACGCCGCGGTCGCCGGGCGCCTCGGCATCCAGGCGGGCGAGCGTGTGATGCGCACGAGATACGTCTTCCGCGAGTCGGGGCGGACGATGATGCTGTCCACGTCCTGGGAGCCCCTGGCGCTCACGGGGCGCACGCCCGTGATGCTCCCCGAGGAGGGCCCCCTCGGCGGGATGGGCGTCGTCGAGCGGATGCGCGCGATCGACGTCATCGTCGACAACGTCGCGGAGGAGGTCGGCGCCCGCCCCGGTCTCGCCGACGAACTGCTGACGCTCGGCGGGGTGCCGGGCCATGTGGTGATCGTCGTGCAGCGGACGTACTACGCGTCGGGGCGCGCGGTGGAGACGGCGGACGTGGTGATTCCGGCCGACCGCTACCGCGTGGCGTACCACCTCCCGGTGAGGTGAGCCCCGGAAAGCCTGGAGCGCCCGGCTGATCCGGGCGATCGTTTCCCTCTATTTCCGGTCGATGCCGGCCTGTTGCGCGCCTGTTCGTGAAAAGCCGTGTTCGGTGCGTGAAGGTTGGGCGTAGGCTCGGGCATATGCGTATTGCGGTTTCCTCAGCGGGTGGGGCGTGCGCGAGAGGCGGAGGGGCGCGATGACCGACGGCAGCATCATGTCCCTGCCCTGGCTCGTCATACGTCAGGACGACAACGGCAACCGCTACCGCGTGGGCCGCTACGCGACCCGCGCCGAGGCCCAGGAGATCATCGACAGCCTCGACGACACCGGCCACCGGCAGCTGTACTGGGTGGAGCGGGCGGGCCAGCACGGAGACCCGACCCGCAACTGACGGCCCCCCGCTCCCGTAGGCTCCCGCGCATGACGGAGCGGATCGTGGTGGTCGGGGCGGCCCTGCTGGACGGCGGGCGGCTGCTCGCCGCACGCCGGAGCGCGCCCCCCGAGCTGGCCGGGCGGTGGGAGCTGCCCGGGGGCAAGGTGGAGCCGGGGGAGAAGCCCGAGGACGCGCTCGTGCGGGAGCTGCGCGAGGAGCTGGGGGTCGAGGCGGAGGCGGGCGAGCGGGTGCCAGGGGAGTGGGCGCTGAGGGCGCCGTACACCCTGCGCGTCCACCTCGCGCGGCTGCGGCCCGGCTCGGCGCGGCCCGCCCCGCTGGAGGACCACGACGAGCTGCGCTGGCTGACGCCGGGCGAGGTGTGGGACGTGGAGTGGCTGGAACAGGACGTGCCGGCGGTGCGGGAAGTGGTGGAGCGGATGGCCGCGGGGGTGGAGTGACGGGGGCTCGTGCGGCGGTGCGTGCCGGAGTGCGAGGGGGCGATGTGCGCCGTTTGTGCCACTGTGCGCCAGGTGGGGCGGTATTGGGAGTGTGATATCGGGTATGTGGCTACCAAACCCATGAAATCGGACATGGTGCACCTCGCTGGGCTGGGAAGTGATCGGCGTGATCGACACCGAAGGCGACTGTGCCGAGTGGACGTTCCCCGCGGACCCGGGGGCGGTGCGCGCGGCGCGTGCGGTCGTCCGGGGGCAGTTGCGGGGCTGGCGGCTGGAGAGCCTGAGCGACGTCGCGGTGCTGCTCGTCAGTGAGTTGGTGACCAATTCCCTGCGGCATGCCACGGGCCCCATCGGCCTGAGGCTCGTCCGCCCCGCCGGACTCGGCGACGTCCTGGTCGTCGAGGTCTCGGACCCGCTCCCCGACCCGCCCCGCGAACGCGCGGCCCGCCCGGAGGACGAGAGCGGCCGGGGCCTCCAGCTCCTCGCGTCCGCGTCGAGCCGCTGGGGCACACGTCCGGGCGCCGCCGGGAAAACCGTCTGGTTCGAACTGGCGGTACCCGAATGACCTGCGGAAACGCCGCCGTGACGACCCCGGCGGCGCCCGGTGTCGATTTTCGGCCACCGACTCGTGCCGCTCCGGGTGGTTCGAGGGTGTGTTCGCTGGTTAGAAGAGTGGAAGTGTCGGAACGGAACGGTCCAAAAAACGCCTGGACCGTGCTGTGATCGTGAACACCGTGCCGTGCGGCCCCGTAGTGCTGGATACTGCGGGCAGCCGCCCCTGGTGACCCGTACCGGGCGCGGTGAGCTGGAGGGGACGGTTCGCGTGAGCGAGATACCAGCGAAGGCCACGGAGTCGCATGACCCGTCGGACGCCGCGAGGACGGACGCCGCAGGCGGCTTCGGCGCTGCCACCGGCGCCGGTCGTCCGGGTGCCGACGGGCTCCGGCCTGGCGTTTCCCGTGCCGCCGGCGGCGCCGCGGACCGGAAACCCGACGCCCCCGCCCTCGGCGACGAGACCCCCCGCACCCCCGACGCCGCCCCCCGCACCCCCGGCCTCGTCACCCCCTCCGCCCTCTCCGACATCCCGTCCGTCGACGCCGTCTGGCAGAGCAGCCCGCCCGGCTCCATCTACGACTACATCCGCGTCGCCTCCTTCTCCATCGGCCCCGACGGACTGGTCGACCAGTGGAGCCTGCGCGCCGAGCAGATCTTCGGCATCACCGCGCAGCGCGCCGTAGGACTCGACCCCATCCAGGCGTTCATAGACCCTGACCTGCGCGAACGCGGGCAGCGCAAGATGGCGGAGATCCTCGACGGCCGGGAGTGGACCGGCGTCGTCCCGTTCAAGTCGCCCGAGGGCGAGCGGGGCCTTGCCGAGGTGTACGTCATGCCGACGACCACACCGGACGGCGACCGGGCCGCCGTCTGCATCGTCGTGGACGTCCGCACCCTGCGCAGCATCGAGACCGACCTCGCCGCGTCGCAGTCGATTTTCGGCCAAACCCCGTTCGGGTTCCTGCTGATCGACCCGGAGCTGAGAGTGCGGCGGGCCAACGCGCGGTTCGCGTCGCTGTTCGGGGGAGTCCCGGACGACCACCGCGGCAAGAGCGTCGCCGACTACCTCCAGCGCTCCGAGGCCGAGCGGGTCACCGCCATACTCAAGCGGGTCCTCCAGACCGGCGACGCGATCACCGACATGCACGTCACCGGATTCGTCCCGGGCTCCGAGGAGCGCCGGCACTGGTCCATCAACCTGTACCGCGTCCACAGCGGCAGCGGACGCCCGATCGGCATCGCCTGGCTCGGCACCGACATCACCGCCCGCCGGGCCGCGGCCCGCGAGGCGGCGGCGGCCCGCCGCAACCTCGCCCTGCTGAACGAGGCCGGCGCCCGCATCGGCAACTCCCTCGACCTGGAGACGACGGCCCGCGAACTCCTCGACGTCGTCGTCCCCGGCTTCTGCGACCTCGCGACCGTCGACCTCTACCAGGGCCTCCTCGCCGGCGACGAGACCCCGCCCGGCCTCGCCGACGGCAGCGCCGAACTCCGCCGCGTCGCCTTCGCGTCGGCCGTCTCCGACGTCCCGGTCTCCGCGACCGGCGGGACACCCGTCCCGGTCGGCGCCGTCCACCACTTCCCGTTCACCTCCTCCCGCGCCGACGCCCTGCGCACCGCCCGCCCGCAGAACCTCCCCGGCCCCGAGGGCGGGCTCGTGCAGTCCACGCTGGCCGTGCCGATGGTCGCGCACGACACCGTCGTCGGGCTCGCGCAGTTCTCCCGGACGAAGGGGAGCGAGCCGTTCGGGGACCGGGACCGGGATCTCGCGGTCGAACTGGCCGCGCGGGCCGCCGTCTCCATCGACAACGCGCGGCTGTACCGGCGCGAGCGGGAACGGGCGCTGATACTGCAACGGTCCCTGCTGCCGCCCGGCGACCCGGTCGCCTCCGGACTCGACATCGCCTGCCGCTACCTGCCGGGCAACGCGGCCACCGGGCGGCCGAGCGAGGTCGGCGGCGACTGGTTCGACGTCATCGAACTCCCCGGGCACCGGACGGCGTTGGTCGTCGGGGACGTCATGGGGCGCGGACTGCGGGCCGCCGTCGCGATGGGCGAACTCCGCACCGCCGTACGGACCCTGGCGCTCCTCGACCTCGAACCGGCGGAAGTCCTCTCCGCGTTGGACGAGATCGCCCGCGGCCTCGGCACGCCGGGCGGGGTCCAGCAGGCGACCCGCGCGGCCCGCCGCCCCCGGGAGGCGGACCTCTCCGAGGTGTACCTCGCGACATGCGTGTACGCCGTGTACGACTCCGTCACGCGCCGCTGCACGTTCGCCAACGCCGGCCACCTGCCCCCGGTGCTGGTCGAACCCGGCGAGCCCGCGCTCATGCTGGACGTGCCGCCCGGGATGCCTCTCGGGGTCGGCGGGGAGCCGTTCGAGGAGGTCGAGGTCGAACTGCCCGAGGGGGCGCTGCTCGCGCTCTACACGGACGGCCTCGTCGAGTCCCGGGACCATCCGCTGGACGAGGGGCTCCAGGCGTTCGTCGGGACGCTGACCGATCCCTCGCAGCCCCTGGAGGACGTCTGCGACCACGTCCTCAACACCCTCGACTCCCACCACGGCGAGGACGACATCGCGCTGCTGATGGCACGTGTCCAGGGGCTGCCCGCCGAGTCCGTCGGGGACTGGGCGCTGCCCCGCGAGCCCCGGAGCGTCGGGCGGGCCCGGGAGTACGCCCGCGCCCAGCTCGTGAACTGGGACCTCGAACCCCTCGTCGACACCACCGAGTTGCTGGTCAGCGAGCTGGTCACCAACGCGCTGCGCTACGGCGAGGGGGAGATCCGGCTCCGGCTCCTCCTCGACCGGACGCTCGTCTGCGAGGTGTGGGACTCCGGGCTGGTCCAGCCCCGGCGGCGGCGGGCCCGCGACACCGACGAGGGCGGGCGGGGGCTCCAGCTCGTCGGGCTGCTCTCGGCGGCCTGGGGGTCCCGGCGGACGCCCCGGGGGAAGACGGTCTGGTTCGAACTGCCGCTGCCGGACGGGGACTCCACCCCCGTCGACCCGGCGGAGGCGCTGCTGAGCCTGTTCTAGGCCGCTCCTGTTTCGAGCCGCGCCCGTTTCAAGAAATGGTTTGGGACCGTCGGGGCTTCTCCGGAAGACTCCGGCGGTGAACTCTCCCCGCCACCACCTCGGCACCTCCGACCTCGCCCCCCTCGCCCGTGAAGCCTTCGGCGCGCACCGCCGCCTCGTCGGCTCCGAACGCGTGCGCGGCGGCAGCAAGAAGGGCGTCTACCGGCTGCACCTGGACGACGACTCCACCGCCGTCGCCTACGTCTGGTCCCCCGACGAGAACTACTGGGACCAGACCCGGCCCCCGGACCACCGCCACCCGTTCTCCCCCGCCACCGGACTCGACCTCCTCGTCGCCGCCCACGACCGGCTCGCCGCCGCCGGGGTGCGCAGCCCGCGCCTGCTGTACGTCGGGACGGACGCGGTCGTCGCCGAGGACGTCACCGGAGGCACCCTGGAGGACGCGCTGCGCGCCGACCCGGCCCATCCGGCACTCGACCGGCTCTCGGAGGCGCTGCGGGCCATGCACGGCCACGAGGGGCCCCGCTACGGGAAGGCCGCGCTCGTCGACGCGGGCGGCACCTCGACCGGCACCTCCTGCGAACAGGTCGTCAGGGACGGGGCGTTGCGGGAGCTGGCCAAGGGGGCGGCGCTCGAACCGAGGCTGGCCGCCGTCCGCGAACCGCTGGCCGAGCGGATCGAGGAACTGTACGCGGCGGTCGGACCCCGGCGCCGGTACGCGCTCGTCCACGGCGAACTCGGCGCGGACCACGTGCTGTTGACGCCGGACGGGGAGCCGGTGCTGATCGACATCGAGGGGGTGATGTACTTCGACGTGGAACACGAACACGTCTTCCTGCGGCTGCGGTTCGGCCAGTGGTACGACCGGCTGTGGCGGCCCGAGATGGACCGCGACCGGCTCCGATTCTACCGGCTGTGCATGCATCTCTCGCTCGTGAGCGGCCCGTTGACCCTGATCCAGGGCGATTTCCCGGACCGCCGCTTCATGCGGGAGATCGCCGAGCACAACCTGGGAGAGGTGCTCCGTCTCCTGAACGGCGCCCCCTGAAACCGCCGGCCGCATCCTTCACCGGAATTTCATGTCGCCTTCACCGCTCGGGATTCGCCCGTTTGTTGTGCGGCTCCTGTACGCGCCCTAGCGTCCACATCTCCTAACTCTGTGAGGATGCTCCCCTGATGCGATCGCTACTCACCAGCAAGGCCGTCCGCCGCGCGCTGCGCCCGGCGGCGGAACTCATCGACCAGCGCATCGAGCGTCAGGTCCGCAAGGCAGTGAAGAGCGCCGGCCCGGCCCCCGCGGCGGCCGACATCCAGCGGGAGCTGAAGCAGCTGCGCGATCGCCAGCGGCCCATGGAGCTGTTCTTCGACGGCACCGGGCGCGGCGTCTCCCGGATGCCCGGCGCGGAGCACCTCGACAAGGCGATCGACCAGCTGACCGTCGTCACCGGCGACCGCGAGGGCTCCGAGCGCGCCCTCGCCCAGGCGTTCCGCCTGCTGATCGCCGTGGAGGCGCTCGGCGTCGGCCGGATCGCCGGCGGCACCATGAACATCGTCGGCAAGCTCTCCGCCGTCCCCCTCCTCGACCCGCCGAACGACGAGGTCCTGGAGATCGGCACGCTCTACGGCATGTTCAGCGCCGCCCTCATCCGCATGCTGGAGCGCGCGGGCCGCGACCCGAAGCTCACGATCGTCGACCCGCTGGCCGGCACGCAGCTCCAGCCGGGCACCACGATGGGCGACGACGCGACGGGCACCCCGGTGCGCGGCGCGGCCGTCCGCACCAACCTCGCGCTCGCCGGCGAGGCGGGCGTCGCCGCCCGGGTCCAGCAGGGCTTCTCCGAGGACCCCGAGGTCCGCGCGCTCGTCTCCGACCGCAAGTACGGCGTGATCATCGTCGACGGTGACCACTCCGCGAACGGGGTCGCGCAGGACCTGGAGTGGGCCGAGGAGATCATCGCGCCCGGCGGGATCGTCGTCCTCGACGACTTCGGGCACCCCAAGTGGCCCGGCATCAAAGAGGCGTTCGACAAGCACATGGCCGGGGAGACCAGGTTCGAGTTCCTCGGTGCCGTGGCGCACTCGGGGTACCTGCGGGCGAAGAAGGACTAAGGGGTACGCCGCCGGATCTTGTTCCCGAGCCACACCAGCGGGTCGTACTTGCGGTCCACGGCGCGCTCCTTCAGCGGGATCAGCGCGTTGTCGGTGATGTGGATGCCCTCGGGGCAGACCTCCGTGCAGCACTTGGTGATGTTGCAGTAGCCGAGGCCGTGTTCGTCCTGGGCCGTGCGCTTGCGGTCCAGGCCGGTCTCCTCCGCCGCGTCCAGCGGGTGCATGTCCAGCTCCGCGACCCGCATCAGGAAACGGGGGCCCGCGAACGCCGGCTTGTTCTCCTCGTGGTCCCGGACGACATGGCAGGTGTCCTGGCACAGGAAGCACTCGATGCACTTGCGGAACTCCTGCGGACGGTCCACGTCCTCCTGCATCATCCGGTACTCGCCGGGCCCCAGCTTCGGCGGCGGCACGAACGCCGGAACCTCCCTGGCCTTCTGGTAGTTGAAGCCGACGTCCGTCACCAGATCGCGGACCACGGGGAAGGCGCGCAGCGGGGTGACCGTGATGGTCTCGGTCCGCTCGAACACCGACATCCGGGTCATGCACATCAGGCGGGGGCGGCCGTTGATCTCCGCCGAGCACGAACCGCACTTGCCCGCCTTGCAGTTCCAGCGCACGGCCAGATCGGGGGCCTGGGTCGCCTGGAGGCGGTGGATGATGTCGAGGACGACCTCGCCCTCGTTCACCTCGACGGTGAAGTCCTCCAGACCGCCGCCTCCGACATCCCCGCGCCACACCTTGAAGCGGGCGTCATATCCACTCACTCGTACAGCTCCTCTTCGGCGAGGTACTTGACCAGCTCCTCCTTGTCGAAGAGGGCGAGCAGGTCCGGGCGGATCGGTGGGGTCGTCTCACGGGTCAGGGAGATCTGGTCGCGCTCGGTCAACTCGCCGCCGGGGTCGGTGAGTTCGCAGAGAAGGTTGACGTTGCGCCAGGGGCGCTCCATCGTCGGGTGGTCCTCGCGGGTGTGGCCGCCCCGCGACTCCGTCCGCTCCAGCGCCGCCCGCGCCACGCACTCGCTGACCAGGAGCATGTTCCGCAGGTCCAGGGCGAGGTGCCAGCCGGGGTTGAACTGCCGGTGCCCCTCGACGCCGGCCCGGCGGGCGCGGACCCTCAACTCGGCCAGTTTCTCCAGGGCCTGGGCCATCTCGCCCTCGCGGCGGATGATGCCGACGAGGTCGTTCATGGTCTGCTGGAGCTCCTGGTGGAGGGTGTAGGGGTTCTCGGGGGCGGACCGTGAGGCTTCCGGCGTCTGCGTCACCTCCTCCGCCGAGAACGGCCTGAGCGCCTCCGCCGCCGCCCCGTCGATCGCCGCCTGCCCGGTCACCGGCCGTTCGGACAGGTCGTCCACGTAGTTCGCCGCGTGCCACCCCGCCCGGCGGCCGAACACCAGGAGGTCCGAGAGGGAGTTGCCGCCGAGCCGGTTGGAGCCGTGCATGCCGCCCGCGACCTCCCCGGCCGCGAACAGCCCCGGCACCCCGCGCGCGGCGGCCGTGTCGGAGTCGACCGCGATACCGCCCATGACGTAGTGGCAGGTCGGCCCGACCTCCATCGCCTCGGCGGTGATGTCGACGTCCGCCAGCTCCTTGAACTGGTGGTACATGGACGGCAGCCGGCGCCGGATCACCTCGGCGGGCATCCGCGTCGACACGTCCAGGAAGACCCCGCCATGGGGGGAGCCCCGGCCCGCCTTGACCTCGGAGTTGATCGCGCGGGCCACCTCGTCGCGGGGCAACAGCTCAGGCGGGCGGCGGTTGTTGTCGGGGTCCTCGTACCAACGGTCGCCCTCCGCCTCGGACTCGGCGTACTTCTCCTTGAAGACGTCCGGGATGTAGTCGAACATGAACCGCTTGCCCTCGGAGTTGCGCAGCACCCCGCCGTCCCCGCGCACCGACTCGGTGACGAGGATGCCCTTCACGGACGGCGGCCAGACCATGCCGGTCGGATGGAACTGCACGAACTCCATGTTCAGCAGCGGCGCCCCGGCGAGCAGCGCGAGGGCGTGCCCGTCGCCGGTGTACTCCCACGAGTTGGACGTCACCTTGAACGACTTGCCGATGCCCCCGGTCGCGATCACGACGGCGGGCGCCTCCAGGACGAGGAACCGGCCCGACTCACGGTCGTACGCGAAGACGCCCGAGATCCTGCCGTCCGGAGCCTTCAACAGCCGTGTGACCGTGTGTTCCTGAAAGACCTTCAGGCCCGACTCGTAGTCGCCGGACTCCTTGTGGTCCTGCTGCTGGAGGCCGACGACCCGCTGTTGCAGGGTGCGGATCAGCTCCAGGCCGGTGCGGTCGCCGACGTGGGCGAGGCGCGGGTACTCGTGGCCGCCGAAGTTGCGCTGCGAGATCCGGCCGTCCTTCGTCCGGTCGAAGAGGGCGCCCCAGGTCTCCAACTCCCAGACCCGGTCCGGGGCTTCGCGCGCGTGCAGCTCCGCCATCCGCCACTGGTTGAGGAACTTGCCGCCGCGCATCGTGTCCCGGAAGTGGACCTGCCAGTCGTCCCCCGAGTTGACGTTCCCCATCGCCGCCGCGATACCGCCCTCGGCCATCACCGTGTGCGCCTTGCCGAACAGCGACTTGCAGATCACGGCCGTACGGGCGCCCCGCTCGCGCGCCTCGATCGCGGCCCGCAGCCCGGCACCGCCGGCCCCGATCACGACGACGTCCCACTCCTGGCGGTCGACCACGGACATCAGAAGGCCCCACTCATCAGAAAAACCTCGGATCGTCGAAAGCGCCGGAAGAGACGAGGTACACGTAGAAGTCGGCGACACCGACGCTCACCAACGACGCCCACGCCAGCAGCATGTGACGGTCGTTCAGCTTGCCCACGAACTGCCACGCCTTGTACCGCACGGGGTGTCTGGAGAAGTGCTTGAGCTTGCCGCCGACGATGTGCCGGCAGGAGTGGCAGGAGAGCGTGTAGGCCCAGATGAGGCCGATGTTGACGAGGAACACCAGCGAACCCAGGCCCATGTGGCCCCAGTTGTAGTGCTCGTCGCGGAACGACAGGACCGTGTCGTAGGTGAGGATGCCCGCGACCACCAGCGCCGCGTAGAAGAAGTACCGGTGCAGGTTCTGGAGGATGAGGGGGAACCGCGTCTCGCCCGAGTACTTCGCGTGCGGTTCGGCGACCGCGCAGGCGGGCGGCGAGGCCCAGAAGCCCCGGTAGTACGCCTTGCGGTAGTAGTAGCAGGTCAGCCGGAAGCCCAGCGGGAAGACCAGGATCAGGATCGCCGGGGACAGGCCCCACCAGCCCCCGAACAGCTCGGCGTTGGGGCCCGAGCGCATCGGGTGGCAGTTCTCCGCGAGGCACGGCGAGTAGAACGGCGAGACGTACGGCGCCGCGTAGTAGTCGGCGTTCGCGAACGCCCGCCACGTCGAGTACACGACGAACGCGAGGAGTCCGGCGGCCGTGGCGGCGGGCGCCAGCCACCAGCGGTCCGTGCGCAGATGCGCTGCCGGGATCGCCGCGCGGGTCGGGGCGCGGACGCCGCCCCGGCGGGCACCGGGGGCCGAATCGGGTTCCGTACCGGGTTCCGTGTCGGTTGCCAAGGATGACTCCCGTCGGTGTTCAGGGTCGGTGGCGGTTGCCCACTCCCTCGTCGTCCGAGTCCGTCCACAGCGAGCTGTCGTACGGGGTGTCGGGGATGGCGACCAGGTCGGGGCGGCGGGCCTGCGGATCAGGTGTCGTCTCGCGCAGGAGCGCCAGGCTCTCGCGCAGGTGGTTCGCGTCGGAGCGGACCCGGCGCAGCTCCAGCGAGCCGGGGTCGGTCTGCTTCTCCAGCCGGCCGACGGCGCGCAGCAGATCGTCGAGGCAGCGCTGGACCGACGTCAGTTCGTCGTGCACGGACATGACGCGACCTCACTTCCGTGGGCGGACATGACGTTCATGCGCCTGCGAGTGTTGCGCGTCACACCCGCCGGTGTGAAGCGGTCTGCACGGATTGGGTGACCGATGGGGCGCACGGGGTCGGATTTGCGCCGGGGCGCACAGAGCGCATTGCGCCGTGCGGGTGGCCTTGGCACCGGCCCCCGTCGTGTCGGGAGCCTTCCCGGGACCCGTTCCTCTTCAGTGGCGGCGTACGTCCGCCAGTACATCCGATCAGGAGTTGATCGGACTTTATGTCGATCCGCGTGAGCGGTCCCGCGGAGCCGGAGGTAACAGCGATGTCCCACGACGGCGTCAGCACCCGCGCGGTCACGCGCTCGGTCGCCTTCCTCACCGCGGGCGTGCTCGCGGTCCCCCTGCTCACCGGCTGCGGCGGTGCGGACGAGGCCGGAAAGCCCCTCGCCGGACAGCAGATCGCGGCGGCCGGCCGGGCCCTCGTCGCCGACGGCGGCACCCTGCGCTGGGCCGTCGACGAGGTCCCCGACACCTTCAACGCCTTCCAGTCCGACGCGACCGCCACCACCACCCGCGTCGCCCAGGCCGTCCTGCCCGCCATGTACCGCCTCGACGCCGAGGGCCGCCCGCAGCGCGACGCGGACTACCTGGAGTCCGCGAAGGTCGTCGAGACCGAGCCCAAGCAGGTCGTCCTGTACCGGCTGAACCAGCAGGCCGTCTGGAGCGACGGCCGCGAGATCGGCGCCGCCGACTTCGCCGCCCAGTGGCGGGCCCTGTCCGGCAAGGACAGCGCCTACTGGACCGCCCGCAACGCCGGGTACGACCGCATCGAGAAGGTCGAGCGCGGCGCCAACGACCTTGAGGTCCGGGTCACCTTCAGCCGCCCCTACGCCGACTGGCGGTCCCTGTTCTCGCCGCTGTACCCGAAGGACGTCATGGGCACCCCGGACGCCTTCAACGACGGGGCGCGCCGCAAGCTCAAGACCACGGCGGGGGTGTTCGCGCTCACCGAGGTCGACCGCAAGAAGCACGTGATCCGCCTCACCCGCAACGCCCGCTGGTGGGGGCGGCCCGCGAAGTTGTCCGAGATCGACCTCACCGCCGTACCCCGCGCGAAGCGCGCCGCCGCCCTCGCCGCGGGCTCCGTCGACCTCGCCGACATCGACCCCGCCGACGCCGGCCGTATCGCCGAGGCCGCCAAGGGCACCGGCGGCCCCCTCTCCGGCACCGGCAGCGGCCGTACCGCCCCGAAGGCCCTCAGGACCGCGATGGCCGAGGCGTCCGCCGCCGCGAAGGCCGAGAGCGACGAGTACGAGGAAGAGGGCGCCGAACGCAAGGCGCGGGCCGGCAAGAAGCTCCGCAAGGCCATCGCCGCCTGGGAGAAGCAGCAGACGACCCTCCAGGGCTTCGAGGTCCGCAAGTCCCTGGAGCCCGCCTACACGCAGCTCGCGATGAACGGCGAGAACGGCCCCCTCGCCGACGAACGCGTCCGGCGCGCGGTCGCCCGCGCCCTCGACCGCGTCGAGCTCGCCGACGCCGTACTCAAGCCGCTCGGTCTGCCCGCCGCCCCCGTCGGCTCCCACCTCGCGCTCTCCGGGCAGGACGCCTACGCCGACGGCAGCGGCGCGCTCGGCGACCAGGACACCGCCGAGGCACAGGCCCTCCTCACGGACGCGGGCTGGGTGGCCGGGGGGCCGGTCGCCGAGAAGAAGCCCGGTGAGAAGGGGGCGGGACCGCAGCGGGAGTCCGAGTCGGAGGGCGGCGACGACGGCACGTACATCGTGGGCGACGACAAGGCCCCCTCCCATGGCAAGGCGCCCTCCTCGGACGCGTCGGCCCGCGCGCAGGACGGCAAGCAGTACGCCAAGCAGGGCGGTGCGCCCGGCGCGTACGCCCCGAAGGGCACCCCCGCCCCCGGCGGCGCGGCGGGTCCGCTCGCCAAGGACGGCAAGGCGCTCTCCCTGCGCTTCGTCGTCCCGTCCGGCCCCGGCTCGGAGTCCCTGCGGGTCGTCGCCGACCGCATCTCGCGGATGCTCACCAAGGTCGGCGTCCGCACCGAGGTCACCAAGGTCCCCGACGAGAGCTACTTCAAGGACCACATCGCCTCGGGCCAGTACGACCTGGCGCTCTACTCGTGGCCGGCGTCCGCGTTCCCCGCGACCGACGCCCGCCCGATCTACTCCAAGCCGGTCCCCGCGGCCGACGGCTCCCTCAGCGTCGAGCAGAACTACACGCGGGTCGGCACCGACCAGGTCGACCAGCTCTTCGACCAGGCGCTCGCCACGCTCGACGCGGACGAGTCCCGCTCGCTGCTGCGCAAGGCCGACTCCCGGATCTGGGCCGCCGCCGGCTCCATCCCCCTCTACCAGCGCCCCCAACTGACGGCCGCGCGTAAGAACTTGGTGAACGCGGGCGCCTTCGGCTTCCAGACGCCGGTCTTCGAGGACATGGGCTTCCTGAAGAAGGGCGCGAAGGTCTCGCCGTCGCCGTCCGCCGAATAGGCGCCAGGACACACGAAAAGGCCGGTGCCCCCCTCGTGAAAGGGGGGCACCGGCCTTTTCGCGTACGTCAGCCGTGCTTGGCGCGGCTCGCGGCGCGGGCGCGCTCGCGGGCGTCCAGGTTCACCTTGCGGATGCGCACGGCCTCCGGGGTGACCTCCACGCACTCGTCGTCACGGCAGAACTCCAGGGACTGCTCCAGGGAGAGCTTGCGCGGCGGGACGATCGCCTCGAACGAGTCGGCCGACGAGGACCGCATGTTCGTGAGCTTCTTCTCCTTGGTGATGTTGACGTCCATGTCGTCGGAGCGGGAGTTCTCGCCGACGATCATGCCCTCGTACACCTCGGTGCCCGGGTCCGTGAACAGGACGCCGCGCTCCTGGAGGTTCGTCATCGCGAAGGCGGTGACGGCGCCGGAGCGGTCGGCGACGAGGGAGCCGTTGTTACGGGTGGTCAGCACGCCGAACCAGGGCTCGTGGCCCTCGTGGATGGAGTGGCCGATGCCCGTGCCGCGGGTCTGCGTGAGGAACTCGGTCCGGAAGCCGATCAGACCTCGCGAGGGGACCACGAACTCCATGCGGACCCAGCCGGAGCCGTGGTTCGACATGTTGTCCATGCGGCCCTTGCGGACGCCCATGAGCTGCGTGACCGCGCCCATGTGCTCCTCGGGGACGTCGATCGTCATGCGCTCGACGGGCTCGTACGTCTTGCCGTCGACCTCCTTCGTGACGACCTGGGGCTTGCCGATGGTCAGCTCGAAGCCCTCGCGGCGCATCTGCTCGACCAGGATGGCGAGCGCCAGCTCACCGCGGCCCTGGACCTCCCAGGCGTCGGGACGCTCGGTGTCGAGGACGCGCAGCGAGACGTTGCCGACGAGCTCGCGGTCGAGGCGGTCCTTGACCTGGCGGGCGGTGACCTTGCGGTCCTTGACGGCGGCCTTGTTGTCGGCGCCCTTGCCGGTGCCGCCCCGGCCGACGAGCGGCGAGGTGTTCGTGCCGATCGTCATCGAGATCGCCGGCTCGTCGACCGTGATCAGCGGGAGCGGGATCGGGTTCTCGGTGTCCGCGAGGGTCTCGCCGATCATGATGTCCGAGATACCGGCGACGGCGCAGATGTCACCGGGGCCGGCCACCTCGGCGGGCTTGCGGGTGAGCGCCTCGGTCATCAGCAGCTCGGTGATGCGGACGTTCGACATCGTGCCGTCGCGCTTGATCCAGGTGACCGTCTGGCCCTTGCGCAGCTCGCCCTGCTCGACGCGCAGCAGCGCGATACGGCCGAGGAAGTTGTCCGCGTCGAGGTTCGTGACGTGGGCCTGGAGGGGGGCCTCCGGGTCGTACTCCGGGGCCGGGACGTGCGAGAGGATCGTGGAGAAGAACGGCTCCAGGCTGTCGCTGTCGGCCGGGACGGTGCCGTCCTCCGGCTTGGTCAGCGAGGCGACGCCGTCACGCGCGCAGGCGTAGACGATCGGGAACTCGATCTGGTCCTCGTCGGCGTCGAGGTCGAGGAAGAGGTCGTAGGTCTCGTTGACGACCTCGTCGATCCGGGAGTCCGGGCGGTCCGTCTTGTTGATGCACAGGATGACGGGCAGGCGCTGCTGGAGCGCCTTGCGCAGCACGAACCGGGTCTGGGGGAGGGGGCCCTCGGAGGCGTCCACCAGCAGGACCACCGCGTCCACCATCGACAGACCGCGCTCGACCTCGCCGCCGAAGTCGGCGTGGCCCGGGGTGTCGATGATGTTGATGGTGATGACGTCGCCGCCATCCTTCGGGTGGTACTTCACGGCCGTGTTCTTGGCCAGGATCGTGATGCCCTTCTCACGCTCCAGGTCGTTCGAGTCCATCATGCGGTCGTCGAGCGACTCGGCGGCGTGCGCCGCGAAGGCACCGGCCTGCTTGAGCATGGCGTCGACCAGGGTGGTCTTGCCGTGGTCGACGTGGGCGACGATGGCGACATTGCGGATGTCGTGGCGCGTGGCCATAGTGCGGCGTACTCCTGGATGTGGTCAGGGAGGGCCCCTGCTGCGCACATCTGTGTTACGCGGGCCCGACCGGGCGGAACATGCCACGGCCTCACCCCATGGTACGGGGCTCGGGGAGGGGGTGCCTCCGGAGGGGTGGGCGGGGCCCGGGGATTCCCCTGACACGGTTTCGGAATTGCCCCTCCCCTTTCCCGCACCTCGGTTTCCGCCCCCGCCGTCACTTTCTTCTCCGGCCCGGACGCCGATGTCTTCGAGGGGTCCGGCCTTCGCGCATACAGGGTTTTCCCTACGACCTGCGCGGGGTCACTCGGAGCGATCGCATCGGGGGTGGCGCGGCGCTATCGTGGCGATGACGACGGGCCACCTGTCGGCTTACGTCACGTTTTGTTCCGCCCGGCGCGTAGAGGAGTTCCTCCGTGCTTGTTGGCAAATGGTTTTTCTGTCCCCGCGTCCGCTATCCGGACACTCCGTGCCGATAGTTGTGTAACAAGTCCGTTTCGCAGGGATCTTTCGCCTAACGCTTTGTCCGGATTTTGGAAGAAGTAGGCGACAGGTGTGATCGAACCGAGACCTTGAGGGTGTGGTTCGGCCATGTGTGATGGCAGATAGTTAGGCGCGTAGAGCTCGGAACCACGGGTCCACGTCTTCAGGTGGCGTCGGCTCGCGAGCGCTGGGGGGCACTCGACTCTTACCGACATAGGTGACGGTGTGCTGTCTTGTGCTCTTCTATGCGGTGAACCTAGGGACTCATGAGGAGGAACCCATGCGCGGTGCCAAGAGCGCCAAGTGGGTGGCCATATCCACGGTGGTGGTACTCGGCGCGACGGCCTGTGGCGGCGGCGGTGACAGCAGCGGCTCGGGCAAGAACGACGGCATCGTCGCGATGCAGATCGGTGAGCCGCAGAACGGTCTTGTTCCGAGCAACACCTACGAGACCGAGGGCGGCCAGGTCATCCACGCCCTCTTCACGGGTCTGACCAAGCTGGACGAGAACAGCAAGGTCGTCGACGACATGGCGGCGTCGATCGAGACCAAGGACAGCAAGGTCTGGACGATCAAGCTGAAGTCCGGCTACACCTTCCACAACGGTGAGAAGGTCACGGCGCAGTCCTACGTCGACGCCTGGAACTACGGCGCCAACCAGACCAACGCGCAGCAGACCAACCCGCTGTTCAACCACATCCAGGGCTGGGCCGACCTGAACCCGGGCGAGGGCAAGAAGCCCGCGACGGACAAGATGTCCGGCCTCAAGGCCGTCGACGAGAACACCCTTCAGATCACCCTGACCGGTCCGTTCTCCGCGTTCCGCGCGCAGCTCTCGTTCTCCGCGTTCTCCCCGCTGCCCCAGGCGTTCTTCAAGGACCCGAAGGCGTTCGGCGAGAACCCGATCGGCAACGGCCCGTACCAGATGGACGGCGCGGTCAAGCACAACGAGTCGATCACGCTCAAGAAGTACGACAAGTACCCGGACGCGTCGAAGTACGCCGTCAAGGGCATCAACTTCAAGATCTACTCGAACCAGGACACCGCCTACAAGGACCTGGTCGCCGGCAACCTCGACCTCGACATCACGATCCCGAACTCGGGTCTGCCGACGTACAAGAAGGACCTGCCGGGCCGCACCATCGACGAGGCGGACTCGGGCGTCGGTTACATCGGCTTCCCGCTGAAGTACAACAAGGCGTTCCAGAACAAGGACCTCCGCAAGGCGATCTCGATGTCGATCGACCGGAAGGCGATCGCCGACAAGATCTTCCTCGGTGCGCGTATGCCCGCCGACGACTTCATCAGCCCCATCATCGACGGCTACCGTCAGGGCGCCTGCGGCGACGCCTGCACGCTGAACCCGACGAAGGCCAAGGAGCTGTACAAGGCCAGCGGCGGCCTGCCGGGCAACACGCTGGAGCTCGGATACAACGCCGACGGCGACCACAAGGCGTGGATCACCGCGGTCGCGAACCAGATCCAGCAGAACCTGGGCATCAAGGTCACGCCCAAGCCGTTCGAGCAGTTCCAGACCATCCTGAACGACCTGGACGCGAAGAAGTACCAGGGCGCGTTCCGCATGGCGTGGAACATGGACTACCCGGACGCGGAGAACTACCTCCGTCCGATCTTCTCCACGGACGCCATCGCCAACGGCTCCAACTACGCCGGCTACTCGAACCCGACCTTCGACAAGCTCCTCGTCGAGGGCGACCAGGCGGCGACGCCGGCCGAGGCCATCAAGAAGTACCAGGCTGCGGACGACATCATCCTCGACGAGATGCCGTACATCCCGGTGTACTTCTACAAGATGAACGGCGGCTTCAGCGACAAGATCAAGTCGGTGAAGGTCGTCGGCCACAACGTCCTGTGGGACACGGTCAAGCTCAGCTAGTACGCAGCTGAGCGGTTTCCGACCAAGCGCGGACCGAGGGTGAGCAGGGGGAGGCGGGTCCTTCCCCTGCTCACCCCGTCTGCCGTCTCCCGTCCGAACATGCCGCGCCCCCGGCCTCGGACGGCACAGCAACCCCCCCTCTGGAGTACCCATGGGCCGATATGCGGCGCGACGCCTGCTACAGGCAATCCCTGTACTGATAGGCGTCACGTTCATCATCTTTTGCCTGGTCTTCGCTTTGCCCGGCGACCCGATCCAGGCTCTGGCCGGCGAGAAGCGCGCCGACCCCAACGTCGCGGCGATGCTGAGAGCGCAGTACCACCTCAACGAACCGCTCTATCAGCAGTACTGGCACTACATCAGCGGCGTCTTCACCGGTGACCTCGGTCAGACGTACAACGGGCGCGAGATCTCGGACATCGTCTCCGAGCGGTTCCCCGTCACGCTGAACCTCGCCCTCACGTCGTTCGCGATCGAGGCCGTCATCGGCATCGTCGCGGGTATCTTCGCGGCGCTGAAGAAGGGCAAGTTCATCGACAACGTGGTGCTGATCTCCACGCTGGTGCTGATCTCCATCCCCGTCTTCGTCCTCGGCAGCGTGCTCCAGCTGGAGCTCGGTGTGAACCTCAAGATCACGCCGGTCGCCGGTATCGAACAGGGCTGGCCGCAGAGCTACATCCTGCCCGCCATCGTCCTCGCCTCGACCTCCATGGCGTACATCGCCCGCCTCACCCGCACGAGCATGGGCGAGTCGGTCCGCGCCGACTACGTCCGTACGGCCGTCGCCAAGGGCCTGCCCCGGCGCCGGGTCATCGGCGTGCACGCGCTGCGCAACTCGCTGATCCCAGTCGTCACCTTCCTGGGCATGGACCTCGGCGCCCTGATGGGCGGCGCCATCATCACCGAGCGCGTCTTCAACCTGCCCGGTCTCGGCGGCCAGATCGCCCAGTCCGTGTACCTGCGCGAGCGGCCCGTCGTGGTCGGTCTGGTGACCCTGCTCGTCCTGATCTACCTGGTGGCCAACCTCCTCGTAGACCTGCTGTACGCCGTGCTCGACCCGAGGATTCGCTATGAGTGAGAAGACGATGGAGAAGCCCTCCGTCCCCGACGAGGCCGCGCTGGCCAAGGAGCTGGAGGCGGAGGAGAAGGCCGCCGCCCGGCAGGCCAGCCTCCTCAAGGACGGCTGGGCGGACCTGCGCAAGCGGCCCATGTTCATCTTCACGGTGATCATCATCGCGGCGCTGCTCGCCCTGGCGATCGCCCCGGGCCTGTTCACCTCGCGCTCCCCGCTGTCCGACGGCTTCTGCCAGCTCGACAACTCGATGAGCGGACCGACCTCGGGCCACTGGTTCGGCTACGACGTCCAGGGCTGCGACATCTACACCCGCACCGTCTGGGGCACCCGCAACTCGATCGTGGTCGGCGTCCTCACCACCCTCGCCACCACGCTCCTCGGCGGACTGCTCGGCATGCTCGCCGGTCTCGTCGGCGGCTGGGTCGACTCGGTCGTCTCCCGCATCACGGAGATCTTCGCGTCCCTGCCGCTGATCATCGGCGGTCTGCTGATCATGTCGATCTTCAACGCGGGCAACGTCTGGGGCGTCTCGTTCATCATGGCGATCCTCGGCTGGCCGCAGGTCTTCCGGATCATGCGCGGCGAGGTCATCGCGAACAAGTACCACGACTACGTCGCGGCGGCCCGGGCCCTCGGCGCCGACTCCAAGCGGATCGCGTTCCGGCACATCCTGCCCAACACGCTGGCCCCCGTCATCGTCATCACGACGATGAACCTCGGCGTCTACATCTCCGCCGAGGCCGCCCTGTCCTACCTGGGCATCGGCATCCAGGCCCCCAACATCTCCTGGGGCCTGATGATCTCCGACGCGCAGGACCGGTTCCTCACCTCGCCGCACGCGCTGCTGTTCCCGGCCGGTTTCCTGAGCGTCACCGTGCTGGCGTTCATCATGCTCGGCGACGTGGTGCGCGACGCCTTCGACCCCAAGATGCGCTAGGGAGGCGTACGTGACCACCATCGATACGACAGACGCCGTCCCGGCCCCCCGGGACGGCACGGACGGTCCGCTGCTCGAAGTGCGCGACCTGCACGTCGAGTTCAAGACCCGCGAGGGCGTCGTCCGCGCCGTCAACGGGGTCAACTACTCGGTGCGCTCCGGGGAGACGCTCGCCGTGCTCGGCGAGTCCGGCTCGGGCAAGTCCGTGACGGCTCAGGCGATCATGGGCATCCTCGACATGCCGCCGGCCAGCATCCCCAAGGGCGAGATCCTCTTCCACGGCCGGGACATGCTCGCCATGCCCGAGGACGAGCGGCGCAAGCTGCGCGGTGCCCGCATCGCGATGATCTTCCAGGACGCGCTCTCCTCGCTCAACCCCGTGCTCAGCGTGGGGTTCCAGCTCGGTGAGATGTTCCGCGTCCACCAGGGGATGTCCCGCAAGGACGCCAAGGCGAAGTCCATCGAGCTGATGGACCGGGTGAAGATCCCGGCCGCCGCGGCCCGCGTCAACGACTACCCCCACCAGTTCTCCGGCGGTATGCGCCAGCGCATCATGATCGCCATGGCGCTCGCCCTGGAACCGGACCTGATCATCGCGGACGAGCCGACCACGGCCCTCGACGTGACCGTCCAGGCCCAGGTCATGGACCTCCTCGCGGAGCTCCAGCGCGAGTACCAGATGGGGCTCATCCTCATCACGCACGACCTCGGGGTCGTCGCGGACGTCGCCGACAAGATCGCCGTGATGTACGCGGGCCGGATCGTGGAGACGGCGCCGGTGCACGAGCTGTACAAGCGCCCCGCCCACCCGTACACCCGGGGTCTGCTCGACTCGATCCCGCGCCTGGACCAGAAGGGCCAGGAGCTGTACGCGATCAAGGGGCTGCCGCCCAACCTGCTCAAGGTCCCGCAGGGCTGCGCCTTCAACCCGCGCTGCGAGCGGGCGCAGGACATCTGCCGTACGGACCTGCCGCCGCTCGTCCCGGTGACCGAGCGGGACGGGACGGAACTGCCCGGCCGCGCCAGCGCGTGCCACTTCTGGAAGGAGACGATCCATGGCTGAGACGACCAAGGCCGCCGAGCCCGAGGACGTCAAGCCGGACGTCTCCGAGGACGCGAAGCCCGCCCCCGCGGACCGGGGGGAGCCGATCCTCCAGGTGCGCAACCTCGTCAAACACTTCCCCCTGACGCAGGGCATCGTCATCAAACGCCAGGTCGGCGCCGTCAAGGCCGTCGACGGGGTCTCCTTCGACCTCTACAAGGGCGAGACGCTCGGCATCGTCGGCGAGTCCGGCTGCGGGAAGTCGACCGTCGCCAAGCTCCTGATGAACCTGGAGCGGGCGACGTCCGGCGAGGTCTTCTACAAGGGCGAGGACATCACCCGGCTGTCCGGCAAGGCCCTCAAGGCCGTCCGCCGGAACATCCAGATGATCTTCCAGGACCCGTACACCTCGCTGAACCCGCGCATGACGGTCGGCGACATCATCGGGGAGCCCTACGACATCCACCCCGAGGTGGCTCCGAAGGGGGACCGGCGCCAGCGGGTGAAGGAGCTCCTCGACGTCGTCGGCCTGAACCCGGAGTACATCAACCGCTACCCCCACCAGTTCTCCGGTGGCCAGCGGCAGCGCATCGGCATCGCCCGCGGACTCGCCCTCAACCCCGAGGTCATCATCTGCGACGAGCCGGTCTCCGCGCTGGACGTCTCCGTGCAGGCCCAGGTCATCAACCTGATGGAGGGTCTCCAGGACGAGTTCGACCTGTCCTACATCTTCATCGCGCACGACCTGTCGATCGTCCGGCACATCTCGGACCGCGTCGGGGTCATGTACCTCGGCAAGCTCGCCGAGATCGGCACCGACGAGCAGATCTACGAGCACCCGACGCACCCGTACACGCAGGCGCTGCTGTCGGCCGTCCCGGTGCCCGACCCCGAGGCGCGGGAGAACCGCGACCGGATCATCCTCACCGGTGACGTGCCGTCCCCGGCCAACCCGCCGTCCGGGTGCCGGTTCCGCACCCGCTGCTGGAAGGCCCAGGACAAGTGCGCCGAGGAGGTTCCGCTCCTCGCGGTCCCCGAGCGCTTCAAGGGGGAGAACACCCCGGCCGCGCACGACTCGGCGTGCCACTTCGCCGAGGACAAGAACATCGTCCACGCGGCGTAGTTCGCTCGACCGGTTCCCGGCACCTGGCGGTTCAGGTGCCGGGAACCGGCGTTTTCGCGGCGTGGTGACAGGCCACCTGCGCCGCGCCGGCCCCGCTCAGCACCCCCGGGTCCTCCGTCCGGCACCTCCCCGCCACCCCGGCCCGCTCCGCCTCCCCGCTCGCCAGTACCGGGCAGCGGGCCCGGAAGCGGCAGCCGGTGGGGATGCGGGAGGGGTCGGGAGGTTCGCCGGTGAGGACGACGGGGGTGCCGGGGGCCTCGGGGAGGACGGACAGGAGGGCCTGGGTGTAGGGGTGGCGGGGTGTTGTCAGGACCTCCTCGACCGTGCCCGTCTCGACGATCCGGCCGAGGTACATCACCGCGACGCGGTCCGCGATGTTCCAGGCGAGGCCGAGGTCGTGGGTGACGACGAGGGCCGCGAGCCCCAGCTCCGTGCGCAGCCGCAGCAGGAGCGCGAGGATCTCGCCGCGCACGGACGCGTCCAGCGACGCCACCGGCTCGTCCGCCACCAGCAGCTCCGGCTCCAGCACCAACGCCCCCGCGATGACGACGCGTTGACGCTGGCCGCCGGACAGCTCGTGCGGGTAGCGCAGGAAGAAACGCTCGGGAGGCCGCAGCCCCGCCCGCGAGAGCGCCCCCGCGACCGCCGCCCGCTCGTCACCGCCGTACCCGTGGATACGCAGCCCCTCCGCGACCGCGTCATAGACGGTGTGCCGGGGGTTCAGTGACCCGCTGGGGTCCTGGAGCACCAGCTGTGCCTTGCGCCGATACGCCTTCAGGGCGCGGGAGTTGTACGACAGGGGCGAGCCGGCGAAGGTGACCTGGCCGGCGCTCGGGCGCACCAGGCCCAGCAGCGCCCGCGCCAGCGTCGTCTTGCCGCACCCCGACTCCCCGACGAGCGCGACGACTTCGCCGGTGCCCACGGCCAACTCCACGCCGTCCACGGCCCGTACGGGAGGCCCGCCCCGGCGCCCGGGGAAGGTGACATGGAGGGACTCGGCGGTCAGCAGGGTCATCGGAGGCTCCTCGTGCGGGGGTGGGCGGAGGCCGCCGACGGGTGCCCTGCGGCGCTCACCGGCCGTTCCCCACATGCACACAGGCCGCCTGCCGCCCCGCCCCGGCCGCCCGCAGGGTCTGGTCGTCCACCGCGCAGGTGTCCAGCGCCACCGTGCAGCGCGGGTGGAAGGCGCAGCCGGGTGGGAGGGCGGCGGGGTCCGGGGGGTCGCCGGGCAGGCCCCGGGGGGCGAAGCGGGCGGCGGGGTCGCCGATCCGGGGGAAGGCGGAGGCCAGGGCGCGGGCGTAGGGGTGGCGGGCGTCGTCGAAGAGGTCGCGGGCCGGGCCCTCCTCCACGACGCGGCCCGCGTACATCACCGCGAGGCGGTCGCAGGTGTCCGCGAGGACGGCGAGATCGTGGCTGATCATGATGAGGCTCAGTTCCTCCTCCGTCACCAACCCCTCGATCAGGCGCAGGATCTGGGCCTGGACCATGACGTCGAGGGCGGTCGTCGGTTCGTCGGCGACGATCAGGCGGGGGCCGCAGGCGAGGGCCATCGCGATCATCACGCGCTGGCGCTGCCCGCCGGAGAGTTCGTGCGGGTAGGAGCGGCCCCGCGCCGCCGGTAGCCCCACCTGTTCCAGCAGCTCGCCGGCCCTGCGCCGGGCGGCGGCCGGGGTCGCCGCGCCGTGCAGGACGATCGGCTCGGCGATCTGGTCGGCGACCCGGTGGACGGGGTTGAGGGAGTGCATCGCCCCCTGGAAGACGAGGGACGCGCCCGCCCAGCGGACGGCCCGCAGCCGCCCCCACCGCATCGTCAGCACATCCTCGCCGTCCAGCAGAATGCGCCCCTCGACCCGCGCCCCGGCCGGCAGCAGCCGCAGCAGCGCGAGCGCCAGCGTCGACTTCCCGCACCCCGACTCCCCGGCCACGCCCAGCTTCTGACCGGCCGTCAGCTCCAGGTCCACCCCGCGGACCGCCGCGAACCCGCCCGCGTACGTCACCCGCAGATCCCGTACCTCAAGGACGCTCAACGCCCCACCCCCAGCCGGGGGTTCAGCACCGACTCGACCGCGCGCCCGCACAGCGTGAACGCCAGCGCCACCCCCGCGATCGCGATCCCCGGCGGCACCAGATACCACCAGTCACCCGCACTCACCGCACCCGCCTCCCGGGCCTCCTGGAGAAGTCCGCCCCAGGACACGACCGTCGGATCACCGAGCCCCAGGAACGCGAGCGTCGCCTCCGCGAGGATCGACGACGACACCATCAGCGTCGTCTGCGCCAGCACCAGCGGCATCACGTTCGGCAGGACGTGCCGGCCCATGACATGCCCGTGCCCGCCCCCCAGCGCCGTCGCGCGTTCGATGTACGGCCGGGACTCGACGGCCAGCGTCTGCGCCCGCACCAGCCGGGCCGTCGTCGGCCAGGAGGTCACCCCGATCGCGAGGACCACCGTCCCGAGCGAGCGGGACATGACGGTCGCGAGGGCGATCGCGAGGACCAGCGTCGGCATCACGAGGAACCAGTCCGTGACCCGCATCGCGACGGTCGCGTACACGCCCTTGAAGTGCCCGGCGGTGATCCCGACGACCGCGCCGATCGCCACCGACAGGACCGCCGCGAGCAGCCCGACCAGCAGCGACACCCGCGAGCCCCAGATCACGAGGCCCAGCAGGTCACGGCCGTAGCGGTCGGTGCCGAGCCAGAACTCGCCGCTCGGGCTCTCCAGCGGACGGCCCGGCGCGTCGGTCACCCCGGTGACGTCCGCGCCGACGGTCAGCGGGGCGGTGAGGGCGACCAGCGCGAACACGGTCAGCGCGGCGAGGCCCAGCAGCCCCGCGCGGTGCGTGCGGTAGGTGTTCCAGAAGCGGACGGCGCTCAGGCGCCTGCGCTGCCACGCCAGCGTCGTCATCGGGCGGCCACCCTCGGGTCGAGCAGCGGATAGACGAGGTCGGCGAGGGTGTTCATGACGATCACCGCCGCCGCGAAGAACAGGAACAGGCCCTGTACGAGCGGGAGATCGGGCACGCTGAGCGCCTGGTAGAAGAGGCCGCCGAGGCCCGGCCAGGAGAACACCGTCTCCACCAGGATCACCCCGGCGACGGTCCGGCCCAGGTTGACGAAGACCAGCGTCACCGTCGGCAGCAGCGCGTTCGGCACGGCGTGCCGGCGCCGCACCACCACGTCCCGAAGCCCTTTGGCCCGCGCGGTCGTCAGATAGTCGCTGCCCATCTCGTCGAGCAGCGCCGAGCGGGTCACGAGCAGCGTCTGCCCGTACTCGACGGCGACGAGCGTCACCACCGGCAGCACCAAGTGGTGCGCCACGTCCAGGACATACGCGAGCCCCTCCTCACCACCCGTCTCCATGCCGCCGGTCGGAAAGAGTCCCGGGATCGGACCGGCCCCGACCCCGAACACGATGATCAGCAGCAGCCCCAGCCAGAACGACGGCACGGAGTAGAGGGCCAGCGCCAGACCGGTGTTGAGGCGGTCGCCCAGCCCGCCGTGCCGCCAGGCCGAGCGCGTCCCGAGGACGATGCCGAGCAGCGTGTACAGCACGAACGCCGTCCCCGTCAGCAGCAGCGTGTTCGGCAGCGCCTCGGTGATCTTGTCGACGACGGGGGTCCGGAACTGGTACGACGTCCCGAGGTCACCGGTCAGCGCCTTCCCGCAGTAGTCCGTGAACTGCCGCCACACCGGCAGATCGAGCCCGAACTCCTTGCGGTACTGCGCCAGTTGCTCCACCGACACCGGCCGGCCCCCGGTCATCGTCCTCACCGGGTCGCCCGGGATCAGCCGGAACAGGAAGAACCCCGTGACGAGCACCGCCAGCAGCGAGACGACCGCCCCGCCCGCCTTGCCCGCGCCGTACCGGAGATAGCCGGCCCGGACGGCGGAGGCCGACGCCCCGGGAGCCTTCCCGACGTCCTCGACGAGCGCCTCGCTCACTCCCGGTCCTCCGCCCCCGCGCGCCGCCGCAGCCCGAGGAACACCCCGGCCCCGGCGAGCAGGACGGCCCCGCCGACGATCCCGGCGACCGCCCCGCCCGACAGCCCCGACGAGGACTCGCCGGACGACGCCGCCGGCACCGCCGACCACCAGCTCCAGTAGCCGTCCTGCCCGTAGATGTTCCCGGCGGCCTTCGGCATCGTCTCGACGGAGGCGATCTGGTCCGTGCGGTACGCCTCCACGGAGTTCTGGTACGCCATCACGTTCATGTAGGCCAGGTCGTACAGCCGTGACTGCATCTGCTTGACGAGGCCGGCGCGCTTCACCGGGTCGTACTCGGCCAACTGGCGTGCGTACAGGGCGTCGTACTGCTTGTCGCAGATGAAGTTGTCGGTCGCGCCGGTGTCCTTGGGGGTCGCGGGGAGGGCCGCGCAGGTGTGGATGGACAGGACGTAGTCCGGGTCGGGGTTGACCGACCAGCCGTCGAAGGCGAGGTCGTAACGGCCCGCGAGCCAGGGGTCGGTGACGTTGTCGAGGCAGTCGAGGCGCAGCCCGATCCCGAGCTTGTCCCACCACTCCTTGAGGTACTGGCCGACCGCCTTGTCGTTCGGGTCGGTCGCGTGGCACAGGACGCGGTAGGTGATCGGCCTGCCGTCCTTGCCGAGCCGGCGGCCGTCCGCGTTCTTCCTGTAGCCGGCCTGGTCGAGGAGCTGGGCGGCGCGCGCCGGGTCGTAGGCGAGTTCCTGGTCCGCCGACGGTTTCCAGAAGTAGTCGGCGAAGCGGGGCGGGATGTACCCCTCGCCCTCGACGGCACGGCCCTGGAAGACCCGGTCGATCAGGGCCGTGCGGTCCACGGACCGGAAGAGGGCCTGGCGGACGCGCTGGTCCTGGAGGGAGGGGTGGCCGTCGCCGAAGCGGGTGCCGTCCTTGGCGCGGGCGCCCGGGTTGACGGCGAGGGCGTAGAAGCGGCGCCCCGGGGCGTTGTTGACCTTGATGTTCCTGTCGTCGGCGAGGGCGTTCGCCTGGGCGGGGGTGAGGTTCGGGACGAAGGACACCTCGCCCTTCTGGAGGGCGGCGACGGCCGCGTCACCGTCCTTGTAGTACTTGAAGAGCAGCTCGTCGAACTTGGGGGCGCCCCGCCAGAACTTCTTGTTGGCCTTCAGCCGGACGTAGCTGTCGGCCTTGTAGTCGGTGAGGAGATAGGGGCCGTCGCCGACGATAGGGAACGTCTTGTCGTTGGCGAACTTCGAGAAGTCGCCGACCTTCTCCCACACGTGCTTCGGCACGATCGGCATGTCCAGCGCCGTCATCGTCGCCTGCGGGCTCTTGAGCCGGATCACGAGCTCGGTCGGCGTCGGGGCCGTCACCCGGGCGAAGTTGGTGACGTAACTTCCGTTCGCGGTGGCCGCCTTCGGGTCCGTCATCATCTTCGTGAACGTCCAGGCCGCGTCCTCGGCGGTGACCTTCTTCCCGTCCGACCAGGTGGCGTCGGAGCGGATCGTGTACGTCCAGGTCAGCTTGTCGGGGGAGGGGGTCCACTTCGTCGCGAGACCCGGGACCGCGCGGGCGTCGCCGGGGTCGTAGTCCGTCAGGTACTCGTACGTCAGCCGCAGGATGCTCGTGCTGACCAGACGGGAGGCGAGGAAGGGGCTGAGGGAGTCGACGCTCTGGGCGACGGCGACGGTGAGGACCTTGGGGCCGTCCTTCGCGTGCGCCTCGGGCGCTCCGGAGAGGGCGGGGAGCAGGAGGGAGGTGGTGAGGGCCGCGGCCGTCAGAAGGCGTCCGGGTCGGTTCATCGCACATGACCTCGCTTCACACCATTCGCACAGGGACCGGTTGTCGGACGGTGTACCAGGGTGCCGAAGCCGCCGTCAACGATGCGTGCACCCCGTGTGGCCTGCGCAAACGCGGCGATGATCGGATCGTCGTACGGCAATGGTCGAGACCGGTGAAGCCTGGCTGGTGAAACGCTGACGGCCCGCCGGCGTCGAAGACCGGCGGACCGTCGGCTCACAGCCCCGTCAGGGCTACTTCCACTCCAGGCCCCAGACGTTGGCGTCCTTCTTCACCGGGGCGGTGATCCACTTGGACCAGACCTTCTTCTCGATGTACTTGCAGCGCGCGTCGTAGTGGAACGCGTACTTGGTCGCGAGGAACTTCTTCGACTCGTGGAACATCGTCATGCGGACCTTGGTCTTGCCGGCCTTGTTCTTCGCCGGGATCGAGTAGGTCCAGCTGCTGGACTTGGTCCAGGTCTTGCCGACGGTGACCGCGAAGGAGGCGCTCGCCTTGGCGAAGATGACGCCGGCCTCGGTGCCGAGGGTCGCGGTGCCGCTGGCGTTGACCGCCGCCGTCGTCGTCTTGTTGTACGTGAGGCTGCCGCCGAGGTTGTCGTACATCCACTCGCTGTGCAGGTTCGTGCCCTGGCTGACGGTGGACTTGTTCGTGATGGTGTAGCGGACGCCCGGGTCGGGCGGGCAGGCGGCGGAGGCGGGCGCCGCCGAGACGGCCACCGCGCCGCCGGCGAGGAGGGCGGACGCGATCACGGAGCTGGCGATTTTCCGCACGGTTTCAATTCCCTTCGATGAGCGGTTCACCGTCGGCGGTATTCCGGGTGGCGATTTCCGGTGCCGTGGCGAGGTGAAGATTGGCCGCGAGGTGCCCGGGGTGACAACCGGGTTGCCCGGGAAGGGAGTTCACGCGGGCATTGACACGGCGTCAGGGGTGGTCGGCAAAACGCCCATAGCGCCGTCGGGGGTGCCGGAATTGGCTGCGGGGTGGGTGAAATGCCCCTATGTTCAAGCCGCATAATGTGACCTGGATCACATCTGAGAGGTGTATGCATTCCTCGGTATAAGGCCCTGTCGGCAACCTCAAATGTTGCCCAAATGGGGAACCGTCACCCGCATTCCTGGTGTCCCCTGGGCATCGGCGCTTTCGTTCGCGCCGTCACCACGGGGAGATGAAGAACATGGTCGTGCAGACCGAACCACGAATCCCGCACACCCCTCGCCCGAACAACGGCTGGGACTGCCTCGGCACCCCCCTCGGCGCCGCGGTCCGCGCCCGCCGCGTCGAACTCGGCCTCACCCAGGAACGCCTCGCCGCCCAGGCCGGAATGAGCCAGGGCGCCCTCTCCCGCCTCGAAAGAGGCAAGGCCGTGCCGACGCTGCCCCTTCTGGAGCGGCTCGCCGCGGCCATGACCGCCAACCTCCTCATCGCCCTCTCTCCGACCGGCTCGGTCCAGGTGGCCTTCCGGGTCCCGGGCGTCCAGATGCGCCGCGCGGCGCCGGTGAGCAGGGTGTCCTCCTAACGGGCGGCCCGAATGTGCCGTACGTCTGATATGTGGCGATAGTGGCCCATAACGGACAGGTGCGGTACATGAGGGAGGCATCCATGCGTGGAGCCACGCACGCCAAGTGGGTCGTAGGGGCGGCAGCGGTCGCTCTGGTCGCCACCGGATGTGGCGGCGGCGACAGCGGCAGCGGCGGGAGCGGCGGCGGCAGCGGGGTGCTCACCGCGTCCTGGGGCGACCCGCAGAACCCGCTGGAGCCCGCCAACACCAACGAGGTGCAGGGCGGCAAGGTCCTCGACATGACCTTCCGCGGGCTCAAGCGGTACGACCCCGAGACCGGCAAGGCGAACGACATGCTCGCCGACAAGATCGACACCACCGACTCGCAGAACTTCACCGTCACCGTCAAGGACGGCTGGACGTTCAGCAACGGCGAGAAGGTCACCGCCAAGTCCTTCGTGGACGCCTGGAACTACGCGGCGAGCCTGAAGAACAACCAGAAGAACGCCTACTTCTTCTCCTACATCGACGGCTTCACCAAGACCCACCCCGAGGACGGCAGCGCCCAGACCGCCGACACCCTCTCCGGGCTCAAGGTCACCGGCCCGCTGACCTTCACCGTCAGGCTGTCGCAGAAGTTCTCCACGTTCCCCGACACCCTCGGCTACAACGCGTTCGTCCCGCTCCCGCAGACCTTCTACACCGACCACGCCGGCTGGCTGAAGAAGCCCGTCGGCAACGGTCCGTACACCATCGACTCGTACACCAAGGGCTCCCAGATGAGCCTGAAGAAGTGGGACGCCTACCCCGGCTCCGACAAGGCCGAGAACGCCGGCGTCACCCTCAAGGTCTACACCGACAACAACACGGCGTACACCGACCTGATGGCCGGCAACCTCGACCTCGTCGACGACGTCCCCGCCTCGCAGCTCAAGAACGTCAAGAGCGACCTCGGCGACCGCTACCTCAACACCCCCGCCGGGATCATCCAGACCCTCGCCTTCCCGTTCTACGACAAGAACTGGAACAAGGCGGGCTCCGAGAAGGTCCGCCAGGGCCTCTCCATGGCCATCAACCGCGAGCAGATCACCGACACGATCTTCCAGAAGACCCGCACCCCCGCCACCGACTGGACCTCCCCGGTCCTCGGCGCGGACGGCGGCTACAAGGCCGGCCTGTGCGGCGACTCCTGCAAGTACGACCCCGCCGAGGCGAAGAAGCTGATCCAGGAGGGCGGCGGCATCCCCGGCGGCCAGGTCAAGATCAGCTACAACGCCGACACCGGCTCCCACAAGCAGTGGGTCGACGCCGTCTGCAACTCCATCAACAACGCCCTCGGCAACGACAAGGCGTGCGTCGGCAACCCCGTCGGCACCTTCGCCGACTTCCGCAGCCAGATCACCCAGCACAAGATGAGCGGCCCCTTCCGCGCCGGCTGGCAGATGGACTACCCGCTCATCCAGAACTTCCTCCAGCCGCTGTACTACACCAACGCCTCCTCCAACGACGGCCTGTGGTCCAACAAGGACTTCGACAAGCTCGTCGACCAGGCGAACGCCGAGACCGACACCGGCAAGGCCGTCGAGGACTTCCAGAAGGCGGAGGAGGTCCTGCGCGACAACATGGGCGCCATCCCCCTCTGGTACCAGAACGGCAGCGCCGGCTACTCGGAGCGCCTCTCGAACGTCAAGCTCAACCCGTTCTCCGTCCCGGTCTACAACGAGATCAAGGTCGGCTGACCCGCCATGGGACGCTACGTCGTCCGGCGCCTGCTCCAGATGATCCCCGTCTTCGTGGGCGCCACCCTGCTGATCTTCCTCATGGTCAACGTGATGGGCGACCCCATCGCCGGCCTGTGCGGCGACCGGCAGTGCGACCCCGCGACCGCGGCCCAGCTCAAGAAGGAGTTCGGCCTCGACAAGCCGGTCTGGCAGCAGTACCTGACCTACATGGGGAACGTCTTCACCGGAGACTTCGGTACGGCGTTCAACGGCCAGAAGGTCACCGAGCTGATGTCGACGGCGTTCCCCGTCACGATCCGCCTGACGATCGTCGCGATCCTCATCGAGATCGTCGTCGGCATCACCCTGGGCGTCGTCACCGGCCTTCGGCGCGGCAAGCCGATCGACACCGCCGTCCTCCTCGTCACCCTCGTCGTCATCTCCGTCCCCACCTTCGTCACCGGCCTGCTGCTCCAGCTGCTGCTCGGTGTCGAGTGGGGCTGGATCAAACCGTCCGTCTCCACGGACGCCGAGTTCGGCGAACTCTTCGTCCCCGGGCTCGTCCTGGCGTCCGTGTCACTCGCCTACGTCACCCGGCTCACCCGGACGTCCATCGCCGAGAACCGGCGGGCCGACTACGTCCGTACGGCGATCGCCAAGGGGCTGCCCCGGCGCCGGGTCGTCACCCGGCACCTCCTGCGCAACTCCCTCATCCCCGTCGTCACGTTCATCGGCACCGACGTCGGCGCGCTCATGGGCGGCGCGATCGTCACCGAGCGGATCTTCAACATCCACGGCGTCGGATACCAGCTCTACCAGGGCATCCTGCGCCAGAACACGCAGACCGTCGTCGGCTTCGTGACCGTGCTGGTGCTCGTGTTCCTGGTGGCGAACCTGCTCGTCGACCTCCTGTACGCCGTACTCGACCCGAGGATTCGCTATGCCTGAACCCCAGGAGCCCGAGGGCGTGATCGCCGCCACCGGGATGGGCGGGGCGATGGACCTCGCGGTGAGCGAAGGGGCCAGCCTGGAGGGGGCCGGCCCGGAGGGGGGACCGTCCGGCGGGCCCGCCGGGAAACCCCGCTCGCTGTGGTCCGACGCCTGGCTCGACCTGCGCCGCAACCCCGTCTTCATCGTCTCCGCCCTCGTCATCCTCTTCCTGGTCTTCATCTCCCTGTGGCCCTCGGCGATCGCCTCCGGCTCCCCGCTGAAGTGCGACCTCGCCAAGGCCCAGCAGGGCTCCTCCGCCGGGCACCCCTTCGGGTACGACGGGCAGGGGTGCGACGTCTACACGCGTACGGTGTACGGCGCGCGGACGTCGGTGGCGGTGGGCGTCCTCGCGACCCTCGGCGTCGCCGTCCTCGGCAGCGTCCTCGGCGGACTCGCCGGGTTCTTCGGCGGCGTCTGGGACTCGGTCCTCTCCCGCATCACCGACATCTTCTTCGCGATCCCGGTGGTGCTCGGCGGACTCGTCCTGCTCTCGGTCGTCACCAGCAACACCATCTGGCCGGTGATCGGCTTCATGGTCCTGCTCGGCTGGCCCCAGATCTCCCGGATCGCCCGGGGCTCCGTGATCACCGCCAAACAGAACGACTACGTCCAGGCGGCCCGCGCCCTCGGCGCCTCCAACTCCCGCATGCTGCTACGCCATATCGCCCCGAACGCGGTCGCCCCGGTGATCGTCGTCGCGACGATCGCCCTCGGCACGTACATCGCCCTCGAAGCGACCCTCTCCTACCTCGGCGTCGGTCTCAAACCCCCCAGCGTCTCCTGGGGCATCGACATCTCCGCCGCCTCCCCCTACATCCGCAACGCCCCCCACGCCCTCCTGTGGCCCTCCGGCGCCCTCGCCGTCACCGTCCTCGCCTTCATCATGCTCGGCGACGCGGTCCGCGACGCCCTCGACCCGAAGCTGAGGGGGTGACGGGGGTGCCGGGGGTGGTGGGGGTGCTGGGTGTGGTGGGGCGAAGTGCCGTGTCCGTGTGTCCGTCCCGTCCGGGAGTGAGGTGAGCCGGCGTCATGCTGCTCGAAGTGCGTGATCTGCATGTGGAGTTCCGTACGCGGGACGGGGTGGCCAAGGCGGTTAACGGGGTGTCGTACGGCGTGGAGGCCGGGGAGACGCTGGCCGTGCTGGGGGAGTCGGGGTCGGGGAAGTCCGTCACCGCGCAGGCGATCATGGGGATTCTCGACACGCCTCCGGGGCGGATCGGCGGGGGCGAGATCCTCTTCCAGGGGCAGGATCTGCTGAAGCTCAAGGAGGAGGAGCGGCGCAAGATCCGGGGGGCGCAGATGGCGATGATCTTCCAGGACGCGCTGTCCTCGCTGAACCCCGTGCTGAGCGTGGGGGACCAGCTGGGGGAGATGTTCGAGGTGCACCGGGGGATGTCCCGCAAGGACGCCCGCGTCAAGGCCGTCGAGCTGATGGACCGGGTCCGTATCCCCGCCGCCAAGGAACGCGTCCGGCAGTACCCCCACCAGTTCTCCGGCGGTATGCGCCAGCGCATCATGATCGCCATGGCGCTGGCGCTGGAGCCGGCCCTGATCATCGCGGATGAGCCGACCACGGCCCTCGACGTCACCGTCCAGGCTCAAGTCATGGACCTGCTCGCGGAGTTGCAGCGCGAGTACAACATGGGGCTGATCCTGATCACCCACGACCTCGGGGTCGTCGCGGACGTCGCCGACCGGATCGCCGTCATGTACGCGGGCCGGATTGTCGAGCAGGCGCCCGTGCACGACATCTACAAGGCGCCCGCCCACCCCTACACGCGCGGACTGCTTGATTCCATCCCCCGTCTTGATCAGAAGGGGCAGGAGCTGTACGCGATCAAGGGGTTGCCGCCGAACTTGATGAACATCCCTACGGGTTGCGCGTTCAACCCTCGCTGCCCGATGGCTCAGGACGTCTGCCGGACGGATGTACCGCCGCTCAACGACGCCGGCGAACACCGCACCAGCGCCTGCCACTTCTGGAGGGAGTGCCTCAATGGTTGATTCAACGGTTGAGCCGATCCTGGAAGTGAGTGGACTGGTCAAGCACTACCCGCTCACTCAAGGCATCCTGTTCAGGAAACAGGTCGGCGCGGTCAGAGCGGTTGATGGTGTTGATTTCGCCGTCAACAGTGGAGAGACCCTCGGGATCGTCGGGGAATCGGGCTGCGGCAAGTCAACGGTCGCCAAGATGCTGGTCAATCTTGAGCGCCCCACCGAAGGGTCGATCAAGTACAAGGGCGAGGACATCACCAAGCTCTCCGGCAAGGCGCTCAAGTCGGTCCGCCGGAACATCCAGATGGTGTTCCAGGACCCCTACACCTCCCTCAACCCCCGTATGACCGTCGGCGACATCATCGGCGAACCGTACGAGATCCACCCCGAGGTGGCCCCCAAGGGCGACCGGCGCCGCCGCGTCCAGGAGCTCCTGGACGTCGTCGGCCTGAACCCCGAGTACATCAACCGCTACCCCCACCAGTTCTCCGGCGGCCAGCGCCAGCGCATCGGTATCGCGCGGGGGCTCGCCCTGCGCCCCGAGGTGATCGTCGCCGACGAACCGGTCTCCGCGCTGGACGTCTCGGTGCAGGCTCAGGTGATCAACCTGCTGGAGCGCCTCCAGAGCGAGTTCGACCTGTCGTACGTGTTCATCGCGCACGACCTGTCGATCGTCCGGCACATCTCGGACCGCGTCGGCGTCATGTACCTGGGCCGGATCGTGGAGATCGGCAAGGACGCGGAGATCTACGACCACCCGACGCACCCGTACACGCAGGCGCTGCTGTCGGCGGTCCCGGTGCCCGACCCGGAGGCGCGCGAGCACCGGGACCGCATCATCCTCTCCGGCGACGTCCCCTCCCCGACGAACGTCCCCTCCGGCTGCCGCTTCCGCACGCGCTGCTGGAAGGCCCGGGAGAGATGCGAACTGGAGGTTCCGCTGCTGGCGGTCCCGGCGGAGTTCAGGGACGTGAGCGGGCCTGCGGCGCATGACTCGGCGTGCCATTTCGCGGAGGAGAAGCGGGTCGTCCCGGCAGGTGACGATCAAGGAAACGCGGGTCCATAGCCACCCAAACGCACAGTAACCGCGTTAACACGCAGGCAACTTCCCCGACCCGGTTCCGATATACGGACGCTCCAAGCTGAACAGCGTACGGCCGTGCGGGTGCCGTAAACGGGCCGGAGCGCGCCATGTCGCTCCGGCCCGTTGCCGTACCCGCCTCAGCCCTGGGACAACCCCAGCGACCGTCGCAGGAAGTCCAGCTGGAGTCGCAGCAGGTTCTCCGCGACCTCCTCCTGCGGTGTCATGTGTGTCACGCCCGACAGCGGCAGCACCTCGTGCGGGCGGCCGGCGGCGAGGAGGGCCGAGGACAGGCGCAGGGAGTGGGCGACCACGACGTTGTCGTCCGCGAGGCCGTGGATGATCATCATCGGGCGGTGGGTGTCCGCCGCGTCGACCAGCCCCGCGTCGTCCACGAGGGAGTTGCGGCGGTAGACGTCGGGCTGTTCGGCGGGGTGGCCGAGGTAGCGCTCCTGGTAGTGGGTGTCGTACAGGCGCAGGTCCGTGACGGGGGCGCCGACGACGGCCGCGTGGAAGACGTCGGGGCGGCGCAGGACCGCGAGGGCGGCGAGGTAGCCGCCGAAGGACCAGCCCCGGATCGCGACCCGCGTGAGGTCGAGGGGGAAGTCGGCGGCGAGCGCCTGGAGCGCGTCGACCTGGTCCTCCAGGACGACGGCGGCGAGTTCGTCGCGCACCGACTTCTCCCAGGCCGGCGACCGGCCCGGCGTCCCGCGCCCGTCGGCGACGACCACCGCGAACCCCTGGTCGGCGAACCACTGCGAGGTGAGGTGGGCGTTGTGCGCGGAGACGACCCGCTGCCCGTGCGGCCCGCCGTAGGGGTCGAGGAGGACCGGCAGGGGAGTGCCACCGTCGTAGTCCCGGGGCATGAGCACGGCGCACGGAATCCGGCGTGCGCCCCCCTGGGTGAGCTGGACGCGCGGGGACAGACCGGGATCTTCGGCGTACGAGGCGACGGTCGCGACCCGCTTCCCCTCCCGCAGGACCCGGGCGAGCGACCCGGGGCGGTCCAGGGTCGCCGACACGAGGACGGTGACGTCCCCGGAGCGCACCGCCGAGTGGACGCCGGGCCCCTCGGAGAGCCGCTCCACGCCCAGCTCGTTGACGCGGTAGACGTGCACCTCGCCGGTCTCGGGATCGGCCGCCTCCTCCCCGGCGGAGGCCGACACCAGGACGTCGTCACCGGAGACGTCCAGCACCGCTCGCACATGCAACTGGGCCGTCGTCAGCGGACGTTCCCCGACCGCGAGAACCCGCGCGCCGCCCTCGTCGGCGATCCGTACGAGCTGTCCGGAAGGGCTCCAGCAGGGCACGCCGGGGAAAAGATCCAGCCAAATCCGATCTTCGTCCGCGTGCACCATCCGGGTCGTCCCGGAGGCGGTGTCCACCGCCAGGTACAGCTGGCTGCGCTGGTCGCGCGCCTGTACGAGAAGCAGCGGCGCACCCGCCGCTGACCAGTGCACACGCGCCAGGTACGGGAAGCGCGCACGGTCCCAGACGACCTCCGTGCGGGACCCGTCGAGACCCAGCGCGAACAGGCGTACGATCGCGTTCTCGGTGCCCGCCTGGGCGTACGGAATGTGCTGTGGCTCACGTTCCGGACGGGCCGGGTCGGAGATCCACCACCGCTTCACCGGCGTGTCGTCCACCTGGGCGACGAGCAGCCGGTCCGACTCCGGTGACCACCAGAAACCCCGGTGCCGGTCCATCTCCTCGGCCGCGATGAATTCGGCCAATCCGTAAGTAATGGACGCCGATTCGGGTTCGGCGAGCGCCCGGTCGCCCTCCCCCTCCGCGCCGACGACCCGCAGAGCACCCCCGGCGACGTACGCGACATGCCGTCCGTCGGGTGCCGGGCGGGGGTCGATCACCGGTCCCCGGACCGGGAGTTCACGTGCCGTGCCGACCCGCAGCTCGGCCGTGAAAAGCCGCCCTGACAAGGCGAAAGAGGCCAGCTCCACGGCCGCGTCGGTGGCGTATCCGACGATGCCCGCGCCGCCCTCGCGGGAGCGCTCGCGGCGGGCCCGCTCCTCCGGCGGGAGATCCTCCCCGGCACCCCCGAGGAGGGCGCCGGGATTGGCCGCGAGACGCTCGGAGCCGTCCGCCGGGTCGAGGACCCACAGGGCGTTCGCCCGGTCCGTGCCGGAGGGCGAGCGCAGGAACGCGACACGCTCTCCGCCCGGCGCGACGGTGAACGAACGCGGCGCGCCGAGGGTGAATCGCTGGGTGCGGGCGTGTCGGCGGGGGAAGGAGCCGGCGGGAGAACCGTTCTCGATGGTCATGTCCCGACCCTACGAGGCATGTTGGCCGCGCGCCCCCTTGCGCGTCCGTGCGCCGAAGGATGCGCGCATATCCGTAGCTATGATCACTACCGCTGTGTGGGTATGAACCTGCTGGCTGTTGTATGGATTTACACGTTCTCCCGCTCTGTTCCCCTGGTACCCGGGTCCTTGGAGGTGAGCCGCCGTGGCACTCTCGATATCGGCGGTGGTGCTGCTGGCGATCGTCGTCTTCTTGCTGATCAAGAAGTCGGGTCTGAAAGGCGGCCATGCCGTCGTCTGTGTCCTGCTCGGCTTCTACCTGGCGTCCTCCACCATCGCCCCGACGATCAGCGATCTGACGACGAGCGTGGCGAGCATGATCGGCAGCATCAAGTTCTGACGTCCTTCCACCCAGGCTCCGGTCCAGCCATGTCCGGGGCCGCTCATCCATGTCCGCCTTCCCCCGTCGGGGCCGATCAGTCCTGGTTCGCCGGGAGCGCTTTGTAGGCTGGCCCCATGACGGATCTCCCCTCCCGGCGGCTCCTCCTGGTGCACGCGCACCCGGACGACGAGTCGATCAACAACGGCGCGACCATGGCCAGGTACGCGGCCGACGGTGTGCGGGTGACCCTGGTCACCTGCACGCTCGGGGAGCGCGGCGAGGTCATCCCCCCGGAGCTCGCGCACCTGTCCGGCCCCGCCCTCGGCGCGCACCGCCGCGAGGAGCTGGCCGAGGCCATGCGCACCCTCGGGGTGGACGACGTCCGGCTGCTCGGCGGCGCCGGGCGCTACGGCGACTCCGGGATGATGGGCACCGCCGACAACGACGACCCGGGCTGCTTCTGGCGGGCGGACGTCGACACGGCCGCACGGCAGCTCCTCGACGTCATCCGCGAGGTACGGCCCCAGGTCCTCGTCACGTACGACGAGAACGGCGGCTACGGCCATCCCGACCACATCCAGGCCCACCGCGTCAGCATGCGCGCGGCCGAACTCGCCGACGCCGAGGGCGTACCCGTCCCGAAGGTCTACTGGAACCGCGTCCCGCGCGCGGTCGCCGAGGACGCCTTCGCGCGGCTGGAACAGGACCTCCCGGGGCTGCCGTTCGACAAGGCGGGCGAGATCGGCGACGTCCCGGGTGTCGTCGACGACGGGCTGATCACCACGGTGATCGACGGCGGACCGTACGCGGACGCAAAGGCGACCGCCATGCGCGCGCACGCGACACAGCTCGAAGTGGCCCCCGGGAACCGCTACTTCATCCTCTCGAACTACCTCGCCCAGCCGCTGTTCACGACGGAGTACTACCAACTGGCGCGCGGAGAAAGCGGAGAAAGCGGTGCGGGCGGGGGGACCGGCGGGCACGGCGAGGGCCGTGACGGCGTCCAGGGGCGCGAGTACGACCTCTTCGCGGGACTGGAGGCCGACTGATGTCCCTCGACCTCTCCCAGCCCCTCAAACCCCCCTCCGCGGCCCGTGTGGCGGCCTACGCCGGCCTCCTGCTGCTCGGCGCGGCCACCGGAGTCGCCGGATCGCTCGTCCAGGCGGGCTGGTTCCCCGGCGGACTCCTGCTCGCGCTCGCCGGTGCCGTCGGCCTCTTCCTGGGCGGCTCGCGGGCCGTCGGCACGCGCGCGGGGGCCGTCGCACCCGCCGTCGGGTGGATGGTCGCCGTCGTGCTGTTGACCGCCGGCCGGCCCGAGGGCGACTTCCTGTTCGCGGCGGGCGGCGGCTCGTACCTGTTCCTGCTCGGCGGCATGGCAACGGCTGTGATCTGCGCCACCCTTGGCGTCGGGAGGCAACCGATCGGCGCCGACGCCCGACTTGGGAAGTGACGTACCACTTCGCCGTGGCGTGAGCGTGCGTATCCCGTGTGGGTTTCCCCGGCGCTCGTGGGATGGGGGGCAGAAGTGGCCAGTATGGTGGTGCGCGCCGCCGAGCTGCCCGTGAGGTCGTGGCGGGCGGCGGAGCCAACCTGGAGAAGCCTGCCTTGAGTCGTGAAACTGACACTCCGTCCTCCGGGCCCACCAACGGGCGCGGGGGAGCCGCGTACCCGTCGGGCACCCCGCCCTACGGGACACCGATGGTGTCCGACGGCGGTGCGGACGCGGGCCGTTCGGCCGCCCAGCCGGAGGAACGCAAGACCGAGACCACGGTGACGACCCGGATTCGTATCAACATCCCCGGGTCCCGGCCCATCCCCCCGGTCGTCGTGCGCAAGCCCGTCGGCGAGGGCGAGGGCGACGACACGGCCGCCGAGCCGCAGTCCGCCGCGCCCGCGCCGGCCCCCGAGGTGCCCGCCGCCGAGCCCGCCGCCGAGAAGAACGACTGGTTCGCGCCCCGCAGAGGGGGCGGTCCGAAGACCAACGGCGCGGGCCTGCCCGGCGCTTCGTCCGGTACGAACGGCGGACAGCCGTCCGCCCCGGGTACGGCTCCCGGTACGGCCGGCGCACGACCGGCGGGGGGTGCCATAGGCGGCTCCCGCCCCGGCGGCGTGGTCGGTTCGATGGCCGCCCCGGGCAAGCGTCCGCCCGGCGGCACCAACGGCGCGGGCCTGCCCGGCGGCGCGACCGGCGGCCCCGTCGCCCCCGGACACGGCGGCGGCACCGGCTCCTTCGACGTGACCGAGGTCCTCGCGGCCACCACACGCCCCGCCGCCCCGGAGCCGACCCGCGACGAACTGCCGTACTTCTCCGAGCCCGAGAGCAGTACGACGGCCCAGCACGACTTCTCCGACCAGCACAACTTCGCCGCGCCGAACGCCGGTTACCCCGACCCGGCGCAGGGCGTCCCCGGCCGTCCGAGCGGCCCCACCACGGGCCCCGCGACCGGCGGCGTCCCCAAGGCGGGCCTCGGCGCCCCCGGCACGGCCCCCGGACCGGGCGGCCCCGGCCTCACCAACGGCCTGAGCCAGAACGGCACCGGACGGCTGCCCGGCGGCGGACTCAGCGACGACACCGCGATCCTGACGCCGCAGAAGCTCGCCCCGAAGCCCGGCCCCGGCGGTTTCCGCCCGGCGGGCGCGGGCCCCGAGAACCCCGCCGGTCAGACGCTCACCAGCGGCATCCCCGCCGTCCCGCCGGCCGGCCAGAGCGCTCCGCCGAAGCAGACGGCTCCCGCGAAGGGCAAGAAGCAGAAGAAGCGCCGCAGCAAGCTGCCCCTCCTCGCCGGCCTCGTCGTCGTCGCGGGCGCGGGCGTCTACGGCGCCGGCCTGCTGATGAACCACTCCGACGTCCCCAAGGGCACCACCGTCCTCGGCATCGACATCGGCGGCTCCACGCGCGACCAGGCCGTCAAGAAGCTGGACGACGCGTTCGGCACGCGCGCGCTGAACACCAAGCTCAAGCTGACCGTCGGCGGCAAGCAGGTCACGCTCCAGCCCGACCAGGCCGGACTCCAGTTCGACATCCCGGCCACCGTGGACTCCGTCGCCAAGAGCGACTACAACCCGGTCTCCGTGGTCGGCGCCCTCTTCGGCCAGCAGCGGGTCGTCGAACCCGAGATGCCCGTCGACGAGGAGAAGCTCCAGGCGGCCCTGGAGAGCGCCGCCGGCGGTGCCTCGTCCTCCGACGGCACGATCAAGTTCGAGGACGGCAAGGCCGTCGCCGTCTACGGCAAGCCCGGCGCGGGCATCGACACCGCCAAGGCCCTCCCCGCCGTCGAGGAGGCGTACCGCAAGCAGGTAGAGACGGGCGCGGCGGCGGCCGTCTCCGTGCCGACGACGACCAAGCAGCCGACGATCTCGAACGCGGAGGTCGACCGGATGATGAAGGAGTTCGCCGAACCGGCGATGTCCGAGAAGGTCACGATCTCGGCGCCCGGCGGACAGAGCCTCCCGTTCGGCGCGAAGTCCCTGCCGAAGATCATCAGTTTCAAGGCCGTCGACGGCAAGCTCGTGGACACGTACAACCTCGAAGTCCTCAAGGAGACGTACGGCCAGACCTTCGACGGGGTCAAGATCAAGACCGCCACCGGTACGCGCGACATCCTCCCGCAGGACGTGGTCAACGCCCTGCGCAAGGCCCTCGTCGGCAAGACGACGGCGGAGCGCACCGTGGAGATCGAGACCAACCCCAGTTGATCTGTCACGGGATGCCGCATGACAGAAGTCATGCGGCATTCCGTACGTTCGGCACTGTGCGTGACCAGGGCCTGGACGTGACCATGGACGTATGACAACGACAGCTGCGGTGGTCGCGTTCGACCAGGTCGGCAAGGCGTACGGCGAGGTCCGCGCCGTGGACGCGCTGACGCTGACCCTGCGCCCGGGGGAGACCGTGGCGCTGCTCGGGCCGAACGGCGCCGGGAAGTCCACGACGCTGGACCTGCTCCTCGGTCTCAAGACCCCGGACACGGGCAGCGTGCGCCTGTTCGGGGGGACGCCGCGGGAGGCGATCGTCGCTGGCAAGGTCGGCGCGATGCTCCAGAGCGGCGGCCTGATGGACGAGGTGACGGTCGCCGAGCTCGTCCGCCTCGCCTGCGACCTGCATCCGAGGCCCTACCGCCCGTCGGACGTGATGGCCCGCGCGGGCATCACCCCCATCGCCGACCGCAAGGTGAACAAGCTCTCCGGCGGCCAGGCCCAGCGCGTCCGCTTCGCCTTCGCCACGGCCGGCGACAGCGACCTGATCGTCCTGGACGAACCGACGACCGGGATGGACGTCACGACCCGCCAGGGCTTCTGGGCGACCATGCGCGAACAGGCCGACCAGGGCCGTACGGTCCTCTTCGCCACCCACTACCTGGAGGAGGCGGACGCGATCGCCGACCGCGTCCTCGTCCTGCACCGGGGCCGCCTCCTCGCCGACGGCACCGCCGCCGAGATCAAGGCCAAGGCGGGAGCGCGCCGGATCTCCTTCGACCTGGAGGGCGAGATCCCGCCCACCCTGCGCGACCTGCCCTTCCTCACCTCGCTGGACGTCTCGGGCCGCACGGTCCGCATCCAGTCCACCGACGCCGACGCGACCGTCCACGCCCTGTACGGCACCGGCCTCTACCCCAGGAACCTCGAAGTCACCGGCCTCGGCCTGGAGCAGGCGTTCGTGGCGATCACCACCGCCGAGGAGGCGAAGCAGGCATGAACAGCCTCATCCGGCTCGAACTCTCCCGAGCCCTGCGCAACCGCAAGTTCCTGTTCTTCTCGGTGATCTACCCGGCCGCCCTGTTCCTCCTGATCGCGGGCAGCGCGAACACCAAGGACAAGGTCGACGGAACGGGCCTCACCCTCCCGACCTACATGATGGTCTCCATGGCCTCCTTCGGCGCCCTCACCGCCGCCCTCATGGGCAACAGCGAGCGCATCGCGAAGGAACGGGAGAGCGGCTGGACGAGACAGCTGAGGCTGACCACGCTCCCCGGCCGGGGCTACGTCCTCGCGAAGACCGCCAGCGCGGCGGTGGTGAGCCTGCCGTCGATCGTCGTCGTCTTCGCCGTCGCGGCCCTCGTGAAGGACGTCCGGCTGGACGCCTGGCAGTGGATCGTCCTCACCGCCGCGATCTGGGCGGGCAGCCTCGTCTTCGCCGCGCTCGGCGTCGCCCTCGGCTATCTCGCCACCGGGGACGCGGTCCGCCCGATCACGATGATCACCTACTTCGGCCTCTCCATCCTGGGCGGCCTGTGGATGCCGACGACGACGTTCCCCGGCTGGCTCCAGGACATCGCGAAGTGGGTCCCCACGCACGCGTACGCCGCCCTCGGCCGCGCCATCGAGCAGAGCGAGGCACCGCACATGTCGGACGTCGTCACCCTCGCCGTCTTCTTCGCCCTCTTCACGGGCGGCGCGGCCTGGCTGTACCGGAAGGACACGCTGAAGGCGTGAGCAGCGTCGGCATCGGGCAGCGCCCGCAGACCAGGCGACAGAAGGCCGTCAAGCTCCTCTGGATGGGCATCTGGCTCGCCTACCTGAGCGCGCCGATCAGCGACCTCCTGCACGGCGGCCACAGCCCCGGCGTCCGGGTCCTCGGCGCGATCGGCCTGCTCGCCTTCGTCTCCTGGTACTTCGCCCTGATCTTCCGCACCGGCCGGGGCGAGACCAACGCGCTGGTCCTCGGCTCGCTGGCGGTCCTGGCCGCCCAGTCGGCGGTCCTCGCGCTCACGCTGGGCCGGGAGTGGCTCGTCCTGTTCGTGTACGTCTCGATCTCCTCCGGCGCCGCGCTCCCCTTCCGGCTGGCCCGCTGGACGATCCCGGCGGCCTCCGCGCTCCTGACCGGCGTCGCCCTCATGCTCCCCGGCGGGCACGCCTACCTCGCCGGGCTGCTCTTCCCGGCCCTGCTCGGCGGGTTCTCGATGACCGGCGTACGGCAATTGATCCGGACGACCGTCGAACTGCGCCAGGCGCGGGCGACCGTGGCCCAACTCGCCGCGAACGAGGAGCGGTTGCGGCTCGCCCGCGATCTGCACGACCTGCTGGGCCACTCCCTCTCCCTGATCACCCTCAAGAGCGAGCTGGCCGGGCGGATGCTGCCCGGGCAGCCCGAGAAGGCGGCCCAGCAGGTCGCCGACATCGAGCGGGTCAGCCGGCAGGCCCTCGTCGACGTCCGCGAGGCCGTCACCGGCTACCGCAGACCCCGGCTGGCCGCCGAACTCGCGGGTACGCAGGTCGCGTTGACGGCGGCGGGGGTGACGGCGCGGTTTCCGGAGGACGTCCCGCTCGACGGGGTGCCCGAGGAGAGCGAGTCGGCCCTCGCGTGGGCGCTGCGCGAGGCGGTCACCAATGTCGTCCGGCACAGTGGGGCGAGCCGGTGTGTTGTCGAGCTGGTCCGGCGGCAGACCCTCGACGGGCCGGTGCTCGAACTCTGCGTCGAGGACAACGGGTCCGGCGGCGCGGGCGAGGCTCCCGGGAACGGGCTGACGGGGCTGGCCGAACGCCTGGAGAAAGCGGGCGGGACTCTGGAGGCGACCGGCACGAAACACGGCTTCCGGCTCGTCGCCCGCGTTCCCGTAGGCTCCGCCTCATGAGCCGAACGATCAAGGTTCTCCTCGCCGAGGACCAGTCGATGGTCCGCGAGGCCCTCGCCGCGCTCCTCGGTCTGGAGGACGACATCGAGGTGATCGCGCAGGCGGCGCGGGGCGACGAGGTGCTGACGGCGGCCCGCGCCCACCCCGGTCTCGACGTCGCCCTCCTCGACATCGAGATGCCGGGCGCGACGGGCATCGAGGCGGCGGCCCAACTCCACGCGGAGTTCCCGGCGTTGAAGCTGGTCATCCTCACGACCTTCGGCCGCCCCGGCTACCTCCGCAGCGCCATGGAGGCCGGCGCCGACGCCTTCCTCGTCAAGGACGCGCCCGCCGCGCAGCTCGCCCAGGCCATCCGCAAGGTCCTCACCGGCGAACGCGTCATCGACCCCACCCTCGCGGCAGCCGCCCTCGCCGACGGCGCCAACCCCCTCACCGACCGCGAACGCGAGGTGCTGCGGGCCGCGTCCGACGGCTCGACCAACGCGGAACTGGCGGCGGGGTTGGGGTTGTCGCAGGGGACCGTGCGGAACTATCTCTCCACGGCGATCCAGAAGCTGACGGCGCGGAATCGGGGAGAGGCGGTGCGGATCGCTCGGGAGAAGGGGTGGTTGTAGGGGCTGAGGTCGTGGGGTGGGAGTTGTCGGTCAAATGATGCCGTTGCGGGCGGCGCGGTCCGTCAACTCCGTGGCCAGTGCCGGGTTCAGGCCCAGGGACAGGAATGTCAGGGGAGTGGCGCGGGTGCGGGAGATCACGAAGCGGTTGAACGTTCCTACGGCGACCATCCCGGCCGAACGGTTCAGTGAGGTCACGTCGCTCCAGGGCACCGCCCCTCGTATGCCGCCGAGCAGACCGGTGACGACGAGGCCGCCGGTGTACAGGTAGCACCGGCTGAGCCCGAACCGGGCCGACAGCCGACGCCATGCCAGCCGCAGGACGTACACGCCGAGCACCGCACCCACCGTGATCGCCCCCTTGGTCAGCGCGTTCTCCGGCCTGTTGACGAACAGCATGACGACGACCAGCGCGGCGAGCCCCACCCCGAGCCGCCGGAACATCTGGAGGACCGCGCCCGTCACCCCGGCCACGGGGTGGTCCCCGCACCGGTTGCCGAGGCCGAGCCGGTCGATGTCCTGTCGTACGTGCATGTGTGCCTCCGGGGGAGCGGCCCGCGCGCGGGAGGCGCGGTGCCTGGAGTGGGTCACGAGGGCGGGTGCGGTGAGGCCGGGCTACGGCTCTGGGGGCCGCCGGTGCTGTGAGCCCGGTCGTGATTCCGAAGCCCGCGGATGCCGAGGGGCCGGCCGAACCCCCGGTGCCCGCAGTGTCCGCGCCACCAGTTCCGCCAGCAGCCGGGCGCGCGGCACCATCCAGGCCACCTCGACGTACTCGTCGTCAGAATGGGCCCCGCCTCCCACCGCGCCGAGACCGTCCAGGGTCGGACAGCCCACGGCGGCCGTGTAGTTGGCGTCGGAGACACCGCCGACAGCGATGCCGGGCGGCGGCTCCTGGCCGAGGCCGGCGGCGGCGAGGGCGGCCAGCGCGAAGAGTTCGGCGGAGGCTCGCATCGGGGGCCGCCCGCCCTGGTCGAGCACTTCGAGGCGGGCGCCGGGCGTGCGGGCGGTGAGCCCGCGCAAGTGCCTGTCGACACGGTCCTGTTCGGCGGCGGTCGGCACCCGGACGTCCACGGAGATCCGGGCCAGCGCGGGGACGGTGTTGCGGGAGGTACCGCACGACAGGAGGGTCGGCGTCACGGTCGTACCGCCCGCCGAGGCATCCCCTGCGGCTCCCTCAACCCCCACCTCGCCACCCCCCAACTCCGAGACAGCCAGCACCTGATGCGCCGCCTCGACCGCCGCGTTCACCCCCCTCCCCGGCTCAAGCCCCGCATGCGCCGCCCGCCCCCGCACGACGATCTCGTACCGCACCGCCCCCTTCCGGGCGACCTTCAGCGCACCCCCGTCCCCCGCCGCCTCCAGCACGAACGCGGCGATGGCCCCCCGCGCAGCCTCCTCGATCAGCCCCCGGGAGGTGGGCGAACCGACCTCCTCGTCCCCGTTGACCAGCACGCACACCCCGTCCAGGGACGGCAGAGAGGCCAGCGCGTGGAACATCTGGACCAGCCAGGCCTTCATGTCGAGCACCCCGGGCCCCCGGGCGACCCCGCCGGCCACCGACCAGGGCCGCGTCCGCAGCGACCCGGCCGGCCACACCGTGTCGTGATGCCCGAGAACAAGCACGCGAGGCTTCCCGAACCGCCACCGCAGATGACTCACCCCACCGACCACGACGACCTCGGGCGCGCACCCCAGCAGCCGTGCCCCCAACGCGCCGACCACCTCCGCGCTGCGGGCCACGGCGGCATGGTCGGTGGAGAAGGACTCGCAGCGCACGAGGTCCCGCAGATCGGCGAGCATCGAAGGCAACAGCACGGTTCCCCCAAGGGAGTTGGGCGGCATACCGACGACGCTAGAACCGCCCGAGGCATTCCACCAGCGACTACATTGCATGGCACCGATGAGCCCGAGGAATGGATACGGCCGTGTTCGAGACCGACGCGCTGAGGCTGCTGGTCGCCGTCGCCGAGACCGGCTCGTTCACCGGGGCGGCGGCCCGGCTCGACTACACGCAGTCCGCCGTCTCCCGGCGGATCGCCACGCTGGAACGACAGGCGGGCGGCCCGCTCTTCGAACGGCTCCCGAGAGGCGTACGGCTCACCCCGGCCGGCCGCTCCCTGCACCGGCACGCCGTCGAGGTCCTCGGCCGACTCGCCCGCGCGGAACGGGAGTTGGCCGTGCTGAACGCGGGACAGGGCGGCCTGCTGCACGTCGGCGCGTTCGCCACCGCCAACATCTCCCTGCTCCCGTCGGCGCTGCGGGCCCTCCAACTGGCCCGCCCCGACGTGGAGTTCGTCGCGGTCGAGGGCCCGACCGGCACGCTCGTGCGGAGCCTCGCGGACGGCACGCTCGACCTCGCCGTCGTCAGCGACTACCCGTACGGTCTGCCCTCGGCGGACGGCGTCACGACGACCCCCCTGTTCGACGACCAACTCCTCGTCGCCCTCCCGCCGGACCACCGCCTCGCCCCCGAGCCCACCGTCGACCTGCGTGAACTCCGCGACGAGGCATGGGTCCAGAGCGCGTACGGCGACCGCCCCACGATGCTCGCGGACGCCTGCGCGCGGGCCGGGTTCAGCCCCCGGAAGGTGATCCGCATCGCGGAGTGGACCGGCAAGTTCGGCTACGTCGCCGCCGGCCTCGGCGTCGCCCTGGTCCCGTCCCTCGCGGCCCGGGCGGTCCCCGCCGAACTCCTCTTGCGCCCCCTCACGGACCGCACCCTGCGCCGGACGGTCCACGTGGCCCTACCGGCGACACCGCTGCCCGCGGCGCTGAAGCTGGGGGAGCTGCTGAGGGAGACGGACCTGGGGCGGCCGGCGCGAGGCGCGTGAGGGGGCTCTGGGCGACAACTCCCCATCCCGTCGCCTCAGTTCAGCAGCCCCTCAACCTCACATCCCGTCCTCTCGGTTCGACAACCCCTCAACCCCCCACCCCACCCCCTCAGTTCAACAACGCCCGAGCCCCCAACGCCTCCCCCCGCACCTTCTCCGCCGCCCCCTCGTCCACCGACTCCACGACCTCCGCGTACCCCTCCAACTCGGCCGCCCCGCCCAGATAATCCCCCCGCTGGACCAGCAACCGCCCCCGCTCGTACCGCAGTTGCGCCGGATGCGAAGGCAGCAGCAACCCCAGCTCCACCGCCCACAACGCGGCCCCGCTGCGGTCCAGTCGGCCCGCCGCCCAGGCCCGGATGTTGTTGAGGACGCGTGCCACGACGGCCAGCGGATCGGCGGCGCCCACCTCCTGCGCGGCCGACCGGGGCCCGCCCTCGACGACCCGGCCCCCGTCGAAGGGATCGGCGACGACCCGCTCGGCCCGGCTCCCGAACCCCACGACGAAATGGCCGGGCGCGGCGATCCCGTACACCGGAGCCCCCGCCCGCCGGGCGACCTCGATCCAGACGACGGACAGCAGGATCGGCAACCCCCGCCGCCGCTCCAGGACCTGAGGCAGCAGGGAGGAGTCGAGGCGCTGGTAGTCGGCGGCGTCGCCCCCGAACCCGTACCGCACGCCGAGGAGTTCGCGCACGGCCTCGGCCCACTCGCGGGCCCCGCCGGGACGGTAGGGCAACTCCCCGGCGAGCCGGTCGAGTTCGATCTGGAGGGCGTCCAGGTCGGCCGGTCCGAGGGACGGGTCCGCCTCCGCGCCGATCAGGAAGCACAGCGTCGCGAGGTCGGGCCGCTCGGCCCGCGCCTCCTCCGCGAAGAGCCGGCGCACCTCACCGGCCGGGTACGCCTCGCTCACGCCGGCCCCCGGTAGTGGTGGTAGGAGTGATGGACGGTGAACCCGAGCCGGTCGTACAGCGCGAGAGCGCCCTCGTTGTCGGCCTCCACCTGGAGCCACGCCGCCGAGGCCCCCTCCGTCAGCGCCTGCCGGGCGAGCGCGGCCATCACCTCCGTCGCCAGCCCCTCCCGCCGCCGCCCCGGGTCCACCTCCACGGCCGAGAACCCGGCCCACCGCCCGTCGACGACGCACCGCCCGATGGCGGCGGGCCCGCTCCCCTCGGCCCCGCTCCCGTCGGCCCCGGGCACCGTCGCGAACCACACCGAGGCCCCGCTCCCCAGCACCCGCAGCGCCACCTCACCCACCCCCTTGCGCTGATACCGCCCGAGCCACCCCGCGTCCGCCTCCCGGGCCAGCGACACCCCCACCCCCGCCTCCCGGTCCGCGACCCGCGCCGGCGCCCCGACCATCACCCGGGCCGTCACCTCCCGCACCCACCCCCGCGCCTCCAACTCCCCGCACAGCGCCTCCCCGTCCCCGACCTGGACGTACGCGGGCAGCCCCCGCTCCCCGTACCAGGCGCGCACGGCCGCCAGCGCCTCGTCCAGCGGCATCCCCGGGTCCCCCAGCGGCAGCACCGAGTTGGCCCGCCGGGTGAACCCCCCGGCGGCCCGCAGCTCCCACCCTCCGAGCGTGGCGCTCTCGACCGGCAGCCAGGAGCGCGCAGCGACCCGGGAGAGTTCCTCGTACGAGGTGGCGGGCCCGCGGCGGCGGGCGGGGGCGGGCGGGACGACCTTGCCGGCCGCGAGGGACGTCACCGGAATCCGGACGGCCTCCCCGTCCCGCCGAGTGATCACGACCACATCGTCGTCCCATGATGTGAGAACACCCACCGTGTCGGTGAATTTCCCCTCCGTCACGCCAGGTGCGGAAAACCGTCGTACGGAGACGCGTTTGCCCACGTCAGCGGCGGTAATGCGGACTTCGAGCCGTCCTGCGCCCCGGATTTCCACGAGTCCGTCCACCCCTCCTGTTCGGATCATGCCCAAGAACGGAGATACTAGGGGCGGGCATCGACGACGCCGCGCTCCCGCGCGCCAGGCGGCGGAGCCTGAGGCAGGCCCGCCAGCGCCCTATCGAGGAGGAACGACAGCGTGACCTACGTCATCGCGCAGCCTTGTGTCGACGTGAAGGACAAGGCGTGCATCGAGGAATGCCCGGTCGACTGCATCTACGAGGGCCAGCGGTCCTTGTACATCCACCCGGACGAATGCGTCGACTGCGGTGCCTGTGAGCCGGTCTGCCCGGTCGAGGCGATCTTCTACGAGGACGACACTCCCGAGGAGTGGAAGGACTACTACAAGGCGAACGTCGAGTTCTTCGACGAGCTGGGCTCCCCGGGCGGCGCCAGCAAGCTGGGCCTGATCGAGCGGGACCACCCGTTCGTCGCCGCTCTGCCGCCGCAGACCTGATCCCAGGGCCTGCGCCCATGCACCGCCGCCTCGGTCCCTCCACAGGGGCCGAGGCGTTTGCCGTACCAGAAAGCGAGCGCCCCGTGACCACCCCACTCTCCGGTCTGCTGCCCACCTTCCCCTGGGACAAGCTGGCCCCGTACAAGCAGACGGCCGCCGCGCACCCCGACGGCATCGTCGACCTCTCGGTGGGCACCCCGGTCGACCCGGTCCCGGACCTGGTCCAGCAGGCCCTGATCGCCGCCGCCGACTCGCCCGGCTACCCCACGGTCTGGGGCACTCCCGCGCTGCGCGACGCCATCACGGCCTGGCTCGGCCACCGCCTGGGCGCCCGCGACGTCACCCACCACCACGTCCTGCCGATCGTCGGCTCCAAGGAACTCGTCGCCTGGCTCCCCACCCACCTCGGCCTCGGCCCCGGCGACCGGGTGGCCTACCCGCGCCTCGCCTACCCGACCTACGAGGTGGGTGCCCGCCTGGCCCGCGCGGACCACGTGGTCTACGACGACCCCACGGCCCTCGACCCCACGAACCTCAAGCTCCTCTGGCTCAACTCCCCCTCCAACCCCACCGGCAGGGTCCTCACGAAGGAAGAGCTGGCGGGGACGGTCGCCTGGGCCCGCGAGCACGGCGTCCTGGTCTTCTCGGACGAGTGCTACCTGGAACTGGGCTGGGAGGCCGACCCCGTCTCGGTCCTGCACCCCGACGTGAACGGCGGCTCCTACGACGGCATCGTCTCCGTCCACTCCCTCTCCAAGCGCTCCAACCTGGCCGGCTACCGCGCCGCCTTCCTCGCCGGCGACCCGCGGGTCCTGGGCCCCCTCCTGGAGATCCGCAAGCACGGCGGCATGATGACGTCGGCCCCCACCCAAGCGGCGGTCGTCGCGGCCCTGGGCGACGACAAGCACGTACACGAGCAGCGCGAACGCTACGCGGCCCGCCGAACGGCCCTGCGCGAAGCCCTGCTGGCCCACGGCTTCCGCATCGAGCACAGCGAGGCGAGCCTCTACCTGTGGGCGACGAGGGACGAGTCCTGCTGGGACACCGTGGCGCACCTCGCCGAACTGGGCATTCTGGTGGCGCCCGGCGACTTCTACGGGGAGGCGGGGGAGAGGTTCGTCAGGGTCGCGCTGACCGCGACGGACGAACGCGTCCGGGCGGCGGTCGAACGGCTGGCGTAGCGGGACCGCGACGGAGGCTCAAGCGGCGGTCGGCTCGATCTCCCCGGCGAAGACGATGACCTGGTCGATGAGGCTCCGCCGCAGATGGACGACGTCCGTTCCCGCGAGCCTGGGGCCTCCGTCCGGTGTGGTGAAGACCCACTGGTAGCGGGCCCACTCGTCCGGCATGTCCACCGTCGAGCAGCGCACCATCGTGCCGGTCCCCGCCGGGTGGCGCCGGATGTCCAGCACGAACCGCTCGACCGCCTCGATCCCCTCGCTGCGGCCCAACGGCCCCCAGAAGACCACGTCCGAGGTCAGGGCCTGGGAGAGGAGGGCGGTCACATAGCCGTCGTCCGAGGCGTTGAACGCGGAGATGAACGTGTCGATCGCGGAGCGCGCTGTCTCTTCCTGCATGCCCCAGTAATACGGTGAACCGTCCCGGAACGGCAACGGGGTCCGAAGGGGAACCCCCCCTCGGACCCCGCGGTTCTCACCGGGCGTCAGCCGCCGAGCGGCAGCCCCTTCAGCGGCAGCGTCTGGGCGCCCTTGGTGAGCGAGTCCGTCGGCAGGCCGCCCTTCGTCGCCCCCTTGGCGGTCTCGCCCACGAGGTCGCCGGAGGCCCCGGCGGTGGCCCCCGCGGTCTTCGACGCCGGGGGCGTCACCTTCTTCACGGCCTGTCCGCCGCTCTTGCCGACCCCGGGGACCGCCTGCTCGGCGACCTTGCCACCGTTCTGGCCCACGGTCTGGGTCGCGCCCTCGGCGGTCGTGTCGAGCGTGTTGGAGACACTGGCCGTGTCGAGCGAGGTCAACCCGCCGAGACTCGGCACGGGAGCAGACGGCGCCGCACTGGCGGAGCCGGCAGCCCCGACCCCGGCGGCAGCCCCCGCGGCGACGAGCAGCGCGGCACGGGCGATCCGACGGGTCAGGGGAAGGGAGGACATGTCGCTCCTACAAGCTGGTTCGGACTCTGACGCCGTGAGAACAGCCCGACGCCCCAGGAAGGTTGCGAACCCCGAACGTAAAGACTTGGTAATGCGTCGCATTATCGGCTGTGGATAAAAACGGGCAAAGACCGTCGTCCGCGAAACCCCACGACCCCACCGAACCCCTGTGTTCCCAAGGAATTCGAGGGGTACGACGACGAGGCCCCCTGAGGGGCGAGATCCCGCCGCCCCACATCACCGCGCGTACCCCGGAAGGCTGACCCCTCGTACTACTGATCGGTCGTGATCCGCACGGACTCCTCGCCGTCCGCCCGGCTCGTACCGGCCGCCCGCCACTGGCTGTCGCTGTTCCCGGCGACCCACGTCTGCCCGGCGTAGCTGACCCGCTGGATGTGCAGGGCCGAGGAGTTGGCGACGGCCCAGTGCGCGAGCTGCCAGCCCCGCTGGGGGACGGAGCGCCCGGCGGAGGACGTGTCGCCGACGACCGGGAGCGAGACGGTCTCGCCGCCGCTCGTCGCGGTGGGCCCCTCCTCCTGCGTACCGGCCGAGGACGCCGTCCCGGTCGTCTGGACGGCGCTGCGCCCGAAGTCCCGCACCAGCGCGGTCCGTACGGCCTCGGCGCCGGTCCGGACGACGGTCGCGTCGGGCCGTCCCGTACAGGTCAGGGTCGCGGCCGACTGGCCGGTGAGCGCGGCGGCGAGGACCGTCGCGTCGGGCTCGTGCTTGGCGTACGCGTCCGGGTACCCGCTGCGCTGGACGCGCTGCGCGGCGACGGTGAGGGGGAGGTCGGCGTAGTCGCGGACCTTTTCGAGGTGCTCGTAGAAGATGTTCGCCGAGTACGCCGGGTCCTGGACCTGCGCCTCGGTGCCCCAGCCCTGCGAGGGCCGCTGCTGGAAGAGGCCGAGCGAATCCCGGTCGCCGTGCGCGAGGTTGCGCAGCCCGGACTCCTGGAGCGCGGTCGCCAGCGCGATCGTCACCGCCCGCTGCGGCATCCCCCGGTTCGTGCCGACGGCCGTGATCGTCGCCGCGTTCACCGCCTGCTCCGGCGTGAACTCGTAGGTCTTGCCGCCCTTCTGGGCGGAGACGACTTTGCAGCCCGGGTCACCCGTCCCTCCGGTGATGTACTGCACCACCACATAGCCCGCGACGGCGAGCAGGACGACGACCGCGGCGAGGGAGCGCACAGCACGGCCACGGCGCTTGGAAGAGGGGGACGGGGCTGACACGCGTACAAGGTACTGGAGAGTACGGTTGCCGGTGTGCCAGGTGTGAAGACTGGGTGTGCGGCTTGGCGCGTTAGGGTCGATGCCATGGCCGACACCCCACTTGACCTCACTCTGGATGCCGCCGCGCTCACCGCGCGTCTCGTCGACTTCCCCTCCGAGAGCGGTACGGAAGAGCCCCTCGCCGACGCGATCGAGGCCGCTCTGCGGGCCCTTCCGCATCTGACGGTCGACCGTCACGGCAACAACGTGATCGCCCGCACCGAACTCGGCCTGCCGGAGCGGGTGATCCTCGCCGGCCACATCGACACGGTCCCGATCGCCGACAACGTCCCCTCCCGGCTCGACGCCGACGGCGTCCTGTGGGGCTGCGGCACCTGCGACATGAAGTCCGGGGTGGCGGTCCAGCTCCGCGTCGCGGTGACGGTGTCCGAGCCCAACCGGGACCTCACCTTCATCTTCTACGACAACGAGGAGGTCGAGGCCACCCGCAACGGCCTCGGCCACGTCGCCCGCGCCCACCCCGAGTGGCTGGCCGGGGACTTCGCGGTGCTGCTGGAGCCGTCCGACGGCCAGGTCGAGGGCGGCTGCCAGGGCACGTTGCGCGTCCAGCTGCGCACGAAGGGCGAGCGCGCGCACTCGGCCCGCTCCTGGATGGGCGCCAACGCGATCCACGCCGCCGCCCCGATCCTGGCCCGCCTCGCGGCGTACGAACCCCGCCGCCCGGTCATCGACGGCCTGGAGTACCACGAGGGGCTCAACGCGGTCGGGATCGCCGGCGGGGTCGCGGGGAATGTCATCCCGGACGAGTGCGTCGTCACCGTCAACTTCCGCTACGCGCCGGACCGCACCGAGGACGAGGCGATCGCGCACGTCCGTGAGGTCTTCGCGGACTGCTACGACGACTTCACCGTCACCGACCACAGCCCCGGCGCCCTCCCCGGCCTCTCCCACCCCGCCGCCGCGGCCTTCGTCGAGGCGGTCGGCGGCACCCCCATGCCGAAGTTCGGCTGGACCGACGTCAGCCGCTTCTCCTCGCTCGGCGTCCCGGCCGTCAACTACGGGCCGGGCAACCCGCTGTTGGCGCACAAGCGGGACGAGCGCGTCGAGACGGCGAAGATCCTGCACGCCGAGGAGCGCCTGCGGACCTGGCTGACCAGCTGAGGACACGCCGACGTCCCCCGCCTGTAACCCCGGCGGATCTAGGCTGAGGTACGGAACAACAGCAAGTGAAGGGAGCGCACATGACGGTCGAGGGAACCCCCAAGCCGGAAGAACAGCGTCTGGGGCCGGTCCTGCGCAGGCGCTCCCAAGTCACGGCGAGCACCACGGATCAGCGCCTCCTCGACGCGGGCGGCCCCTCCGACTGGGTCCACACCGACCCCTGGCGGGTCCTGCGCATCCAGTCGGAGTTCATCGAGGGCTTCGGCACCCTCGCCGAACTCCCGCCCGCGATCAGCGTGTTCGGCTCGGCGCGGACGAAGCCGGAGTCCCCGGAGTACCAGGCGGGCGTGCAACTCGGGCACGCTCTGGTCGACGCGGGCTGGGCCGTCATCACCGGCGGCGGGCCCGGCGCGATGGAGGCCGCCAACAAGGGGGCCTGCGAGGCGGGCGGCATCTCGGTGGGCCTCGGCATCGAGCTGCCCTTCGAGCAGGGGCTCAACCCCTACGTCGACATCGGCCTGAACTTCCGGTACTTCTTCGTCCGCAAGATGATGTTCGTCAAGTACGCGCAGGGGTTCGTGGTCCTGCCCGGCGGCCTCGGCACCCTCGACGAACTCTTCGAGGCGCTCACCCTCGTCCAGACCCAGAAGGTCACCCGCTTCCCCATCGTGCTGTTCGGCACGGAGTACTGGGGCGGCCTCGTCGACTGGATCAAGAACACCCTCGTCGCCGAGGGCAAGGCGTCCGAGAAGGACCTGCTGCTGTTCCACGTCACGGACGACGTGGACGAGGCGGTCGCGCTGGTGTCGAAGGAGGCGGCGCGCTGAGCCGTTGACCTGACGCGGGGGCGTGACGGCGTGGCTCTCGGCCGCGCCGTCAGCCGTCGGTGGCCGCGCCTCGCCCGCCGGGGCTCTTCGCCAACGGGCATCCCGTCCCCGCCCTCGCCTCCAACTCCGCTCGCAGCGCGGCCAGTTCCGCCATCCGCGCGTCAACCACCCGGATCTTCTCGGCGAACAGCGCGGACAACGCCTCCGCCGAGTCCTCCGCCTCTCCCAACTCGGCGCCGTGCCGCGCGATCTCGGCGAGCGAGAACCCGAGCGTCTGTGCCGTCCGCACGTACCCCAGCCAGGGAACGGTCTCGACGGGAAAGTCCCGGTACCCGTTCCCGAGCCGCCGTCCCGCGACGATCCCGACCTTCTCGTAGAACCGGATGGTGTCCCGCGACACCCCCGTACGCGCGGCGAGTTCCCCGATCCGCATCCCAACCCCCGTCGCAGACTCCGGACTTGACCTTGGACAGTACTCCACTGTCTACGGTCCCCCCATGTCCGTCTCCCACCCCCAGTACCTCCGCCTGGTGCGCGTCAGCGCCTGGTACGACCTCCTGGTCACCGCGGGTTTCACCACCCCCTGGACCTACCACCTCACCCACGCGGCGCTCTCCTCCCTGGGCACCGCCCTGCACCTGGGCCCCCTGCCTCCCACCACCCCCCTCCAGACCCTCTACGCCAACCTCATGGCCTCCGTGGTCGTCATCTGGGCGGTTCTGCGCATCCGCCACGCCCTCCCCCTCCACGGCCTCTACGACGGCGCGGCGCGCGTCCTGTTCTCCACCTGGCTGGCGTACGCACTCACACACGGCATCAAGGTCCTGTGGCTGTTCCTGGTGGTGGAGGCGGCGTTCGGCATCGCTCAGCTCCTGCCGTGGCGCCACTCGCGCACGGACCGCGCGGCTCCTCTCACAAGGCCGTCGCGCTGTCGCGTACACCTCGACCGCTGACCCTCACGCCAGCCCCCGCCGGGCCACCGCCGGTTCCCGGTGGCCCGCGATCGACGCGACCATGTCGAGGACCTGCCGCGTCTCGGCGACCTCGTGGACCCGGTACACCTGCGCCCCCAGCCACGCCGACACGGCGGTGGTCGCCAGGGTCCCGATCAACCGCTCCTTGACCGGCCGGTCCAGGGTCTCGCCGACGAAGTCCTTGTTGGACAAGGACACCAGCACCGGCCAGCCCGTGGCGGCCATCTCGCCGAGGCGGCGGGTCGCCTCCAGGCTGTGGCGGGTGTTCTTGCCGAAGTCGTGGCCGGGGTCGATGAGGATCGACTCGCGGGGGACACCGAGGGACACGGCGCGTTCCGCGAGGCCGAGGGTGACGTCGAGGATGTCGGTCATGACGTCGTCGTAGGCGACGCGGTGGGGGCGGGTACGGGGCTCGGAGCGGCCCGCGTGGGTGCAGACGAGGCCGGCGCCGTAGCTGGCCGCCACCTCCGCCAGACCGGGGTCCACACCGCCCCACGCGTCGTTCAGGAGGTCCGCGCCCGCCTCGCAGACGGCCTCGCCGACCGAGGCGCGCCAGGTGTCGACGCTGATGATCACCTCGGGGAACCGGCGGCGGACCTCCGCGACGAAACCGACGGTCCGGCGGGCCTCCTCCGCCGCCGTGACCTCCTCGCCGGGACCCGCCTTGACGCCGCCGATGTCGACGATCGCGGCGCCCTCGGCGACGGCCTGGGCCACGCGCGCGAGGGCGGGCTCGTCGTCGTACGTCGCGCCCTGGTCGTAGAAGGAGTCGGGGGTCCGGTTGACGATCGCCATGATCACCGGCTCGTGCGTACCGAATTCACGCCTGCCCAGCCTGAGCATCCCCTGTGACCTCTCCTAGTACATGCGGGACATCCGCCGCCTGAGACCCTAACCGCCCGGCACGCATGGCACGATCGGGGCACAACACATCCGACTTCCGAGCGGGGCCCGCCGATGGTTATGTTCTTGTTCCTGGTCATCGCGCTCGCCGTGGTGGTCGCCGCGGTGACGCTCGCCGTGGTGGGCGGCGGCGAGGGCACGGGACCGCTCCCCGAGGAGGCCCCGCAGCGGCTGCACGACCCGCTGCCGTGGGACCGCCCGGTCACCCGCGCCGACGTCGACACCCTCCGCTTCCCGCTCGCCGCCCGCGGCTACCGCATGTCCGACGTGGACGACGCGCTCGGCCGCCTCGCCGCCGAACTCTCCGAACGCGACGCCCGGATCGCCGACCTGGAGGCCGCGCTGACGGCCCCCCGCGTCTCCGTCGAGAAGCAGGCGACCGCCCCGGAGGACGCCCAGTGACCGACGCGATCGCCGGCCCCGACGGCGTCCTGCGCTGCCCCTGGGCGCTCTCCACGCCGGACTACGTCGCGTACCACGACGAGGAGTGGGGCCGCCCGGTCCACGGCGACGACGCCCTCTTCGAGCGCCTCAGCCTGGAAGCCTTCCAGTCCGGCCTCTCCTGGATCACGATCCTGCGCCGCCGCCCGACCTTCCGTACGGCCTTCAGCGGCTTCGACATCGCCAAGGTCGCCGCCTTCACCGACGAGGACCGCACGCGCCTCCTCGACGACCCCGGGATCATCCGCAACCGCGCGAAGGTCGACGCGACGATGGCCAACGCGCGCGTGCTCGTCGACTGGGCGCCGGGCGAGCTGGACGAGCTGATCTGGTCCCACGCCCCGAAGAAGCCCCGCAAGGCGCCGAGGACCCTCTCCGACGTCCCCGCCGTCACCGACGAGTCGAAGGCGCTGGCCAAGGAGCTGAAGAAGCGGGGCCTCAGGTTCGTCGGGCCGACCACGGCGTACGCGCTGATGCAGGCGTGCGGGCTCGTCGACGACCACCTCAAGGACTGCGGCGCGCGCGGTTAGCGCCCCACGTACTTCGGCGTCTCCTTATTGACGAACGCCGACACCGCGATCCTGTGGTCCTCCGCCGCCCCCGCGCGGGACTGCAACTCGTCCTCCTTGTCGAGGGTCTCCGTCAACGAGTGCGTCAACCCGAAGGCGACCGACTCCTTGATGGCGCCGTAGGCGACGGTCGGGCCCTCGGCCAGGGCGCGGGCCAGCTTCAGGGCCTCCTCGCGCAGGTCGGCGGCCGGGACGACCTTGTTGGCGATGCCCAGGTCCAGCGCGTCCTGGGCGCCGATGCTGCGCGGGAAGAGCAGCAGGTCCGTCGCCCTGGAGGGGCCCACCACGCGCGGGAGGGTCCAGGAGATCCCGGAGTCGGCGGTCAGCGCGACCCCCGCGAAGGACGTGTTGAAGGAGGCGGTGTCCGCGACGATCCGGTAGTCGGCCGCGAGGGCGAACCCGAACCCGGCCCCGGCGGCCACCCCGTTCACCGCGGCGACGACCGGCTTCGCGGCGCCGGTCAGCGCCCGGGTGATCGGGTTGTAGTGCTCGCCGACGGTGCTCATCACGACGTCCGACCCCTCGGCCAGCAGCCCGATGTGCTCCTTGAGGTCCTGGCCCACGCAGAACGCCCGCTCCCCGGCGGCGGTCAGCAGGATCGCCCGCACGGAGGGGTCGCCGGCCGCCGACTCGACCGCGTCCCGCAGGGCGACCTTCGTCGCGACGTTCAGCGCGTTCATCGCCTCCGGACGGTTCAGGGTGATGACCGCGAGCCCGTCGGTCACCTCGTACAGCACCGTGTCGGCCATGGAGTGCCCCTCCGCATCGAAATCGCAACGTGTTCGGAAACGTCGTCAGGTGCTCAGCATGGCGGAGTTCTCCGTCCGAGGACCGGACGGGACGTGTGACCTGCGTCAAAGAATCCGGGCCCGTTCTCGGACGGCCTAACGCCGCGCGGCGGCGCAGTATCGCAGCCACAGCGCCGAATTGGGTGGTTTTGCTCGCGCGCGTTGCCCAAGCGATGCCGTCCGAAGTTGGTCATCGGGTCCTGAGATGCGGGATAATGGCTTGGAAGCAATGTGTTCGATGCCGGTGTCGCGTGTCCCACGCAGGACCGCGCGTGCCCTCCCAGGGGCCGTCGGCTTTGACGGTTGAGCTGGTTTCAGGAAGGGGAACGAGCATGGCGGCCATGAAGCCGCGGACGGGCGACGGCCCGCTTGAGGTGACCAAAGAGGGGCGGGGCATCGTCATGCGCGTTCCGCTCGAAGGCGGCGGGCGGCTCGTCGTCGAGCTGACCCCTGACGAGGCCCTGGCGCTCGGCGAGGCCCTCAACAAGGTCGTCAGCTGACGAAGAAGAAGTGCCCCTTACGACAGTCCCGGCATCGCGTGCGGCGCCGGGGCTGTCGTTTTCACCACGGGCGTACGACGCCGGCCTCGGACTTTTCGCGGGTCAGCGCTTGACCGCGCACAGCAGCCCGTCGCCCACCGGCAGCAGCGACACCACCAGCTCGGTGCTCTCCCGCACCGTGCGCAGCAGCTCGCGCACCCGGACGACCTCCGTGGGCTGCGGACCCGAGTCGACGGTACGGCCGCTCGCGAAGACGCCCTCGAAGACGACCAGCCCGCCGGGCCGCAGCAGGCGCAACGATTCAGCTAGATAGTCGAGCAGTTCCAGCCGATCCCCGTCGCAGAAGACGAGGTCGTAGCCGGAGTCGGCGAGCCGCGGCAGCACGTCCAGCGCGCGCCCCGGGATGAACCGCGCCCGGTTGCTGGCGAACCCGCAGGCGCGGAACGCCTGCCGGGCGAACTGCTGGTGCTCCGGCTCGGGGTCGACGGTCGTCAGGACGCCGTCCGGCCGCATGCCGTGCAGGAGGTGGAGACCGGAGACGCCGGTGCCGGTGCCGATCTCGGCGACCGCCTTCGCGTCGACCGTGGCGGCCAGCAACCGCAGCGCGGCGCCCGTGCTGGGCGACACCGAGCGCAGCCCTGCCTCACGGGCCCGGTCACGGGCCCAGCGCAGTGCGTCGTCCTCGGCGGCGTAGGCGTCGGCGAACGCCCAGCTTGCCTGCCGGTTGCCGGTAATGACCCTCTCCTCATCCCCACGATGTGCTTCGGCGTGACTGTATCCGCTGCGGGCGGGAACCCGCAGATGGGACCGGACGTTTGAAGGGGTGGGAACGGTGATGGGGGGACACAGTTGGATCACGAAGGCGGGTGGGGCGGCGAGTTCGGCAGGACGCAGCCGTATGAGCCGTATCAGCCCAGATCAAATTCAGGTAAAACCGCTTATCCGGAGCTAACGGGCGAGGTGGCTATGGTAGGGGCTCCACTGGACACCACCAGAGCCGACAGGGGAGGTGCGGCCCAGTCTGTGGATCGGGGAGGAGTGCTCCGGCGCTTTCTCGGGTCGGCGGGCAGGCCGAAATCCGTGAACGACACCGCTGACCGCAGCCACGCCGGCGACTACGCCCAGACCGCGACCTTCTCCACCGACGCGGACGGGCAGGCGTGGACTCCGCCCACGTGGGAGGAGATCGTCAGCACGCACAGCGGCCGTGTCTACCGCCTGGCCTACCGCCTGACGGGCAACCAGCACGACGCCGAGGACCTCACGCAGGAGGTCTTCGTCCGCGTCTTCCGCTCCCTGTCCACCTACACCCCGGGCACCTTCGAGGGCTGGCTCCACCGCATCACCACCAACCTCTTCCTCGACATGGTCCGCCGCAAGCAGCGCATCCGCTTCGACTCCCTCGGGGAGGACGCGGCGGAGCGGCTCGCCAGCAAGGAGCCGACGCCGCAGCAGCTCTTCAACGACGCCCACTTCGACGCGGACGTCCAGCAGGCGCTGGACACCCTCGCGCCCGAGTTCCGCGCGGCCGTCGTGCTGTGCGACATCGAGGGGCTGTCGTACGAGGAGATCGCGGCGACCCTGGGCGTCAAACTCGGCACCGTCCGCTCCCGTATCCACCGGGGCCGCTCCCAGCTCCGCAAGGCCCTCGCGCACCGCTCGCCGCAGGCGCGCGAGGCCGAGCGCCGGCGGACGTTCATGGCCCGTGTCCCCGTTCTGGGGGGAGGGGGCGCGACCGCGTGAGTGGACTCGGTGGCTCCAGGCCCAAACCCTCCGTGTACCACGCGGAGCAGCATCTAGGCGACCGGCTCTCCGCCCTGGTGGACGGAGAGCTGGGCCATGACGCGCGCGAGCGCGTCCTCGCGCATGTCGCGACCTGCCCCAAGTGCAAGGCCGAGGTCGACGAGCAGCGCCGGCTCAAGAGCGTCTTCTCCGAGGTGGCCCCGCCGGCTCCCTCCGAGAGCTTCCTCGCGCGCCTCCAGGGGCTGCCCGGGGGCGGTGGGCCCGAGGGCCCCGGCAGTCCGCTCGGCGGCGGCGCCCTCGGAGCCGACCGGGGTTCCAGACTCGGCTCCCGGGGGTTCGGGGGGCTCGGCGGGACCAGAGGGTCCGGCGGGTTCGGGGACTCCGAGCCGTTCGGGAGCGGGCCGGTCTTCGGGGGGCGCCCCGGGGAGCCGTTCGAGTTCGGGTATCTGGTGGGGGAGGAGCGGGAGGGCGTAGGCGCCGGGGACATGGTTCTGCCGGCCGGTGAGGCGTCCGTGGCCGCCGAGGCTCCCGGGATGCCCGGAGCGCCCGGGGTGAACGGAGGGACCCGGGTTCCGCGGGCGTCCGTTCGGGCCTCCCGCGCGTCCGCCGCAGCCGCTGCCTCCGCCGCGGCCGACAGCAACGCCGCCACCGCCGCCGCGTTCTCCGCGTCCGTCGCCGGGAAGGGCTTCCCGGTCCATCCCGTCGTACGGCACGAGGAGCGCTCCCGGAGCATGCGGTTCGCGTTCGTCGCCGCCGGGGCCGTGTCGCTCGCCGCGATCGCGCTCGGCGGGGTCACCGGGTCCGCGCCGATCGACCAGTCGACCGAGGCGAGGGGCGGGGCGGGCAGCAACGTCACGCCGTCCCGGGCGCCGGGGTCGGGGGCGGCCGTCCCCGACTCCTCCCGTCGCCGTTCCGCCGGGCCGCTCCTCTCCCAGGGCGGGCAGGGGGTCCTGCGCGACGCCCCGGCCGCCCCCACGGAAGTGGCCGCGCCGCTGCTGCCGGGTATCCCCACCCCGGCCTCCGCGCGCCACGAAGAGGCGCTGCGCGCACTGACCGCGCCGGTCGTCGCCGGTGCCGCCGCCATGTCCCCGCTGATACGTCCGCTCTCCGTGACCTGGCCCACCACCCCCGGGCTGCTGTCCCCCGACGCCACCTCCGCCCCCGAGGCCCGCTGACACACCGTCTGCGCACCGTGGCCCGACCTGGTTGAATCCAGCGAGAACCCGCGTCCACGCCGGCCCGGCCGGACGCGCAGACGACGTCCGACCAGCCGCCCCAACGTGTCCGGCCGCGGTCGGCTGGTGGGGAGAACATGGACAGGGAGCCGAGGGGAGTCGAGGGGGCCGCACTGTCCGGGGCCCCCTCGGACACACCGGTCACCGAGGCGAGGGCGGTGCCCGAGGCGACGTCGGTTGCGCGGGCCGGGGAGTCCGGAGTGGTCGAGGGGGGTGTCATCGGGGGCGGCGAGGAGTTTCGGGCGACCCCTGAGGCGATTTCCGATGGGGCTGTGGGGGCGTTCGGCCCGGCCCGAGGCGGCACGGTGTCGGTCGCGTCGGCCGGAGAGTCCGCAGTGGCCGAGGAGGAGGCTGCCGGGGGCGCCGAGGCGATTCCTGGCGGGACTGCGGGGCAGCCCGGCCTGGCCGGAAGCGGCGCGGCGTCGGTTGCGCGGGCTGGAGCGCCCCGAGGGGGCGAGGAGCGGTACGGCTCGGCCGGGGCGGCCGTGGTGAGGTGCGGTGAGCCGAGCGCCTCGGCGGATCTCGGCGCCAGGCGTTCGGAAGGGGCTTCGGAAGGGGCTGAGGGCGTGGTCGTCGGCGGTACGGAGGAGGAGCTTGTGCGCGGCCGGGACGAGGACGCCGGGGACTTCGAGCTGGCCCGGCCCCGAACGGGCGGCGGGGATTACGAGTTGAAGGAACCGGAGCGGCCGGTGGTGTCCTTGCTGAAGGGGGAGCCGGGCGCGGGAGCCGCCATGTCCGCCGGACCGGAGACGCCCCCCGCCCCGGCACCGGACGCCCCCACGCCCCACGCGCCGGAGACGGCCCTCGACGCCGCGCCGGACACCTCCGGAACCCTCGCATCCGAAACGCCTCTCCAGAGCACGCCGGACACCCTCGCAACTCCCGAGCCCGACAGCGCGCCGGACGCCCTTGGTGCCCCCGTGTCCGGAGCCCCCCTCCACCCCATGCCGGACGCCCCCGGACACCCGGAGCCCGCAGCCTTGCTTCACAGCGCGCCGGACGCTCTTGGCGCCCCCGTGCCGGAAGCCCCCTTCCACCCCACGCCGGACGTCCTCGGACCCCCGGAGCCCGCAGCCCTGCTCCAGGGCGCGCCGGACGCCCTTGGCGCCCCCGTGTCCGGAGCCCCCCTCCAGAGCGCGCCGGACCTCCTCGGAACCCCGGCGCCCGGAACCCCCCTGCACCTCACCCCGGACACCCCCGCGGCCCCCGTGTCCGCAGCCCCCCTCCACCCCACCCCGGACACCCCCGCCCCCCTCGTACCCGAACCCCCCTTCCACGCCGCCTCTCAACCCCTCCACCGCTCCGACGCCTACAGCACGCCCCCCTACGGGCAGCCCGGGCCGTGGGCTGAGGCGCCGCCTGTGCGGCATCCGGGGGAGGCTTGGGGGCGGTACGACCCCTGGCGGGCGGGGCCGTTGCAGCAGACGGGGGAGGGGGTGCTGTCGGAGGGGCAGAAGAGGAGGGAGCGGTGGAAGGGGATTCTCGCGGGCGCGGTGTTGATCGCGGTGGTGTCCGGTGGGATCGGCGGGTACGTGGGCGTGAAGCTGGAGCGGAACGGCATCGGCGGGATCGAGCTGCCGCAGGCCGCGCCGGAGCCGGCCGGGCGGGACGCGGACAGCGTCGCGGGGATCGCCGCGAGGGCGTTGCCGAGCGTCGTGACGCTGCATGTGAAGGGGAGCGGCGAGTCCGGGACGGGCACGGGCTTCGTGCTGGACGACCGGGGCCACATCCTCACGAACAACCACGTGGTCCAGCCCGCCGGGAACGGCGGTGAGATAACGGTCGTCTTCAACGGCGGCCAGGCCGTCGCCGGCGAGATCGTCGGCCGGGACGCCGGATACGATCTCGCGGTCGTCAGAGTCAAAGGCGTACGGAATCTCACCCCGCTTCCCCTCGGGAATTCCGACGGGGTCCAGGTAGGTGATCCGGTCGTCGCGATCGGCGCCCCCTTCGACCTTTCCGGGACGGTCACCTCCGGCATCATCAGCGCCAAGGAACGGCCGATCACCGCAGGTGGGGACGGGAGCGACGTGTCGTACGTGGACGCGTTGCAGACGGACGCGCCGATAAACCCGGGGAATTCCGGCGGCCCTTTGCTGGACGCGCGCGGCCGGGTCATCGGCATCAATTCAGCGATCCGTTCGGCGGGCGGCACGGACGCCGGCACCGGCCAGTCGGGTTCCGTCGGGCTCGGATTCGCGATTCCCGTGAACCAGGGAAAGCGGATCGCCGAGGAACTGATCGCCACGGGCCGCGCGACCCACCCGATCATCGGCATCACCCTCGACCTCTCCTACACCGGCCAGGGCGCCCGCGTCAGGACGGACAGCGGGGAGGCCGGCCCGCCGGTGACCGTCGGCGGCCCCGGCGACCTCGCCGGGATCGAACCGGGTGACGTGATCACCGAGGTGGACGGCAGGCCCATCGACTCCAGCGACGAGCTGATCGTCAAGGTCAGGGCGCACCGGCCGGGCGACAAGCTGGAGCTGACGGTCGTCCGCGACGGGAAGCCGAGGGCGATGTCGCTGGTGCTGGGGAGTGCCGGAGGGTGAGAAAAGGGTGCGGGCGGGAACTGACAGAAACGTCACAGGTGGCCCGCGCGCACCCCTCCCACTAGGCAAACATCGCGGAAAACCGCCCGTTCGGGACGGTCCGGAGAGCTCCGGGCGGTACCGGTACGACAGGTGCGACAGGTACCGTGGGGCCGTCGGCCGAGGACATCGCAAGGAGCTTCAGGTGTTCAATGACATAGGACCGCTTGAGCTGGTGACGCTCGCAGTCCTGGCCGTGCTCATCTTCGGTCCGGACAAGCTCCCCAAGGTCATCCAGGACGTGACGCGCACGATCCGGAAGATCCGCGAGTTCTCGGAGAGCGCCAAGCAGGACATCCGTACGGAGCTGGGCCCCGAGTTCAAGGACTTCGAGTTTGAGGACCTCAACCCCAAGACGTTCATCCGCAAGCAGCTGGACAACGACGAGCTGGGGCTCAAGGAGATCCGCAACGGGTTCGACCTGAAGAAGGAGATGGCGGAGGTCGCCGACGCGGTCCACACCACGGCCGAGTCCGCGTCCACGCCGCTGCCCGCCGGCAAAGTCGACATGAGCAAGCCCGACGTCGCGGCGCCGGATCTGGGCAAGGCCGATCTGAGCAAGCCGGACCTCTCGAAGCCGGATCTCACGAAGAAGCCGGACGACAACCGGCCCCCCTTCGACTACGACGCCACCTGAGCCGTACGCCCGGGGTGCTCACCGGGGTGGATATGCTGCCGAGTTGTTGTGCGGACCGGACGTGTGCGCCCGAAGGGGGGCGGGCCGTACCGGTCCGCCGAGAGCGAGGAGGCGTCCGGGCACATGGAGACGACAAGTCGAGCGGTCGCGCAGGCGCCGGTCGCGGAGGGCGGACAACCCGCTTCCGCCGCCCGGCGCACCGTTGACGGCTTCCTGGAGGCGCCCTTTCCCTGGTACGGCCTGGACGAGGCGTACACGGGGCGCCGGTGGCTGATGCAGGTCGGGGCCGCGGCCGACGGGGCGGTCGAACACGGTTCCATCGGACACGGTGACGAGCCGTCCGTCCGCCACGAGACGGCCGGGGAGGACCGGGGCAAGTTCGCGGTCGTCGTCACGGTCGCGGCGAATCCGTCCCGGAGGAGCGCCGACGGCACGGGGTTGCTGGAGGCGACGTCCGTCTCCTCCGCCGCCTGGCTGGCCGGCGTCGGCCTGCTGTCGTTCACCTGGCCCGGTCAGATGGATCACAGTCTGCGCGACGACTGGCTGGACCAGCAGACCGAGACGGCCTGGGTACTGGCCGACGACCTCGACGGCGACGACTGGTCGACCCTGACGCTCCCCGTCGACGGGGTGCCCACCCCGTTCCACTACCGGGAGTCCGAGTTCGGCTGGGTCCTCGCCGGCTCCACCCAGCAGGGCGTCCACCTGGGAGCGTACGGGCGGGGGATGAGCGCGTACGGCCTGGGCTTCTCGACGGTCAAGGACGTCGAGGAGTACGCGTAGTCCGCGACGTCACCCGGCGGGGAGAAGCTGGACCAGACCGACCCAGTTCTCCTCCGCCTCGACGTACACCGCCCGGACCCGCCGGCAGTCAGCGGTATCGGCGCCCGGGGGAGTGGCTCGGCGCGAGCACCGTCTCTGCGGCGGCCCTCAGCCCCGTCTCGGAGTCGGCGGCGCTCCAGCGAAGGAAGGCGCGGTGCTCGGGGAGGTAGCGGGTGCTCGCGGGGTCGCCCGCCAGTACCAGCGCCCCGCCCGGGGACCACACCGGCAAGGCTCTCCACCGCGCGGAGACGGGGACGACCACCAGTGGGCCGCCCTCCGAGTCCACCCAGTCGTACCTCAGAACTTGTTCCTCGGGGTGATGCCCAGCGACAGCCCCGAGAGGCCGCGCTGGCGTCCGCCGAGTTTGCCCGCGATGCCTCGCAGTGCCGCTCCGGCGGGGCTGTCCGGGTCGGTGAGGACGACCGGCCTGCCGTCGTCGCCGCCCTCGCGGAGGCGGACGTCGATGGGGATGGAGCCGAGGACGGGGACCGTCGCGCCGGTGGTGCGCGTCAGGCCGTCCGCGACGGTCTGGCCGCCGCCCGTGCCGAAGACGTCGACCATCTCGTCGCAGTGGGGGCAGGGCAGGCCGGCCATGTTCTCGACGACGCCGACGATCTTCTGGTGGGTCTGGACGGCGATGGAGCCCGCGCGCTCGGCGACCTCGGCGGCGGCCTGCTGAGGGGTCGTCACCACCAGGATCTCGGCGTTGGGGACGAGCTGGGCCACCGAGATGGCGATGTCACCGGTGCCCGGCGGGAGGTCGAGGAGCAGGACGTCCAGGTCGCCCCAGTAGACGTCCGCCAGGAACTGCTGGAGCGCGCGGTGGAGCATCGGACCACGCCAGACGACGGGCGCGTTGCCCTCGATGAACATGCCGATGGAGATGACCTTCACGCCGTTCGCGGAGGGCGGCATGATCATGTTCTCGACCTGCGTGGGACGCCCGTCCGCACCGAGCATGCGGGGCACGGAGTGGCCGTAGATGTCGGCGTCGACGACCCCCACCTTCAGCCCGTCCGCGGCCATCGCGGCGGCGAGGTTGACCGTCACCGAGGACTTGCCGACCCCGCCCTTGCCGGAGGCGACCGCGTACACGCGCGTGAGAGAGCCCGGTTTCGCGAACGGCACCTCGCGCTCGGTCTGGCCGCCGCGCAGCGCCGTCGCCAGCTCCTTGCGCTGCTCGTCGCTCATCACGTCGAGCGTGACGTCGACCCGGGTGACCCCCTCGACCGCGCCGACCGCGTCCGTCACGCGCTGGGTGATCGTGTCGCGCATCGGGCAGCCGGAGACGGTCAGGTACACCGCCACCGCGACCACGCCGTCCGCGCCGATCTCCACCGATTTGACCATCCCCAGCTCGGTGATGGGCCGGTTGATCTCGGGGTCGTTCACCGTCGCCAGTGCCTCGCGCACCGCGTCTTCGCTAGCCATACAGACGATGGTACGGCGGCCACAGGGCTCCCCCACACGCCCCTCAGCGGTCGTCTACGTCACGCACGGACGACCGATCCGCCGGGAATACACCCTGCCCGTCCAGCTCCTTGACGAGGTCCTGCAACTCCGACCTGATCCAGTCCCGCGTCGCGACCTCCCCGAGCCCGATCCGCAGCGCGGCGATCTCCCGCGTCAGGTACTCGGTGTCCGCGATCGACCGCTCGTTCTGCTTGCGGTCCAGTTCGAGGTCCACCCGCGCCCGGTCGTCCTGCCGGTTCTGCGCGAGCAGGATCAGCGGAGCGGCGTACGACGCCTGGAGGGAGAGCATGAGCGTGAGGAAGATGAACGGGTAGTTGTCGAACCGCAGGGCGCTCGGCGCGAAGATGTTCCACAGCACCCAGACGACGATGACGACGGTCATCCAGACGATGAACCGCCCGGTCCCCAGGAACCGCGCGATCCGCTCCGACAGCCGCCCGAACGCCTCCGGGTCCCACTCCGGCAGCAGCCGCCGCCGCTGCGGACGCGGCTGGTCGAGCCGTACGCGCGGACGCGCACTGGTGGACGTCTTCTCAGGCGCCATCGCTGACCCCCTCCTCCCCGGAGTCGAACTCCGTCTCCCGCCAGTCCTGCGGCAGCATGTGGTCCAGCACGTCGTCCACGGTCACCGCCCCGAGCAGCGACCCCGAGTCGTCCACGACCGGCGCCGCGACCATGTCGTACGTCGCGAAGAACCCGGCGACGACCGGCAGCGCGGCGTCCGGGTCGAGGGGCCGCAGGTCGTCGTCGATGATCGAGCCGACGAGCGTGTACGGGGGGTCGCGCAACAGGCGCTGGAAGTGGACCGTGCCGAGGTACTTGCCGGTCGGCGTCTCGTCGGGCGGGCGGCAGACGTAGACCTGCGCGGCGAGCGCGGGGGAGAGGTCGGGCTCGCGGACGCGGGCGAGGGCGTCGGCGACGGTCGCGTCCGGCCGCAGGACGATCGGCTCGGTCGTCATCAGACCGCCCGCCGTGTGCTCCTCGTACGTCAGCAGGCGCCGCATGTCCGCCGCGTCGTCCGGCTCCATCAGCGACAGCAGCCGCTCCTGGTCGGCCTCCGGCAGCTCGGCGAGGAGGTCGGCCGCGTCGTCCGGGTCCATCGCCTCCAGGACGTCCGCCGCGCGCTCCTCCTTCAGCTTGCCGAGGATCTCGATCTGGTCGTCCTCCGGGAGCTCTTCGAGGACGTCGGCCAGCCGGTCGTCGTCGAGGGCCGCCGCGACCTCGCCGCGCCGCTTGGCGGAGAGGTGGTGCAGGACGTTCGCGAGGTCCGCCGGGCGCAGCTGCTCGAACGTCGCGAGGAGGGTCTCGGCGCCCTGCCCCTCCTCCTCCAGCGAGATCCCGTCGACGGCCCCCCACTCGACGGTCACCGCCTCGCCCTTCGCCCGGCGGAACGCGCTCGCGGGCCGCCCCTTGCGCAGGAAGACCCGGTCCACCTCCCACTCCCGGCGGGCCGTCAGCTGCTGCACCGACAGATCGAGGACGGTCGCCTCCTCGCCGGTCTCCGCGAGGGTGACCCGGCGGTCGAGGAGCTCGCCGAAGACGAGGCGCTCGGTGGGGCGCTGCTCGAAGCGGCGGACGTTCAGGACGCCGGTCGTCAGGACCTGGCCCGACTGCACGCCCGTCACCCGGGTCATCGGCAGGAAGATCCGGCGGCGCGTGGACAGCTCGACGACCAGGCCGAGGAGACGGGGTGCTCTGCGGTTCGTGCGCAGCATGACGACCATGTCGCGCACCCGGCCGACCTGGTCGCCGTTCGGGTCGAAGACGGCGACACCGGAGAGGTGCGAGACGAAGATCCGGGGGGCGCCGGCTGCCATGACTGAGGTTCCTTTGCAATGGTCCGGATTGTCGGCTCGGGAGGGCTTAAGGCTAGCCCGTCCCGATCGGATACGCCCTGGTGAGGGGTGCGGAAGAGGCGCGTCCGCCGGTCGTTCACGACCCCGGTACGCTGCCGTACGCCGCCCCTCACGACCTCCGCCCAGAAAGCGAGCGTCTGCCGTGACCGCTTCCTCTCCGGCCCGCACCCGCACCGCGCTGCTCGGGGCGGTGTGCGCGCTCGCCGTGGGGCTGACCGGGTGCGGGGAGGACCCCGACGCGGGGACCAACGGGGTGGGGAAGCTGGCGCCGGAGAAGATCCAGGCGAAGGCGAAGGAGGCGGCGTCCGGGGTGGACGCCGTGCGGCTCGCCGGGACCGTCGTCACCAGCGGGCGGACGTACCGGCTCGACATGCGGCTCAAGGACGACGGGGGCAGCGGGTCGGTCTCCTCGCAGGGGACGACGTTCCAACTGCTGCGGGTCGGCGAGCAGTTGTACCTCAAGGCGGACGCCGAGTTCTGGAAGCAGGACGGGGACGCGACCGCCGCGGCCGGCAAGCTCGACGGGAAGTACGTCAAGATCCCGGCCGGCGATCCCTCGTACACGAAGTTCAGCGGTTTCACGGACAAGGACCTCCTTCTCGACGGGCTCCTGACCCTCCACGGGTCGCTCTCCAAGGACGGGCACCACGAACAGGCGGGTACCCGCACGATCAGAATCACGGGGGACAAGGGGGGCGGCGGCACGCTGGACGTCTCCCTCAAGGGGGAGCCGTATCCGCTGCTGCTCCAACGCGCGGGCAGCGCAGGGTCGTTGGCGTTCTCGTCGTGGGGGCAGGACTTCACGCTGGCGGAGCCGGCGAAGGGGGAGACGGTGGACTACGGGAAGCAACTCCCGGCTTCCTAGGGGCGTTCGCGTTTCCTGAACAGCAGCTTCGGTACTCCTGCCGGGATCGGTTCCCGCGTCGTCGCGGGCGTCGGGAGCGGTCTCGCCGCCAAGTCGCCCTCGGGGGCGGGCAGTGTCTCGCCGGCCGGCTCCAGGCGCAGGAGTCTGCACTCCCTCGCCCACCTCTCCACCATGGCCTCGCCGTCCGGGGCGTTGAGCCGCTTGCCCTTCAACTCGCCCGCGGCGGAGTCCCATTCGGGCGTGCCCGGTGCCACGCGGACGACCCGAGCGGTCCAGGTGACCAGCCGGCCCCCCTTGTCCTTGCTGCGGACCGTCACCTCGGCGGTGTCCCCGTCGGCGAGCCCGGTCAGCGGCTGTTCACCGGGACCGTCCCCGAGGACATGGGCCGCCCCGTCGTGCCAGGTGTGCCACAGGGGGCGGGCAGCCGCGCCGGGGCCCTTGACCCAGACGAGGCCGGACTTCTTCGTGGCCTCTTCGACGAGGGCCCGGTCCAGGGGGGACGTCATGGCGTCAGCCTAGAGCCAGCCGTTGCGCTTGAGGGTGCGGTGGATGCCGAAGCACATGGTCACGATGACGGTCATGACCATCGGGTAGCCGTACTTCCAGCGCAGCTCCGGCATGTGGTCGAAGTTCATGCCGTAGACGCCGCACACCATCGTGGGGACGGCGATGATGGCCGCCCACGAGGTGATCTTGCGCATGTCCTCGTTCTGCGCGACGGACGCCTGCGCGAGGTTGGCCTGGAGGATCGAGTTGAGGAGTTCGTCGAAGCCGAGGACCTGTTCCTGGACGCGCGCGAGGTGGTCGGCGACGTCCCGGAAGTACTTCTGGATGTCGGGGTCGACGAGCCGCATCGGCCGCTCGCTCAGCAGCTGCATCGGCCGCAGCAGCGGCGACACGGCCCGCTTGAACTCCAGTACCTCACGCTTGAGTTGGTAGATCCGGCTCGGGTCGGTGCCGCGCGGCGAGCCGCCCCGGCCCGGCGAGAACACCTCCGTCTCGACCTCGTCGATGTCGTCCTGGACGGCGTCCGCGACGGCGATGTACCCGTCGACGACGTGGTCGGCGATCGCGTGCAGCACGGCCGAGGGACCCTTGGCGAGCAGCTCGGGGTCGTCCTGGAGCCGGTGGCGCAGGGCACGCAGCGAGCCCTGCCCGCCGTGCCGGACGGTGATGACGAAGTCCTTGCCGGTGAAGCACATGACCTCGCCGGTCTCCACGACCTCGCTGTTCGCGTCGAGTTGCGCGTGCTCCACGTAGTGGATGGTCTTGAAGACGGTGAACAGGGAGTCGTCGTACCGCTCCAGCTTGGGCCGCTGGTGGGCCTGCACGGCGTCCTCGACGGCGAGCGGGTGCAGCCCGAACTCCCCCGCGATACCGGCGAATTCGGCCTCGGTCGGCTCATGCAGCCCGATCCACACGAACCCGCCGGAGCGGCGCACCTGGCGCATCGCCTCGTGCGGGGTGAGGGAGCGGTCGTACGAGACGCGCGTGCCGTCCCGGTAGACGGCGCAGTCGACGACCGCCGACGGCGTCGCGGGGTCGCGCGTCGTGTCGTACGCGCCCGTCGCGGGGGCGTGCTTGCGGTCCTTGCGGAGGGAGGTGGCGGCGCGCAGGTTGTGGATCATGGACATGGCAGGGCTCCTTCGCATCGGTGACGCGTTCGGTGACGAACGGCCACGCCGACGGGTGGAACTGCCCGGAATGAGGACGTCCTGAGCGTGAGGATGTTTGGCACGTCCACAAAGCGGGGAGCACCGCACCGTCGCGGTGGCTTGCTAACGAAGTGCTCTTCCGCAGAAGGCGAGGAGAAGAAAAGAGAAACGCTGTCGCGTCAGCGGCGGAAAGAGCGAGTGGTACTGCACGGGTGACTTCGATCCATGACAGCCCCACCTCCTCCGGCCGGTCCCTCGTAAGGGAGATCCTCGTCGTCGGGGCTTGATACGCGTGCTTCTGCAAGCTGCCCAGAACGACTCGGCAAGAGTATCAGCAGACAGAAGTGTCAAGGTGCTGCTTTGCCCCGTACTGACGAGTTCTATGCTCGCGACATGGCTGATGTTCTTCCCCTGGTCGAGGCCCGGTTGCGTACCGCGCTGGGCGAACCGGACGCCCGCGCGGCGGTCACCTTCCTCGGCACCGACCGCGTCGAGGTCCTCCGTTTCCAGCGGGACGGCATCGTCCGCTACGCCACCCTCGGCATGTCCGCGCACCCCATGACGGACCCCAACTCCTTTGTCGCGGACCCGGTCGAGGGCCCCCGCGCGGAGCTGGTCCTCTCGGTGCGAGGCGGGCTCGCCGACACCGACAAGGTGCTCCGGCCGCTCGCCGTCCTCGCCGCGTCCCCGCAGGTCGAGGGCGTCGTCGTGGCCTCCGGTGCCTCGCTGGACGTCGGCGGACCCCTGTGGCCAGGCGCCCCCTTCACCTCCGTACTCGTCGCCGAGCCCGGCGGTCTCGTCGAGGACCTCGAACTCGACGCCCCCCTCGACCCCGTCCGCTTCCTCCCCCTCCTGCCGATGACCCCCAACGAGGCCGCCTGGAAACGCGTCCACGGCGCGCAGGCCCTCCAGGAGCGCTGGCTGACGAACGGGACGGACCTCCGGGACCCGGCCCGCAGATCCGTCCCGCTGGACTGACCTCGTACGTGACTCAACTCACCGTCAGTTCGCGAAGACCGTGACGGAGTCCTGCGTCGCGTGCGCGGTCCGGTGGTCCTCCACCTCGCGGGTCAGCGCCTCGCGCCGTACGAAGACGACTGCCGCGCCGATCAAGGCCGTCACCGCCGCCACCGTGAACGGCATGTGGATGTCGGACCACTCCTCGATCTTCGGCGCGAAGTACGGCGCGGCAGCCGCCGCGAACCAGCGGACGAAGTTGTAGCCCGCGCTCGCCACCGGGCGCGGGGCGTCCGAGACGCCGAGCGCCAGCTCCGTGTAGACGGTGTTGTTGACGCCGATGAACGCGCCGGACAGGACCGTGCAGACGATCGCCGTGACGTGGTCGCCGTGCCCGAGGACCAGGACGTCCGCCGCGAGCAGCACCAGGGAGCCGCCGAGCACCTTCAGCGAGCCGAACCGGGCCTGGAGGCGCGGGGCGACGACGACCGAGAACAGCGCGAGCAGCAGACCCCAGGCGAAGAAGACGGCGCCCGACTTGTAGGGCGTCATGTCGAGGACGAACGGGGTGAAGGCCAGGACCGTGAAGAACGTGTAGTTGTAGAAGAACGCCGAGGCCGCCGCCGAGGCGAGCCCGCCGTGGCCGAGGGCCTTCAGCGGGTCGAGGACCGACGTCCTCGCCGCCGGCTTCGGCTGCTCCGTCAGGAAGACCGCGATGCACAGGAAGCCGACGGCCATCAGGAACGCCGTGCCGAAGAAGGGGTAGCGCCAGCTCGCGTCGCCCAGCAGCGCGCCGAGCAGCGGGCCGCAGGCCATGCCGAGGCCGAGCGCCGACTCGTACAGCAGGATCGCCGCCGCGCTGCCGCCCGCCGCCGCGCCGACGATGACCGCGAGGGCCGTCGACACGAACAGGGCGTTGCCGAGGCCCCAGCCCGCGCGGAAGCCGACGAGTTCGGCGACCGAGCCGGAGGTGCCGGCCAGCGCCGCGAACAGGACGACCAGGGCGAGGCCGAGCAGGAGGGTCTTCCTGCCGCCGATCCGGCTGGAGACGAAGCCGGTGATCAGCATGGCGAACGCGGTGATCAGGAAGTAGGACGTGAACAGCAGGGAGACCTGACTCGGCGTCGCCTCCAGGCCCTTGGCGATCGACGGGAGGATCGGGTCGACCAGGCCGATGCCCATGAACGCGACGACCGAGGCGCCCGCCGTCGCCCACACGGCCTTCGGCTGCTTGAAGATAGTTGGCATTTACACATAGTAAGTTAGGTCGCCTAATTAATGCAACATGCACTCACTTTCCCCCGGGTTCGGGCTTCGGACGGGTGATCTCGGCTTGACGCGGGCCGGTCAGGGTAGGACCGTGGGGCTCTATGAGGGGCGAACCCAGTTGCCCGAAGTGTGGTGGCCGGGTCCGGGCTCCCGGTCTCTTCGCCGACACCTGGCAGTGCGGTGTCCACGGCACGGTGCATCCGGTGCAGCCTGTGATCCCGCCCAGCGTCGAGGCCCTCGGCGTGGTGGTGCACCGCACCCAGGTGCCCGTGTGGATGCCGTGGCCGCTGCCGGTGGGCTGGCTGTTCACGGGGGTCGCGTGCGCCGGTGACGACCGCAGCGGGGGGCGGGCCACCGCCGTCGCCTGCACCGGTCCCGGTCCGCTCGGCGGGATGGGCGAGCTGATCCTCGTCGCCGAGGAGCTGGGGGTGGGGCTCGGGGCGCGCTACGCGGGCATCGACGGGCCCGATCCCGGCCCGCATCTCGACGTCGAGAAGCCCGCGCAGGCCAAGGTGCTGGCCGCCGGCCGGCCCACCCCGCTGTGGCATGTCGCCGAGGCGCCCGACGACCGCGCGGTCTTCGCCGGGGAGGCGCTGGGCATGTGGCTGTGGGCCGTCGTGTGGCCCGAGCGGTCCGGGATGCTGATGTACGACGAGCTGGTGCTGACGGATCTGCGGGACGCGGGGGCGGAGGTGGAGATGGTGCCGTGCGGGGCGCTGTCGCCGAGGCTGATGAGGCCGTGAGGGGTGCCGGGGGGTTCGGCAAGGGGTGTCAGGGGTTCGGTAAGGGGTGCCGAGGTTCGGTAAGGGGTGACCGGGGATTTGGGGTGTGACAATCACACCCTCCGGGACGGTTATCCTTGGGTCACCCTCGTTCCGTCAGTCCCGTCTGGAGTACGCACCGTGCGCATCGACCTGCACTGCCACTCCACCGCCTCCGACGGCACCGACACCCCCGCCGAACTGGTCCGCAATGCCGCAGCCGCCGGCCTCGACGTCGTCGCCCTCACCGACCACGACACGACGCGCGGGTACGGCGAGGCGATCGCCGCGCTCCCCGAGGGGCTGACCCTCGTCACCGGCGCCGAACTGTCCTGCCGGATCGACGGCGTCTCGATGCACATGCTGGCCTACCTCTTCGACCCCGAGGAGCCCGCGCTGCTCGCCGAGCGGGAGCTCGTGCGGGACGACCGGGTGCCGCGTGCCCAGGCGATGGTCGCCCGGCTCCGGGAACTCGGTGTCGACGTGAGCTGGGAGCAGGTCGCGCGGATCGCCGGGGACGGCTCCGTGGGGCGGCCCCATGTCGCGGCGGCCCTCGTCGAGGCGGGCGTCGTCGGGACCGTCGGCGACGCCTTCACCGAGCGGTGGCTCGCGGACGGCGGTCGCGCGCACGTCGCCAAGCACGAGACCGACCCCTTCGAGGCGATCCGTCTCGTCAAGGCGGCCGGCGGGGTCACCGTCTTCGCCCACCCCGGCGCCAGCAAGCGCGGCCTGACCGTCCCCGACTCCGCCATCGCCGAGCTGGCCGCCGCCGGGCTCGACGGCATCGAGGTCGACCACATGGACCACGACGACGACACCCGGGCCCGGCTGCGGGGGCTCGCCCGCGAACTGGGGCTCCTCGTCACCGGGTCCAGCGACTACCACGGCAGCCGCAAGACGTGCGTGCTGGGGGAGTACACGACCGACCCCGAGGTGTACGGGGAGATCACGCGCCGGGCGTGGGGGGCGTTCCCGGTGCCGGGGGCCGGCGGAGCCTGAGGCTCGTCACGTGTCCTCCGCCCACTACTTCGCAAGGCTTCCCCTCCCATGTTCGACGTCGCTGTCTTCGGCTCCCTCTTTCTCACCCTTTTTGTCATCATGGACCCCCCTGGGATCACCCCGATCTTTCTCGCGCTGACCTCGGGGCGCGCGGCGAGGACGCAGAAGCGGATGGCGTTCCAGGCCGTCTGCGTGGCCGGCGGGGTGATCACGGTGTTCGGGCTGCTGGGGCACCAGATCCTGACGTATCTGCATGTCTCGGTGCCGGCGTTGATGATCGCGGGCGGACTGTTGCTTCTGTTGATCGCGCTGGACCTGTTGACGGGAAAGAGCGACGAACCGAAGCAGACCAAGGACGTCAACGTCGCGCTCGTCCCGCTGGGGATGCCGCTGCTGGCCGGTCCCGGGGCGATCGTGTCGGTGATCCTGGCCGTGCAGAAGGCGGACAGCGTCGCGACGCAGGTGTCCGTGTGGTGCGCGATCCTCGCGATCCACGCTGTGCTGTGGCTGGTGATGAGGTACTCGCTGCTGATCATCAAGGTCATCAAGGACGGGGGCGTCGTCCTCGTGACGCGCCTCGCCGGGATGATGCTGTCGGCGATCGCGGTGCAGCAGATCATCAACGGGGTGACGCAGGTGGTCCGGGCGTCCTGAGGCCCGTACATGTCTTGGTGTGTGCAGAACCCCCGCACGGTATCGGCACCGTACGGGGGTTCTGAAGTGTGGTGCGCTCGCGCGTTACGAGGCGGCGCGGTCGGCCGGGCGAATCCAGAGGCGCTGCCCGATGGCGGCGGCGTCCTGCACGATCCGGTTGACGGAGGCGGCGTCCACGACAGTGCAGTCCACGGGCGTGCCGTCGACGTCGTCGAGTCGCAGGATTTCGAAGCGCATGGGCTTCTCCCTTCGTCGGTTGTCCTCCTGAGGAGAATCGCTGTTACACAGGGAGTCAACGTGGCTCGTGTTACGAACATTCCCTACGCTAAAGAAATTTTTCGAACGTCTAACTACCAAGCAGTAGCGAAGACTGAACGGGATCGGTTGTGTTCGCTGCGTGACCGGCGGGACAATGGGGAGGATGAGTGACGACCTCAGGCCCCTCGCGGACCGCATCGACCACACGAACGACCTGCTCAGACGGGTCCTCGCCGAGGTGGCGAAGACCCCCTCGACGCACGCGATCTTCGTCGACGCGGGGTACCTCTACGCCGCCGCCGGCCGGCTGATCGCCGGTACCGAGGACCGCCGGGCCTTCGATCTCGACGCCGAGGGCCTCCTGGAGGCGCTCATCGACCGGGCCCGCCAGGTCTTCGCGGACAGCAGACTCCTCAGGGTCTACTGGTACGACGGCGCCAGACGCCGTATCCACACCGCCGAACAGCAGTCGATCGCGGAGCTTCCCGACGTCAAGGTTCGCTTGGGCAACCTCAACGCGAACAACCAGCAGAAGGGCGTCGACTCCCTCATCCGCACGGACCTCGAATCCCTCGCCCGCCACCGGGCGATCAGCGACGCGGCCCTCCTCGGCGGCGACGAGGACCTCGTCTCGGCGGTCGAGGCGGCCCAGGGCTACGGCGCGCGCGTCCACCTCTGGGGCATCGAGGCACCCGACGGCCGCAACCAGGCGGAGCCGCTGCTGTGGGAGGTCGACAGCCAGCGCACGCTGGACCTCGAATTCTTCAAGCCGTACGTCTCCCGGCGGTCCGCCGCCACCTACGAGGCCGCCGCGACCCGCCCCACCCGCGAGGACGTCCGCTTCGTCGGCGCCCAGATCGCGGCGAAGTGGCTGGTGGAGCGGGGGCGGGCGAACCTGGCGGAACTCCTGCCGGGGCATCCGTATCTGCCGGGCTCCGTCGACCAGGATCTGCTGGTCGAGGCCGAGGGGATATTGCAGTACTCGCTGCGGGGGCAGGCGGATCTGCGGCGGGCGCTGCGGGACGGGTTCTGGGACCACGTCCAGACGCAGTACTAGTCACCCGCTCGTTCGGTCGTCCTTCTGCGCGTCCTGCGCGTCTTGCGCGTCCCAGAAATCCGCCAGTGCCTCGGCGGTGGGGAGCGGCTGGTCCTGGTTCGGGGAGTGGTCCGCCCCCTCGATCACCGTCCGCCGCGCGGAGAGCCGTACGGCCATCTCGTCCAGCAGGGGCAGCGGCCAGGTGTCGTCGCTCGACCCCGACAGCACGTGGAACGGCAGCGCCACGTCGGCCAGTTCGGCCACGCGGTCCGGTTCCCCGCACAACTGGCGTCCCGTGGCGAGGAGTTGCGCGGGCTTGTGGCCCGTCCACCGGTCACGCATCGACTCCGGTGTCCCGAAACCCTTCGCCGGTCCACCGACGTCCTCCGGCGGCCCCATGGCGACGATCACCTCCCACACCTCCGCCATGCTCATCACCGCCAGCGCCTCGTGCAGCATCCGCACACGCTGCTTCTGCGAGTCCGAGATCTCCGCCGGGCCCGACGACATCAACGTCAGGCTGCGGAACGGGGTGCGGTCCACGATCACCGCCGCCCGCGCGACCTGCCCGCCCATCGAGTGGCCCAGCAGATGCAGCGGTGCCCCCACGGACTCCGCCAGCGCGAGCACGTCCTTCGCCAACTCGCCCTGCGCGTAGGGGGATTCGTCCGCCTCGGGGCCGTCCGACTGGTACTGCCCCCGACCGTCCACGGCGATCGTCCGATACCCCCGCCGCGCCAACGGCCCCTGGAGGAAGTGGAAATCCTCCTTGCTGCCGGTGAACCCGGGCAGCAGCAGGGCCACACCCCGGTGGGGGACGGCCGGGGCGACGGGCGTGTCGACCGCCGCGAAGTCACCACGCCGCGTACGGAGGACGACGGCTCGGGCGGCGGGGGGAAGGGGGAAGCTCACGTGGGGAGGGTAACCGGGGGGTGGGGTGGGGGAGGAGTGGGGGGTGGGTTGAGCTGCGGGGATGTGAGGGTGCGGGGGTGCGGGTGAGGTGTGGGGATGTCGGTGCGGCGTGGCGTGCGGGGGGCTTTCAGGGGAACGCCGACGGCCCGGCCACCCCGTGAGGGGAGACCGGGCCGTCGGCGTCGTTCGGTGCTGCTCAGCCGTCCGTGGGCTCCGCGGCGGCGGCCGTCTTACGGGTCCGACGCGGCTTCGCCGCCGGCTCCTCCGTCGCCTGCGCCGGGATCTCGGCCGCGGTGGCCGCCTTCCGGGTCGTACGACGGCGAGGCTTGGGCTCCTCGGCGGCCTCGACCGGCGCGGCCGGGGCCTCGGAGGGGGCCGCCGTCTTACGGGTGCGGCGCGGCTTGGCGACCTCGACCGTCTCGACAGCCTCGGCCGTGTCCACTGCGGCTTCGGCGGCCTTGGTGGCGGCGGTCTTGCGCGTGCGGCGGGGCTTGGCCTCGGCGGTCTCCACCTCGGCGGGGGCCTCGGTGACGGGCGCGGCGGCCGTCTTGGTGGCGGCGGTCTTGCGGGTGCGGCGGGGCTTGGGCGCCTCGACCGCGTCGACCGCTTCGACCGTCTCGACGACGTCCACGGCCTCGACCGCGGCTTCGGCGGCCTTGGCCGCCGCCGTCTTCCGCGTGCGACGCGGCTTCGGGGCCTCGGCACCCTCGGCCGTCTCCACGGCGACCTCCGCCGGAGCGGCGGCCTTGCGGGTGCGGCGCGGCTTGGCGACCTCGATCGTCTCGACAGCCTCGGCCGTGTCCACTGTGGCTTCGGCGGCCTTGGTGGCGGCGGTCTTGCGCGTGCGGCGGGGCTTGGCCTCGGTGGCTTCCACCTCGGCGGGGGCCTCGGTGACGGGCGCGGCGGCCGTCTTGGTGGCGGCGGTCTTGCGGGTGCGACGAGGTTTGGCCTCGACCGCTTCGACCGTCTCGACGACCTCCACGGCCTCGACCGCGGCTTCGGCGGCCTTGGCCGCCGCCGTCTTCCGGGTCCGGCGCGGCTTCGGAGCCTCGACCGTCTCGGCAGCCTCCACGACGGCTTCGGCGGCCTTCGCGGCAGCGGTCTTCCGCGTCCGGCGCGGCTTGACCTCAGCGGCGTCCGCCACAGCCTCCACCGCGTCGACAGCCGTACCAGCCGGCTCCACGACAGCCTCGGCGGCCTTCGCGGCAGCCGTCTTGCGCGTCCGACGCGGCTTCGCCTCGACGGTCTCGGCGACAGCGGGTTCCACTGCTGCGGGTTCCGCGACGACGGGCTCCACGACCGCCGTCTCCACGGCAGCCGTCGCCTTCCGCGCACGGCGCGGCGCGGCCTTGGCGACCGGCTCGGCCACGGGGGTCACGACCGCCTCGGCCTCCACCGACACGACCGGCGCCGGCGTCTGCGCCTGCTCGCCACCCCGGCGGGTCCGCGTACGGCGACGGGGCTGAGCCGCCCCCTCGGCGTTCGTCACGGCCTCCTCGGCAGCGGCGGGCGCCACCTGCTCCACGGACGGCGTCACCGGCGTAGTGACGACCGAATCCTGCGACCCGCCGCGCGTACGACGGCGACGGCGCGGCGTACGCCCGGCCGGGGCCGCCTCCTCGGCGACGGACGGCTGCGGCTGCTGCGGCGCGACGGCGGGAGCCGCCCCCTGCTCCGTCAGAGACCCGCCACGCGTACGACGACGGCGGCGCGGCGTACGCGACGGACGCTCGGTACCGGCCTCCGCCTCGACGGCCGCGGACTCGCCCCGCCCACCGCGGCGATCCCGCTCCCCGCCACCACGGCGGTCCCGGTCACCGCGACCGCCGCGGCCACCACGACCACGGCCGCCCGGCTCGCCCAGGTCCTCCAGGACCTCGGCGTCGAGCCCCGCGCGCGTGCGCTCGGAACGCGGCAGGACACCCTTCGTGCCGGCCGGGATGCTCAGCTCCTCGAAGAGGTGCGGGGAGGTGGAGTACGTCTCCGGCGGGTCGTTGAAGCCCAGCTCCAGCGCCTTGTTGATGAGCTGCCAGCGCGGGATGTCGTCCCAGTCGACGAGCGTGATCGCCGTACCCGAGGCGCCCGCGCGGCCGGTGCGGCCGATGCGGTGCAGGTACGTCTTCTCGTCCTCGGGGGACTGGTAGTTGATGACGTGCGTGACGTTCTCGACGTCGATGCCGCGCGCGGCGACGTCGGTGCAGACCAGGACGTCGACCTTGCCGTTGCGGAAGGCGCGCAGCGCCTGCTCGCGGGCTCCCTGGCCGAGGTCGCCGTGGACCGCGCCGGAGGCGAACCCGCGGCGCTCCAGCTGCTCCGCGATGTCGGCGGCCGTCCGCTTCGTACGGCAGAAGATCATCGCGAGCGCGCGGCCCTCCGCCTGGAGGATGCGGGCGACCATCTCGGGCTTGTCCATCGAGTGCGCGCGGTAGACGTGCTGCTTGATGTTCGCGACGGTCGCGCCCTCGTCGTCCGGCGAGGTCGCGCGGATGTGCGTGGGCTGGGACATGTAGCGGCGCGCGAGGCCGATGACCGCGCCCGGCATGGTCGCCGAGAACAGCATCGTCTGACGCCGGGCCGGCAGCATGTCCATGATCTTCTCGACGTCGGGCAGGAAGCCCAGGTCGAGCATCTCGTCGGCCTCGTCGAGGACGAGGCACTTGACGTGCTTCAGGTCGAGCTTCTTCTGGCCCGCGAGGTCTAGCAGGCGCCCGGGGGTGCCGACGACGACGTCGACGCCCTTGCGGAGGGCCTCGACCTGCGGCTCGTACGCGCGACCGCCGTAGATCGCGGTCACCCGGACGTTGCGGACCTTGCCGGCCGTCAGCAGGTCGTTCGTCACCTGCGTGCACAGTTCGCGCGTCGGGACGACGACGAGGGCCTGCGGGGCGTCGGTGAGCGCCTCGGGCGCGGCGCGGCCGGCCTCGACGTCGACGGGGACGGTGACGCGCTCCAGGAGGGGGAGGCCGAAGCCCAGCGTCTTGCCGGTGCCGGTCTTCGCCTGGCCGATGATGTCCGTGCCGCTGAGGGCGACGGGGAGGGTCATCTCCTGGATGGGGAAGGGGTTGATGATGCCGACGGCTTCGAGGGCCTCGGCGGTCTCGGGAAGGATTCCGAGATCTCTGAACGTCGTAGTCAGGGTGCTGCCTCTTCTGTGTACGCGGTGCGAGGCGAGCGCGGGGGTCTTTGACGGACCGTGCCGGGGGACGTCGGCGGCCTTACGGACCAGCCGTAGGGCACGGGACCTCTGCCGACGCTCTAGCGCTCGTACCGCTGAGGGTCCCTCCGGACGGTCCGTACGCGATGTGCCGTACAGAACAGGAGGGCTGTCGGGTCGGAGCCGATCGGGCCAGCGACCGGGCATCCTCATACATGGGCCTGCACGATACGGAGAAGTACCAGCAGGCGCATTACCACCATACCCCGGAATCGTGCACATGTGATGGCCGATTCGGTCACGTCATGGTTCTCACAGGGTTCGGCCCCGAGAACTGTCCGTATTCCTGAGGGTCAAGACCCTGAGAAGCATCAGGGTCCACGGCGTCCGGTCGGCGGGACTATTGTGCGTTTCATGACGACGTCTGACCACGCCAACGAGTCCGCCGAAACCCCCGAGCACACCGGTATCGCCGCCCAAGACTGGGACGGGGCCGCCACCGAGCCGCAGTACCGGGCCGCCGTCGTGGACCTCCTCGGAGCGCTGGCCTACGGCGAGCTCGCGGCGTTCGAGCGGCTCGCGGAGGACGCGAAGCTGGCGCCGACGCTCGCCGACAAGGCGGAGCTGGCGAAGATGGCGTCCGCCGAGTTCCACCACTTCGAGCGGCTGCGGGACCGGCTCACCGAGATCGGCGCGGAGCCGACGGAGGCCATGGAGCCGTTCGTCGCCGCGCTCGACGGGTTCCACCGGCAGACGGCGCCCTCCGACTGGCTGGAAGGGCTCGTCAAGGCGTACGTCGGTGACTCGATCGCCAGCGACTTCTATCGGGAGGTGGCCGCCCGGCTCGACTCCGACACCCGCGCGCTGGTCCTCGCCGTCCTCGACGACACCGGGCACGCCGGGTTCGCCGTCGAGCGGGTGCGGGCCGCCATCGAGGCCGAACCGCGCGTGGGCGGACGGCTCGCGCTGTGGGCTCGGCGGCTGATGGGGGAGGCGCTGTCGCAGTCCCAGAGGGTCGTCGCCGAGCGGGACGCCCTGTCGACCATGCTGGTCGGGGGAGTGGCCGACGGGTTCGATCTCGCGGAGGTGGGGCGGATGTTCTCGCGGATCACCGAGGCGCACACGAAGCGGATGGCCGCGCTGGGCTTGGCGGCGTAACGCCAGGTCCGGGGTGGTGCGGGGGAATTGCGCGGCTGCGGGTAGTGGTGGGTTGCTCGCGCCCACGCGGCGGAGCCGCAGATCGGATACAGCCCCGCGCCCCTTGAGGGCGCGTGCCGCGCCTTCAAGGGGTCCGTATCCAGACCTCTACGCCGGGATCGAGCGTTCCCTCAGCCGTCCCGCTGACGGGCGCAGCAGCAGGGAGAGCGATGCGGTGCCCATCACCGCCGCGCCCAGCAGGCTCAGCAGGAGGCCGGAGGCCAGGGTCGTGTGGGTGAGGAAGTCGCCGAAGAGGGCGCCGGCGGTGCCGGTCGCGAGGACCAGGCCGGGCGTCGGGAGGCGGTGCGGGAGGCGGCGGACCGCTGCCCACGCGAGTGCGAGACCGAGCACCGCGGAGGCGAGCGCTTCGAGGATCATGTGGGTCCCTCCCGTACGGCCGTCCCGTGCACCAAGGTCGTAGCCGTCATACCCGTGACCTGCGGAATGCAATCCTCCCCTGTGAGGGAGATGTGCTCCGTCCGTGAAGGAACGATCAAGGGCCCGGCGACTGGTGAAGTCGCCGGGCCCTTGCCGTGTCAGGGTGCCTTACGCGCCGAAGCCCACCTTGCGCGGAGCCGGCTCGCCGAGCTCCACGTAGGCCAGACGGTCCGCCGGGACCAGGACCTTGCGCCCGTGGTCGTCCACGAGGCTGAGCAGCGACGACTGGCCCGCCAGTGCCTCGGCCACCGCCCGCTCGACCTCCTCGGCACTCTGACCGCTCTCCAGAACGATCTCGCGGGGCGCGTGCTGCACGCCGATCTTGACCTCCACGGCTATGTCCCTCCGACGGTCAGTGAGGTGCGCGGGCGTCCGCGCCGTACGCTGCACACATTAGCCCGGTGAGGGGACGGACACGGCGCGGGCCGCCCACGCCAGGAGCGAACACCCGCCGGGAACAAAAACGCGAGCCGTGACGTCAGTGCGCGTCCGCGCCCGCTTGATCGGTGCCGTGCATCGGGAACCCGGCGATCCCGCGCCAGGCGAGCGAGGCCAGCAGCTGCACCGCCTGGTCGCGCGGGACGCTGCGGTCGCTGTGCAGCCAGGACCGGGCGACGACCTGCGCGAGCCCGCCGAGGCCGGAGGCCAGCAGCATCGACTCCGCCCGGGACAGGCCCGTGTCCTCGGCGATGACGTCGCAGATCGCCTCGGCGCAGTCGTTGGTCACCTTGTCGACGCGCTCGCGCACCGCGGGTTCGTTCGTCAGGTCCGACTCGAAGACCAGCCGGAAGGCGCCGCCCTCGTCCTGGACGTACGCGAAGTACGCGTCCATCGTCGCGCGCACGCGCTGCTTGTTGTCCGTCGTCGACGCCAGAGCCGTGCGCACGGCCTGGATCAGGGCCTCGCAGTGCTGGTCGAGGAGCGCGAGGTAGAGGTCGAGCTTGCCGGGGAAGTGCTGGTAGAGCACGGGCTTGCTGACGCCCGCGCGCTCGGCGATGTCGTCCATGGCGGCCGAGTGGTAGCCCTGCGCCACGAACACTTCCTGGGCGGCGCCCAGCAACTGGTTCCGCCGGGCACGGCGCGGCAGGCGCGTGCCTCGCGGGCGCGTGGCCTCGGTCTGCTCGATGGCTGTCACGCCGCCTCCAAAAGTCGTCCACATGCGGTGTGCTGTAGCTGGCCGCGCGGCCATCGTACTTTTCGGTAATCGTGGTGTGCGCGGTGCGAGCGCAGAATTTCACGGACCGGGCGGTGGGAAAAGCCGCGCAGAAGTGACGTGCGGGGTTTCGGCCCGGCACGTTCCGGGCATACGAGGCGCTCGCGGTCGGCCGCGCGCCCCTCTCAGCGGTAGTCGTCCTCGTCCAGGGCGACCACCCGGGCCTGCTCCAGGAGGTCCGCCTCGGCGCCGTGGGCCGGGTCGACGTCCTCCAGGGGGTCGTCGCCGTCCGGGGTGAGCTCCGTCCGCTGCTCGGCCGTGTCGTTCTCCGGTGCCTCGACGTCGGTCTGTCCGCCGTGCTCGAAGCTGTCGGGATCGGTGGGATCGATGGCCATGACGGGTCTCCCTCCACTGGGGTCCGGTCGTTCTCGAGCCTAGGAGACGTCGTTCGCTGATGCCATGCCACGCGGGTGCGGCAGGTGCGGACGACGCCTGTCGACCGATCGTGTTCGCACCTGTCCGGTTCCACCCTCCCGCTGTGCGTTCTGTCACGCCTTCTGTGATGCGGATAGCGTGAACGCGAGTGTGATCGTCTCGTAACATTGCCGCATGTCTTCGACCGAGGTGCCAACTCCGCCGCCCGTCAACGCCTTTCCGAAGGTGTTGCCCGTCCGGGTCGCGGAAGGCGAGCGCCTGAGGTCGGTGCGGCTCCCCGGAGCGACGCTCTCGGTCCGTTCCCGGCCTCCCGCGCGCGAGGGGCTGCCTCCGGCGCTGTACGTCCATGGCCTGGGCGGTTCCTCGCAGAACTGGTCGGAGCTGATGGAGCGCCTGGACGGCGTCGTCGACAGCGAGGCCGTCGACCTGTCCGGGTTCGGCGACTCCCCGCCCCCGGACGACGGCAACTACTCGATCTCGGCGCACGCGCGCGCGGTGATCCACCTCCTCGACGCCTCGGGGCGCGGCCCGGTCCACCTGTTCGGCAACTCCCTGGGCGGCGCGGTCTCCACGCGCGTCGCGGCCGTCCGCCCCGATCTGGTCCGCACGCTCACGCTGGTCTCGCCGGCCCTCCCGGAGATCCGCGTCCAGCGCACCGCCGTCCCGACGGGGCTGCTCGCGGTGCCCGGGGTGACCGCGCTGTTCGCCCGGATCAGCCGCGACTGGACGCCGGAGGACCGCGTCCGGGGCGTCACGGCGCTCTGTTACGGCGATCCCGCGCGCGTGAGCCCGGAAGGGTTCCAGGCCGCCGTCGAGGAGATGGAGCGGCGGCTGAGGCTGCCGTACTTCTGGGACGCGATGACGCGCTCCGCGCGCGGGCTCGTCAACTCCTACACCCTCGGCGGCCAGCACAACATGTGGCGCCAGGCCGCCCGGGTCCTCGCGCCCACCCTGCTGATCTACGGCGCCCGGGACCAGCTCGTCGGCTATCGCATGGCGCGGCGGGCCGAGCGCGCCTTCCGGGACTCCCGGCTGCTGTCGCTGCCCGACGCCGGGCACGTCGCGATGATGGAGTACCCGGACACCGTCGCCGCCGCCTTCCGCGACCTCCTCGCGTCGACGGACCGCGCGGGCACCGACACGGGTTCGGGGAGCTGAGGCGGGTGGGGCGTCACAGCCGACGAGGGCCCGCGCCGAAACCGGCGAAGAAGGGGGCGGTGCCTTCTCAGGGGGCGGGGTCTTCGGGGGGTGCCTCTGGTGGGGGCGCCTCCAGCGGGAGTGCCTCCGGTGGGGGTGGCTTCACGGGGGGTGCCGGTTCCGGGGGCGTGCCGGGCGGCGGGGAGCGGCCTCCGCTGCCCAGTCGGAACACCGAGGCGTCCTGGTACGAGAGCGGTTCGCCGTCCACCGGGCCCTATCGGGGCAACGGGGCGCCGTACGGCGGGGCCGTCCCGGGGACGCCTCCGCACGGTTTTCCTCAGCTCGACGGCACGCCCGCCTACGGGTTCCCGTCGGTGCGCGGGGGGCATCCCGAGCAGCATGAGGCCGGGGGCGGCTGGGGGGCGTTCGGCGAGTCCGGGGGGCGTCCGCCTGTCGTGCCCAGGCCGCGTGCCGGGGGCGTGCCGGGTGGGCCGGGTGGATCGGGTGGACCGCGGCAGGAGTATCTGGACGCGTTCGGGGAGTCGGCCGCTCGCATGGACTCGGCCGGTCGTATGGACACGGCCGTCCACATGGACGTCGATCTCATCGACCAGCTGGACCGACGTGACGGTGTTGATCGCGGTATCGACCACCCGTCGACATCGATCAAGTCCGTGCAGCCGGTCAACCCCGGCGATCACGACGATCAAGTCGACCCCGAGACCCCGGCCCGGCAGAAGAACACCAAGGGCCGCGCCTTCACCGGCATCGCCGCCGCTGCCGTCACCACCGTCCTCGCCGTGGTCGTCGCCGGACAGGTCACCACCGACGACCGGGGCGACGACACGTCCCGCACCCAGGCGCAGGGCGAGCGCTCGGCGGAGGCGAACACGGAAGCGGGCACCGCGGGGGGCGTCCTGCCGAGCCCCTCGGTGCCGGCGGACGTCAAGCCGCTGTCGTACGACGACCGGATGAGCGTGAAGTACCCGCTGGCCGCCGACTTCAAGGGCTCGGGGAAGTTCGACGCGGTACCGGGCGTCGACAAGGCGCCCGGGAAAGGCCGGAAGTACACGTACCGGGTGGACGTCGAGCAGGGGATCGGACTGGACGGCGGGCTGTTCGCGCAGGCCGTGCAGAAGACCCTCAACGACAACCGGAGCTGGGCGCACAACGGGGCCCGTACCTTCGAGCGGATCTTCAGCGGCACACCGGATTTCGTCATCACGCTCGCGAGCCCCGGCACGACCGCCTTCTGGTGCGACAAATCCGGCCTGGACACCACGCAGGACAACGTGTCCTGCGACTCCGCCGCCACCCCGCGCGTCATGATCAACGCCTACCGCTGGGCCCAGGGCTCGAAGACGTACGGCGACAAGATGTACGCGTACCGGCAGATGCTGATCAACCACGAGGTGGGCCACCGGCTGGGCTACGGGCATGTGACATGCGACAAGAACGGCGAGCTGGCCCCCGTCATGCAGCAGCAGACGAAGTTCCTGGACCACCAGGGGATTCACTGCCTGCCCAATCCCTGGGCGTACCCGGCCAGTTGACAAACGGCTCATAAGTCACGTTGACATGCGCACCGATTTTCGTTCATATTTCTGCCCATGTGGTCTAGTCATGTCGTCGCCGGCGCAGCCATCGAGCTCGCGCTCATCGGCGTGACCGCGCTCTGCGTAGCCGACATCGACTGTTGCTGACGCCCGCCCTCATGCGTGCGCGCGTCGGATCACCCGCCTTATCCCGTGACCCGGGTCACGTCTTTTCGACTCTCCGCCGCCGGGGCAGACGTCTGTCCGTGATCGTCTCACTCCTCGTCAATCCGTCTCGCATTCCGGGACGACTGTCGAGATGTGGGGCGACCGGATCAAGTCGGTCAACTGAATCAACCCCACAGTCAACCCACTCAGCCCGGTCAACCCAACCGGTCCGGTCAATCGAGAGGCCCCCACCGATGCGTCAACCGTCCGTCAAAGCCCGCCGCGTGGCCGCGGCGTCCGTCAGCCTGGTCGTGGCAGCGGGTGTCGCCGCCTGCGGGCCGGAGGACAACGGCGCCAAGGACTCCGGCGGCGACGCCACGCCCCACAAGGGCGGCACCCTGTCGGTGCTCAACTCGAACCCGCAGAAAAACCTCGACCCGGCCCGCCTCTACACCTCCGGCGGCGGGAACGTGCCCTCCCTCCTGTTCCGCACGCTCACCACCCGCAACCGCGAGAACGGCGCCGAGGGCGCGAAGGTCGTCCCAGACCTCGCCACCGACACCGGCCGCCCCAACAAGGACGCGACCGTGTGGACGTACACCCTCAAGGAGGGCCTCAAGTACGAGGACGGCACCGCGATCACGACCGCCGACATCAAGTACGGCATCGAGCGCTCCTTCGCCCCCGAGCTCTCCGGCGGCGCCCCCTACCTGCGGGACTGGCTGGTCGGCGCCGCCGACTACCAGGGCCCCTACAAGGACCCCAAGGGCCTCTCGGCGATCGAGACGCCGGACGCGCGGACCATCGTCTTCCACCTGAACAAGCCCGAGGGCGAGTTCCCCTTCCTGGCCACGCAGACCCAGTTCGCGCCGGTCCCGAAGGCCAAGGACACCGGCACCAAGTACGCCGAGCACCCCGTCTCGTCCGGCCCCTACAAGGTCGTCACCAACGAGAACAACGGCGAGCACGTCGTCCTGGACCGCAACGCCAACTGGTCGGCCGCCACGGACGCCGAGCGCAAGGCGTACCCGGACAAGATCGACGTACGCTCCGGCCTCGACTCCGCGGTGATCAACCAGCGGCTGTCCGCGTCCCAGGGGACGGACGCCGCCGCCGTCACCACGGACACCAACCTCGGCCCGGCCGAGCTGGCGAAGGTGACCGGCGACAAGAGCCTCGCCTCGCGCGTCGGCACCGGTCACTTCGGCTACACGAACTACATCGCCTTCAACCCGAAGGTGAAGCCGTTCGACAACCCGAAGGTGCGCCAGGCGATCTCCTACGCCGTCGACCGCTCCTCCGTGGTCAACGCGGCCGGCGGCTCCGCGCTCGCCGAGCCCGCCACCACATACCTGCCGAACCAGAAGTCCTTCGGCTACACGCCGTACGACCTGTTCCCGGCCGGTGCGACCGGCAACGCCGCGAAGGCCAAGGAACTGCTGAAGGAGGCGGGCTACCCGAACGGGCTGACCCTCACGCTGACGCATTCCAACGAGAAGAACTTCGAGACCGGCCCGGAGATCGCGACCGCGCTCCAGGACGCGCTCAAGAAGGCCGGCATCACGGTCAAGCTCCAGGGTCTCGAAGACAACGACTACTCCGACACGATCCAGAACGTGAAGACCGAGCCGGGCTTCTTCCTCGCCCACTGGGGTGCCGACTGGCCCTCCGGCGGTCCCTTCCTCGCCCCGATCTTCGACGGCCGCCAGATCGTCAAGGACGGCGCGAACTACAACTACGCCCAGCTGGACGACAAGTCGGTCAACGACGAGATCGACGCGATCAACAAGCTGACCGACCTCGACGCCGCCGCCAAGCGCTGGGGCGCCCTCGACAAGAAGATCGGCGAGCAGGCGCTGACCGTCCCGCTGTTCCACCCCGTCTACAAGCGGTTGTACGGCAAGGACATCAAGAACGTCGTCATCAGCGACTGGACGGGTGTCCTGGACATCTCCCAGGTCGCGGTCAAGTAGTCGACACACCCACTCAATGGCGATCAAGTAATCAACATGAGTCAGGCACCCCACGCCACCGAGGCCCCCGGGACGGACACCGCCGTCCCGGGGGCCTCCGGTGCCCGTCAGTTCTGGCGACGGCTGCGCACGCAGCGTGCCGCCATGGTCGCGGCGGCCGTCGTCGCCCTCCTCGTCCTGGTCGCGCTCGCCGCGCCCCTCCTCACCGCGCTGGAGGGCCAGGACCCCACCACCTACCACCCCGACCTGGTGGACTCGGCGCGCGGCGGCGTGCCCCTCGGGTCCTTCGGCGGCATCAGCGCCGACCACTGGCTCGGCGTCGAACCGCAGACCGGCCGCGACCTCTTCGCGCGCCTGGTCTACGGCGCCCGCGTCTCCCTGGGGGTCGCGCTCGCGGCGACCGTCGTCCAGGTCGCCCTCGGTGTCGTCGTCGGCGTCACGGCCGCGCTCGGCAACCGATGGGTTGATCAACTGTTGAGCCGGATCACGGACATCATCGTCGCGATGCCGCTGATCATCATGGCGCTCGCGCTGCTGGCCGTCGTCCCCGCGAGCTTCCCGCGCCCCGTGCTCGTCGCGCTCGTCATCGGGTTCGTCGCCTGGGGGACGATCGGGAAGATCGCCCGCGCGCAGACGCTCAGCCTCAAGGAGCGCGACTACGTGTCCGCCGCCCGGCTCAGCGGCTGGCCCACCTGGCGCATCGCCCACCGCGAGCTGCTCCCCGGGCTCGCCGCTCCGGTCATCACGTACGCCGCGCTGATGGCGCCCGCCAACATCGCCATCGAGGCCGCCCTGTCGTTCCTCGGCGTCGGCGTCAAACCGCCCACCCCGTCCTGGGGACAGATGCTCACCTCCGCCAACGTCTGGTACCAGACGGCCCCGCAGTACCTCCTGCTGCCCGCGGGCGCCCTGTTCGTCACGGTGCTGGCCCTCACGGTCCTCGCCGACGGCGTACGCACCGCCCTCGACCCGCGCGCGGCGTCGCGCCTGCGCGTCGGCACGGGCCGCAAACAGGAGACGAAGGCCGAGACCCCGAAGGAGGCCGCGAAGTGAACGGCCTCGCCGGATTCCTCCTGCGCCGCGCGGTCGGCGTCGTCCTCACGCTGATCGCCCTCTCGGCGATCATCTACGTGGTCTTCTACGTCACCCCCGGCAACGTCGCCCAGATCACCTGCGGCCCGCGCTGCTCGCCGGAACAGGTCCGCCAGGTCGCCGAGCAGCTCAAGCTCGACGACCCGCTGTACCTGCGCTACTGGGACTTCCTCCAGGGCATCGTCGTCGGCCACGACTACTCGACCGGCACCTCCGTCGAGCACTGCTCGGCGCCCTGCCTCGGCATGTCGTACCAGACCGGCCAGCAGGTCACCGAGACGATCCTCGGCAAGCTCCCGGTCAGCCTGTCGCTGGTGTTCGGCGCGATGGTCCTGTGGCTGATCCTGGGCGTCGGCACGGGCGTGCTGTCGGTGTGGCGGCGCGGCCGGTTCACCGAGCGCGCGCTGACCGGCGTCACCCTCGCCGGGATCGCCATGCCGGTGTTCGTCATCGGCCTGCTGCTGATGATCATCGTCTGCGGGCAGCTCGAACTGCTGCCGTTCCCGCAGTACGTCAACTTCTCCGACAACCCCGAACAGTGGGCGTGGAACCTCCTCCTGCCCTGGTTCACCCTCGCGCTCGCCGAGGCCGCCTACTTCGCGCGCCTCACCCGGACGTCGATGCTGGAGACCCTCGCCGAGGACCACATCCGCACCTTCCGCGCCTACGGCGTCGGCGAGCGGTCGATCATCGGACGGCACGCCCTGCGCGGCGCGCTCGCCCCGGTCATCGCCCTCAACGCCAACGACTTCGGCGGCGCGGTCGGCGGCGCCGTCCTCATCGAGACGCTGTTCGGACTGCCCGGCATCGGCCAGGAGCTGGTCCACGCGGTCAGCGTCGTCGACCTCCCGGTCGTCGTCGGCATGGTCCTGGTCATCGGGTTCTTCGTGGTCCTCGCCAACGCCGTCGCGGACGTCCTGTACGCGGTGGCCGACCGACGGGTGGTGCTCGCGTGAGCCTCGTGGAAGTCAGCGGCCTCACGGTCGAGTTCGGCGCCCTGAAGGCCGTCGACAGCCTCTCCTTCACCCTCGCGGAGGGCGGGGCGCTCGCCCTCGTCGGCGAGTCCGGCTCCGGGAAGTCCACGGTCGCCTCGGCACTCCTGGGCCTGCACAGGGGCACAGGAGCGCGCGTGAGCGGCTCCGTCACCGTCGCCGGGACCGCCGTCCAGGACGCCCCGGACGACGAGCTCAGGCGGCTGCGCGGCGGGAAGGCGGCGATGGTCTTCCAGGACCCGCTGTCGTCCCTCGACCCGTACTACGCGATCGGCGACCAGATCGCCGAGGTGTACCGGGTGCACACGCGCGCGGCGAAGCGTGCCGCACGCGCGCGTGCCGTCGAGGTCCTCGACCGGGTCGGCATCCCGGACGCGGCCCGCCGGGCCCGCTCGCGCCCGCACGAGTTCAGCGGCGGCATGCGCCAGCGCGCGCTCATCGCGATGGCGCTCGCCTGCGAACCGGACCTCCTGATCGCCGACGAGCCCACCACGGCCCTCGACGTCACCGTCCAGGCCCAGATCCTCGACCTGCTGCACGCGCTGCGCGAGGAGACCGGCATGGGCCTCCTGCTGGTCACCCACGACGTCGGCGTGGCCGCGGAGAGCGTCGACGACGTCCTCGTCATGCGCCACGGCAGGCTCGTCGAGCACGGCCCCACGGCGGACGTCCTGAGCGCTCCGAAGGACGCCTACACGCGCGAGCTGCTCGGCGCCGTTCCGCGCGTGGACGTGCGCCGCACGGCCTCCCAGGCGACCGACGACGTCGTCCTCGAAGCCACCGGACTGCGGCGCGAGTTCGGGCGCGGCAGGAGGGCGTTCCGGGCCGTCGACGACGTCTCCCTGACGGTCCGCCGGGGCGAGACCCTCGGTGTCGTCGGCGAGAGCGGTAGCGGCAAGACCACCCTGGGGCGCATGCTGGTGGGCCTCCTGAAGCCCACGGCCGGCGAGATCCGCTACGACGGACACGCGCACACGCGCGTGGACCCCTCCGTCCAGATGGTCTTCCAGGACCCCGTCTCCTCCCTCAACCCCCGCCGCAGCGTGGGCGAGTCGATCGCCGACCCGCTGCGCGCCCGGGGCGAGAGGGACGAGAAGCGCATCCACGCGCGCGTGGGCGAACTCCTGGAGCGCGTCGGCCTCGAAGCGGCCCACTACGACCGCTACCCGCACGAGTTCAGCGGCGGCCAGCGCCAGCGCGTCGGCATCGCCCGCGCGCTCGCCGCCGCCCCCCGGGTGATCGTCTGCGACGAGCCGGTCTCCGCGCTCGACGTGACCACCCAGGCGCAGGTCGTCGCCCTCCTGGGCGAGCTCCAGCGCGAACTCGGCCTCGCGCTCGTCTTCATCGCCCACGACCTCGCCGTCGTCCGCCAGGTCAGCGACCGCGTCGCCGTCATGCGCGGCGGCCGGATCGTCGAGGAGGGGCCCGCCGACGAGGTGTACGACACGCCGCGCGAGGACTACACCAAGCAGCTCCTGGCGGCCGTACCGGCGCTCGATCCGGGGGTCGCCGCCCGCCGGAGGGCCGAACGGCGGGAGCTGGCCGCGGCCTGAGTCCGACCGAGCGCCCCGGGGTGCCGTTTTCCGAAGCGGCCCTCCCGGGGCGCTTTCATGTGATTTTCGGCCCGCCGTTCGGTGACCGTCTGATCCCTTAGCGCGACAGAACGCGACCCGCACGGGAAAGTTACGACCGTTCACCCCTTTTGGTGGTGCGACGGACAACCGTCCATCGCACCACCGCCTTGTCCGCATACGTTCTTCCCGCTGCGAGCCGTCGGGTCAACGACGGCTCCCTGAACGGGAGATCGGGGGTGCGCTCGTGCGCATCGGACTGCTGACGGAGGGTGGCCATCCGTATGTGAGCGGTGACGCCGGACTCTGGTGCGACCGGCTCGTGCGCGGGCTCGGGCAGCACCGGTTCGACATTTACCAGCTCCCCCGCGCCGACCACGCCGACCCTGCCGATCAGGGCATCGTCCACGGCCGCCGCGCCCGCAGGCGCTTCCAGGAGGCGTACGGCGACCTGGTGGCCGCCGTCTGCTCCGCATCCCCCGCCACCACTGAGGCGGACCGTTTCGGCAACGCGCTGTACGCACTCGCCGACCTCGCCCGCGACACCGGCGGACTCCCCGGCGCGCTCCGCTCCGAACGGGCCGTACGCGCCCTGGAACGCGCCTGTCGCGCGCCCGGCGCCCGCCCGGTGGCCCGCGAGGCCCGCGTCCGGGAACTGCTGACCGTCGCCGACCGCCTGGAGCGCGCCCTGCGCCCCCTGACGCTGCCCTGGTACGACGAGGACGCCCTCGGCGCCGCCGACCTCTGCCACGCCACCTCGGGCGGCACCACGGCCCTCCCCGGGCTCCTCGCCCGGCACTTCTTCGGAGTCCCCCTCGTCGTCACCGAGTACGGCGTACGGCTGCGCACCCACTACCTGCACAGCGCGGCGAGCGCGGACCACGACGGCGCCGCGCCCCCCGTACGCGCCCTCCTCGCCGCCTTCCACGGACGGCTCGCCACCGAGGTCTACCGGGGGGCCGCCCGGATCACCCCCGGCAACGCGCACGCGCGCCGCTGGCAGGAGCGCTGCGGCGCCGACCCCGCCCGGCTGCGCACCGTCCACCCCGGCCTCGACGCCGGCCCCTTCGCCGAGGTCGGCGAGGCCCCCGACACCGCCGACCCCCGCACCGTCGTCTGGGTCGGCCGCGTCGAACCCGACAAGGACCTCGTCTCCCTCCTGCACGCCTTCGCCGAGATCCGCCGCCAGGAGCCCGGCACCCGGCTGCGCGTCGTCGGCACGCCCGCCGACGCCGAGGGCGCCGCCTACCTCGGCCACTGCCGCGCGCTGGCCGCCCAGCTCTTCCCCGACGAGGCCGCCGGCTCCTACGACGTCGGCGACAACCCCGTCTCCTTCGAGGAGCTCGGCGGACCCGAACTCCCCGGCGCCGCCGAGGCGTACGCGGCTGGCGCGGTCGTCGTCCTCTCCAGCCTCGTCGAAGGGTTCCCCGACGGGCTCGTCGAGGCCATGCTCTGCGGGCGCGCCACCGTCTCCACCGACGTCGGCGCCGTCGTCGAGGCGATAGGCGGCACCGGGCTCGTCGTCCCGCCGCGCAATCCGCGGGCGCTCGCCGAGGCGTGCGTGGCGCTCCTGCGCGACCCCGAGCGCCGTGCGCGCCTGGGGGCGGCGGCGCGCGCGCGTGCGCTGGAGCTGTTCACCGTCGAGCAGAACGTCGCGGCGTTCGACGCGATCTATCTGGACGTCGTGTCCCGGTGTCCCGTGCGGCGTGTGGTGGTCGGCGCGGACGGTGAGCCGCTGCCGTTCGGGACGCCCGCGGAGGCGCATCTCGCGGGGCGGTGGGCGGGGCGCCGGGTGCCGGGGTGGGCGACGGCGGGGGACGGGGTGGCCGTGGGTTCCGGTGGGGGGCGTGGGGGTGTCGTGTTCGGGAGGGCTCGGGTCGGGGGCGGTGGTGCGCCGCTGGGAGCGGGTTCTGGTTCCGGGGGGTCCGGGGGAGCGGCTGTTCCGGTGGTGGAGGGGGTCCGGTGAGCGGGGTGGAGGGGATCGATCTGCCGGGGACGCCGGGGAGCCCGGGGGCGTGGGACGAACGGTCGCTGGAGTGGGCCGGGCGGGTGCCGGGCGAGGGCGGGGACAGTGCCCGCGAGCCCGGGACCGGCGTCGGGGCCGGTGGCGGGGCGGTGGGGGTGCGCCGTACCGGCGTCGACCCCGTGAAGGCCCTGATGCACCGCCACCGGGAGCTGTGCGAGCGGGCGGTGGACCCCCTGGAGATCGCCGCCGGCCTGGAGTCGCACGGGCTCACCGACCGGGCCGCCGCGCGCTTCCGCCACCGGGACGTCTTCTCGCTCGCCGAGGAGATGTACGCGCGCGTGCCGAGAGAACGGGCGGGGGAGGGGCCTTCGACTTCGACAGAGCAGGCGCCTTCCAAGCGCTTGGTCTCGAACGCCCGGCCCGCGCGGATGGCGCTGAGCCTCCTCCCGGGCGCCCTGTGCGCCGCCACCGTCGCCGGGCTGCACCACACGTCCGGCACCTCCCGGCAGGCCGTCCTCGGCGCGGGCGTCCTCGCCGTCGCCCTCGCGCTGCGCGCCGTACTCCGCCACGGACCGCTCAGCCCGCGCCGGCGCCCGCGCCCGGTGCCCCACCGGGCCGTCTCGGCGACCTGCTGGCTCCTGCTGTACGCCGCCGTCGGCGACGGACTCCTCGCCGGGGCCGTCGGCGGGGGACCCGACGGGCCGCCCGGACTCACCCCGGACGCCCCCTGGCCGCTCACCGCCGCCCCCCTGCTGACCCTCGCCCTGGCCTGCGCGCCCGCCGCGTACTGCGCCCACTTCCTTGCCACCCGCGCGGACCACCGCCTCCACGGCAGCCGGGGCCTCACGGACTTCGCCCGAGCCGTACGACCGCTGCTGGCCGCCACCGTCGCGCTGTACACGGCCGCGCTCGTCGCCCTGGCCGCGCTGTGCGGCGCGCTGCTCGGCGAACCCGCCGCATACGCGCGCGCCGTCCCCCTCGGCCTGCTCCTGTTCCTGGCCCGCCTCCTCACCGTCCACGGCTTCACCCACGCCCCAGCGGCCGTCCTGTCCGCCGCGGCGGCCGTCGAGGCGCTCGCCCCCGCCTCCGTCCTCGCCGCGCGCCTCCCCGGCTGCGACGCCCTGTCCGCCCCCGTCGACACCCTGGTGACCGCCTGGGGCCCCGCCGCGGTCCCCGCCCTGGCCGCCACCGGCGCCGCCCTCACCCTGCTCGCCCACACGGCCCGCACCCTCACCAGAGCCTCGGCCCACGCCCGTACGGACCAGCCGTGCTGAGCGTCTGCCCGGGAGCGCGACACGCAGGCCGCACCACGTCCCCCGAACAGCACCCCGGCCCGCCGCGGCACCGCGCCCCCGCGCGCCTGCACGAAGCACCCGCTCGCCCCTCGTACGGCCCTGCCGCGCGCGGAGGGCTCTCCGGCACCCCCTGCCGCCCCACCGCGCGCCCGAAGCCGATGCCGCCCACCGCCCCCTCCTACGGCCGCGCCGGTGCCGGCCGTGTCAGGACGGCCGGACGGCGCCCCGCCCCCGCGCACGGCCCCCGTCGGCCGCCCCCCACGCGCGTGGCGAGCGCGCCCCACCACCCCGCCGCGGGCAACCGCACCACCCCCGAAGGAGAGACCAGATGACCACGCCTCGACCCGGCGCGACCCGTGCCGCCCTGCACTTCCCGGGGGCGGCGCGATGAGGGTGCTGCTGATCGGAGCCAACGGATACCTCGGCCGGTTCGTCGCCGACCGGCTGCTCGCCGACCCGGCGGCCCAGCTCACCGCCCTCGGGCGCGGGGACGACGCCGACGTGCGGTTCGACCTCGCGTCCGGCAGCCCCGGGGCGCTGACGCGCTTCCTGGACGCCGTCCACCCCCAGGTCGTCATCAACTGCGCGGGCGCCACGCGCGGCGGCGCGAAGGACCTGATCCGGCACAACACGGTCGCCGTCGCCACGGTCTGCGAGGCGCTGCGGCGCAGCGGCTGCGGCGCGCGGCTCGTGCAGATCGGCTGCGGCGCGGAGTACGGGCCGAGCCAGCCCGGCTCGTCGACCGCCGAGGACGCCGTCCCGCGCCCCGGCGGGCCGTACGGCGTGAGCAAGCTCGCCGCGACGGAACTCGTCCTCGGCTCGGGCCTGGACGCGGTCGTCCTGCGGGTGTTCTCCCCGGCCGGCCCCGGCACCCCGGCGGGCTCGCCGCTGGGCCGCCTCGCGGAGGCCATGCGCCGCGCGATGCAGGCCGGCGACGGCGAGCTGAAGCTCGCGGGGCTCGGCGCGCAGCGCGACTTCGTCGACGTCCGGGACGTCGCCCGCGCGGTCCACGCCGCCGCGCTGTCGGCCGCGCAGGGCGTCATCAACATCGGCTCCGGCCGCGCGGTGCGGCTGCGGGACGCCGCCGCGACCCTCGCGCGGGTGGCCGGGTACGCGGGCGCGCTGCACGAACTCGACGTTCCCCCGGGGCCGATGCGGGCGGCCATCGGCCACCCCCGGCACGAGCACGACCCCGCCGCCCCGGTCGCGTACCCGTACCCGGACGGCTGCGGGGGCTGGCAGCAGGCCGACGTGCGCACCGCGCGCGACCGGCTCGGCTGGCGGCCCCGGATCAACCTGGAGGAGTCCCTGGCGGACATCTGGATGGAGGCCGCGTGCCGCATGTGACCGGGGCGAGCACGGGGGCCAGCACCGGGGTGCGCACCGGTTTCGGCGTCCCCGGGTTCGCGCATCCGCTGCTCGCGCCGGGGGAGTGGGGCGAACTCGCCCGCCCGGGGACGCCGTTGCACTGGGTCGTCCTCGACGTCGCCGGCGGGCCCGGGGTCCGCCCCGACCCGCACTGCCTGGAGGCCGCCGGTCGGCTGCGCAACGCGGGCGTCCGCGTCCTGGGCCGTCTCGACGCCGCGTACGGCGCCCGCGCGCGGGGTGAACTCCTCGACGACGCGGGCCGCTACGCCAGTTGGTACCGGGTCGACGGCTTCCTCCTGGACCGCTGTCCCGCCGGGCGCGCCGAACTCGCCGGCACCGGACTGACGGCCACCGCGCTGCGCGAGTTCGCCGACGACGCCCACCTCGTCCTCGGCCACGGCATCCACCCGCACCCCGGGTACGCCGAGCACGGCGACCAGCTGGTGACCTTCGCCGGGCCCTGGAGCGACTACCGGTGGTCGCAGGTGGCGGAGTGGACGGCCGAGCATCCTCCGGAGCGCTTCTGCCACTTCGTGCACGGCGTGCCCCGGACGCATCTCGACGAGGCGCTGCGGGTCGCCCGCTGGCAGGGCGCGGCGACCATCTGGTTCACCGACCGTTCCGACCGGGGCGGCCGGGACGACCCCTGGGAGACCCTGCCCGGCTACTGGGACGAGATCGTCTCGCGGATCGGAACAGGTGTCTCGGAATGAAGAAACGCGTGGCAGTGTTGCAGGGAGAACAACTGTAGTGATTGACCGACCAACGGAGTCCCCGTGTCGCTGCCACCCCTGGTCGAGCCGGCCGCCGAGCTCACCGTAGACGAGGTCCGCAGGTACTCCCGCCACCTGATCATCCCCGACGTGGGGATGGCCGGGCAGAAGCGGCTGAAGAACGCGAAGGTGCTCTGTGTCGGCGCCGGCGGCCTGGGCTCGCCGGCGCTGATGTACCTGGCCGCGGCAGGTGTCGGCACGCTGGGCATCGTCGAGTTCGACGAGGTCGACGAGTCCAACCTCCAGCGGCAGATCATCCACAGCCAGGCCGACATCGGCCGCTCCAAGGCGGCGTCCGCGCGCGACTCCGTCCTCGGCATCAACCCGTACGTGAACGTGATCCTCCACGAGGAACGGCTCGAAGCCGAGAACGTGATGGACATCTTCAGCCAGTACGACCTGATCGTCGACGGCACCGACAACTTCGCGACCCGTTACCTGGTCAACGACGCGTGCGTGCTGCTCAACAAGCCGTACGTATGGGGTTCCATCTACCGCTTCGACGGCCAGGCGTCGGTCTTCTGGTCCGAGTACGGCCCCTGCTACCGCTGCCTGTACCCGGAGCCCCCGCCGCCGGGCATGGTCCCCTCCTGCGCCGAGGGCGGCGTCCTGGGCGTGCTGTGCGCGTCCATCGGCTCCATCCAGGTCACCGAGGCCATCAAGGTCCTCACCGGCACCGGTGAGCCCCTCGTCGGCCGGCTGATGATCTACGACGCCCTGGAGATGCAGTACCGCCAGGTCAAGGTCCGCAAGGACCCGGACTGCGCGGTGTGCGGCGAGAACCCGACGGTCACCGAACTCATCGACTACGAGGCGTTCTGCGGCGTCGTCTCCGAGGAGGCCCAGGAGGCCGCCCTCGGCTCGACGATCACCGCGAAGCAGCTCAAGGAGTGGATCGACGAGGGCGAGAACATCGAGATCATCGACGTCCGCGAGCAGAACGAGTACGAGATCGTCTCCATCCCGGGCGCCAAGCTGATCCCGAAGAACGAGTTCCTCCTCGGCACCGCCCTGGAGTCGCTGCCCCAGGACAAGAAGATCGTCTTGCACTGCAAGACGGGTGTCCGCAGTGCGGAAGTCCTCGCCGTCCTGAAGTCCGCGGGCTTCGCCGACGCCGTCCACGTCGGCGGCGGGGTCATCGGCTGGGTCAACCAGATCGAACCGCACAAGCCCGTCTACTGAGGCCGCTGCCCGGCGGAGGTCTTCCCGACGGGCGTTCCGGCGGGAGCTTCGGCGGGGGTCTCGCCCACCACGCGTGGGGGAGGCCCCCGCCGCCGTCATGAGCAGACCTTTCCGTCCTGCGGGACCTTCCCGTCGATCAGGTAGGCGTCCACCGTCGAGTCCACGCAGTCGCTGCCGCTGCCGTACGCGCCGTGGCCCTCGCCCTTCCAGGTGAGCAGGACGCCGACGTCCTCGCCGAGGCCGTCGGCCATCTTGCGGGCGCCCTCGTACGGCGTCGCCGGGTCGCCGGTGTTGCCGACCAGCAGGATCGGGGCCGCTCCCGGTGCGCTGACCCGCGGGGTGTCGTACTGGCCCTTCACCGGCCAGTCGTGGCACCAGCCGGCCGTGTCCCAGGCGAGGTAGGGGCCGAAGACCGGGGAGATCTTCTCGAACTCCGGGAGGATCTCGCGGGTCTCGTCGGCCGTCGGGCGCTGCTTGTCGTCCAGACACGAGATGACCCGCTGGGAGTGCGACGTCGTGCCGTAACCGCCCGAGGAATCCCGCTCGTTGTAGGTGTCCGCGAGTACCAGCAGGCCCGAGCCGTCGCCCTCCTCGGCCTCCTTCAGGGCGCTGGTGAGGCTCGGCCAGCTCGCCTCGCTGTACAGCGGGAGGACGATGCCGATGACGGCGAGCGTCTGGGTGAGTCTGCGGCCGGAGGACGCCGGGAGCGGGTTCGCGTCCAGCCGCTCCAGCAGGTCCGCGATCTTCCGGGTGCCCTTCTCGGGGTCCTGGCCGGTCGACTTCAGGTAGTTGTCGAGCGCCCGCTGGAAGCCCTCGGCCTGGTTGCGGGCGTGGCCCACGGCGCCGGCGGTCGGGTCCACCACCGCGTCCAGCACGAGCCGTCCCACGTTCTTCGGGAACAGGTGCGCGTAGACGCCGCCCAGTTCCGTGCCGTACGAGATGCCGAAGTAGTTCAGCCGCGTGTCGCCCAGGACCTGGCGCATCAGGTCCATGTCGCGGGCCGTGTCGGTCGTCGAGACGTGGGACAGCAGTTCGCCGGCGGCCTTCTCGCAGCCCTGGCCGAAGCTGTCGGCGTCCTGGAAGTAGGCCCGCTCCTCGGCCGGGGTGTCCGGTGTGGCGTCCAGCGTCTCGGCGGCGGCGATCTCCTTGTCGCTCCGGCAGCGCACGCCCTCGCTGCGGCCCACCCCGCGCGGGTCGAAGCTCACCAGGTCGTAGCGCTCGCGCAGCGTGCCGTACCCCGGGGCGAACGACGGCAGGGTGTCGACGCCCGAGCCGCCCGGACCGCCGAAGTTGAACAGCAGCGACCCGAGCCGCTCGCTCCCCGAACCGCTCGACCTCGCCCGCACCAGCGCCACGTCGATCGTCCGCCCCTCGGGCTTCGACCAGTCCAGCGGCGTCTTCAGCGTCGCGCACTGCCACCCGGAGCCCCGCGCCGAACTCCCCTCGCAGCGGCCCCAGTCGAGCTTCTGCCCCGTCAGCGAGGCGGGCGGTCCGGACGACGCCGCGGGGCTGTCCGGCGCCGTCGCCTTCCCCCCGTCGTCCGTCTCGTCCTTCGAGCCGCCGCTGCACCCGGCCACCACCAGAGCCGCGATCGCGCCCCACGCGGCCCACCGTACGAATCGCGCCATCGCGCACCCCCTCCCATGCCGCCCGCACCGTGCGTCGAGCGGCTGTGAGGCCATCGTAGGCGGATCGCGAAAACCCCGTGAGAGCCTGTGGATAACCCTGTGACCAGCGGTTTCAGTGAGGGCAGACGGTGCCGGCCGCCGGTACCCTCCCGTTCAGGAGGTAGCCGTTCACCGCGGCTTGGACGCACTTGTCCTTGCTGTCGTAGGCGCCGTGTCCCTGCCCCTTGTACGTCAGCTCGACCCCGACGCCCTTGCCCAGCGCGTCCACCATCTTGCGGGCCCCCTCGTACGGGGTCGCGGGGTCGCCGGTGTTGCCGATGACGAGGACTGGGGCCGAGCCCGGCGCGCTCACGTCGGGGTGGTCGGCGGCGCCGGGGACGGCCCAGCCGGTGCAGCTGACCATGCCCCAGGCGAGGAAGTCCCCGAAGACGGGGGAGGCGGCGCGGAACTCGGGGAGCCTGCGCTCGACGTCGGCCGGGGTGTAACGGGGTTTGTCGTCGGCGCAGTTGATGGCGGTGTTGGCGGCGGTCATGTTGCTGTACTCGCCGTTCGTGCTGCGGCCGTTCATCAGGTCCGACAGCAGCATCAGGACCTTGCCGTCACCCTCGTACGCCTGCTCCAGCCCCTCGGTGAGGTACTCCCAGAAGTCCTTCGAGTACAGGGCCTGCGCGATGCCGTTGGTGGCGGCGGTCTGGGTCAGGACGCGCGGGAAATTGCCTGGCAGCGGCTTGGTGTCGAGGCTCTTGAGAAGTGCGGCGATGCGGTTCTTCACGTCCTGCGCGGTGTCGCCGACGGGGCAGTCCTCGGTCTGGGAGACGCAGTTCTCGGCGTAGTTGTCGAGGGCGAGCTGGAAGCCCTTCGCCTGGCCCAGGGAGCCCTGTTCGGAGGTCTGGGTGGGGTCGACGACCGCGTCGAGGACCGCGCGGCCGACGTTCTTCGGGAACAGGTGCGCGTAGACGCCGCCGAGTTCGGTGCCGTAGGAGATGCCGAAGTAGTACAGCTTGTCGTCGCCGAGGACCTGCCGCATGAGGTCCATGTCCCGGGCCGCGTCGGTGGTCCGCACGAACGGGAGCATCTTCTCGGAGTTCTTCGCGCAGGCCGCGTTGAACTCCTTCGTGTTGTCCAGGAGCCGCGTGCGCTCGGTGGCGTCGTCCGGGGTCATGTCCTGCTGGAAGTAGGCGTCGAGCTGCCGGTCGTCCTCGCACTTCACACCGGCGCTGCGGCCGACCCCGCGCGGGTCGAAGCTCACCAGGTCGTACCGGGTGCGCAGTTTGTCGTAGTCCGAGCCGAACGACGGCAGGGTCGTGACGCCCGAACCGCCGGGACCGCCGAAGTTGAACAGCAGCGAGCCGATGCGCTCACCGGCGTCCCCGCTCGCCCGCGCGCGGATCAGCGCGATGCCGATCGTGTCGCCCTCGGGTTTCGCCCAGTCCCGGGGCGCCTTCATGGTCGCGCACTGCCACGACCCCCCGTCCGGCAGCGCGGACGGCGCGCTCCCGCCGCCCTCCGCCTGCGACGGCGCCGGACAGTCCTTCCAGCTCAGCTTCTGCCCCGCCGACCCCTCTTCCCCGGAGTCGCCCCCGCAGGCCGTCACGAGGGACGACAGGAGCACGGCGGTGGAGACCAGCACGAGGGAACGTTTCGCCATGTGCTCCATCCTGCGGGCGGGGGGTGGTGCGCGCGCGTGGCGGGAGCCGTACGAGGGACCGGGGCCCGGGGAAGGCCGGACGGCGGGGGAGAGGGCCGGGCGTCGGGATGCCGGGTGGGCAAGGAGGGCTCGGCGGCGGGAGAGCTGTGCCGGATCTCGCGGAGGGGGCCTGCCGGTGAACGGGCCGCAGGACGTTGCCGACGCGCGGCACGTCCTCCTGGGCAGACGCGTCGCCGCCGCCGCACCCGTACGCGGGTCTTCCTCCGCACCGCCGCCGGGGCGCCCCCACCCGGCAGCGGCTCGTCCGGCGCGCCCGCGCGCGTAGCCCACGTCCGATCCGCCGGGTTCGTCGATCGCCTCGTTCCGGCGCGCCCGCGCGCGTGCCCGCCTCCGGGTGGTCCGGTCACCGCCCCTCCGGGGGACCTACAACGCACCCTTCCGGGACAGGTGGTTGAACGCCAGCCAGCCCGGGAGGACGGGGAGCCAGAGGGTCAGGAGGCGGAAGAGGAGGACGGCGGGGGCGGCGACCTCCTTGGGGAGGCCGACGGCGATCAGGCCGACCGTGAGGGTGGCTTCCACGGCGCCCACCCCGCCCGGCGTCGGGGCGGCGGAGCCGAGCGCGTTGCCCGCCAGGAAGACGACGGCGACGCTGGCGAGGCTGATGGACGTCGACTCGTTGCCGAAGGCCCGGATCGAGGCGTCCAGGCACATGACGAAGCAGGCGGTCAGCAGGAGCATCCCGCCGATGCCGGTGACGAGCTTCTGGGGCCGCTGGAGGATGTCCAGCATGCGCGGCACGACCCCCGCGAACAGCGACCGCACGCGCGTGGCGACGAACTTCCGCAGGAACGGCACCGACGTCACCACGAGGACGAGCACCGCGACCGTCAGCAGCCCGGCGATGACCGTCCGGGACGGCGTCAGCGACGGCGTCTTCTCGATGCCCGTCAGATAGCCGAAGGACAGCAGCATCACGATGTGACAGCCGAGCCCGAAGAGCTGCGAGGCGCCCACACTGGCCACCGCGAGCCCCGGCCGCACCCCCTGCCGTTGCAGGAACCGCGTGTTGAGGGCGACCCCGCCGACCGCGGCCGGCGCGACGATCTTCACGAAGGACCCGGCGACCTGCGCGGCCACCGTCCGGGGGAACGGCACTCGCTCCGGCACGAACCCCAGCAGGCTCATCGCCGCGGCGACGTAGCTGAGCGCGGAGAACGCCACCGCGGCGGCCACCCAGCCCCACTCGGCGTTCGAGATCAGCGGGCCGAACTCGATGTGGGTGAGCTGCGTCAGCAGGAAGTACGCGCCCAGCGCGCCCGCCATGAAGCTCAGCAGCGTACGCGGTCGCACCCGCTCCAGCCGGGCCGGTTCGACCGGTGCCTGCGGGCGGATGAGCAGTACCTCGTGCCGGATCTGGGTGAGCAGGTCGTCCTCGCGCGCCCCGTCCACGGCTTCGTCGATCGCCCGCTTCTCGGCCCGCGCCTCGGCCTTCAGCGTCTTCTTGGCGGCCTTCCCGGTCGCCGCGGCCTCCGGCTCCTGGTGGGCCTCCGCGCGGGCCTGCTTGGCCTGTCTGGACGCCTCCAGGACCGCGTCCCGCTCGCGCTGCGCCCGTTCCCTGGCCAGCCGGCGCAGCGTCGCGCGCGTGGAGCGCGTCAACGCGATCGGCTGGAGCATCGGCAGACAGTCGGCGACCGCGTCCGGACCGAGCACGCTCACCGCCGAGGCCACCGCCCGCTCGGCGCCCACCCGCAGCCCCAGGGTCGTCACCAACTGGGCGATGTCCATGAGCAGCAGCAGGGAACTCGCGGCGATCTCGCCGCCGCGCAGATCCGTGAGGATCACCGTGCCGGAACGATCCACCAGGATCGCGTCCCCGGCGAGCCTGCGGTGCGCGATGCGCCGGGACTGGAGCGCGCGCACCTGGTGCCACGCGTTGTGCAGCACCTCGTCGGTGATCTCCGCGTCCGCCAGCGAGTCCAGTGTGCGCCCGCCGGTGTGCTCGTAGACCAGCATCACGGCGTCCGGACCCAGCTCGGACATCGCGATCAGCTTGGGCGCGTTGGCGCCCGCCGCGATCGCCGCGTACGCGAGGAGCGCCTCCTGCTCCAGCGCCTGGCGCAGCGACTGGAGGCTGGAGCGGGTCGCGAAGCCGCGCAGCGCGAGATTGCGCCACGCGCGGTAGAAGAACCCCTGCGCCTGCTGTTCCCGGTCCACGACCGTGACGTCCAGCGGGGCGCCGTCCTCCAGGGTGACGAAATAGCGCCGCCCCCGGTCGTTGTCCCCGGACTCCGCCGCCTCCACGCGCGCGGCGCTCACCGGCCGGAAGCCGACCGTCCTGAGGCCCGCCATCAGCGTGCGCCCGGTGGGGCGGACGTTCGGCGAGCCGACCGCGTACAGCGTGCCGTAGGCGACGCTCCAGCCGATCAGGACCGTCAGGATGATCGAGAAGGGTGTCGTGTAGCCGGTGACCAGCATCGACAGCGCGTCGAGCAGCAGCACGATCCACAGCACGGCCCGCCAGCGCGGCCGGCGTGACATGCCCACGGCCGACATATAGGCGATGACGGGCGCGAGATAGCCGTGCACCGGGTCGGTCAGCGCGTGGATGTCACCGGGGGAGGGCTGGGTGAGCGCCTCCCGGATCGAGTCCGGGGCGCCCTTCGCGACCCACAGGTCCGTGGCGAGCGTCACGCCGTGCGCGAGGACGGCCGCCAGGACGCCGTCCGCGATCCGCAGCCCGTCGCGCTTGATCAGCCGTTCGATGGCGAACGCGACCGGCACCAGGAGGATCGCGATGCTGGACGCGAGCCCCGCGATCTTGATCAGCAGGTCGGGCGCCTGACCGGTGCCCTTGTTGATGTCCTGCTCCAGGCCGGAGGTGGTGCCGTGCGCGAACGCGGCGATCGCCAGGAGCACCACCACCGCGAGGACGCCCACCAGGAGTCGCATGAGGTCCGAGGGGCGGTGCACGCGCGCGGGGAGCAGCGGTTCGTCGCCCTCCACCTCGTCCACGTGTGCCACGTCGGTGTACTCCTCGTGCTTCTTCGCGCCCACGCGCGCGGGCGGTTCGGCCGGCTCCCGGCGCGAAGCGTCGTCAGAGGTGCCCTCCGCGTCCTCGGAATGCACACCCTGCTGCTTCATCGTCTCTTCTTGATCTCGTATCACCGGTCACCGCCCGCACGATGGTGGCATGCCCGACCGACATCCGGTGATGTCAGGGTGCGAACGCGGGGCGCACAGTCTGCCTGAAGCACCCTGCGGGGGCGAAGGCCGCACAGCGTCGTGGACCCGTCGCATTGTCGGTGCGGTGCGGCAGGATGGGGCGGATGAGCGAGCAGAGCCCTCCCGACGACGCCCGCCCGGAGTACACGGACGCACTGCCCGAATACGCCGAGCGGGTCCTCGACGTCGCCGAGCTGATCCCGCCCGGCCGCGTCATGACGTACGGTGACGTCGCCGAGTGGCTCCAGGAGGGCGGGCCCCGGCAGGTGGGGCGGGTGATGGCCCTGTACGGCGGCGCCGTCCCGTGGTGGCGTGTCGTGCGCGCGGACGGCGCTCTGCTGCCCGGACACGAACTGCGGGCCCTCGACCACTACCGCGCCGAGGGCACCCCACTGAGAACGGCGAGCGCGGCCTCCCAAGGCCACCTGCCCCGCCTCGACATGAAGCGGGCGCGCTGGGACGGCGGCGACGCGGCCGGCCCCGCCTGACAGCCGCCCCGGCACCTCTCGCGGGGGCCGTACGCCGTTCGGGTGAACCGGGGCACACCCCGGGCATGACGTACGTTCGAGAGGCAAGGGACGTGCGAGCCGTACGAGGCGCACGGGACCGACCGGAAGGCCAGCCTCCGGACCGGCTCCCGGCGTAGCGTCGGCCCCACGCGTCCTCCTCATCCCGAGACCACCGCCCGGCACGGACGGTCGGCGACGGACCAGCACACCCACCAGGACCGGCGAACCACGTGAGCTCCTCTTCCTCCACAGGACGCCTGCCGCACCCCCAGGTACGGCAGGGGACCCGTGGCGCCTACCGACTGGTGCGCACCCCTCCGGCCCGCGAGGCTCCCCCTCGTCTGGACGCCGCACAGCGCGCGGTGGTTGACCACACCACCGGCCCCCTGCTGGTTCTCGCCGGCCCCGGCACCGGCAAGACCACCACCCTCGTCGAGTCCGTCGCCGCCCGCGTCGCGCGCGGCGGCGACCCCGCGCGCGTGCTCGTCCTGACGTTCAGCCGCAAGGCCGCCGTCGAACTGCGCGACCGGATGGCCCTGCGCATGGGCGCCTCGCGCGCCCCCCAGGCGACCACCTTCCACTCGTTCTGCTACGCCCTGGTCCGCGCCCACCAGGACAGCGAACTGTTCGTGGAGCCCCTGCGGCTGCTCTCCGGACCCGAACAGGACGTCACCGTCCGCGAACTGCTCGCCGGGCAGCTCGACCTCCAGCGCCTCGGCCTCGCGCACGTCAGCTGGCCCGACGAACTGCGCGCCTGCCTCACCACCCGCGGGTTCGCCGACGAGGTCCGCGCGGTGCTCGCCCGCAGCCGCGAACTCGGGCTCGGCCCCGAGGCCCTGAGCGCCTTCGCCGACCGCATCGGCCGCCCCGACTGGCGCGCCGCCGCCGTCTTCCTCGCCGAGTACCTCGACGTCCTCGACCTCCAGGGCGTCCTCGACTACGCCGAACTCGTCCACCGCGCGGTGCTCCTCGCCCAGCGCCCCGAGGCGGCCCGGCAGCTCGCCGCGCGGTACGACGCCGTCTACGTCGACGAGTACCAGGACACCGACCCCGCCCAGGTACGCCTGCTGCGCGCGCTCGCCGGGGACGGCCGCACCCTCGTCGCCCTCGGCGACCCCGACCAGTCGATCTACGCCTTCCGGGGCGCCGACGTGAACGGCATCCTCGACTTCCCGCACACCTTCCCGCGCGCGGACGGCAGCCCCGCCCCCGTCGAGGTCCTGCGCACCTCGCGCCGGTCCGCCGCGCACCTCCTGACCGCCACCCGCCTGCTCGCCCAGCGCATGCCCCTCACGCGCCTCCCGGCCGACAAGGTCCGCGCCCACCGCGCCCTCGCCCCCGCGCGCGACGGCGGCGGCGTCGAGGTGTACACGTACCCGACGGCCGGCACCGAACTCGACAACATCGCCGACATCCTGCGCCGCGCCCACCTGGAGGACGGCGTCCCCTGGCGCGACATGGCCGTCCTCGTGCGCGCCGGCTCCCGCTCCGTACCGGCCCTGCGCCGCGCCCTCAGCACGGCGGGCGTCCCCCTGCACACCGACGGCGCCGACGTCCCCCTCCGCCACGAACCGGCGGTGGCCCCCCTGCTGACGGCCCTCAGGGCGGTCGCGACGGCGGAGGCGACACACCGCACGAGCCACCGGGACACCCGGGACGACTCGAACACCCCGGACGCCCCGGAGCACCCGGACGACACGGACGCCCCGAACCCCCCGGAGGACGAACCCCCCGTCTGGCTCGACACCGAGACCGCCCTCACCCTCCTCGCCTCCCCCCTCGCCGCGATGGACGCCGCCGACGTCCGCCGCCTCGGCCGCGCCCTGCGCGACGAGGAGCGGGCCGGCGGCAACCCCCTGCCGCCCCCCTCGGACGAACTCCTCGCCCGCGCGGTCGCCGAACCGCAGCGGCTCGCCGCGCACGACCCCGCCCACGCCCGGGGCGCCCAACGCCTCGGAGACCTCCTCGCGCGGGCACGCGCGCGCCTCGCGGACGGCGGCACCGCCGAAGAGGCCCTGTGGGAGCTGTGGGCCCGCACCAACTGGCCCGGACGGCTCGCCAGGACCGCCCTGCGCGGCGGCGCGGCGGGCCGCAACGCCGACCGCGACCTCGACGCCGTGTGCGCGCTGTTCGCGACGGCCGCCCGCGCGGAGGCCCGCACCGGCGGCCGGGGCGCCCTGAACTTCCTGGAGGAACTGGAGGCCGAGGACATCGCGGCCGACACCCTCACCCGGCGCGTCGTCCGGCCCGACGCGGTGCGGCTGATGACCGCGCACCGCTCCAAGGGCCTCCAGTGGCGCCTGGTGGTCGTCGCCGGGGTCCAGGAGGGACTCTGGCCCGACCTGCGCCGGCGCGGCTCCCTCCTGGAGGCCGACCGCATCGGCCGCGACGGGCTCGCCGAACCGCTCACCCCGGGCGCGCTCCTCGCCGAGGAGCGCCGCCTGTTCTACGTCGCCGCCACGCGTGCGCGCGAGCGCCTCGTCGTCACCGCCGTGAAGGCGCCCGCCGACGACGGCGACCAGCCCTCCCGGTTCCTCACCGAACTCGGCGTCGAACCCAAGGACGTGACGGGCCGCCCCCGCCGCCCCCTGTCGGTCCCCGCGCTCGTCGCCGAACTGCGCGCCACCACCGTCGACCCGCGCGCCTCCGACGCCCTCCGGGAGGCCGCCGCGCGCCGCCTCGCCCGCCTCGCCGCGCTCGCCGACGAGGACGGCCGCCCGCTGGTCCCCGCCGCCCACCCCTACCGCTGGTGGGGCATGTGGGACCGCACCGAGAGCAAGGTCCCGCTGCGCGACCGCGACCAGCCCGTCGTCCTGTCCGGCAGCGCCCTCGACCAACTCGCCAACACCTGCGCCCTCCAGTGGTTCCTGGGCCGCGAGGTGAAGGCCGACGCGCCCGCGACCGCCGCGCAGGGCTTCGGCAACGTCGTCCACGTCCTCGCCGACGAGGTCGCCTCCGGGCGCACCCCCGCCGACCTCGACGTCCTCATGGAACGCCTGGACTCCGTGTGGAACGCGCTCGCCTTCGACGCGCCCTGGAAGTCGGAGCAGGAGAAGCACAACGCCCGCGTGGCGCTCGAACGCTTCCTGAAGTGGCATGTGCTCGACCGCGCGGGACGCACCCCCGTGGCGAGCGAGCACGACTTCGACGTCACCCTCGGGGCCGGCGACTACGAGGTGCGCATCCGCGGCCAGATGGACCGCGTCGAGGCCGACACCGACGGCCGCGCCTACGTCGTCGACTTCAAGACCGGCAAGCAGGCCCCCACCTCCGCCGAGGTCGCCCGCCACCCCCAGCTCGCCGTCTACCAGCTCGCCGTGCGCGAGGGCGCCGTCGACGAGGTCTTCGACGGGGTACGGCCCGAGCCGGGCGGCGCGGAACTCGTGCAGCTCCGCCAGGGCGCCGCCGTGCGCGACGGCGGCGAGACGCTCCCCAAGGTGCAGGCCCAGGAACCGCTGTCCGGCGAATGGGTCGGCGACCTGCTCGCCACGGCCGCCGGGAAGGTCCTCGACGAACGCTTCACCCCCGACGCCGGCCAGCACTGCACCCACTGCGCGTTCCGCGCGTCGTGCAGCGCGCGGCCCGAAGGACGGCACGTGGTGGAGTGAGGAGACCCGCCCGGCACGGAGATGGCCATGACATTTGTCCGCCGTTGTCAGTGCCGCCCACTAGCCTTCCCCGCATGTCCTCCCGCATCACCGACCCCGAGCAGCTCAAAGCGCTCCTCGGCATCCCCTTCACCCCGGAGCAGACGGCCTGCATCACGGCACCGCCCGCCCCGCAGGTGATCGTGGCCGGAGCGGGGTCCGGGAAGACGACCGTGATGGCCGCACGCGTGGTGTGGCTCGTCGGCACCGGCCAGGTCGCCCCGGAACAGGTCCTCGGCCTGACGTTCACCAACAAGGCGGCCGGAGAACTCGCCGAGCGCGTCCGCAAGGCACTCGTCGCGGCCGGCGTCACCGACCCCGACCCCGTCGACCCGGACAACCCCCCGGGCGAGCCCGTCATCTCGACGTACCACTCCTTCGCGGGCCGCCTCCTGACCGACCACGGCCTGCGCCTCGGCCTGGAGCCCACCTCCCGCCTCCTCGCCGACGCGACCCGCTTCCAGCTCGCCGCGCGGGTCCTGCGCGAGGCCCCCGGCCCCTACCCGGCGCTCACCCGCTCCTTCGCCGACCTCACCGCCGACCTCCTCGCGCTCGACGCCGAACTCGCCGAACACCTCGTCGCCCCCGACGACCTGCGCGCCTGGGACACCGACCTGCTGACGACCCTCCAGAGCGCGAAACTCAGCAACGCCGACCTGCGCAAGGTCCCCGAGACGGCCACCGCCCGCCTCGACCTCGCCGCCCTGGTACGCCGCTACCGCACCGCCAAACGCGACCGCGACCTCCTCGACTTCGGCGACCAGATCGCCCTCTCCGCGAGGCTCGCCGGCATCCCCGAGGTCGGCCGCGCCCTGCGCGAGGAGTTCAAGGTGGTCCTCCTCGACGAGTACCAGGACACCTCCGTCGCCCAGCGCATCCTCCTCGCCGGTCTCTTCGGCGGCGGCACCGGCCACCCCGTCACCGCCGTCGGCGACCCCTGCCAGGCCATCTACGGCTGGCGCGGCGCCTCCGTCGCCAACCTCGACGACTTCCCGGAGCACTTCGCGCACGCCGACGGCCGCCCCGCCACCCGACAGGCCCTCAGCGAGAACCGCCGCAGCGGCGGACGCCTCCTCGACCTCGCCAACGGCCTCGCCGAGCCCCTGCGCGCCATGCACGCGGGCGTGGAGGCCCTGCGCCCGGCCCCCGGCGCCGAACGCGACGGCACGGTCCGCTGCGCCCTCCTGCGCACCCACGCCGAGGAGATCGACTGGATCGCCGACTCCATCGCCCACCTGGTGAACACAGGCAAGGCACCCGGCGAGATCGCCGTCCTGTGCCGCACGGCCACCGACTTCGCCGAGATCCAGGGCGCCCTCGTCGCCCGCGACGTCCCCGTGGAGGTCGTCGGCCTCTCCGGGCTGCTGCACCTCCCCGAGGTCGCCGACCTCGTCGCCGTCTGCGAGGTCCTCCAGGACCCCGGCGCCAACGCCTCCCTGGTCCGCCTCCTCACCGGCCCCCGCTGGCGCATCGGCGCCCGCGACCTCGCCCTCCTGGGCCGCCGCGCCCGCCATCTCGTGACGCACGCACGCGTGGACGACGACAACGACCCCGACCGGCGCCTCGCCGCCGCCGTCGAGGGCACCGACCCGGCCGAGGTGATATCGCTCGCGGACGCCCTGGACACCTTCCTGGAGGGCACGGGCGACGACGACACGCTGCCGTTCTCGTCCGAGGCGCGCGTGCGCTTCGCCTACCTCGCCACCGAACTGCGCGACCTGCGCCGCTCCCTGTCCGACCCGCTGATGGACGTCCTGCACCGCGTCCTCGCCGTCACCGGACTGGAGGTCGAACTCTCGGCGTCCCCGCACGCGCTGGCCGCCCGCCGCCGCGAGACCCTGTCGAACTTCCTCGACGTCGCCGCGTCCTTCACGGCACACGACGGCCAGGCCACCCTCCTCGCCTTCCTCGCCTTCCTGCGCACCGCCGCCCAGTACGAGAAGGGCCTCGACAACGCCCTCCCCGGCGGCGAGAACACCGTCAAGGTCCTCACCGCCCACAAGTCCAAGGGCCTGGAATGGGACGTCGTCGCCGTCCCGGGCCTCGTCGAGGGCACCTTCCCGAGCGCCAAGGGCCGCGAGAAGTGGACCACCCAGGCGAAGGTCCTCCCGCACGCCCTGCGCGGCGACGCCGACACCCTCCCGTCCGTCCCGAGCTGGGACGCCAAGGGCATGAAGGCGTTCCACGAGGACATGAAGGACCACCAGCACACCGAGGAGCTCCGCCTCGGCTACGTCACCTTCACCCGCCCCCGCAGCCTCCTGATCGGCTCCGGCCACTGGTGGGGCCCCACCCAGAAGAAACCCCGCGGCCCCTCCGGCTTCCTGACTGCCCTCCACGACCACTGCGCCGCCGGACACGGCGAGATCGAGGTGTGGGCCGACGCACCCGAGGAGGACGAGGAGAACCCCACCCTCCAGGACACCGCCGCCGACCACGCCTGGCCGCTCCCCCTCGACGACACCGCCCTGCGCCGCCGCCGCGCCGCCGCCGACACCGTCCTCACCCACCTCGACACCCCCACCGCCCTCCACACCCCCCACGCCCACGAGGACCCCGACTGGCCCCCACCCCCGGACGACGAAGACCCGTACGACCCCGAGTACGACGACACGGACCCGTACGACGAGACGCCCCCGTACGACGAAACGGAGCCGTACGACGATACGGAGCCGTACGACGCCCCCTCCGACCCCCCGCACGTCCCCCACGCCCGCCGCCCCGCCCCCACCCCCCTCACCCCGGAGGACGCCCGCACGATCGCCTCCTGGGACCGCGACCTCGACGCCCTCACGGGCGAACTCCTGCGCGCGCGCCGGACCGTCACCGACGTCCCCCTGCCCGCCGTCCTCACCGCCTCCCAGGTCATGCGCCTCGCCGACGACCCGGACGGCCTCGCGCAGGAACTGGCCCGCCCGATGCCCCAGCCGCCGAAACCGGCCGCGCGCCGGGGAACCCGGTTCCACGCCTGGGTGGAGGCCCGCTGGGAGGCCCTCACCCTGCCCCTCCTGGAACCCGAGGACCTGCCCGGCACCGAGGACGCGCAGATCGACGACGAACAGGACCTGGAGGCCCTGAAGGAGGCGTTCGAGCGCACCGACTACGCCCGCCGCACACCCCACCGCGTGGAGGCCCCCTTCCAGATCTCCCTCGCCGGCCGCGTCGTACGGGGCCGTATCGACGCCGTCTACAAGGGGGGCGACGGCGAGAGCGCCACGTACGAGATCGTCGACTGGAAGACGCACCGGGAGCGCACCGCCGACCCCTTGCAGCTCGCCCTGTACCGGCTCGCGTGGGCCGAGCAGGAGGGCGTGCCCGTGGAATCCGTCACAGCGGCGTTCCTCTACGTGAGGACCGGAGACGTCGTCCAGCCCCCGGAACTGCCCGGAAGAGCCGCGCTGGAGCGGATTCTTCGGGGTCAGGAGGCCACCGCCGAACCGCCCGTGGGGGCACGGGCGCCCGGCGACGATGTCGGTGCGGGCGGATAGGCTCGTCAGCATGAGCCAGCCCATTGACAGCGCCGTCAGTGACGTCAGCGCCGTCCGCGCGTACATCGAGGAGCACCGCGCCGCCTTCCTCGCTGATCTCGCCGAGTGGCTGCGCATCCCCTCCGTCTCCGCTCAGCCGGAGCACGCGCCGGACGTCCGCCGCAGCGCCGACTGGCTCGCCGCCCGCCTCACCGGGACGGGCTTCCCGGTCGTCGAGGTCTGGCCCACCCCCGGCGCCCCCGCCGTCTACGCGGAATGGCCCTCGGACGACCCCGAGGCGCCCACGGTCCTCGTCTACGGCCACCACGACGTACAGCCCGCCGCCCGCGAGGACGGCTGGGACACCGACCCCTTCGACCCCGTCGTCCGCGACAACCGCCTCTACGCGCGCGGGGCGGCCGACGACAAGGGCCAGGTCTTCTTCCACACCCTGGGCGTCCGCGCCCACCTCGCCGTCACCGGCCGCACCGCCCCGGCCGTCCACCTCAAGCTGCTGATCGAGGGCGAGGAGGAGTCCAGCTCCCCGAACTTCCGTGCCCTCGTCGAGGCGAACGCGCACCGGCTCGCCGCCGACGCCGTGATCGTCTCCGACACCGGCATGTGGGCCGAGGACACCCCCACCGTCTGCACCGGCATGCGCGGCCTCACCGACTGCGAGATCCGCTTCCACGGCCCCGACCAGGACATCCACTCCGGCTCCTTCGGCGGCGCCGTCCCCAACCCGGCCACCGAGATCGCGCGCCTGGTCGCCGCCCTGCACGACGACCACGCGCGCGTGGCGGTCCCCGGCTTCTACGACGGCGTCGTCGACCTCACCGACGAGGAGCGCGCCCTCTTCGCCGAACTCCCCTTCGACGAACCCCGCTGGCTGCGCACCGCGCACTCCCACGCCGCCCGGGGCGAGGCCGGCTTCAGCACCCTGGAGCGCGTCTGGGCCCGCCCGACCGCCGAGGTCAACGGCATCGGCGGCGGCTACCAGGGCGCCGGCAGCAAGACGATCGTCCCGGCGTCCGCCTTCGTGAAACTGTCGTTCCGGCTCGTCGCGGGACAGGACCCCGACGCCGTCGAGAAGGCCGTCCGCGCGTGGGTGGCCGCACAGGTGCCCGCCGGCATCCGCTGCGAGATCGACTTCAGCCCCGCCACGCGCCCGTGCCTGACCCCGCTCGGCCACCCCGCGCTCCAGTCCGTCGTCCGCGCGATGCGGCTCGCCTTCGAGCAGCCGGTCCGCTTCACCCGCGAGGGCGGCTCCGGGCCCGCCGCCGACCTCCAGGAGGTCCTCGGCGCCCCGGTGCTGTTCCTGGGCATCTCCGTCCCCTCCGACGGCTGGCACGCGCCGAACGAGAAGGTCGAACTGGACCTGCTCCTCAAAGGCGTCGAGACCACCGCCCACCTGTGGGACGACCTCGCGCGCACCTGGCGCCATGCACCCTGACCGACCGCACCCGCACCCGCCCCTGCCGTACGTCCCGCCGAACCAACCGCCGCCCCGGGGGAGTTGGAAGTACCCGTGACCACCTGGACCGACCCGAACGCCGACCGGCCCGTGTCGCTCACCGCGCCCAGCGGCATCGACCGCGCCGCCCACCACCGGCTCGACGAGGCGTGGCTCGCCGCGGCGTGGAGCCACCCCACCACCCGCTGTTTCGTGGTCTCCGGCGGCCAGGTCCTCATCGACGAGACGCCCGACGGCCGGACCGAACTCGTCATGACGCCCTCCTTCGAGGCCCCCCTCACCGAGGCGCACCGCTACTTCCTGGGCACCGGGGACGACGGCGTCAGCTACTTCGCCCTCCAGAAGGACGCCCTGCCCGGCCGCATCGACCAGTCCGCGCGCCCCGCGGGCCTGCGCGAGGCGGGCCTGCTGCTGTCCGCGCGGGACGTCGGCCTGATGGTCCACGCGGTCGGCCTGGAGAACTGGCAGCGCACACACCGCTTCTGCTCCCGCTGCGGCGAACGCACCGTCATCGCCGCCGCGGGCCACATCCGCCGCTGCCCGGCCTGCGGCGCGGAGCACTACCCGCGCACCGACCCGGCCGTCATCATGGCCGTCACGGACGACGAGGACCGCCTCCTGCTCGGCCGCCAGGTCCACTGGCCGGAAGGGCGCTTCTCGACCCTCGCCGGGTTCGTCGAGCCCGGCGAGTCCATCGAGACGTCCGTGCGCCGCGAGGTCTTCGAGGAGGTCGGCGTCACCGTCGGCCGCGTCGAGTACGTCGCCAGCCAGCCCTGGCCCTTCCCGTCCAGCCTGATGCTCGGCTTCCTCGCGCACGCCACGTCCACCGACATCCAGGTCGACGGCGACGAGATCCACGAGGCCCGCTGGTTCTCCCGCGACGAACTGGCCGCCGCCTTCGAGTCCGGCGAGGTCCTGCCGCCCTACGGCATCTCCATCGCGGCCCGCCTGATCGAACTCTGGTACGGCAAGCCCCTGCCCACCCGCAGCTTCGTCTGAGCACGCGTGAGGGGCGGCCCCGGTGAACGGGACCGCCCCTCACGCGCGTACGCGCCTACGCGCCGATCTTCTGCTTCACCTGCGCCAGCGACGGGTTCGTCAGCGTCGAACCGTCGGGGAACAGCACGGTCGGCACCGTCTGGTTCCCGCCGTTCGCCTTCTCGACGAAGGCCGCGGAGTCCGGGTCGTGCTCGATGTTGATCTCGGTGTACCCGATGCCCTCACGGTCCAGCTGCTTCTTCAGCCGCTGGCAGTAGCCGCACCACGTGGTGCTGTACATCGTCACAGTGCCCGGCATGTCTCTCGCGCTCCTTCGGCGGGTCGGGGATGCGTCCTCGCAGAGACAGGAACGTACGCGCATCCGTCACCATTCCCGCACCGGAGGTCACCCGGACGTGACGCCCGCCGCAGTGGTACGACAATCGGGCCGCCCCTGTGGACAACTTTCCCGCCCGTCTCCGCGGACCTGGCAGCATGGCGGTGTGACAGCAGCAACGCCTTCCCCTCTCTTCCCGCGGGCACCGGACTCGACCGACGCGGTGCTCGAAGGGCTGGACCCCGAGCAGCGCGAGGTGGCGACCACCCTGCGCGGCCCGGTGTGCGTGCTGGCCGGTGCGGGCACCGGCAAGACCAGGGCGATCACCCACCGCATCGCCTACGGGGTCCGCGCGGGCATCCTCCAGCCCTCCAGCGTCCTCGCCGTCACGTTCACCAACCGCGCGGCGGGCGAGATGCGCGGCCGGCTGCGCCAGCTCGGCGCCCAGGGCGTCCAGGCGCGGACGTTCCACTCCGCCGCCCTGCGCCAGCTCCAGTACTTCTGGCCGAAGGCCATCGGCGGCGCCCTGCCCCGCCTCGTCGACCGCAAGTTCCCGCTCGTCGCCGACGCCGCCGCCTCCTGCGGGCTGCGCCTGGACCGCGGCGAACTGCGGGACGCGACGGCCGAGATCGAGTGGTGCAAGGTCACCCAGACCGTCCCCGCCGACTACGCCCTCGCCGTCGTCAAGGCCGGCCGCGACGCCCCCCGCGACCCCGCCGAACTGGCCCAGCTCTACGCCGCCTACGAGAACCTCAAGCGCGAGCGCGGCGTCATCGACTTCGAGGACGTCCTGCTGCTGACCGTCGCCGTCCTCCAGGACCGCCGGGACATCGCCGACCAGGTCCGCGCCCAGTACCAGCACTTCGTGGTCGACGAGTACCAGGACGTCAGCCCGCTGCAACAGCGCCTCCTGGAGCTGTGGCTCGGCGACCGCGACGACCTGTGCGTCGTCGGCGACGCCAGCCAGACCATCTACTCCTTCACCGGCGCCACCCCCGACCACCTCCTCGACTTCCGCACCCGCCACCCCGGCGCGACCGTCGTCAAACTGGTCCGCGACTACCGCTCCACCCCCCAGGTCGTCCACCTCGCCAACGGCCTCCTCGCCCAGGCCAGCGGCCGGGCCGCCGACCACCGGCTGGAGCTGATCTCCCAGCGCGCCCCCGGCCCCGAACCGGTCTACTCCGAGTACGCGGACGAACCGGAGGAGGCCGAGGGCGCCGCCCGCCGCATCGGCGACCTGCTCGCGGCCGGAGTCCCCGCCGCCGAGATCGCCGTCCTGTTCCGCACGAACGCCCAGTCCGAGACCTACGAACAGGCCCTCGCCGACGCCGGCATCCCCTACCAACTGCGCGGCGCCGAGCGGTTCTTCGACCGCCCCGAGGTCCGCAAGGCGACCGCCTCCCTGCGCGCCGCCGCCCGCTTCGGCGGCAACGACACCGCGCTGGACGACGCCGTGGACCTGCCCTCGCAGGTGCGTGCCGTCCTCTCCGGCGAGGGCTGGACCTCCGCGCCCCCGGCGGGCTCCGGGGCCGTCAGAGAGCGCTGGGAGTCCCTGGCCGCGCTCGTCCACCTCGCCCGCGACTTCACCGCCGCCCGACCGGACGCCACGCTCGCCGACCTCGTCGCCGAACTCGACGAGCGGATGAACGCCCAGCACGCCCCGACCGTCCAGGGCGTCACCCTCGCCTCCCTGCACTCCGCCAAGGGCCTGGAGTGGGACGTCGTCTTCCTGGTCGGCGTCGCCGAGGGCATGATGCCGATCACCTACGCCCGCACCGACGAGCAGATCGAGGAGGAACGGCGACTGCTCTACGTCGGCGTGACACGCGCCCGCGAACGGCTCCACGTCTCCTGGGCGCTCGCCCGCTCCCCGGGCGGCCGGCCCAGCCGCCGCCCCTCCCGCTTCCTCGCCGGCCTGCGCCCCGGCTCGGGCGGCGCGGCGGGCCGGAGCGCGGGCCGTACGGGAGGCGTGGACCGGCCGGACGGCTCCGGAGGCGTCGAGCGCGGCACCCACCGCACCGCCGCGGGCCGGGCGGGCGCACCGGGAGCCGTCGCCCGCAGGCAGCGCACACCGGCGCGCTGCCGGATCTGCGGGCGCACATTGACCGACGGCGGCGAGCTGAAGCTCCTGCGGTGCGACGACTGCCCCTCCGACATGGACGAGGGCCTCTACGAGAGGCTGCGCTCCTGGCGAGAGGTCCAGGCCAAGCGCACCGGACAGCCCGCTTTCTGCGTCTTCACCGACAAGACGCTGGTCGCGATCGCCGAGACCGCTCCCGAGGAACCGGGCGACCTCGCGCGCATCCCCGGCGTCGGCCAGCGCAAACTCAACCGGTACGGCACCGATGTCCTGGCCATCTGCGCAGGTCAGGACCTTTCGGAGGAGGAGGGCGAGGGATGATGCGAACTCGTCGAAAAAATAGTTTGCGCATGCCCCGGCAATCCCCATAGGTTCTTACACACCGGGACGGCGGCCTTCTCGAAGGCCCCTGATCCGTGTTGTACTTGCATATCCGTCGGATCGGGTTCATCCCCGGTCCTTGAGACGCCGAGAGGAGGCGATTCCAGTGATCATCAACAAGACCCGCTTCACCAGCACCGTCAAACTGACCGATCCCTCGGTCGTCTCCGTGTGCATCCTCGACGCCTCGAACCCGGGCACCGGTCTGTCCGGCATCCGTGCCGGCCGGCCCGAGTCCCTCTCCGTCGCCCCCGCGAGTGTTCTCACCCGCGACGGACGACCGATGAAGGCACTGGAAGCAGTAGAGGCAAAGGCCCTGGCCTATGCCTTTACGGCGGCCGGTGCCGGAAACCCGAAGCAGACGACGCAGCACCACCAGATGTGGGCCTTCCGTGGGCCAGATCCCTGGAGTGATCCAGCCTGATCGATCAGGCCGGCGCCTTCAGGGCCGCGGAACCCCATCCGGGAACCGCGGCCCTTCTGTTTGCCCCCACACCGGGGACAGACGCTGAAGAAGCCTCGGGACGACAAAGCCGACTCCGGCCCAACAGGGCCGGTCCGACAGACGAGGAAGACGAAACCGTGCAACTCGAAGCGCACGAAACGTCCGTACCGCCTTCCGAAACGATCCCCCCGCCCGGCCGCCTCACGGAGGACCCCGCCTTGATCCCCCTCACCGCGCTCACCGCGCTCGACGACGCCATCGAGAACCTCGGCGTCCCCGTACCCTGCCGCTCCTACGACCCGGAGGTCTTCTTCGCCGAGTCGCCCGCGGACGTGGAGTACGCGAAGTCCCTGTGCCGGACCTGCCCCCTGGTCGAGGCGTGCCTCGCCGGGGCGAAGGAGCGGCGCGAGCCCTGGGGTGTCTGGGGTGGCGAACTGTTCGTGCAGGGCGTCGTCGTCGCCCGGAAGCGGCCTCGCGGTCGCCCGCGCAAGAACCCGGTCTCGGCATGAACATCACCGGAACCATCGACCGTCCCCTCAAGCGAGACCCCCAGAAGCAGGCCCCGATGAAGCCGTCCGTCAGTGAGCCCGTGGGCTCCGCGCATTCAGATGTCACCACCAGCGGCGCGAACGACTCGCGTCAGAACAGGACCCGAGAGATGCAACTCATCCCAGAAGCCTTGGCTCGTGCGCATATGCACGAGCGGATGCAGGAGGCCGAGCGGGAGCGGCAGGCGGTCCGCCTGGTCGCCGCCCGGCGGATGCAGCGCCGTGCCGAGCGAGCCTCGCGGCGCGCTCGGCGGGCGCTCGCCATGGCCGTCATGCAGTAAGGCGCTCGACTGAGGTAGTTCGAGGGGCCGGTCCGGTTGTCGGACCGGCCCCTGACGTATGTGGAGCGGGTTGCTCAGGGGCCGGCGGGTTTCACGCCGTTATCGTCTGGCGATGAACAGCGATTCCCCCGACGACGCCTCCGACGTCCCCGTCAGCTGCGCCCGCTGCGGTACGACCGTCACGGCGCCGCCGCCGCTCACCTGGACCTGTTCCGTGGAGAACGGCGAGCGGCGGTACCTCTGCGACGCGTGCGGGCGGGAGAACCTCCGCGCTATCGAGGGGCGTCTGGACTCTGCTTGGTGGTGAAGCCGGGCAGCCACTCCTCCAGCTCCTCGCGCAGCCGGACCGTCGCGTTCAGCTGGCACAGGACGCCGATGGTGCTCAGCGTGACCCGGTGGATGAGGAGGTAGGACGGGGGGAGGTTGAGCTGCTTGCCCAACTGGTGCGCGGGGGAGCGGGGATCGGCGATCCGGGCGGCCTGGGTGCGAATCCAGGACCGCGTGAAGGTGAACTCCTCGGCCCCCACCGGCTCGATGATCGGGATCAGGTAGTCCAGGATCGCGTCCGGGTCCAGGTCGATGGAGTCCTTGACGAAACCCTCCGCGCGCAGGTGCTCGTAGACCGCGCCCGCGTCGCCCGCCAGCGTCATGCGCAGCGCCTCGCCTATCGTCCGGGGCAGACCGCCCGGCAGCCGGTCGACGGTCCCGAAGTCCAGGACGCCCAGCCGCCACCCCTCGCCGTCCGGGACCAGCCGGAAGTTGCCGGGATGCGGATCGGCGTGCAGCAGCCCCGTACGGGCCGGACCCGAGAAGAAGAACCGGGCGAGCAGCTGACCCGCCCGGTCCCGCTGCTCCTCGGTGCCGTCGGCGATCACCTCCGAGAGCGGAACCCCCTCGATCCACTCGGTGACCAGGACCTGCTCGGACTGGTGGACCACGGCGGGCACGACGATGTCCGGATCGTCGGCGAACTCCCGCGCGTGCGTGCTCTGCGCGCTCGCCTCCAGGGCGTAGTCCAGCTCCTCCGCGACCCGGTCGCGGAGCTCCGCGATCAGCGGCTTGACGTCCATCCCCGGGACCAGCGGGCCGAGCAGCCGGGCGAAGCGGCTGAGCTGGTTCAGGTCCGAGAGCAGGGCCTCGCCCGCGCCCGGGTACTGGACCTTGACGGCGACCGTACGGCCGTCCTTCCACACCGCGCGGTGCACCTGGCCGATCGACGCGGCGGCGGCCGGTTTGTCGTCGAACTCCAGGAACAGGTCCCGCCAGTCCTCGCCGAGGCGCTCCGCGAGCACCGCCCGCACCGTGCGCGTCGGCATCGGCGGGGCCGCCTCCTGGAGCTTCGTCAGGGCCGCGCGGTAAGGGCCCGCGACGTCCTCCGGGAGCGCCGACTCGAAGACCGACAGGGCCTGGCCGAACTTCATCGCGCCGCCCTTCAGCTCGCCGAGGACCTTGAAGAGCTGCTCCGCCGTGCGCTGTTGCAGTTCGCGGCCGACGATCTCCGCGGACTCACCCACGATCCTCTTGCCGAGGCCCCAGGTGGCCCGGCCGGCGATGCCGAGCGGGAGCGCGGCGAGCTTGGCGGTCCGGGTGACCGCCTTGCGGGGAAGATCAGACATGCGCCCTCCAAGTACCCACCGGCCGCGCCGCGTTCGCCGGACGGAGTGACTCCTTCGAATGCCGTTGCCCTGCCATTGTCTCGTGCGCCCTCAAGTCCTCCACGGGGTGTTCCTCAACAGTCGGAGACGGTTCGGCAAGGAGGACTCGCGTGAGCCGGGCGGGGTTCCCTCCTGACCGCCGCATCTCAGGTCGCCCCCTCTCGGACAGACCCCGTCTCTCGGGCGGCCCCGCACCCGCACTCCGGGTGCGCCGCCACCGGTCTCGCCCGCCACTGGAGCGCCGGGGCCGAGATCTCCCAGCGGGTGCCGCAGGCGGGCGGGGTGTGGCCGTCCAGGAAGTTCAGGGCGTGGGTGGCGGCGAGGCCGGCGACCGTCGCCGCCAGGGCGAGGTCGCAGGGGAGGGCGGGGCGGCGCCGGCCCGAACGCCACTGGGCGAGCAGGCGCGGCCACGTCGGGTCGGCGTCCAGGCGGGACTGCTGGAGACAGCCCGCGCAGGCCGTCTCGCCGGGGAGGACGAACGGGCCGACCGTACCCGTCGCCTCCACCACCCCCACGTACAGGTGCGGGACGCCCGAGGCGATCAGGGGTTCGGCGGCGGCCGGGTCCGGGGCGTACACACCGACGTCGTCCCGCGGGGCGAGGACCACCAGCGTGAGCCCCGGTTCCGGGCCCTGTTCGCGGGACGGCGGGCGGTCCGGGGCCGCCGCGCGCACTGCACGCCGGGCCGCCTCGCGGCGGGGCTCGCCGACCGCCTCGGCCGGCAGGCCGCCCGGCGCCACGTCACCCGGCTCGACCCGGCCCTCGTCCTCCACCTCGACCGAACCGACACCCGCCCCCGACAGGAGCGCCGCCAGCACCGCCCCCACCCGGCCCGCGCCCCGCACCCGCACCCGCGCGCGGCGCCGGGCCGCCAGCAGCCGCATCGCCTCACCGGGCTCCGGCGTGAGCAGCGACAGCGCCGCGAGATCGGGCCCGAGCCGCTCCAGGACCTCGCCCCGCCCCCGCAGCGCGTCCGCGTCGGGGCCGCCCCCGCGCGCGTCGTCCAGCAGCCCCGCCCCCGCGAGACCTCTCACCAGACCGTCCACATGCCCGTCCGGCAGATCCCGCAGCCGGGCCTCCTCCCGCAGCAGCGGCAGCCCGCGCGTCCCGTCCAGCAGATCCAGGAAGCCCTGTGTCGCGCGGTCCATCGGGCCCAGCGTCAGCGCGTGCGCCGGAGTCATACCGAACTGCACCGTGTCCAGATCACGCCATCCGCGCCGCAGCGCCGGCTTCACCCTCGGATGCACGGCCACCACCCCCGTCGTCATGGCCTCACGGCCTGTCGTCACGGCCTCACGGCCCCCGCGAAGCCCTCGCCCCGCCGGTCACCCACAGCATGCCCATCCCCGGCGAAACGCGCGGAAAGTTATCCACAGGTATCGAGATTCGTCGTACAAATCAGCAGCGTGATGCACCCGTACGCCACGGGAACGACACCGAACCGTCCCGGAGTCAAGACTTCTCCCGTGTGCAGCGGGTAACGTCGGGGCGTGTCCGCCGACCCACTGCACGCCGGAACAGCACAGCGCCGCACGACGAGCCAGCCGCCGAGCGGCTCGGGGGCGAGCGCGATCGAGGTCCGCAGGAGCGCCCGGCGCCGCCGGACCGTCTCCGCGTACCGCGAGGGCGACCGCACCGTCGTGCTCATCCCTGCCCGGATGTCCGAGGCCGAGGAGAAGCGCTGGGTGAGCGTCATGCTCGACAAGCTGGCCGCCCAGGAGAGCAAACGGGTCCCCGGCGACGCCGAGCTGTCCGAGCGCGCGCAGCGGCTGTCCGCGCAGTACTTCGACGACCGCGCGCGGCCCAGCTCCGTACGGTGGGTGACCAACCAGAACACCCGCTGGGGCTCCTGCACGCCCGCCGAGGGCAGCATCCGGCTGTCGCACCGGCTGAAGGGCATGCCGGAGTACGTCATCGACTACGTCCTCCTGCACGAACTGGCCCACCTCCTCGTCCCCGGCCACGGCCCCGACTTCTGGCGGCTGCTGGAGGCGTATCCGCGCACCGAACGCGCGCGTGGCTATCTGGAGGGCGTCGTCTCCGCCGACCGGCTCCCGCACCTGCCGGGGGCGCGCGGGGAGTGAGTGAGGCCCTGTTGTGTACCGGGTCCGTACCGACTTCGTGTGATGTCCGAGCCAGCGGTTAGCCTGGCGCGAATAAGCACTGGCATTCGGGAGCGGGGGGACGGTCGTTGCACATGCCCAGGGAATTCCAACGCGGCCACAAGGCCAAGGTCGGCGATCTCACGGCGGGCACGGACCTGTACGTGGGCGTGCGGATATCCGCGCCGGGGCTGGCCTTCGACATCAGCTGCTTCGGCCTGGACGCCGACGAACGGCTCTCGGACGACCGGTACTTCGTCTTCTTCAACCAGCCGAAGTCCCCGGAGGAGGCCGTCCAGCTCCTCGGTGAGCAGTCCGGGGACACCGAGTCCTTCCGGGTGACCCTGGACCGCATCCCGGCGCAGATCCAGAAACTGTCGTTCACGGCGACGATCGACGGCGACGGCCAGATGTCGCAGATCGCCCCCGGGTACCTGCGGATCGTCGCCGGCGGCGAGGAAGTCGCCCGGTACGCCTTCGACGGCTCCGAGTTCTCCACCGAGCGGGCGGTGATGCTCGGCGACTTCTACCTGAAGGACGTCTGGCGGTTCGCCGCCGTCGGCCAGGGCTTCGACGGCGGCCTCGACGCCCTGCTGCGCAACTTCGGCGGCGAGGTCGCCGAGGACGAGCCCCCGGTGCAGGATGAGCCCCCGGCGCCCGAACCGTCCGCCGCGCCCCCCGCCTTCGCCCCGCCCGCGTTCGCACCCCCTGCGGCCCCCACCGTCGCCGTCCCGGCCCAGGCCCCGGCCCCCACCACACCCCCGCCGGCCCCCGCCCCCGCCTTCGCACCCCACGCCGCCCCCACCATCGCCGCCGGCCTGCACACCCCACCCGGCACGACACTCCCGGGAGCCCCCTTCGGTACACCGGGTACGACACCCCCGGGAGCCCCTTTCGGCCCGCCCGGAACAACACCTCCCGGTACGACACCCCCCGGCACCCCCTCCCCCCTGGGCGCCCCCTTCGGCGCGACAGCCTCCCTGGCCCCCGTCCCCCCGGAAGCCGGCCTCCGCGCGGTGCTCACGAAGTACGCCGAGGCCCCGGTGGGCGACCGCTGGACGGAGCAGAACCCGGAGCTCGTGCGGGCGACCCTCACCAAGGGCGCGAACATCCTCGCCAAACAGGGCAGCATGGTCGCCTACCAGGGCGACATCGACTTCGCCCACAAGGGTTCGGGACTGCTCGGCAAGCTGACCGGACAGCTCACCGGCCAGGGCATGGCCCTGATGCGCTGCTCCGGCGACGGCGAGGTGTTCCTCGCGGACGAGGCGAGCCGTCTCTTCGTCATCCGCCTCCAGGGCGAGCAGCTCTACACCTCCGCGCGCGGGGTGCTCGCCTTCGACGAGGCGCTCGACACCGAGGTCCGCCGTATCGAGGGTGCCGGCCTGCCCGGCGGCGGCCTGTTCAGCATGCTCTTCTCCGGCACGGGCGCGGTCGTCGTCAAGACCCGCGGCGTCCCCGTCGTCCTCCCCGTGGGCCCCGCCACCTACGTCGACGGCAACGCCGTCATCGCCTGGTCGGCGGGCGCGCAGGCGGTCACCACGACCTCGCTGCGCCTGCGCCGCTCCGGGTACGCCCGGCAGAGCGCGGAGGCCGTCAACCTCCAGTTCCGGGGCGCCCCCGGCAACTTCGTCGTCGTCCAGCCCTTCGAGGTGTGAGGCAGCCATGGACCTCCAGACACTCAACGCGCAGCAGCACACCGCAGGCACCGCCGGCGTCCGGATGAGCGTGCACAGCTCCAAGACCCTCAAGGTCACGATGGTCACCGGCCAGGACCTGTACGCCAAGGCCGGCTCGATGATCGCCTACGACGGGTACGTCCAGTTCGACGGCGCCCCCGGCACCCTGCGCCGGCACGCCGAGGAGATGGTCACCGGCGAGGGCGGCCGGCTGATGCTGTGCCGGGGCGACGGCGAGCTGTACCTCGCGGACTACGGCGGCGACGTCCTCGTACTCCACCTGAACAACGAGGCGATCTCCGTCAACGGGCCCACCCTGCTGGCCTGCGACGCCGCCCTGGAGCTGAGGATCGAGCCCGTGAAGGGGCTCGCGAAGCTCTCCGGGTCCGGGCTCACCAACCTCGTCGTCCGGGGCACCGGATGGGTCGCGCTGGTCAGCCGGGGGATGCCGATCTCCCTCGACTGCGCCGAGCGCGAGACCTACGTCGACCCCGACGCGCTGATCGCCTGGACCGACGGGCTCGACATGAAGGCCAAGCGCTCGCTCAAGGCGGGCGCGCTGATCGGGCGGGGCAGCGGGGAAGCCTTCCAGGTCGGCTTCAAGGGGCAGGGGTTCGTCGTCGTCCAGCCCAGCGAGGACACCGGCGACCGATTCAAGATCCGGGGCTGAGGGGAGCCAGGACAGACATGCACAGCACACTCTTCGCGCACATTCCGGTGGAGTCCACCGAGCGCTACACCCTCCAGAATCCACAGCTCCTCAAGACGGACGTCACACGCGGCCAGGGGGCGATCCTCGCGCGGCAGGGCGCCATGGTCGCCTTCGAGGGCGACGTCCAGTTCGACAGCCAGTACCGGGACCGGGGCTGGCGCAACGTCGAGCGGATGACCGGCGAGCGGCTCGAACTCATGCGGTGCAAGGGGAACGGGGTCGTGTACCTCGCGAACTTCGCGCAGCACCTGCACATCATGGAGGTGGGCCGGGGGATCACCGTCGACTCGTCGTCCGTGCTCGCGTTCGACGGGTCGCTGAACGTCGGGATCGTCGCGATCGACAGCGCGGTCGAGGTGGCGTCCGCCGGGGCGTACAACCTGGAGCTGTCCGGGAACGGGCAGGTCGTCGTCATGACGTCCGGGGAGCCGCTGGTGCTGGAGGTGGAGCCCGGGAAAAACGTCTGCTGCGACTCGGACGCGGTGATCGCCTGGTCGACGTCACTGCGTACGCAGTTGCAGGCGCCGACGTCCACGTCCGCCGTGTGGCGGCGGCGGGGGTCGTCCGGGGAGGGGTGGGAGATGCAGTTCTCCGGGTCCGGGCATGTGCTGGTGCAGCCGAGTGAGCTGCTGCCGCCGCAGCACCTGAGGACGTCCGGGGTGCTCGGGCAGTTCGGGATGGGGAGTGGGGGGCTCAGCGGGAATTCGTTGGGGGGTAGTCGGAACTAGCGCCTGGTGGGGTGCCTCGGAGGGTTGTGAGGCGGGGTGCGGATGCGCTGTGGTTGTTCGCGCCCACGCGGCGGTAGCCGCAGATCGACACAGCCCCGCGCCCCTGAAAGACCTGGTGCCACCGCGTGTGTAAGGGGCGGCCCGCCTGGTGGGCGCCCCTTACTTCTCATACCGCCAGCCGTTTCCTTGTTTCCTCCAGCAGGCGTACCACCGACTCGTCCGCCACCCCCGCCACCTCGTCGTACGGGAACCAGCGCAGGTCCAGTGACTCGTCGCTGATCTTCTCCACCGCGCCCGCCGGGGGTACGGCCGCGTACTGCACGTCCAGATGCCATGCGCACGGCGTCGAGTGGCGGTCGAGGCGGACCGGGCCGCCCGGCAGGAGCATCAGGCCCTCGATGCCCGACTCCTCGACGCCCTCGCGGAGCGCCGAGGCCGCCAGGGTCTCGTCGCCCGGCTCGCAGTGGCCCCCCATCTGGAGCCACATGCGGAGCTTTTTGTGCAGGGTGAGGAGGACCCGGCCCCCCTCGGGGTCGATGACCAGCGCGCTCGCCGTGATGTGCCCGTCCGCGCACGCCTTCCACATGCCGTCCGGGTGGGACGCGAGGTGGGCCAGGTAGATGTCGCGCAGGTCGGGCTGGGCCTCGTACTCCTTGAGGACCGAGGCCGCGTCGTCGTACAGGGTCACTCGGAGTCGTCGTCCTTGTCGGCGGAGGGGGCGGCGGAGGGGTCGGTGGAGGGCTTCTTCTTGAGGTCGGGGCCGCCCTCCGCCGCCTCCCCGAGAAGCTTGTCCAGCTCGGAGAAGTCCAGCTGCTCGCGGTGGACGAAGCCGTCCGGGTCGTCGAGGTCGGTCGCGGTCGGGAGCATGTCCGGGTGGGCCCACAGGGCGTCGCGGCCGTCGACCCCGCGCGCGTCCGTGAGGGACGCCCACAGGCGGGACGCGTCGCGCAGGCGGCGCGGGCGCAGCTCCAGGCCGATCAGCGTCGCGAACGTCTGCTCGGCGGGGCCACCGGAGGCGCGGCGGCGGCGCAGCGTCTCCCGCAGGGCGTCCGCGGACGTCAGACGCGGCTTCGCGGCCGTGTGGACCACCGCGTCCACCCAGCCCTCCACGAGCGCCAGCGCCGTCTCCAGCCGGGCCAGCGCCGCCTTCTGCTCCGGGGTGTCCTCCGGCTGGAACATGCCCTGCTGGAGCGCGTCCTGGAGCTGCTCGGGGTTCTGCGGGTCGAACTGGCCGACCACGTCCTCCAGCTTGGCCGTGTCGACCTTGATCCCGCGCGCGTAGCCGTCGACCGCGCCGAACAGATGTGCCCGCAGCCACGGGACATGCGCGAACAGGCGCTGGTGGGCGGCCTCGCGCAGCGCGAGATACAGCCGCACCTCGTCCTTCGCGACGCCCAGGTCCTTGCCGAACGTCTCGATGTTCACCGGCAGCAGCGCGGCCTTGCCGGCCGGGCCGAGCGGCAGACCGATGTCCGTGGAGCCGACGACCTCGCCCGCGAGGACGCCCACGGCCTGCCCGATCTGCGTGCCGAACATGGCGCCGCCCATCGAGCGCATCATGCCGATCAGCGGGCCCGCCATGGCCTGCATCTCCTCCGGCAGGACGTCGCCCATCGCCGCGCCGACCCGCTCGGCGACCGGGTCCACCAGCTCCTTCCACGCGGGCAGCGTCGCCTCGACCCACTCGGCGCGCGACCACGCCACGGCCGTACCGGCGCCGGACGGCAGGGACGTCGCGTCGTCGAGCCAGAGGTCCGCCAGGCGGACCGCCTCCTCGACCGCCGTGCGCTCCGACGCGCCCACGCTCGCGTCCTTCACGCCGTCCGGCGTGCCCTGCGAGACCGTCTGGCGGGCGATCTGCTTCGCCATGTCCCAGTTCACCGGGCCGCCCTCGTAGGACAGCATCTGGCCGAGCTGCTGGAACGCGGCGCCCAGGTCACCGGGGTTCATGGAGCCGAACATCGCGGCCAGCGGGTTGTCCGCGCCCGGGGCGCCGGGGACGCCGAAGCCGCCGGCTCCGAGCCCGAATCCGAACGGGTTGGCCGGTCCCTGACCACCACCGCTCTGCTGGTCCTTCTTCTTGCCGTCGCCGTCCTCCGGCTCCTCCGGCGGAAGGCCGAATCCGAATGGGGTGTCACTCACGGGGTTCCTCGGCTGGTAAGGCCACCGGTCTGACGACCGGCGGCGCGGCTGCCCTGCAACACCACCCAGCGTAGACACCCGGGCCCGATCGGGCCTCGGTGCTCCGCCGACTCGCGGCCTGCGGCAGGATGGAGCCACCTGGTACGTACGCGTCATCCGCGCCCGTATGCCAAGACAACCGCTGGAGACACCTGGTGAGTTCCCCAGATCCGCAGGTTCGCGCAGCGCGAAACCGCTCAACCGGTGCCGCCGCGCGCGGGCCCGTCGTCGCCGTGACCGGCGCGGCGCACGGGGTGGGCGCGCTGCTGACCGAGCGGCTCGCCGCGTCCGACGAGATCAAGCAGGTCGTCGCCATCGACGAGCGGCGGGGGGAGTGCGACGACGCGACGTGGCACATCCTCGACGTGCGCGATCCGGCGATCGCGGAGAAGTTGCGGGGGGCCGACGTCGTCGTCCATCTCGCGCTGGATCTCGATCTCGGGTCCGACGACGCGGCCCGGACGGCCTACAACGTGCGGGGGACGCAGACAGTACTTACTGCCGCCGCGGCGGCCGGGGTGCACCGGGTCGTGCTGTGCACGTCCGCGATGGTGTACGGGGCGCTGCCCGACAACGAGCTGCCGCTCTCCGAGGACGCGGAGCTGCGGGCGACCGCCGAGGCGACCGGGGTCGGGGACCTCCTGGAGATCGAGCGGCTGGCCCGGCGGGCGCCTCGGGCGCATCCCGGGCTGAACGTCACGGTCGTGCGGCCGGCGACGCTCGTCGGAGGCACCGACACCGCGCTCACCCGGTACTTCGAGTCGCCCCGGCTGCTCGTCGTCGCCGGGTCGCGGCCCGCCTGGCAGTTCTGCCATGTCGACGATCTGTGCGGGGCCCTGGAGTACGCCGTCCTGGAGAAGGTCGAGGGGGAGCTGGCCGTCGGGTGCGACGGGTGGCTCGAACAGGAGGAGGTCGAGGAGCTGAGCGGGATTCGGCGGATGGAGCTGCCGTCCGCCGTCGCGCTGGGGGCCGCGGCCCGGCTGCACCGGATCGGGCTCACGCCGTCGCCCGCCGGGGACCTCGCCTACACCATGTACCCCTGGGTCGTCAGCGGCAGCCGGCTCCACGCCGCCGGGTGGCGGCCCCGGTGGAGCAACGAGGAGGTGCTCGCCGAGCTGCTGGAGGAGGTCGCCGGGCGCCACACCGTCGCCGGGCGCCGACTGGGCCGCAAGGACGCGACCGCCGCGGGCGCGGCGGGCGCCACGGTCGCCCTGCTGGGCGCGGCAGCGGTGGTCCGCCGGGCCCGGAAGGCGCGGCGGCGGGTCTGAGGCGGAGGGCCTGAGTACGACGCCGGCGGCGGGTGAGCTCCTGAGCACACCCCCGCCGCCGGCACAGCGAACCGAATGCCGGACCGACACTCCGCCGTTCGGTGTCGGGCCGGCCCCCGCAGACAGATCCGCACGACTCGGTACGACGCTGTCCCGGCGGTGCGCTCAGCCGTGGGCCGAGTTCGTCGGGGCCGTGCCTTCCAGGGCCGGGGCGGGGAAGGCGTCGTCCCTCGGGGGCGCGGTTTCGAAGACGTCGGGTTCCGGGGTGAGGGGGGACGCCTCGACGCGAGGGACGTTCTCGTGGGCGTCCTCGAACGCGGCGTCCCTCAGCGCGGCGTTCCGGGGAGCCGGGTCCTTGAGAGGCGTCTCCTGGAAAGGCGGCTCATGGAAGGTCGCCTCCCTCCCCAGAGGCCGTTCCATCGCCGCGCGGAAGCGCGCGTAGCCGTCCAGTTCGGGGCCGTCGCCACGGGACCTGCGGGTGCGGGTGGACCAGGTGCTCCACAGACCGGCACCGATTGCTGCCATCAGCGGGATTCCCAACCAGGCGAGCGCCCCCATGTGCCGACCTCCCGACCCCTACGTGCCACCGCGAACTGACTGATCAGCAGATTAACGATCAGCACTGACAACGCTCACGCGGGGCCGCCGGTTACGCAACCGGAGAGATCCGCCCGACCCGGCCCCACCCACACGCGCCGCTACACCCCCACCCACTCGTCCGTCCCGTCCGAGAACGTCTGCCGCTTCCAGATCGGCACCTCCCGCTTGAGGTCGTCGATGAGCTTGCGGCAGGCCGCGAACGCCTCGGCGCGGTGGGCGCAGGAGACGGCGACGACGACGGCGAGGTCGCCCACCTGGAGGTCGCCGACGCGGTGGACGGCGGCGAGGGCGCGGACGGGGTACTCGGCCACGACCTTCTCGGCCACCCGCCGCATCTCGGACTCGGCGCTGGGGTGGCAGGAGTAGCCGAGGGAGTCGACGTCGGTCCCGCCGTCGTGGTCGCGGACCGTCCCGACGAACAGGGCGACACCGCCGGCGGACGGATCGCCCACGGCCCGGAACACCTCGTCGAGGGAGAGGGGTTCGTCGCGGACGGCGATCAGCCGGACGGGGTCGTCCGTACCGGCTTCCCCGGGGTGGTCGAAAGAGACATCAGCCATGCCCCCATGGTCCCCCATCCCCGTTGTCAGAGGCGTCCCGTACTGTCGTGCCATGCCACGCCGCACGGTGACGATGCTCGCCTCGACCCTCACGCTGATCGCCCTCCTGTGTGTGGGGGTGCTCCTCCCGGTGCCGTACTCGGAGATGTCGCCGGGCCCGACGGTGAACACGCTGGGGGACCACGGCGGCGAACCGGTGCTCCAGATCTCGGGCCGCAAGACGTACCCGACGACCGGTCACCTCAACATGACGACGGTCCGCGTCACCGGCGCCGACTACCGGATGAACCTCGTCGAGGCCGTCTACGGCTGGCTGGCGCACGACAACAAGGTCGTCCCGCACGACACGCTCTACCCGGACGGCAAGACCGAGGAGCAGTCGAGGCAGGAGAACGCCGAGGAGTTCAGCCAGTCCCAGGAGAGCGCGAAGGTGGCCGCGCTGAAGCAGCTGGACATCCCGGTGCAGTCGTGGGTCATCGTGTCGACGGTCGTGAAGGGCTCCCCCTCGGAGGGCAAGCTGCACGCCGGGGACGTCATCAAGGCGGTGGACGGGACGGCCGTCAAGGAGCCCGGTGACGTCGCGAAGCTGGTGACGAAGCACAAGCCGGGGGAGAGCGTCGTCTTCACGATCGTCCCGGTGAAGGCCCAGCAGGCCGCGGAGAAGGCCGGGAAGACCGCGACCGCCACCGAGGAGGTCACCATCAAGACCGCCACCTCGGACGACACGGGCGAGAAGCGGGCCATCGTCGGCATCTCGGCCGGCACCGACCACACCTTCCCCTTCACCATCGACATCAAGCTCGCGGACGTCGGCGGCCCCAGCGCCGGTCTGATGTTCGCCCTCGGGATCTACGACAAGCTCACCCCGGGCAGCCTCACGGGCGGCAAGTTCGTCGCCGGGACCGGCACGATCGACGACGACGGCAAGGTCGGCCCCATCGGCGGCATCGAGATGAAGACGGTCGGCGCGCGCGACAAGGGCGCCCAGTACTTCCTGACCCCGGCCGACAACTGCGCCGCCGCCGCGAAGGACACCCCGAGCGGCCTCACCCTGATCAAGGTCGCCACCATCAAGGATGCCCTCGGCGCCCTGACGGACATCCGGGAGGGCAAGACCGACGCCCTGCCCAAGTGCACGACCAAGGGCTGACCGAGGGCTGACCGAGGGCTGATCAACAGAAGAGCTGAGCACCGGTACGACGACGGAGGGCGCCCCTCACGAGAAAGGGCGCCCTCCGTCGTCGTACCGGGAAGGTCAGTCCGCGAACGTCGCCGACAGGGCCTCCGCGAGGCCGGGGACCAAGGCGCCGCCCGTGAGGACCTCCGTGGGGGTGTCCTTCTCACGCAGCCGCACGGCCGAGTCGCGGGTGCCGTCGCGCAGGACCGCGACGGTCATCCGGACCTCCTGGCGGTCGGGGTACGCGGCGACCCACTTGGCGAGCCGCGCCTCGTTCAGGTCGGAGGGGACCTGGGCCTCGGCGGACGGGGGGAGCATGAGGCGTTCGACGGTCAGCGCGCAGCCGGTGACCGCGGCCGGCCAGGCGATCGTGGCGAGGAACTCGTCGAGCGGCTGCGAGGCGGGGACCTCGTCCTGCTCGATCGGGGTGAGACCGGCGGTCTCCGGCGCGTCCTCAAGACCGAGCTGGGCCGCGAGGCGCGGTTCCTCGGCGCGCAGGCGCGCGGTGTCTACGAGGGCGAAGAGGCGGGCGGGCTGGTCCCAGCCGAGACCGGAGACGTACTCGTCGATCTCCAGTACGGCCCGGGTGAGCGGGCTCGCCGCCATAGGGGTGTTGGACATAGTCACAATCCTGCCTCGTTCGTGACCTGAATCGGGAACCGAGTAAACGATGAGTAAGTTGCATAGGTGTGGGCCCGCGATCACTGGGGGCCACGAGGGGTCGGCGAAAACGCGGGCCTGAGGGATCGACAGCGAACTTCGAGGTGCCACCTTGGCTTTCCAGATGCCGGACCGCGGCGGAGGCCCGACGGGGCCACGGATCAGAGTGGGCCGCCCGTCCAGGCGAGCCCGGACCCTGCTCCTGACACTGGGCGTGCTGGCCGTGCTGGGCATGGCGTTCACCATGTTCGCCGGGTTCTGGACCGACTGGCTCTGGTACCGGTCGGTGAAGTACTCGTCCGTGTTCACCACCACCCTGTGGACCAAGGTCGGGCTCTTCTTCGTCTTCGGCCTGCTCATGGCCGTGGCGGTCGGCTTCAACATCTGGCTCGCGCACCGGCTGCGCCCGCCGCTGGCGGCGATGTCCGTCGAGCAGCAGAGCCTCGACCGCTACCGCATGGGCATCGCCCCGTACAAGAAGTGGCTGCTCCTCGGGATCACCGCCCTGGTGGGCCTGATCGCGGGCGCCTCGGCGTCGGGGCAGTGGCGTACCTGGCTGATGTGGGTCAACGGCGTGTCCTTCGGCAAGAAGGACCCCCAGTTCCACATGGACGTGTCGTTCTTCGCGTTCGACCTGCCCTGGTACCGCTTCCTGCTCGGCTTCGGCTTCGCCGCGACGATCATCTCCCTGATCGCCGCCGCGCTCACCCACTACCTGTACGGCGGACTGCGCGTCACCAGCCCCGGTGCCCGTGCCACCTCCGCCGCGACCGGCCATCTCTCGGTGCTGATCGGCGTGTTCGTCGCGCTGAAGGCGGTCGCCTACTGGCTCGACCGGTACGGCCTGGCCGTGAAGTCCAGCGACTTCAAGGCCACCGACAGCTGGACGGGCCTCCGGTACGTCGACGCCAACGCCTACCTCCCGGCGAAGACGATCCTGTTCTGCATCGCCGTCATCTGCGCCCTGCTGTTCTTCGCCACCCTGTGGCGGCGCACCTGGCAGCTCCCGGTCATCGGCTTCGGCCTGATGGTCCTCTCGGCGATCCTGATCGGCGGCCTGTACCCGGCGATCGTGCAGAAGTTCCAGGTCCAGCCGAACGAGCAGGCCAAGGAAGCCCCGTACGTCGCGAAGAACCTGAAGGCGACACGCGAGGCGTACGGCATCGACGACGCGCAGGTCACCGAGTACTCGGGCAAGTCGACGGCGACGGACAAGACCAAGCTCCGGTCGAACGCCGACGCCACGGCCAGCATCCGGATCATGGACCCGAACATCATCTCGCCGACGTTCCAGCAGCTCCAGCAGATCCGTAACTACTACGCCTTCCCGACCAACCTGGACGTCGACCGGTACACCAAGGACGGCAAGGACCAGGACACGGTCATCGGGCTGCGCGAGATCAACCTCGCGGGCATCCCGAAGAAGAACTGGATCAACAACCACTTCCGCTACACCCACGGCTACGGCGTGGTCGCGGCGCAGGGCACCTCGGTCGACTCCGAGGGACGGCCGGTGTTCACCGAGTCCGACCTGCCGTCGACGGGTGACCTCGGGGAGTACCAGCAGCGGATCTACTACGGCGAGCGCACGACGACGTACTCCATCGTCGGCGGCCCGCAGAAGGAGATCGACTACTCCGACGACAGCGGCGAGAAGACCACCAGCTACACCGGCGGCAGCGGCGTCAACCTCTCCAGCCCGGTCAACCGGGCGGCGTACGCGGTGGCCTTCGGGGAGCCGCAGATCCTGTACTCCGGCGCGATCGGCGAGGGCTCGCGGATTCTGTACAACCGCACGCCCAAGGAGCGCGTCGAGGCCGTCGCCCCCTGGCTGACGATCGACGGCGACGCCTACCCGGCGGTCGTCGGCGGCAAGATCCAGTGGATCGTCGACGCGTACACCACCACCAACGGCTACCCGTACGCCTCCCGTACGACCCTGGGCGACACGACGGCCGACTCGCTGACGGCGGCCAACAACTCGCGCGCGGTGGTGGCCCAGCAGAACCAGGTCAACTACATCCGCAACTCGGTGAAGGCGACCGTCGACGCGTACACCGGCGAGGTCAAGCTCTACCAGTGGGACACCCAGGACCCGGTCCTCAAGACCTGGATGAAGGCGTTCCCGGACACGGTCGAGCCGCGCGGCGCGATCTCCAAGGACCTGATGGACCACCTGCGGTACCCGCAGGACCTGTTCAAGGTCCAGCGCGAGCTGCTCACCCGCTACCACGTGAAGGACGCGACGACGTTCCTCAGCGGCAGCGAGGTCTGGCAGGTCCCGGACGACCCGACGAACAAGTCGGGCGACGCGGTCCCGCCGTACTACCTGAGCCTCAAGATGCCCGACCAGCAGCAGCAGGCGTTCTCGCTGACGACGACGCTCACGCCCAACGGCCGTGACAACCTGAGCGCGTTCATGGCGGTCGACGCGGAGGCCGGGACGGCGGACTACGGCAAGATCAGAATTCTGAAACTGCCGACCAGTACGACCGTCGACGGACCCAAACAGGTCCAGAGCCAGTTCAACTCCGAACAGGACATCGCCGAGTCGATCAGGCTGCTGAGAGGCGGCGACTCCGAGGTCGAGTACGGCAACCTGCTGACCGTCCCGCTCGACGGCGGACTGCTCTACGTGGAGCCGGTCTACGTACGCGGTGGTGGACTGAAGTACCCGCTGCTGCGCAAGGTGCTGGTGACCTACAACGGCAACACCGCGTTCGAGGACACCCTGGAGGCGGCGCTCGACAAGGTCTTCGACACCCAGACGACGACACCGCCACCGGTCGACGACGGCGGGGGCACGGGGACGACTCCGCCGCCGACGTCCTCCAACCCGACGGTCCAGCAGGCGCTCCAGGACGCCCAGAAGGCGTTCACCGCCGGCCAGGACGCCCTGAAGAAGGGCGACTGGGAGGCGTACGGGCAGTCCCAGAAGGACCTGGAGGCCGCGCTGAAGCGGGCCGAGGACGCGCAGGCCGCAGCGGAGAAGGAGGCGAACAAGCCGACTCCGGCGGCCAGTTCGTCGCCGAGTCCGACGCCGACACCGAAGCCGAGCTCGTCCTAGGCGGCTGACGGCCCGACAGGCTCCCTCCGCGCCGTGGTACGGTTGTTTCACACGGCGCGGGGTGGAGCAGCTCGGTAGCTCGCTGGGCTCATAACCCAGAGGTCGCAGGTTCAAATCCTGTCCCCGCTACTGAAGACGAAGGCCCGGATTCTGGGAACAGAATCCGGGCCTTCGCCGCGTCTTGGAAAGAAAGTGGGTTTGATGTGTCTCTCTGTGGGCATGTCGACAAAACGCTGAAGTGACCTCACTGGCTGCGGTATACCAGATGTAACTCGGTTGCAGGTGGTGCGACGATGGACGTTATGGGGGACAAGGGAACTCTGTACGAGACAGGGCGAATTGCGCGGCCTTCGGGTGAGGCAGAGGAAGCGGCCCCGGACGAGACGGGGGAGGCCGCCGAGGAAGCACGCCTCTGGCTCGCCGCCGAGGGCGGTGACACCGAGGCGGCGAGCGTCCTCGGTGCCCGGCTGCTGCGGCGCGGCGACCTGGACGGTGCGGAGCCCCGGCTGCGTGCGGCCACGGCCGCCGGCGACCGCGCCGCCGCCAACAACCTCGGCGTCCTCCTCCACCAGCGCGGGTACGCGGAAGAGGCCGCCGGATGGTGGCGCGTCGCCGCCGTCGCCGGGTCCTCCGCCGCCGCGCACGCCCTCGGGCGCCACCACCGCGAGCGCGGGGACGAACCCGCCGCCGAGTACTGGCTGCGCCAGTCCGCCGAACAGGGGCACACCCTCGGCGCCTACGCCCTCGCCGACCTCCTGGAGCACCGCGGGGACGCCGGGGCGCCGAAATGGCTGCGCGTCGCCGCCGAGCGCGGGCACCGCGAGGCCGCGTACCGGCTGGCGCGCGGGCTCGACCGGCCCGGCAGCGGGGGGCTCCTCGGGGAGCGGGCCGAGGGGGCGGCGGCCGGCGGCGAGGCCGAGCAGTGGTACAGGCAGGCCGCCGCGCGCGGACATCTGCGCGCCGCGCTGCACCTCGGGGGGATTCTGGAGCGGCGCGGTGAGGTCAAGGAGGCCGGCCGCTGGTACCTGATGGCCGCGAAGGACGGCGACGCGCGCGCCGCCTGTGCCCTCGGGTTCCTGCTGCGCGACGCCGGGGACGTCGAGAACGCGGCGATCTGGTGGCTGCGGGGCGCCCAGGACGGGGACGGGAACGCCGCGAACGCGCTGGGCGCGCTGCATGCCGAGCGGGGGCAGAACCAGACCGCCGAGCGGTGGTACCGGGCCGCCATGGACGCCGGGGACATCAACGGCGCCTACAACCTCGGGCTGCTCTGCGCGGAGCAGGGGCGGGTGGCGCAGGCCGAGCAGTGGTACCGGCGGGCGGCCTACGTCGGGCATCGGGAGGCCGCCAACGCGCTCGCCATCCTGCTGCTCCAGAACGGGGACGCGAGCGGGGCCGAGCCGTGGTTCTCCAAGGCGGCGGAGTCGGGGAGCGTCGACGCGGCCTTCAACCTCGGGATTCTGCACGCCGGGCGGGGGGAGGAGGAGGCCGCGCTGCGGTGGTACGAGCGGGCGGCTGCCGCCGGGCACACCGAGGCGGCGCTCCAGGTGGGGATGGCGCGGTTGCGGGAGGGGGACGAGCAGGCCGCCGAGCGTCACCTTCGGTGTGCCGCGGGTGGGGGGAGTGCGGAGGCCGCCTACCGGCTGGCCGCGCTGCTCGACGCGCGGCGGCCGGCCGCGTCCGCGCATGAGCTGGGCGAGCCGGTGCGGGAGAAGACCGAGTGCGAGGAGTGGTACGAGCGGGCCGCGACTCAGGGGCATCGGCGGGCGCAGGTGCGGGTGGGGATGCTGGCGGCAGGGCGGGGGGACGTCGTGGAGGCGGCCCGCTGGTACCGGGCCGCCGCGGAGGCGGGGTCGCGGAACGGGGCGTTCAATCTCGGGCTGCTGCTCGTCCGGGAGGGGAGTGAGCCGGAGGCGGTCGTGTGGTGGCAGCGGGCGGCTGCCGCCGGGCATGGCCGGGCCGCCCTCCGCCTCGCGCTGGTCTGCGCTCGGCGGGGGGAACTGGTCGAGGGGCAGCGGTGGGCCTCCCGGGCGGTGGAGCTCGGGCCGGGGGAGGTGGGGGAGCGGGCGGCTCGGTTGCGGGACGCGCTGCGGGAGGAGTTGAGCGCGTGAGGTGAGGGTGCGGGTTGGGTGGGTGGGGTGCGGCCGGTGGGTGGCTGGGGCGGGGGGTTGCTTGCCCGCGCGTGCGGGGTGCCGCTGCGCCCACCCGTGCCGCCCCTAGCGGCACGACTGCCCGCAGCTAGGGCGGAGGAAGGACGGTGGGTGCAGGCCGGGGTGGGTGGGGGCGGCACGACTGCCCGCAGCTGGGTGGCGTTGGTGGGTGAGGGGTTGTAGGGAATCGATTTGCCTCCTGGTGTGGGGGGCGCGTAGGGTTGGGTTTACCGACGCGGGGTGGAGCAGCTCGGTAGCTCGCTGGGCTCATAACCCAGAGGTCGCAGGTTCAAATCCTGTCCCCGCTACTGATGAGGGCCCGGAATCTGGGAACAGGTTCCGGGCCCTCAGTGCGTTGCCCCATGGGTACTCCGCGCCGGCTATGCCTGGGCGCAGTTCGGGCAGATGCCTCTGTACGTGACCTCGACCGCGTCGATCGTGAAGCCGAAGCGTTCCGTGGTGGGGAGGTCGGTGAGGGGGTTGCCGGTGGGGTGGACGTCTCGGATGGTGCCGCAGTGGGCGCAGACGAGGTGGTGGTGGGGGCGGTGGGCGTTGGGGTCGTACCGCTTGGCGCGTTTGTCCGTGGTGACTTCCAGGACCTCGCCCAGGGTGACCAGTTCGCCGAGGGTGTTGTAGACCGTCGCCCGGGAGATCTCCGGGAGTTTCGCCACCGCTCGGGAGTGGACCTCGTCGGCCGTGAGGTGGACGTGTTCACCGTCGAGGACTTCGGCCACGACACGCCGCTGTGCGGTCATGCGCCATCCGCGCCCGCGCAGCCGCTCCAGAAGGTCACTCATGCGGTCCAGATTAACAGCCGGGTGCGGTTTTCCGAACGGGTGTGACTTTGGAAGCTGACTTGACTTGGAATTAGTCCAATGTAAGATCCGTGATGAGTTCGATGAGCGGCTGGAGGCCGTGGTCCAGGCCCTGCACGGCCGCTCCAGCACTGGACCGCTCGTCGAGGTGGTGGGCCGGTCCCCTCGGGGACGGCCCACCTGGCACGTCCGGCCTACGCCGGTATCCGCAGCCCCGCCGGCACCCAGCAGCGGACGATGTCCCGCACGGACACGATCCCGGCCGGCTCGCCCCCCTCCAGCACGACGAGATGCCGGAAGCCGCCCCGGGTCATCGCCCGCGCCGCCTCCTCCAGCGGCATCGAGGGCGTCGCGAAGACGACGTCGGTCGTCGTGTGGGCGTGGGCGTGCTCGCTGTCGGGGTTCTGGCCGAGTCCCACGGAGTTGAGAATGTCGCGCTCCGTGAGGATGCCGATGCCGCCGGCGTCCGGGTCGAGGACGACGGCCGCGCCGACCCGGCGGGCGGACATCAGGGCGGCGGCCTGGCGGAGGGTGTGGGCGGGGCCGATGGTCAGGACCGTCCGGCTCATGGCTTGGTGGACGAGCATCGAGGGTGACCTCCTCCTGTGATCCCCGGCTAGTTCGGGGATTCACAAGTGCACAAGTGGGGGCGCCCTCAGCGTCGCAGGTAAAGCGGGGGTCAACAAGGGGGCACGCGTTGCCAATTGAGGGCGCGCGTGCTCATATGTGCCGCGGAGGAGCGCCGGTTGGCGACCCCTCTCACGAGGTCAGTAGCGCTGGTTCAGATACCCGAGCAACTCGTCGTGCAGCAGCCCGTTCGACGCCGCCGCGTTCCCGCTGTGCGGCCCCGGACGGCCGTCCAGACCGGTGAACGTACCGCCCGCCTCCGTCACCACGATCGCCGTCGCCGCCATGTCCCACAGCGACAGCTCCGGCTCCGCGCACAGGTCCACCGAGCCCTCGGCGACCATCATGTACGACCAGAAGTCGCCGTACGCGCGGGTCCGCCAGACCTCCCGGGTCAGGTCCAGGAAGCCGTTCAGGGTGCCGCGCTCCTCCCAGCCGGAGAGGGAGGAGTACGCGAAGGACGCGTCCGTGAGCCGGTTCACCCCGGAGACGCGCAGCCGGGACGCCGAGGACAGCGAGCGGCCCGTGAACGCGCCGTGCCCCTTCGCCGCCCACCAGCGGCGGCCCAGCGCGGGCGCCGAGACCAGGCCGACGACCGGGTGGTACCCGCCCTCACCGGCCTCCGTCAGCGAGATCAGCGTCGCCCAGACGGGGACGCCGCGTACGTAGTTCTTCGTGCCGTCGATCGGGTCGATCACCCAGCGGCGGGGACCGGTGCCCTCGACGCCGTACTCCTCGCCGAGGATCGCGTCCCTCGGGCGCGCGCGCTGCAACTGGCCCCGGATCAGTTCCTCGGCCGCCTTGTCGGCCTCGCTCACCGGAGTCATGTCCGGCTTCGTCTCGACCTTCAGGTCGAGGGCCTTGAAACGGGCCGTGGTGACCGCGTCGGCGGCGTCCGCGAGGACGTGCGCGAGGCGGAGATCGTCGAGGTAGTCCGGCATGGGGGAACCGTATCCGGCGTGGTGGGGACGGGGCCATGCGGGCGGTTGCGGGTTGGTGTCGGTTTCGGCACGAAGGCGCGCGGGGTGACGTGTTCCCGCCGTCCCCGAGGGGTGGGCGTGCCGCGAACCCTTGACAGTGGCGGTGGGCGCGTCAAATGTGGGCGGCAGAGTTGCTCGGCCCAGGGAGGCGATGATGCCCTCAGCGCGGGAGTCTCTGCTGGACGCCGCTTTCGCGGCGCTCGCGCGCCGGTCGTGGTCGACGGTGCGGATGGTGGACGTGGCGGCGGCGGCCGGGGTGTCGCGGCAGACGCTGTACAACGAGTTCGGGAGCAAGGACGGGCTCGCGCGGGCGCTGGTGCGGCGGGAGGCGGACGGTTATCTCGCCGGGGTCGAGCGGGCGTTCGCGGCCGGCCCCGGGGAGCCGGGGGAGCGGCTCGTCGCGGTCGCCGAGTGGACGGTGTCGGCCGCGCGCGACAACCCCCTCGTACGGGCCATGCTCACCGGATGCTGGAGCGAGCGGCTGCCCGCGCCGCCCCTGCGGGCCGTGCTGTCGGGGACGGCGGTCCCGGCGCAGCGGCGGGCGGACGGGCCGCTGCCCGCACCGGAAGACTTCGTGAACCACGTGCGGGAGCGGGCGGCGGCCGGCAAGGGCGACACCGCCGACCTCGCCCGCAGCGCCGAACTCGCCGTCCGCCTCGCCCTGTCCTGTCTCGCCGCACCCGCCGGCGAGGGCGGTGTGGGCGAGCTGGTGCGGAGCGCGCTGGAGCACCGGTCACCGGCCTGAGGCCCCGCCTCAGTGCGACGACCCCGACAGCTGGAGCCCGATCACCCCGATGATGACGAAGCTGATCGACACGATCTTCAGGGTCGAGACGAGGTCGCCGAGGAAGATCATCCCGTAGATCGCCGTGCCGGCCGCGCCGATCCCGGTCCAGACCGCGTACGCCGGACCCACGTCGAGCTTTCTCAGGGCGAGGGTGAGGAGACCGAAGCTGCCGAGGGCGAAGACGGCGAACGCGATGGTCGGCCAGAGCCGGGTGAAGCCGTGCGAGAGCTTGAGGCACACCGCGAATCCCGTTTCGAGCAGTCCGGCCACGACGACCAGCAGCCAAGCCATGTGCTGTCCTCCCGTTTGGTGGTGCGCGTCGAGGTCGGTGCGATTGTGCACTTACCGGACTCAGGTACACACAAACAACACCCAGGTCAGAGGCGTGAAATGACGGGCCGTCAGTCGCCTTCCGTGCGCTCGCGCGTCGCCAGCAGCCGGCGCAGCGAGTACAGGCGGGCCGGGTCCGCGTGCCCCGCGGCCACCCACGCGTCCAGCGCGCAGTCCGGCTCGTCGTGACTGCACGCGCGCGGACAGTCCGCCGTGCCCTCCTCCAGATCGGGGAAGGCGTGGATGACCCGGGACGGGTCGATGTGGGCCAGCCCGAAGGAACGGACACCGGGGGTGTCGATGACCCAGTCGTCCGCGCCGTGCAGCGGGAGCGCCAGCGCCGACGTCGTCGTATGGCGGCCCCGGCCGGTCACCGCGTTGACGTGGCCCGTCAGGCGCCGTCGCTCCTCGGGGACCAGCGCGTTGACCAGGGTCGTCTTGCCGACGCCGGAGTGGCCGACGAACGCGGTCGTGCGGCCCACGAGGTACTCGCGCACCCGGTCCGCCGCGTCCCCGTTCTCCAGCTCCTCGCGGTTCGTGACCACGTAGGGGATGTCGAGGTCGCCGTACAGCTCCAGGAGCTTGTCCGGGGGGGCCAGGTCGGACTTGGTCATGACCAGGAGGGGTTCCAGGCCGCCGTCGTACGCGGCGACCAGGCAGCGGTCGATCAGGCGGGGGCGGGGCTCGGGGTCCGCGAGGGCGGTGACGATGGCCAGCTGATCCGCGTTGGCGACCACGACACGCTCGTACGGGTCGTCGTCGTCCGCCGTGCGGCGCAGGACGGACGTGCGCTCCTCGATGCGGACGATGCGGGCCAGGGTGTCCTTCGCGCCGGAGAGGTCGCCGACGAGGGCGACCCGGTCGCCGACGATCGCGGCCTTGCGGCCCAGTTCGCGGGCCTTCATCGCGAGGACCGTGCGGTCCTCGACGAGACAGGTGAGCCGGCCCCGGTCGACCGTGAGGACCATGCCCTCGGCGGCGTCCTCGTGCTTGGGGCGGATGTTCGTACGTGGACGGTTGCCCTTGCGGTTGGGGCGCGAGCGGATGTCGTCCTCGTCGGTGTGCTTGCCGTAGCGACGCATGATCGTCAGTTCCCGAGCATCCCGGTCCACATGTCCGGGAAGTCCGGGAGGGTCTTGGCGGTCGTGCCCACGTTCTCGATCTCCACGCCCTTCACCGCCAGCCCGATGATCGCGCCGGCCGTCGCCATGCGGTGGTCGTCGTAGGTGTGGAAGGTGCCGCCGTGCAACGGGCGGGGGCGGATGTGCAGGCCGTCCGCCGTCTCCGTGACGTCGCCGCCCAGCTCGTTGATCTCCTTCGTGAGGGCCGCCAGGCGGTCCGTCTCGTGGAGGCGGAGGTGGGCGACGCCGCGCAGGGTCGAGGGGGAGTCCGCGAGGGCGGCGACCGCCGCGATGCCGGGGGTCAGCTCGCCGACGTCGCCCAGGTCGACGTCGATGCCGTGGATCTTGCCGCCGCCGGTGAACGTCAGGCCGTGGTCGGTGAGTTCGCAGGAGCCGCCCATCGCCGTGAAGATCTCCCGCAGGGCGTCGCCCGGCTGCGTCGTACGCCTCGGCCAGTCCGGGACGGTCACCCTGCCGCCCGTCACCAGCGCCGCCGCGAGGAACGGCTGCGCGTTCGAGAGGTCCGGTTCGATCGTCAGGTCCCGGCCGAGGAGGGCGCCCGGGGTGACCCGCCAGACGTTGCGCTCGCCGCCCGCCTCCGGGGTGTCGACCTGGGCGCCGGCCGCGCGCAGCATGTCGACCGTCATCCGGATGTGGGGGAGGGAGGGGAGGGTGGCGCCGGTGTGCCGCACCTCCACGCCCTGGTTGAAGCGGGGGCCGCTGAGCAGGAGCGCGCTCACGAACTGGGACGACGAGGACGCATCGATCTCCACCGGGCCGCCGTCCAGGGCGCCGCCGCCGTGCACGGTCAGGGGGAGCGCGCCCCGGCCGTCGTCGTCGATACGGGCGCCGAGGGCGCGCAGGGCGTCGATCACGCCGTGCAGGGGGCGTTCGTACGACCTCGGGTCGCCGTCGAACCTGATCGGGCCGTTCGCCAGGGTGGCCACCGGGGGGAGGAAGCGCATGACGGTGCCGGCGTTGCCGACGTCCACGGTGGCGGGGCCCCTGAGGTCGGCGGGGAGGACACGCCATGCCTCGCCCGTGCCGTCCGGGCCGACGCCCTCCTCGATGCCCACGCCCATCGCCCGTAGCGCCGCTGCCATCAGGAGGGTGTCCCGGGAGCGGAGGGGGCGGCGGAGCCAGCCCGGTTCCGAGGCGAGGGAGGCGAGGACCAGGGCGCGGTTGGTGACGGACTTCGACCCCGGTACGTGGACCGTCGCGTCGACGGCTCCGCTCGCGGTGGGGGCGGGCCAGTGGGCGGTGTGGACGGGGTTCTGCGGCATGCGTTCACTTTAGTCGGCGGTTGCGGTTGGGGGACGGCCATGGGTGGGGGAGCGTTGTCGGCGGTTGCGTGTCTGGGCGCGGCGCCGTCGTGGCTGGTCGCGCAGTTCCCCGCGCCCCTAAAGATGCGTGCCCCTTCGGGGCCGCATCCGGCTGTGGTGCGGCACTGAGAGCTACAACCCCAGCAGCCACCTGCCCCCACCCAGCAGCGAACAGATCGACACCGTGTGGAACAGGAACAGCCACAACCCCGCCGGTACGTGCGTCAGCCTCGACAACTGGTCCGCGTCCGACTCCGACGCCCCTCCCCGCCGCCGCTTCGCCTGGAGCTCGAACGGCGGGCGGACGCCTCCCAGCAACAGGAACCACACCACCGCGTAGGCGAAGGCGGCCTGCACTTGAGGGCCCGCCAGCCAGGAGACCAGCAGGAACGCGCCGCCGGACAGGACGACCGTCAGAACGCCGTACGCGTTGCGGATCATCACCAGCATGGCCACCAGCAACGCCGTCGCCACCCACAACAGCAGGGTGATCCGGCCCGCGCCCAGGAGGGACGCGCCGCCGAGGCCCAGCAGGGAGGGGGCCGTGTAGCCCGCCGCCGCCGTGAGGATCATGCCGATGCCGTGCGGCTTGCCTCGGCTCAGGGTCAGGCCGCTGGTGTCCGAGTGGAGGCGGATGCCCGTGAGGGTGCGGCCGGTGAGGAGGGCGATCAGGCCGTGGCCGCCCTCGTGGGCGATCGTGATGGCGTTGCGGGAGAGGCGCCACAGGTTGTGGGGGACGACTATCGCGAGGGCGGCGAGGGCGGTGGCCACGACGACCCAGAGATCGGGGTCGGGCTGGAGGCCGGTGACGCGGTCCCACAGGTCGGCGGTGCTGTCCATATTCGGCGGTGACTCCCTAAGGCTCTGTCGTCAAATTCCCGCCTGCCGGGCGGGGTCCGGCACGCACTCCCCCAAGCTCTTCGAGCAGGGGGGACCCCAGGCGTTGTCGTCGGTCGCCGACGCGCCGCGTCGACTCCCTCCTCCGCCTTGCAGCTGCACGCACCAGACCCCGCCCGGCCCGCCCTCCGGGCGGACGACGAGAATTTGACGACAGAGCCTAGCGGCGTACGGGGTCTGGCAGTGTGGCACGTATGTGCGGACGGTATGCGGCCAGTCGTAGGCCCGAGGATCTCGCAGGAATCTTTGAGATCGAGAAGATCGAGCCGGAGGAGGCGCTGGCCCCCGACTACAACGTGGCGCCCACGAAAGAGGTGTACGTCGTCCTGGACCGTCCGTTGAAAGACGCCGACGACCGGCGGCCGGTTCGCCAGCTCCGCAGGGTCAGGTGGGGGCTCGTGCCCTCGTGGGCCAAGTCGCCCGAGGGGGCCGCGCGGATGATCAACGCGCGGTCCGAGACGGTGCACGAGAAGCCGTCGTTCCGGCGGGCCTTCGCCGCCCGGCGCTGCATCGTCCCGGCCGACGGGTATTACGAGTGGGTCACCGCGAAGGACGAGCGGGAGCTGGAGGTCGAGGGGAAGAAGAAGCGGCCCCGCAAGCAGCCGTACTTCGTGCTGCCGGCCGACGGGTCGGTGTTCGCGATGGCCGGTCTGTACGAGTTCTGGCGGGACCGGACGCTGCCGGACGACCATCCGCTCGCCTGGTGGGTGACGTGCTCGGTCATCACCACCGAGGCCGAGACGACCCCCCTCGCCGTCGCCCCCGCCGAGGGCCCCCGCAGCCTGGCCGACATCCACCCCCGTATGCCGCTCATGCTGACCCCCGACCGCTGGGACGCCTGGCTCGACCCCACGGCCACCGACCTCGCCGACCTCACGCCCCTCCTGACCCCGCCCCCGCACGGCCTCATGCGCGCCTACCCCGTCTCCACGACCGTCAGCAACGTCCGCAACAACGGCCCGGAACTGCTGACGGAGTTGGAGGGGCCGGAGGAGGGGACGCTGTTCTGAGGGGGCCGGGGCTGCAAGGGGCCGAGGGGTGAGGCGGGCTCGATCTCGGGGCGGGCCGGGCCCTGAGGCGGACGGCTTCCCAAACGCCCTGGCGCCCAAACGCCCGGGCTCCCCAAAGCCCTCGCTCTGAGACGCCCTGGCGCCATCCCCCCCGGCTCCCCAATGCCCCGGCTCCGATACGCCCCGGCGCCAAAACGCCCCGACTCCGATGCCCCCGTCCCGCCCCGCTCTCTGGCACCCTCTCCGCATGACCAGCCAGATCGTCCCCACCGAAGCCGGTGACGCCCGTATCACCTGGTGTCCGGCGAAGAAGCCCCGTCTCGTCCTCGCTGTCAGCCATGGGGCGGGAGGCGGGATCGAGGCCCGGGATCTCCAGGGGCTCGCCGCCGTGCTCCCCGCGCACGGGGTGACCGTCGCGCTCGTCGAGCAGCCCTGGCGGGTCGCCGGGAAGAAGGTGGCGCCGGCGCCGAGGACGCTGGACGTGGGGTGGCGGGGGATCTGGGAGGCCGTGGCGGCGAAGGGGCTGCCCGTGGTGTCCGGGGGGCGGTCCGCCGGGGCGCGGGTCGCCTGCCGGACGGCCGTCGAACTGGGGGCCGTGGGCGTGCTCGCGCTCAGCTTTCCGCTGCATCCGCCCGGTAAGCCGGAGAAGTCCCGTGAAGGGGAGCTGCTCGGGGCCGGGGTGCCGACTCTCGTCGTACAGGGCGGCAACGACCCGTTCGGGAAGCCCGGGGAGTTTCCGGAGGGGGAGTTCGGGATGGTCGAGGTGCCGTTCGCGGATCACGGGTTCGCGGTGCCGAAGAGGTGCGGGATGACGCAGGAGGAGACGGTGACGATCGTCACGGACGGCGTCGTCCGCTGGATCACAACGCTCGGGGAATGTCGAGCCCCGTACGACTGTTGATGCGGACAGGAACGTTGAGAAGTCCGTGAGAGAGGAAGTCCGCCGCATGGGTTCGACCATCTGCCCGAACCGCTCCAGCCGCGCCGACCTGGACTGGACGGTGCTGCACGCGGCGAAGACCGGCCCTATTCGGGCGGCGGGCGGACCGGATCGTCGTCTATCCTCCGATTCTGGTGGCACCGGTCTCGATGCCGCCTGGAATCTTGAGGAGGTGGGTCCGGTCACCGGTACCGACGCAGGGACCGATCACGGCCAGGCGGAGCAGCCCGAGGGCCGGGGCGAGAGCGAGTCGACCTCCGAGCGCAGCGCGCGCTTCGAGCGGGACGCCCTCGAATTCCTCGACCAGATGTACTCGGCGGCACTGCGCATGACGCGCAACCCCGCCGACGCGGAGGACCTGGTCCAGGAGACGTACGCCAAGGCGTACGCGTCCTTCCACCAGTTCCGCGAGGGCACCAACCTCAAGGCGTGGCTGTACCGGATTCTCACGAACACGTTCATCAACTCGTACCGCAAGAAGCAGCGCGAGCCCCAGCGCAGCGCGGCCGAGGAGATCGAGGACTGGCAGCTCGCCCGCGCCGAGTCGCACATGTCGACCGGGCTGCGCTCCGCCGAGTCGCAGGCCCTCGACCACCTGCCCGACTCGGACGTGAAGGAAGCCCTCCAGGCGATCCCCGAGGAGTTCCGCATCGCCGTCTATCTCGCGGACGTCGAGGGCTTTGCGTACAAGGAGATCGCCGACATCATGGGGACACCCATCGGTACGGTGATGTCCCGGCTGCACCGGGGCCGGCGTCAACTGCGCGGAATGCTGGAGGACTACGCCCGTGAGCGCGGGCTCGTCCCGGCCGGCGCGGGGGAGTCGAACGAAGCGAAAGGCTCGGGTTCATGAGCTGCGGAGACCACCACGAGACGGACTGCTCCGAGGTGCTCGACCATCTCTACGAGTTCCTCGACAGCGAGATGCCGGACGTGGACCGGGACAAGTTCAAGCAGCACTTCACCGAGTGCTCGCCGTGCCTGGAGAAGTACGGACTCGAAGAGGCCGTGAAGAAGCTGGTCAAGCGCTGCTGCGGACAGGACGACGTACCGACCGACCTGCGCGCCAAGGTGCTCGGCCGGCTCGACCTGATCCGCTCCGGCCAGGCCGTCCCCGACCACGACATCGCGGTGGCACCCCAGGAGTCCTGAACCGTCACTCGAACGGGGTACTACCTCTGGTTACCCCGTACGCCCCCTCCGCCCGTCCCTAGGCTTCCCCCTCGTGGAGGCTATTCCGGGGCGGGCGCGGTTCTTCGTAGGTGTCGTCGCGGTGGTCGCCGCGCTGCTGTGTCTGCCCGTCACCCCCGCCGCCCGCACCCCCTGGATCGCCGTCGGCCTCCTCGCCCTCGTGCACGCCGTGGGGGAGCGGGCCGTGAAGGGCACCTTCCACCCCGTCCTCCTCGCGGCGGCCTTCCTGCTGCCGCCGCCCGCCGCAGCCCTCGTCCCGCTGCCCGGCGCCCTGTGCGCGCCGGCCGGCTGGTGGCGCCGGCTCTGGCGGGCCGCCTCCGGTTCGGTCACCGTGTGGTGCGCGGGGTGGACGCACTGGCGGCTCGGCGGACGCGACGCGGTGGTGGCGCCGGATTTCCCGTACGCGCTGCTGCCCGCCTGCGCCGCCGTCCTCGTGTACTGCGTCGTCCTCGCCCTCCTCGACAGCGGCGTCCGCGCGCTCGCCGAGGGGCCCGTACGGCGGCCGGTGCCGGGCCGGTCCCTCGCGCCGCTCGCCGTGCACGGGCTCGCCGGGCTGATGATGGCCGTCCTGTGGCGCAGCCCCTACGGTCCCGTCGCGGCGCTGCTCGTGCTGCTGCCGATGTGCGTGGCCTGGTGGGTGTTCGCCCAGGTGAACCGGGAGCGGGCCGCCCACAGCGCGACGATCCGGGCGCTCGTGCAGGCCGTCGACATCAAGGACGAGTACACCCGCGGGCACAGCGAACGCGTCGGGCAGGCGTCCGTGATGATCGCCCGGGAACTCGGCATGGACGACCGCCGCGTCGAGCTGATCCGGTTCGCCGGCATCCTGCACGACGTGGGCAAACTCGGCGTCCCCACCCGTCTGCTCCGCAAGGACGGACCGCTCACCCCCGAGGAGCGGCGGATCATCGAACTGCACCCCGAGTACGGTCACGAGATCACCCGGGGCATCGCCTTCCTCGGCGAGGCCCGCTCCGCGATCCTCCACCACCACGAACGCCTCGACGGCTCCGGCTACCCGTACGGCCTCGCCGGGGACCGCATCCCCGAGCCCGCCCGGGTCGTCGCCGTGGCCGACGCCTTCGACGCCATGACCTCCACCCGCTCCTACAGCCGGGCCCGCCCGGTCCCGGTCGCCCTCGCGGAGCTGCGCCGGTGCGCCGGCACCCAGTTCGACCCCCGCATGGTCGACGCCCTGGAACGCGCCCTCGCCCGCTGGGGCTGGCACCCGGTCGTGACGGCGGAGGAGCCGCTGCCCGAGGCGCGTGCCGCCCGCCCGTACAGACAGGGCGTACGACCGTGAGGCCCCGCCCGCGGGCCCACCCGCTCCGGCTCGCCGCCCTGCACGCCTGCGCCGCCCTCGCCGTCACCGTCTGTTCCGTGCTGACCTGCGTCGACGGGCTGAAGGAGGGCACGATCGTGCTGGCCTTCGGGACGCTGATCGCCGTCGGTGAGGCGCTGCGCTGGAGCGGGCCCGGCGTCCGGGACATGGCGCCGCTCGGGGCCGCCGGCTCGCTGGCGTACGCGCTCCTCGGGGACGACGCCGGCTCGCCCACCGGGCACGGGGTCGCCCAGGTCGTCGCCGTGGTGGCCGTCGCCTCGCTGCTCGGGAACGTCCCGCACATCGCCCGGGGCCGCTCCGGCGCCGTCGACCATCTCGTCCGGCGCGTGCTGTCCGTGGGGTTCGCGGCGCTGTGCTTCCAGCCGCTGGTCAACCGGGGCCTCCTCGCGGACGGGCCCGGGTACGCCGTCCTGCTGCTGGCGCTGCTCGTGCTGACCGCGCTGTGCGACGCCGTCCTCGCGGCGGCCCTCCAGCACGCCCGCACCGGCTGGCCGTACGGGCCCCTGCTGCGGGACGAGCTGCGGGCCGTGCCCGGGATCGGGTCGGCGGTCTGCGCGACCGGCGCGGTGACGGCGCTCGCGGTGGCCGTCGTCGGACTGTGGGCGCTGCCGCTGTTCTCGGTGCCGCTGCTGCTGACTCAGGTCGCGCTCCGGCGGTACGCGGCCGTGCGGGCGACCTACCGGCAGACCATCGCCTCCCTCGCGCGCGCCACCGAGATCGCCGGGTACACGCCCGCCGGGCACGCCCACCGCGTCGCCGCGCTCTGCCAGGCCGTCGGCCGTGAACTCGGGCTCACCGAACCCGAGTCGACCGTCCTGGAGTACGCGGCGCTCATGCACGACATCGGCCAGCTCAGCCTCGTCGACCCGGTCCCCGAGGGCGCCACCTCCGGCCTGCCGCCCGAGGAGCAGCGCCGGATCGCGCTCCTCGGCGGGGCCGTCGTCCGGCAGACCGGCGCGAGCGCCCAGGTCGCGGCCGTCGTCGAACGCCAGGCGGACCCGGGACCCCAGCAGCCGAGGGCCGCGCGGATCGTCCGGGTCGTCAACGCCTACGAGGAGAAGGCGCGCGCCTCGGGGCCGCTGAACGCGCTGGAGGAGCTGCGCCTCGGGACGGGCGGGGAGTACGCCCCCGAGGTCGTCGCCGCGCTGGCCCGTGTCCTGTCCCGCGGCCCGTCCCACCCCGCTCGCCCTTGGGTAACCCATGGGTAGCGAGCGCCCTCCCGGCCGTACATGGTTTGATGCGAGGAAGAGAGGGTGTCCGGGGAACGGGCGGGTGGTGATGTGAGGATCTTCGGCAAGGGACGGCACCGGCCCTCCGCCTCCTGGCGGCAGGCCACCGATCGCGCGTTCACGCTGATCGGCGACGGGCGGTACGAGGACGCGGGCGCGCTGCTGACCCGCGCCGCCGATCTGGAGCCCTGGCTGTCGGAGTCCTGGTTCAACCTGGCGCTGCTGCACAAGTTCCGGCACGACTGGGAGCAGGCGCGGGCCGCCGGGCTGCGGGCCGTCGCCCTCCTCGACAAGGACGCGGGCGCCCCCGACTGGTGGAACGTCGGCATCGCCGCGACCGCCCTCCAGGACTGGCCGCTGGCCCGCCGTGCCTGGCAGGCGTACGGGCTGCGGGTCCCGGGCGGTTCGGGCGGCGCGGGCTCCTCCGCCGAACCGGTCGGCATGGACCTCGGCAGCGCCGCCGTCCGGCTCTCGCCGGAGGGGGAGGCCGAGGTGGTGTGGGGACGGCGGCTCGACCCCGCGCGCGTGGAGGTGCTGTCCATCCCGCTGCCGTCGTCCGGGCGGCGCTGGGGCGAGGTCGTCCTGCACGACGGCGTCCCGCACGGCGAGCGGACCACGTCCGCCGGGCACTCCTACCCCGTCTTCGACGAGATCGAGCTGTGGGCGCCGTCGCCCGTGCCGACCTGGGTGGTCCTCCTGGAGGCCGGTACCGAGGCCGACCGGGACGCGCTGGAGCAGCTCGCCGCCGAGGCCGGGTTCGCCGCCGAGGACTGGTCGTCGTCGGTGCGGCTGCTGTGCCGGATGTGCTCCGAGTCGCGGATGCCGTCCGACGAGGGCGACGGGGAGCACCTCGATCCCCACGACCACAGCGAGCCGGGCCAGCCGGGACCGCTGGGCCACCGGACGGACGGGCAGCTGTGGGTGCCGGAGCGCGAGTGCGGGGTGGCTGCGCCGGCTTCGCTGGTCAGGGGGTTGCTTGATGGGTGGGTCGCGGACAGCCCCGACTCCAGGGACTGGCGGGATCTCGAAGAGGTCTGCTGAGGCCGTTTCCCGGGTGCAGGAACGTTGTGGCTGGTCGCGCCGTTCCCCGCGCCCCTGAGGGGCGCGATCCCCTTACCCTGTATCGAGCATTTTCCCGTTGGTTTCAGAGAGGCTTACCTCGTCATGGCGCAGCAGGACACCGATCAGCAGCACGCGGGCGTGCTCCCCGTGGACGACGAGGGCTTCGTCATCGACACCGAGGACAACGAGGCACGGGAGGCGGCCTACCGGGAGCGCGGGACCTCGCTGCCCATCACCGTCGTCGGCAACCCGGTGCTGCACAAGGAGTGCAAGGACGTCACCGAGTTCGACGAGTCCCTGCTGAAGCTCGTCGACGACATGTTCGCCTCGCAGCGCACCGCCGAGGGCGTCGGCCTCGCCGCGAACCAGGTCGGCGTCGACCTGAAGGTGTTCGTCTACGACTGCCCGGACGACGACGGGGTGCGCCACACCGGCGTCGTCTGCAACCCGAAGCTCGTCGAACTCCCCGCCGACAAGCGCCGGCTGGACGACGGCAACGAGGGCTGCCTGTCCGTGCCGACCGCATATGCCGAACTGGCCCGCCCCGACTACGCCGAGGTCACCGGGCAGGACGAGCGGGGCAACCCGATCAAGGTCCGCGGCACCGGCTTCTTCGCACGGTGTTTGCAGCACGAGACCGACCACCTCTACGGCTACCTGTACATCGACCGCCTCTCCAAGCGCGACCGCAAGGACGCCCTGCGGCAGATGGCCGAGAACGAGCCCCGCTACCCCGTGGTCGCCAACGACTGACACCCCGCCGCACGAGACGACGCCCGGCCCGGAACCCCCTCCGGCCGGGCGTCGTTCGTATGTCCGTCGCACGTTCGATCGCTTAAGCGCACCTTCTGATCCATAACCAGTCACAGAGGGGTGGAATCTCAGCATTCTGGGGTAGTGAAAGAAGCAAATCCGTTCCCAGAGCGGTCAGTTGTGGTGCTGAATGGGCAGAGCGGGGATACGCAACGGCGCACGCCCGGCACAGCGGGAGGAGTGTGCGCGACAGGCGGCCGAGAGGGGTTGTTCGTGCCAGCTTTCCCACCGAGCACCACCACATACAGCAGGAGCGGTGGCACACGGGGTGCCGCGGTTCCGCCGTCGCTGAGTCTGCCGGTCGTCGAGACCGAGTTTCCCCGTCGGCTGCACCCGTATTGGCCGCGACTACAGCAGAACACCCGGCAGTGGCTGCTGGATAAGCGGCTCATGCCCCCCGACAAGGTCGCGGAATATGCCGACGGCTTGTGCTACACGGACTTGATGGCGGGCTACTACCTCGGCGCCCCCGACGCGGTCCTCCAGGCCGTCGCCGACTACAGCGCCTGGTTCTTCGTCTGGGACGACCGCCACGACCGCGACATCGTGCACGGCCGCACCGCCGCTTGGCGGCGCCTCAAGTCCCGGCTCCACCAGGCCCTCGACGCCCCGAAGGCCCATCTGCACCACCAGGACCCGCTGGTCGCGGCCCTCGCGGACAGCGTCCTGCGGCTCCACGGCTTCCTGCCCGCCACCTGGAACGCCCGCTTCGCCCGGCACTTCCACGAAGTGATCGACGCGTACGACCGTGAGTTCCGCAACCGCGTCGAGGCGCGCGTCCCCCCGGTCGAGGAATACCTCGCCCTCCGGCGCCTCACCTTCGCCCACTGGATATGGACGGATCTTCTGGAACCGGCCGCGGGGCACGAACTCCCGGACCGGGTGCGGAAACACCCCGCATTCCGGCGGGCCGCTCTCCTCAGCCAGGAATTCGCCGCCTGGTACAACGACCTCTGTTCCCTGCCCAAGGAAATAGCGGGCGACGAGGTGCACAATCTCGGAATCAGCCTCGTCGTCCATGAGGGGCTCACCCTGGAAGAGTCGGTGGAGGAACTCAGGCGACGAGTCCTCGAATGCATCGCCGATTTCCTCGACGCCGAACGGGAGACGCGGACGTTCGCGGCCGGAATCGGCGACAAGGAAATCCGCGACGCCGTACTGGCCTGTCTGGAGAACATGCGGAACTGGTTCAGTTCCGCGTACTGGTTCCACCACGAGTCCGGCCGGTACACGGTCGACAGCTGGGACGACCGGTCCACACCCCCTTATGTCGACGACGATCCGGCGGGAGAGAAATAGATGACCCTCGAATCGGTACGCCCCGCACCGGCGGAGCCGCCCCTCGCCGGCGGCGGCCTCCCGCTCCTCGGGCACGGCTGGAAACTGGCCCGCTCGCCGCTGGCGTTCTTCGCCGGACTGCGTGACCACGGAGACGTCGTCCGGCTCGGCCTCGGCCCCAAGACGGTGTACGCCGTCACCGCGCCCGAACTCGTCGGCGAGGTCGCCCTCAGCCCCGACTACATCATCGCCGGGCCGCTGTGGGAGTCGCTGGAGAGCCTCCTCGGCAAGGAGGGGGTCGCCACCGCCAACGGGCCCCTGCACCGGCGCCAACGCCGCACGATACAGCCCGCGTTCAGGCTCGACGCGATACCCGGGTACGGGCCGATCATGGAGGAGGAGGCGCGGGCGGTGGTCGAGCGGTGGCGCGGGGCGGACGTCCTCGACGTCACCGCCGAGTCGTTCCGGGTCGCCACCCGGATCGCCGCGCGCTGTCTCATGCGCGGGAGTTACATGGACGAGCGGGCCGACCGGATCTGCGCGGACCTCGCGAGCCTCTTCCGCGGTATGTACCAGCGCATGGTCGTGCCGCTCGGGCCGCTTTATCGCGTGCCGCTTCCGGCCAACCGGGAATTCAACCGGGCGCTGGCCGATTTGCACCTCCTGGTCGACGAGATCGTCGCCGACCGCCGGGCATCCCGTCAAAAGCCGGACGATTTGCTGACGGCTTTGCTGGAGGCGACGGACGAGAATGGCGAACCCATCGGAGAACAGGAGATCCACGACCAGGTCATCGCGATACTCACCCCGGGCAGCGAAACCGTCGGCTCCATGATCATGTCGTTGCTGCTGGTGCTCACCGAGTACCCCGAACACGCCGACAAGATCCGGGACGAGGTGAAAAACGTGGCGGGCGACCGGCCCGTGGGATTCGACGACGTCCGCAGTCTGGCGTACACCGGGAATGTCGTCGTGGAGACATTGCGGCTCTATCCGGCCGTATGGATATTGACCCGGCGCGCGGTCACCGACACAACCCTGGGCGGATACCGCATTCCCGCCGGCGCCGACATCGTCTACAGCCCCTACGCGGTCCAGCGCGACCCCCGCTCCTACCGGGACGCCGAACGCTTCACCCCCGACCGCTGGCTCCCCGGCGCCTCCGAGGAGGTCCCCAAACACGCCATGAGCCCCTTCAGCGTCGGCAACCGCAAGTGCCCCAGCGACCACTTCTCCATGGCCGAGATGACCCTCCTCACCGCCTCCATCGCCTCGGCGTTCACCTTCGAGCAGACAAAGGACTCGGACCCCCGCCACCGCATCGGCATCACCCTGCGCCCCCGGGACCTGAGGCTGCGGCCGGTGGCCAGGCAGGGGGCGGATATCCTCACGGAACCTGTGACAAAGGGGGGTTCGTGCGAGGAAGAAGCGGAAGAATCTGGGCCGCGGCCGGTGGTGCCGCGGCCCTGACGCTGGTGACGGCGACCGGGGCACACGCGGCGCCGGTTCCCGGAGAGGGCAGGGGGAACGTCACCCTGGTGTCGACCGTCGTCAACGGCGGCAGGAGCGTCACGGTCGGGACGGCGGGCCGGATCTCCTACCCGATCGCCGTCACCGTCAAGGACGACTCCGGGATCAAAGGGCTCAGGCGGCTGAGCACGTTCAACCGGTCCAACCTCTACGGGTTCGTCGAGTGGAGCGGGACGACCTGCGTCAAGAAGTCGAGGACGACGTCCGTGTGCACCGGGACGATGACCGCCGACGCCTACTGGATCCGGGACAGCGACGACATCGACAGCAACCGGGTCGCCGGGGAGTGGACGGTCAACCTGAGCGTGGAGGCCCAGGACGGTGACCACCGGGTCTACTACGGTGCCGCCGCCTACAAGGTCCGGCGGGCGGCCAAGCTCACCGTCGCCGCACCCGCCAAGGCCGGCAAGGGCACCCGGATCGCCGTCACCGGGCAGCTCACGCAGGCCAACTGGGAGAGCCGGAAGTACCAGGGGTACGCGAAGCAGACGGCGATGCTCCAGTTCAGGAAGAACGGCGCCGCCCGGTACAGCACGGTGAGGACCGTGAAGACGGGCGGCGCCGGGAAGATCAGCACCGAGGTCGCGGTGACGGCCTCGGGGAGCTGGCGGTGGTACTACCCCGGCACGGACGCGGTCGCTTCCGCCGCGTCGGCCGGGGTCGCCGTGACCCTGAAGTAGCTCAGAAGTCCTCGTCCAGGTCGACCGTGCCCTCCACGGCGACCTGGTACGCGGACGGGCGGCGCTCGAAGAAGTTGGTCAGTTCCTGGACGCCCTGGAGCTCCATGAAGGAGAAGGGGTTCTCGGAGCCGTAGACCGGGGCGAAGCCGAGGCGGGCCAGGCGCTGGTCGGCGACGCACTCCAGGTACTGGCGCATCGACTCGGTGTTCATGCCGGGCAGGCCGTCGCCGCAGAGGTCGCGGGCGAACTGGAGCTCCGCCTCGACGGCCTCCTTCAGCATGTCGGTGACCTGCTGCTGGAGGGCCTCGTCGAAGAGCTCCGGCTCCTCCTTGCGGACCGTGTCGACGACCTCGAACGCGAACGACATGTGCATCGTCTCGTCCCGGAACACCCAGTTGGTGCCGGTCGCCAGGCCGTGCAGGAGACCCCGGCTGCGGAACCAGTAGACGTACGCGAAGGCACCGTAGAAGAACAGGCCCTCGATGCACGCGGCGAAGCAGATCAGGTTGAGGAGGAAGCGGCGCCGGTCGGCCTGCGTCTGGAGGCTGTCCAGCTTCTCGACCTCGTTGATCCACTTGAAGCAGAACTCGGCCTTCTCGCGGATCGAGGGGATGTTCTCGACCGCCGCGAACGCCGCGTTGCGGTCCTCCGGGTCGGGCAGGTAGGTGTCGAGCAGCGTCAGATAGAATTGGACGTGCACGGCCTCCTCGAAGAGCTGACGCGACAGGTACAGCCGCGCCTCCGGGGAGTTGATGTGCTTGTACAGCGTCAGCACGAGGTTGTTCGCGACGATCGAGTCACCCGTCGCGAAGAACGCCACCAGCCGGCCGATGAGGTGCTGCTCCATCGGCGACAGCTTCGCGAGGTCCGCGACGTCCGAGTGGAGGTCGACCTCCTCGACCGTCCACGTGTTCTTGATCGCGTCCCGGTAGCGCTCGTAGAAGTCCGGGTAGCGCATCGGACGAAGCGTCAGCTCGAAGCCGGGGTCGAGCAGGTTCTTCTGGGCTTCGGTGGTCATTACTGGCATGCCTCGCAGGACTCGGGGTTTTCGAGGGAGCAGGCGACCGCGTCGGGGTCCGTGGCCTGCTGCACCGGGATGGGGGCCTGCGCCTGGGCGGCGCGGGCGATGCGCGTCGCCGGGCGCGAGCGCAGGTAGTACGTCGTCTTCAGCCCGGACTTCCAGGCGTACGCGTACATCGAGGAGAGCTTGCCGATCGTCGGCGTCTCCAGGAACAGGTTCAGGGACTGCGCCTGGTCCAGGTACGGCGTCCGCGCGGCGGCCATGTCGATCAGACCGCGCTGCGGGATCTCCCACGCCGTGCGGTACAGCGCCCGCACCTCGTCCGGAATCCACACGAAGTCCTGCACCGAGCCGTTGGCCTCGCGCAGCGCCTCACGGGTCCGGGCGTCCCACACGCCGAGGTCCTTCAGATCCTGCACCAGGTACGAGTTGACCTGGAGGAACTCACCGGAGAGCGTCTCGCGCTTGAACAGGTTGGACACCTGCGGCTCGATGCACTCGTAGACGCCCGCGATGGACGCGATCGTCGCGGTCGGCGCGATCGCCAGCAGCAGCGAGTTGCGCAGCCCGGTCGACGCGATCCGCTCCCGCAGCGCCGCCCACCGCTCCGGCCACGTGAACTCGACGCCGAAGTGGTCGGGGTGCAGCACACCACGCGCCGTACGGGTCTTCTCCCACGCGGGCAGCGGACCGGACCGCTCGGCGAGGTCCGCGGACGCCTCGTACGCGGCCAGCATGATCCGCTCGGCGATCCGCGTCGACAGGGCCTTCGCCTCGGCGGAGTCGAACGGGACGCGCAGCTTGAAGAAGACGTCCTGGAGACCCATCGCGCCCAGGCCCACCGGACGCCACTTCGTGTTGGAGCGGCCCGCCTGCTCGGTCGGGTAGAAGTTGATGTCGACGACGCGGTCGAGGAAGGTCACGGCGGTGCGGACGGTCTCGTCCAGCCGCTCCCAGTCGATGTCGCCACCGGTCACGAACGCGCCCAGGTTCACCGAACCCAGGTTGCAGACGGCCGTCTCGCCGTCGTCCGTGACCTCCAGGATCTCCGTGCAGAGGTTGGAGGAGTGCACGACGTGCCCCGGCTCGGCGGTCTGGTTCGCCGTACGGTTCGCGGCGTCCTTGAACGTCATCCAGCCGTTGCCGGTCTGCGCGAGCGTCCGCATCATGCGGCCGTACAGGTCACGCGCCGGGATCGTCTTCCTGGCGAGACCTTTCGCCTCCGCCGCGCGGTACGCCGCGTCGAACTCGTCGCCCCACAGGTCGACCAGCTCCGGCACGTCCGACGGGGAGAACAGCGACCACTCCTGGTCCGCGTTGACCCGGCGCATGAACTCGTCCGGAATCCAGTGCGCGAGGTTCAGGTTGTGCGTCCGGCGGGCGTCCTCACCGGTGTTGTCCCGCAGCTCCAGGAACTCCTCGATGTCGGAGTGCCAGGTCTCCAGGTAGACCGCCGCCGCGCCCTTGCGCCGACCGCCCTGGTTGACGGCCGCCACACTCGCGTCCAGCGTCTTCAGGAACGGCACGATGCCGTTGGAGTGCCCGTTCGTGCCCCGGATCAGCGAACCCCGGGAGCGGATGCGGGAGTACGACAGACCGATGCCGCCGGCGTGCTTCGACAGCCGGGCGACCTGGTGGTAGCGGTCGTAGATGGAGTCCAGCTCGTCGACGGGGGAGTCGAGGAGGTAGCAGGACGACATCTGCGGGTGGCGGGTGCCGGAGTTGAAGAGGGTGGGGGAGGAGGGGAGGTAGTCGAGCCGGCTCATCAGGCCGTACAGCGCGGTGACTTCGTCCAGGGCGCGGACGGTGCTGTCCTCGGCCAGGCCCGACGCGACCCGGAGCAGGAAGTGCTGGGGGGTCTCGATCACCTTGCGGGTGATCGGGTGCCGCAGGAGGTAACGGCTGTGCAGGGTGCGCAGGCCGAAGTAGCCGAAGCGGTCGTCGGCGGCGGGGTCGATCAGGCCGTCGAGGTACGTGGCGTGCAGGGCGGCGAACTCCGCGGTGCGGTCGGCGATGAGGCCCTCGCGGTGACCCACGGAGACCGACTCCGTGAAGGTCGTCACACCCTGGGAGGCGGCCTCGGCGCGGATGCTGATCGTCAGGAGGCGGGCGGCGAGGCGGGAGTACGCCGGGTCCTCGGAGATCAGGCCGGCGGCGGCCTCGGTCGCGAGCTCGCGCAACTCGGCCTCGTCCGCCCGCGCGGAGCGGCCCCGCAGGGCGGCGGCGGCGACCCGGCCGGGGTCGGCGTCGGGGAGGTCGGCGGTCAGCTCCGTCAGGGTCCGCAGCAGCGCGGTTCCGGGACCGTCGTTCTCGGTCTCGACCGCCTGGACCTCTGAAACCGGTTCGACTGGCGCGATCGTCACGTGAGGCTCTCCCTCGCTCGGCAGGGGGCCTGGGGGAGGGCAGGGCAGCGCGAACGCACGGCGCGTTTGCACCCCGGCCCACTCCGCGAGGCCCGGACGTCAGGGCACGCCGAGCCGTCCTGGGTACGGCTGGGCGCGTGTGCTGTCGGCAGGTCCTCGGACTGACTCTCGTGTGCGTATGCGCACAAGTACACCGTTGCGGGACAGTTCCGGATTCACACCGGATTCCCCTGCGGCGACAGCGAGCATGAGCATACATCTAGTGCCGGGTTGTGGTGGCACCCCCAGATGTTGTGTCGTGTCGGCTTCGGAGTGTCAACTGTCGGGTGAGAATTGTGATGCGGGGGAGGGGGTGGGGCGTGCTGCGGGCTGCCGACTGCGGGCCCGCTGTGGCTGGTCGCGCAGTTCCCCGCGCCCCTGGGGGTGGTGGCCGACGGTGGTTCGCTGCGGGTCGTGCGACACAGGACCGCGCCCCTGGAAGCGCGCGGAGCGCATCTTCCAGGGGCGCGGGGCTGTATCGATCTGCGGCTACCGCCGCGCGGGCGCGAGCAACCACGACGGTGCCGCACCTGCCTAGTGGGCCGCTCCCGACGTCGCCGGAGGTAGCTCCGTCTGGACGCCCGGGTCGCCCGCGTCCGCTGTGTAGTCCTCGGGGCGGGTCTCGTCGATGCCGTCGGGGGCCTTGGCCGCCCGCAGGACGAACGTCAGGACCACCGTGACCGCGACGTTCAGGACGAAGGCGGTGAGGCCGATGTAGCCGATCTCACCGATGCCGGGGATCTCCTTCGAGCTGCCGCCGAAGTGCTTCTGGGTCGGCGAGGCGACGCCGTACGCGGCGATCGTGCCGTAGAGCATGCCGACCGCCCAGCCGCCCAGCAGGGCCCAGCGGTGGAACCAGCGGGTGAAGAGACCGCCGACGAGGGCCGGGAAGGTCTGGAGAATCCAGATCCCGCCGAGGAGCTGGAAGTTGATGGCGACGGTCTTGTCCATCGTCAGGACGAAGACCAGCGCGCCCACCTTCACGAGCAGCGAGACCAGTTTCGAGACCTTGGTCTCCTGCGCCGGCGTCGCGTCGGGCTTGATGAAGTCTTTGTAGATGTTCCGCGTGAAGAGGTTGGCCGCCGCGATGGACATGATCGCGGCCGGCACCAGCGCCCCGATCCCGATCGCCGCGAACGCGACCCCCGCGAACCAGTCCGGGAACATGTTCTCGAACAGCTGAGGGATCGCCAGCTGCCCGTTCTTGACCTTCACCCCGGCGGCGATGGCCATGAACCCGAGCAGCGCCAGCAGCCCCAGCATCAGGGAATACAGCGGCAGGATCGTCGTGTTGCGCCGGATGACGTCGCGGCTCCGGGAGGAGAGAGTCGCCGTGATCGAGTGGGGGTACATGAACAGCGCCAGCGCCGAACCGAGCGCGAGCGTCGCGTACGTCCACTGCGCGCCCTGCGCCGGCACGAGCCCCCCGGCCCCGGCGGCCTCGTACTTCTCCCCGGCCTTCGCGAAGATCTCGTCGAACCCGCCCAGCTTGATCGGGATGTAGATGATCGCGACCGTGATGACGATGTAGATCAGCGTGTCCTTGACGAACGCGATCAGCGCCGGTGCCCGCAGCCCCGAGGAGTACGTGTACGCGGCCAGCACGCCGAAGGCGATCAGCAGGGGCAGGTCCTTGATGAACCAGTTCGTGTCCTCGCCGCCCCCGACGCCCATGACGTCGAGGACCGCCTGGATGCCGACGAGCTGGAGCGCGATGTACGGCATCGTCGCGAGGATGCCGGTGAGGGCGACCGCGAGGGACAGCCCCTTGGACCCGAACCGCCCGCGCACGAAGTCGGACGTGGTGACGTACCCGTGCTTGTGCGAGACGGACCACAGGCGGGGCAGGAACGTGAAGATGAGGGGGTAGACGAGGATCGTGTACGGCACCGCGAAGAACCCGGCCGCGCCGGCCGCGTACACCGCCGCCGGCACCGCGACGAACGTGTACGCCGTGTAGAGGTCCCCGCCGAGCAGGAACCAGGTCACCCAGGTCCCGAACGACCGCCCGCCGAGCCCCCATTCGTCCAGGGAGTGCTCGTTCTCCGCCTTGCGCCAGCGCGCCGCGAGGAACCCCATGACCGTGACGGCCAGGAAGAAGAAGATGAAGACGCCGAGCGCGACGCCGTTCACACCGTCGTTCACTTCGCCGCACCCCCCTTGCGGGCGCGCTGGTCACGCTGCCAGAGCTGGTACGCGGTCATCGTCAGCACCGTGGAGACCAGCACCCACAGCATCTGGTACCAGTAGAAGAACGGGATGCCGATGAACCGCGGGTTCACATCGGCATACGAACCGACCCACAGCAGCGCCACGAAGGGCGCGAACAGGCACAGGGCGATGACGACGCGCAAGGGCGTCACCACCGGTTCCCCGGCCTTCGGTGGGGTGTCTGACATCGGCGGCTCCGTCCCCTCGCTGAGATCACCAGTGATCACCAATGCAATGCGCAGGCAATCTAAGTGACGGATAAGCACAGGGGAAGCCTTGTTCGCAGATCGTCCTGATCCTGTGTCACTCCATGGTTACTCCACGGGCCGCTTCAGCCGCGCCACGAACTTGTACCGGTCCCCCCGCCACACCGACCGCACCCACTCCACGGGCTCCCCCCGGAGGTCGAGGGAGTGCCGGGACAGCATGAGCATCGGCAGCCCCACGTCCGTCCCCAGCAGGCCCGCCTCCCGCGGCGTCGCCAGCGACGTCTCGATCGTCTCCTCGGCCTCCGCGAGCCGGACGTCGTACACCTCGGCGAGGGCGGTGTACAGGGACGCGTACTTGACGAGGGAGCGGCGCAGGGCCGGGAAGCGCTTGGCGCTGAGGTGGGCCGTCTCTATGGCCATCGGCTCGCCGTTGGCCATCCGCAGCCGCTCGATGCGCAGCACGCGTCCGCCCGGCGCGATGTCGAGCAGCTCGGCGAGCCGGTCGTCCGCGGTGACGTACCCGATGTCGATGAGCTGCGAGGTCGGCTCCAGGCCCTGCGCGTGCATGTCCTCGGTGTACGAGGTCAGCTGGAGGGTCTGGGAGACCTTCGGCTTGGCGACGAACGTGCCCTTGCCCTGGATGCGTTCGAGCCGGCCCTCGACGACCAGCTCCTGGAGGGCCTGGCGGACCGTCGTGCGGGACGTGTCGAACTCGGCCGCGAGCGTGCGCTCCGGCGGGACCGCGGTGCCGGGCGCCTGGGTCCGCGTCATGTCCAGCAGATGCTTCTTCAGACGGTAGTACTTGGGCACGCGCGCGGTACGGACGGTCGCCCCACCCTCGTTCTCCGCACTGCTGACGTCGGCGCTCATGGCCTGCCTTCCCGGCTCGCACGGGCCGACCTCCCGTCGGCCGCGACTTCACATCGTGGCACGGGATCGTGTGTACGGGTGCCTGTACGGCGAGGTCGGTCCTGGTAAGAACTCCCTGCGTACGGCGTCCCGGGCCTTGACACGGCCTTTGGTCCGGTCCAAGCTCGCGATGCTGGTCTACACCATTCGGAGGGTGGTCTTGGCAGAGACGACTGTGGCCCGGGACGCCCTCGCCGTCCTCCAGCCCGGCTTCACCGGTACGACCGCCCCCGACTGGCTGCTGCGCCGCCTCGACGAGGGGCTCGCCTCGGTCGGCCTGTTCGCCCGCAACATCGAGGACCCGGGGCAGCTCGCCGGGCTGACCGCCCGGTTGCGCGAGGTCCGGCCGGACGTCCTGGTCGCGATCGACGAGGAGGGCGGCGACGTCACCCGCCTCGAAGCGCGCCGGGGCTCCTCCTTCCCGGGCAACCTCGCGCTCGGGGTCGTGGACGACGTGGAGCTCACCCGGTCCGTCGCCGCCGAGCTGGGGCGCCGGCTCGCCGCGTGCGGGGTGAACCTCGACTGGGCGCCCTCCGCCGACGTCAACACGGACCCCGGCAACCCCGTCATCGGCGTACGCTCCTTCGGCGCCGGCCCCGGGCTGGTGGCCCGGCACACCGCCGCGTACGTCGCCGGCCTCCAGTCCGCCGGGGTCGCCGCCTGCACGAAGCACTTCCCGGGGCACGGTGACACGTCCGTCGACTCCCACGAGTCGCTGCCGCGCGTCGACGTGCCGTACGACACGCTCGCCGCCCGGGACCTGCCGCCGTTCCGCGCGGCGATCGCGGCCGGGACGCGCGCGATCATGACCGCCCACATCCTCACCCCGGCCCTGGACCCGGCCCGCCCGGCGACCCTCTCCCGGCCCGTCCTCACCGGGCTCCTGCGCCGCGACCTCGGCTACGACGGGCTGATCATCACCGACGGCATGGAGATGCGGGCGATCGCCGACACGTACGGCATCGAACGCGGCACGGTCCTCGCGATCGCCTCCGGCGCCGACGCGATCTGCGTGGGGGGCGGTCTCGACGACGACGGCACGGTACGGCGCCTGCGCGACGCCCTGACCGACGCGGTCCACTCGGGCGAGCTCCCCGAGGAACGCCTCGCGGAGGCGGCGGACCGGGTGCGGACGCTGGCCCGCTGGACGACGAAGGACGCGCGCGGCCGTCTCCGGGAGTCCCCGGGGATCGGCCTGGAGGCGGCGCGCCGGGCCCTGAGAGTGCGGGGCGCCGAGCACCTTCCGCTGACGGCGCCCCCGTACGTCGCCGCCTTCACCCCCGTCGCGAACGTGGCCGTCGGCGACGAGACCCCCTGGGGCCTCGGCCCCGCCCTCACCGGCCTGCTCCCCGGCACCCGCACGGGCACCTTCACCGGCCCCGACGCGGGCCGCGACGCCCTGGAAGCCGCCGGTGCCCACCGCGTCGTCGCCGTCGTCCGCGACGAGCACCGGCACCCCTGGATGTCCGCCGCGGTGACCCGGCTCCTGGCCGCCCGCCCCGACACGGTCGTGGTGGAGATGGGCGTCCCCCACGCGGCACCCCGGGGCGCCGCCCACATCGCCACCCACGGCGCGGCCCGGGTGTGCGCGAGCGCGGCGGCTGAGGTGCTCGCGGGAGCGTCCCGCTGAGCTGCCCCGGCTAGATGCCCTGCCAGTCCGGCTTGTTGTCGAAGGTGTGGCGGAAGTAGTCGGCCAGCTTCAGCTTGGAGGCCGCGGCCTCGTCGGCGACGACGGTGGCGTGCGGGTGGAGCTGGAGGGCGGAGGCGGGGCAGACGGCCGCGACGGGGCCCTCGACCGTGGCGGCGACGGCGTCGGCCTTGCCCTCGCCGGTGGCCAGCAGGACCAGGTGGCGGGCCTCCAGGATGGTGCCGATGCCCTGGGTGATGACGTGGTGGGGGACCTGGCCGATGTCGCCGTCGAAGAAGCGGGCGTTGTCGACGCGGGTCTGCTCGGTCAGCGTCTTGATGCGGGTGCGGGAGACCAGGGACGAGCAGGGCTCGTTGAAGCCGATGTGGCCGTCCGTGCCGATCCCGAGGAGCTGGAGGTCGACGCCGCCGGCCTCGGTGAGCGCACGGTCGTACGTCGCACACGCCGCCGGGATGTCGTCCGCCGTGCCGTCGGGGCCGAGGAACGAGGTCAGCGGGATGCCGAGCGGCGTGAGGACCTCGCGCCGCAGCACTGAGCGGTAGGACTCGGGGTGGTCGGCGGGCAGCCCGACGTACTCGTCGAGCTGGGCTATCCGCGCTGCCGAGACATCCACCTCACCCGCGCGCACGCGGGCCGTGAGCGCCTGGTAGACCGGCAGCGGCGTGGAGCCGGTGGCCACCCCCAGCAGGGCGTCGGGCTTACCGCGCAACAGCCGTACGACGGCCTCGGCGACGAGCTCGCCGCCGGCGGCGGCATCCGGGACGATCACAACTTCCACGCCGGCCTACCGTTCTGAGGAGAATCCGAAAAGGACATGTGGTTTAGACCACTCTAATCTAGCCGACACCTTCCGGCCTCCGGGGTTTCGGCCCGCTGTCCGTCCGTTGAACATCACGTCACGGAAATTGCCCCGGCCATCGGGCCCCCACGGGAACCCGCACAGGCTAGGCTTCGAAGTGACTTCCGCTCTCCCCGCACAGGAGGGCGGACCGAGGACCCGGAGCTCTCTGCCCTGACTGCCCCGGCTCCTCACCTTTCGGCCGGCCGGGACCGCACACCCCGCGGCCGAGATTGCTCCGGGCTGCGGTGCCGCGAGGGTTGAGGGTCCCTCCAGGCGCCGCGGCCCGCGGGTGTTTTCAGAGGCGTACACCGCCGGTCGCGCGGGGTATGCCGAGACGATGGGAACCAGCACCTCGTACGAACGTCACGTTTCGGCCAGCGACAAACCGGCGGGTACGCTCGCCCATGTGCCCTCCATGAACGAACTCGTACGCCAGCACACCGCCCTCGACGACTCCGACCTGGAGTGGCTGCACCTGCTGGTCTCGGAGTGGCAGCTGCTCTCCGACCTCTCCTTCGCCGACCTGGTGCTGTGGGTCCCGACGAGCGACGGCACACGCTACGTCTCGGTGGCGCAGATGCGCCCCAACACCGGTCCCACCTCCTACCAGGACGACATGGTCGGCCACCTGGTTCCCCGGGGCCGCCGCCCCCTCCTGGACGTCGCCCACGACGAGGGCCGCATCGTCCGCGAGGGCGACCCGGAGTGGCGCGAGGAGGTCCCCGTCCGGGTCGAGTCCATCCCCGTCCGGCGTGAGGGCCGCGTCCTCGGCGTCATCGCCCGCAACACCAACCTGCTGACCGTCCGCACCCCGAGCCGCCTGGAGCTGACCTACCTCCAGAGCGCCTCCGACCTCGCCCAGATGATCGCGGCGGGCGCCTTCCCGTTCGCCGGCCAGCAGATGGACATGGACGCCGCCCCGCGCGTCGGCGACGGCCTGATCCGCCTCGACGCGGACGGCATCGTCCAGTACGCCTCCCCGAACGCGCTCTCCGCGTACCACCGCATGGGCCTCGCCTCCGACCTCGTGGGCCACAACCTGGGGCAGACGACGGCCGAACTCGCCCCCACCCGGGGCCCGGTGGACGAGGCGCTCGCCAAGGTCGCCAGCGGCTGGGCGCCCCGCGAGTTCGAGATCGAGGCGAACGACGGGGTGATCCAGTTCCGGGCGATCCCCCTCAAACCCAAGGGCACCCGCATCGGTTCCCTGGTCCTGCTCCGGGACGTCACCGAACTGCGCCGCCGCGAGCGGGAGTTGATCACCAAGGACGCGACCATCCGGGAGATCCACCACCGGGTGAAGAACAACCTCCAGACGGTGGCCGCGCTGCTGCGGCTCCAGGCCCGGCGGATCGAGTCCGAGCGGGGGCGGGAGGCGCTGGAGGAGGCGGTCCGGCGGGTCGGGTCGATCGCCATCGTCCACGAGACGCTGTCTCAGAACCTGGACGAGCGGGTGGAGTTCGACGAGATCGCCGACCGGGTGCTCGCGATGGTCGCCGAGATCTCGCCGGGCAAGGTGACCGGGCGGCGGACCGGGCGGTTCGGGATTCTCGACGCGGAGGTGGCGACGCCGCTGTCGATGGTTCTCACCGAGATCTTGCAGAACGCGCTGGAGCACGGCTTCCGCGAGGGCGAGACCGGGACCGTCGAGGTGAGCGCCGTGCGCGGGGGGTCGACGAAGGAGGCGCGGCTGCTCGTCACCGTCCAGGACGACGGGGTCGGGCTGCCGGCCGGGTTCGATCCGCACACCTCGGGCAACCTCGGGTTGCAGATCGTCCGGACGCTGGTGGAAGGGGAGTTGGGGGGCAGCTTCGACATGGTGGCGGGGCCGGAGGGCGGGACGCGGGTGATCCTGGACGTGCCGGTGCGGGCGCAGAAGTGAGCTGACACCGGACGGGGACGGCCGCCGGACAGCAAAGAGCCCCGGACCAAGTGGCCGGGGCTAGTGCTCCCTGCTGCGGTACTCGTGCAAGTTGTGCAAGTCGTACTGAGCGCTCGGGGGTACTGCGCGCTGCGGTTCGGGGGCGGGAGATGCGTACCTGCTGTACGCGCCGCCAACCTCAGGCTGTTTTCGCGGGGCGGACAGGTCAGGCAGAAGCCTGACGGGCCCGGTTGCGGGCGGCGCGGCGCTTCATGGCACGGCGCTCGTCCTCGCTGAGACCACCCCAGACGCCGGAGTCCTGGCCGGACTCGAGCGCCCACTGCAAACACTGGTCCATCACGGGACAGCGCCGGCAGACGGCCTTGGCTTCCTCGATCTGCAGCAGCGCAGGACCGGTGTTGCCGATGGGGAAGAAGAGCTCGGGGTCTTCCTCGCGGCAAACGGCGTTGTGACGCCAGTCCATGGCTGCTACCTCTCCTTGGGTGTTACGTGCAGGTTGCTTGTGAATGTGAACGCTTTCACGAATCCCTCAACAAGGGAAGGGCCACCGGTCGAGCGGAGCCCGACGAGGTCCTGGTGCGTGAAGAGGGGTTCCGGTGATCAGTGGATGCCGGTGTTGCGGGCTGTCCCGATCGCCACGTAGAGACTCGCAAACCTCAGCGGCGGATACAACCCCTTCTGGAAAGTTTTTTTTGATTCCTCGGTGTCGACTGGGTCACAGCCGTACTTCCAAGGGGTGGACCCTGGCCTAAACGTTCGAGTGAAAGGACTTCCGCCCTTTCTGCTCACACAATCACACGCAGTGCCCGGCGTACGCCTGTGAACGTCACGCTGGTGCGCAGTCCGAGGTGGTCTCCGTCCATCTGGAGCGGGAGCGGCACCTTCGAATGCAAGGTGAACCGGTCCACGTCGTGGAGGGAGACCGCGTGCTTGCCCTGGGGGCCCTTCTCGGGGGACGAAAGCAGCAATTGTGTGGCATACCGGGCGAGTGCGGGGGTCGAGAGGCGGCTCAGACCGAGAACATCGAGGCCGGTATCGAACGAAGCCTTAGGCGATGCGTACACCGGGCGATTGCCCAGATAGGTCCACGGAGCCGTGTTGCAGACTATGGACATCACCAAATCGGTCACGGGTTCTTCTCCGGCCCGTTCCAGGGTGATCGTTCCGTGGCGGCGGTGGGGTTCTCCGAAAAACTGACGGAGTGCCTGCTGAAGGTAAAGAGCGTGTGTGGATTTCCTTCCACGTTCCCGCTGTTGCTCGACCCGGCCGATGACTTTCGCGTCGAATCCGAGGCCGGCGTTGAAGGTGAACCAGCGGGCGGGGACGGCTTCGTCCTCCGTACCGGGGGTCCCGGAGGCGAGGCCCAGGCCGACCGTCCGTTCACTGCCCCGCCGCAGCGCGTCCAGCAGGGCGCCCGTCGACTCCACCGGGTCGTTGGGCAGGCCCAGGGCTCTCGCGAACACGTTCGTGGAGCCGCCGGGCACGACCGCGAGGCCCGGCAGGCGGTCCGGGTCCGGGCCGTCGGTCAGGAGGCCGTTCACGACCTCGTTGATCGTGCCGTCGCCGCCGAGGGCCACCACCAGGTCGATGTCCGAGCTCTGCGCCGCCTGCCGGCCGAGGTCCCGGGCGTGGCCCCGGTACTCCGTCGTCACGGCTTCCAGCTTCATCTCGCTCGCCAGCGCGTGGATCAGCACGTCACGGGTACGCGCACTCGTCGTCGTCGCCGCCGGATTGACCACAAGAAGTGCACGCATGGATTGCAGCGTACCTACTGGGTGGTACCGGGCACAGGCCGAGGTAGGGAAGCGGTAAGAGATCCCCCGGTGACACTCACCACGCCCGGCTCCGCCGGGGGGCGGGGGCCGGGGGCGCGTGGAGGTGTTGTGGGGGCGCGAGGGGTTGGGGGTGCTTCGGGGAGGGTGGGGCGGGGGGAGTGCGGGGTGCGGGCGGGCGCGGGGGGTGTGCGCGGGGAGTGGGGTGGGTTTACGCACGGTAGTCGGCCGGGGACGGCGTCGGGCCGGGTGTGTGCGTCGGCCGGTGAAGGGGCTGTGGGCCGGGGTGGTTCGGGGTGGGCCGCTACGCTTCAGGGGTGAGTAGCGACAAGGCCGCTGGGCCCTCTCAGGACACCGGTGCGGTGGATGGCGGGACCCCCGACGGGCCTCGGCCCCGCAAGCTGACGTACGCCGCCGTGCTGGCCGGGCTGGAGGGGGCCGCGTTGCTGGCGGGGGGTGTGTGGATGCTGGTCGTGGGGCTCGGTGGGGACGCCGACGACCGGCAGGGCGCGGTGACCGGCGGGATCACGCTGGCCGTGCTCGCGCTGCTGCCGCTGCTCGCCGCGCGGGGGCTGCTGAAGCGGCGCAGCTGGAGCCGGGGTCCCGCCGTCGTCACGCAGGTGATGGCGCTCCCCGTCGCCTTCACCCTGCTCCGGGCGGACAGCGTCGCCATTCCGGCGGGGATCGCGCTGGGCGTCGTCGCCGTCGTCGCCCTCGTCCTCCTCGTCAACGGCGAGACGACCCGCGCACTCGGCATCCGCGGTCCCGGCAACGCCCAGGACTGACCCCCGCACCCGCAAGCGCTGTGCCCCCGCGGTGGCGGGCCCTCACTCCTCGACGAGCAGCTTCTCCCGGAGCTGGGCGAGGGTGCGGGCCAGCAGGCGGGAGACGTGCATCTGGGAGATGCCGACCTCCTGGGCGATCTGGGACTGGGTCATGTTCCCGAAGAACCGCAGGAGGAGGATGCGCTTCTCGCGGGGCGGGAGGTCTTCGAGGAGCGGCTTGAGGGACTCGCGGTACTCGACGCCCTCCAGGGCCTCGTCCTCCGCGCCCAGCGTGTCCGCGACGGCCGGGGACTCGTCGTCCGTGTCCGGGACGTCCAGCGAGAGGGTGGAGTACGCGTTGGCGGACTCCAGGCCCTCCAGGACCTCCTCCTCGGAGATCGCCAGCTTCTCGGCGAGTTCGTGGACGGTGGGGGACCGCCCGTGCAGCTGGGAGAGCTCGGCGGTGGCGGTGGTGAGCGCGAGCCGCAGCTCCTGGAGCCGGCGCGGGACGCGGACGGCCCACCCCTTGTCCCGGAAGTGCCGCTTGATCTCACCGACGACCGTCGGAGTCGCGTACGTGGAGAACTCCACGCCGCGGTCGGGGTCGAAGCGGTCCACGGACTTGATGAGCCCGATCGTGGCGACCTGCGTCAGGTCGTCCAGCGGCTCGCCCCGGTTGCGGAAGCGCCGCGCGAGATGCTCGACCAGCGGGAGATGCATCCGGACCAGCCGGTTGCGCAGCTCCGCGTACTCGGGGCTGCCGTCCGGCAGCCCCCGCAGCGTGACGAAGAGGGCCCGCGCCTCGCTGCGGTCCTGGTGACCGTGTGGCGCGGCGGCCACGCCGCCCTGTCGCTCGTCCCGCTCGTGCTCGCTCATCGTCCCGCCCGTTGCCCTTTGTCGAGCCGTCCTGGCCCGGCCAGGGGTGCCCTGCGCACCGTCCCGATCCCGCCCGTCGTCCTCCTGAGGATGCGGCCGGGCCTGCTCGGGAATGCCGTCGACGCCGTCCGCCGTGCGGCGGGCGCCGTCCGGGAGGAGGCCCTCCCCGCCCGGCGGACGCGCGCCGCGCTCTTCGCCTTGCACCGGCCCGTCCCCGTCCCTCACGCCGGCCCGGGGCCCGCGCCGCGCTGTTTGTAGAGGCTGATCGAGACGGTCTTGTCGTCGTCGACGGCGGAGGACACCTTGCCCGCGAGCGCGGACAGCACGGTCCACGCGAACGTGTCCCGCGCGGGCGCGTGCCCGTCTGTCGTCGGCGCGGAGACGGTCACCTCCAGCGAGTCGTCGACGAGGCGGAACACGCAGCCGAGCACCGAACCGGGCACGGCCTGCTGGAGCAGGATCGCGCACGCCTCGTCCACCGCGATGCGCAGGTCCTCGATCTCGTCCAGGGTGAAGTCCAAACGGGCCGCGAGGCCGGCCGTGGCCGTCCGCAGCACCGACAGGTAGGCACCCGCGGCCGGCAGCCGGACTTCCACGAAGTCCTGGGTCGCGGGCTCGCCTGCGATCTGGGACACCCTCACCTCCAAGGTGGTACAAGCTGTTCGGGCCGAGGGTCGTCGCCCCCCGGGGTAACGCGAAGTGTGGTGCAGCGGTGACGCTATCGCGCTCACCTGCGTCCTGTCCCGGGACCCCGACCCCATGGCGTCACTCACAGTAAAACTCTGAATACGCTCCGTGTCTAGGGGGTCTGCGGGCCCAAATCGGAAGAGCGCGCGCCGGGTTGACGTACCCCGGCATCAGACTCCCGAACCGTACCCGCTCCCGATCACACCAGGACGTGATCCACAAAGCACCACCGCCAGTCCTCGCCGGGCTCGAACGTCCGCATCACCGGATGGCCCGTCTCGTCATGATGCAGGGTCGCGTGGCGTCCGGGCGAGGTGTCGCAGCAGCCGACGTGCCCGCACGTCAGGCACAGGCGCAACTGCACCGGGTGGGTACCGGCCCGCAGACACTCCGGACACGTCGCGCTCAGCGGCGTGGGATCGGGGTCCGGCAGCGCGTCGGCGTGCGTGCACTGTTTCATGATGGCCAGGTTACGACGGCCGTACGGATCACCGCGCGGAAAAACCGAGGAACGAAACAGGTGGGCCCGACATGGATGTGATGCCGCTCCTTCTGCTGGTGGCGGCCAGTGCCGCGATCGCGGCGGCGGCCCGGCGCACCCCGGTGCCGGCGCCGCTGCTGCTCGTCGCGGCGGGCCTCGCGGTGTCGTACGTCCCCGGGGTGCCCGACTACGCGCTGGACCCGGAGATCGTCCTCCCGCTGCTCCTGCCGCCCCTGCTGTACACCTCCGCCGCCGACAGCTCGTACCTGGACCTGCGCGCCCAGATGCGGCCCGTCGCGCTGCTGTCGGTCGGGTACGTGCTCTTCGCGACGCTCGCCGTCGGGTGGGCCGTCTACGCGCTGGTCCCCGGGATGCCGCTGACCGCGGCTCTCGTCCTCGGGGCCGTCGTCGCGCCCCCGGACGCCGTCGCCGCCACCGCGGTCGCACGCCGTGTGGGGTTGCCGTCCCGGATCACGACGATCCTCCAGGGCGAGTCCCTGCTGAACGACGCGACCGCGATCACCGCCTACAAGGTCGCCGTCGCGGCGGCCGTCGGCGAGGGGGCCTCCTGGGCGGGCGGCATCGGGGAGTTCCTGCTCGCGGCGGTCGGCGGCACGGCCGTCGGGCTCGCCCTCATGGCCCCCCTGCACTGGCTGCGCACCCACCTCAAGGAACCCCTCCTCCAGAACACGCTCTCCCTGCTCATCCCCTTCGTGGCCTACTCGGTCGCCGAGCAGTTCCACGCCTCCGGGGTGATCGCCGTCGTCGTGGTCGCGCTGTATCTGGGCCACCGCGCGTGGGAGGTCGACTTCGCCACCCGCCTCCAGGAGTCCGCCGTCTGGAAGATGGTCGCCTTCGTCCTGGAGTCCGCCGTCTTCGCCCTGATCGGCCTCCAGCTCCCGGTCGTCCTCAAGGGCCTGGACGAGTACGACGCCGTCGACGCCGCCTGGTACGCGATCGCCGTGTTCCTCGTGGTCGTCGCCGCCCGCTTCCTGTGGGTGTTCCCGGCGACCTTCCTGCCCCGCGTGCTGTCGAGACGCATCCGTGAGCGCGAGGACGATCCGACCTGGCGCGCGCCCGTGGTCGTCGGGTGGGCCGGCATGCGGGGCGTCGTCTCGCTGGCCATCGCGTTCTCCGTGCCGCTGACCCTCCACCACAGCGAGGAGCCGTTCCCCGAGCGGGATCTCGTGCTCTTCCTGACGTTCACGACCGTCATCGGCACGCTCGTCCTCCAGGGGCTGACGCTGCCCCCGCTGATCCGGCTCCTCAAGTTCCCCGAGGCCGACCGGCAGGCGATGACCCTCGCGGAGGCGAACGCCCAGGCACAGGCGTCGCGGGTCGCCGAGGAACGCCTCGACGAACTGCTGGCGGACGAGCGCAACACCCTCCCGCCGCCCCTCGCCGACCGCCTCCGATCGGTCCTCGAACGCCGCCGCAACGCCGTCTGGGAACGGCTCGGACAGGTCAACCCGGTGACCGGGGAGAGCGTCGACGACACGTACCGGCGGCTGTCGGGGGAGATGATCAGCGCCGAGCGGGAGATGTTCGTCCGGCTGCGGGACGGCCGGTACATCGACGACGAGATGCTGCGGACGCTGCTCAGGAGGCTGGACCTGGAGGAGGCTGCGGCGTACCGGGAGGCGGAGTGACGAACGGCGTCCCGGTGATCACCGCCGCGAGTGCCGTCCCGCGCGGGAAGGCGCCTTCGTGGGTCAGGGTGACAAGTGCGTACAGCGATTTGGCGACATACAGGCGCTCGACCGGGAGGCCGTGGCGGTCCTCGAAGTCCCGGGCGAAATCCTCCAGTTCGGGGGGCGTGCGGGCGTAGCCGCCGAAGTGGAAGCGGGGGTCGAGGCGCCAGTTGGGGAACTCCCGGCCGAATGCCTCGCGTTGGAGCGCCTGGATGTCCTTCGTGAGGAAGTCGCCCTTCAACACCGGGATTCCCAGGGCCCGTTGGGATGGGGCGAGGCCCGCCGAGAGGCCCGCCAGGGTGCCGCCCGTGCCGCAGGCGATCGCGGCGACGTCGATTCCAGCCCCGGTTTCGAGTCCGGCCTCGGCCAGTTCCTCGCCCAGGGCCCGGCAGCCGCGTACGGCCGCCGCGTTGCTGCCGCCCTCGGGGACGACGTACGCGTCCTCGGCGTGGGCGGCGCGGAGGATGTCCGTGAGTGTCGACGGTGTCGACTTGTCGCGATAGGTGGCGCGGTCGACGAAGTGCAGGCGCATGCCGTCGGCCGCGCAGTGGGCCAGGGAGGGGTTCAGGGGGCGGGTGGCGAGTTCGTCGCCGCGGACGACGCCGATCGTGGGGAGGCCGAGGAGGCGGCCGGCGGCGGCCGTCGCGCGGAGGTGGTTGGAGTAGGCGCCGCCGAAGGTGAGGACCGGGCGGCCGGCCGCCGCCTTCAGGTTGGGGGTCAGTTTGCGGTACTTGTTGCCGATCAGGGTGGGGTGGATCAGGTCGTCGCGTTTCAGGAGGAGCCGGACGCCGTACCTGGTGAAACGTTCGTCCTCGATCTCTTCGAGGGGGGAGGGGAGGGACACGGGGACCATTGTCGAACAATGTTCGGGGAAACGTGCCTCTTCCCACTCTTGTGATGATCCATTCCCGCTCTTTCGGGTAATACCACTGGCCGCGCCACTGCGGAAAGCTTGCCCGCGAGATGAGTGCCTGGCGCACCACGTGCCAGCGCATGAGCGGGAGGGCAACACACCATGTCGGTAGGCGAAGAGGTCCGCTCCGAAGAGGGCAGGCCCCAGCAGAGCCTCGGAACGGCCGCCGCGCGGAACCTGGCCACCACCACCAAGTCCGTGCCGCAGATGCAGGAGATCAGCTCCCGCTGGCTGCTGCGCACGCTGCCGTGGGTCGACGTCCAGGGCGGTACGTACCGGGTGAACCGGCGGCTCACCTACGCGGTCGGCGACGGCCGCATCACGTTCGTCAAGACCGGCGACCGCGTCGAGGTCATCCCCGCCGAACTGGGCGAACTGCCCGCACTGCGCGGCTACGAGGACCTGGAGGTCCTCACCGAACTCGCCTCGCGGGCCCGGCAGCGCGAGATCGGCGCCGGCGAGGTCATCGCCTCCTTCGGCAGCCAGAACGACGAAGTGTTCATGCTGGCGCACGGCCGCGTCGAGAAGGTCGGCACCGGCCCCTACGGCGACGACCAGGTCCTCGGCGTCCTCGCCGACGGCGCCTACTTCGGCGACCAGGCCCTCCTGGACGCCGACGCGATCTGGGAGTACACCGCCCGCGCGGCCACCCCCTGCACCGTCCTCACCCTCTCCCGGCAGGACTTCGAGCAGGTCACCGAACGCGCGGACTCGCTGAGCGGGCACCTTCAGGAACTGCGCGCGATCCCCGAGCAGAACACGAACAAGTACGGTGAGAAGGCCGTCGACCTGGCCGCGGGCCACTCCGGCGAACCGGACATCCCGCACACCTTCGTCGACTACGACGCGAAGCCCCGCGAGTACGAACTCAGCATCGCCCAGACGGTGTTGCGCATCCACTCGCGCGTCGCCGACCTCTACAACCAGCCCATGAACCAGACCGAGCAGCAGCTGCGGCTCACGGTCGAGGCGCTCAAGGAGCGTCAGGAGCACGAGCTGGTCAACAACCGCGAGTTCGGCCTCCTCACCAACTGCGAGTACGACCAGCGCATCCAGCCGCACGACGGCGTCCCGGGCCCCGACGACATGGACGAACTGCTCAGCCGCCGGCGCGGCACGAAGCTGTTCCTCGCCCACCCGCGCGCGATCGCCGCGTTCGGCCGCGAGCTGAACAAGCGCGGGCTCGTCCCCGAGACGATCGACATCGACGGCAACCGCATCCCGACCTGGCGCGGCGTCCCGATCTACCCGTGCAACAAGATCCCCGTCACCGAGGCGCGCACCAGCTCCATCATCGCGATGCGTCTCGGCGAGAAGGACCAGGGCGTCATCGGGCTGCGCCAGTCCGGGCTGCCCGACGAGATCGAGCCCAGCCTGTCCGTGCGGTTCATGGGCATCAACGAACAGGCCATCATCAAGTACCTGGTCACCGCCTACTACTCGGCCGCCGTCCTAGTCCCGGACGCCCTCGGGGTCCTGGAGAACGTCGAGGTCGGTCGTTGGTGACCACCCGTCACGACGTGCGTGCCCGCCCTTCGGGGCGGGTGCGCACGTGACCGTCTCGGTACCGGGGGTGTCCGTGGACGGCGGGCAGGAGGCGCTCGCGATCCTCGACCGGGCGCGGGCCGAGGTCGACCCCGTCCTCAGGTCCGCCGTCGACTCGCTGCCGCCCGAGATGCGGCGGATCGCCCGCTACCACTTCGGCTGGCAGGACGCGGCCGGGCGGGCGGTCACCGGGAACGCCGGGAAGGCGATCCGGCCCGCGCTGGTGCTGGCCGCCGCCGAGGCGGTCGGGGGCGCGCGGGCCCGGACGGCCGCGGTGCGGGCCGCCGCCGCCGTCGAACTCGTCCACAACTTCACGCTGTTGCACGACGACGTCATGGACCGCGACCCCACCCGCCGGCACCGCGCCACCGCGTGGCACGTGTTCGGCGACCCCGACGCGATCCTCTCCGGCGACGCGCTCCAGGCGCTCGCGCTGCGGCTCCTCGCGGGTGATACCCACCCCGCGGCCGTGCCCGCCGTCGGGCGGCTCACCGACTGCGTCATCGAACTGTGCGAGGGGCAGCAGGTCGACACCGCGCTGGAGTCGCGCGATCCCCGCGCGGTGGGGCTCGCCGAGGTGCTGCGGATGGCCGAGGCCAAGACCGGGGCGCTGCTCGGGTGCGCCTGCGCGATCGGGGGGCTCTACGGCGGGGGGTCCGCCGAGGAGGTCGACTCCCTCGACGCGTTCGGGCGACAGGCCGGGCTCGCGTTCCAGCTCATCGACGACATCATCGGGATATGGGGCGATCCCCTGCACACCGGGAAGCCCGCCGGGGCCGACCTCACCGCCCGCAAGAAGTCGCTGCCGGTCGTCGCCGCGCTGGCCTCCGGCGGAGTGGCGGCCGAGGAACTGGCGGCGCTGTACGTGGGGCCGTACGTGGAGGGGGAGCTGGAGAGGACGGCACTCCTGGTCGAGCGGGCCGGGGGGAGGGACTGGGCCCAGGCCGAGGCCGCGGACCGGATGGGGACGGCCGTGGGGGAGCTGGCCCGGGCCGTACGGGAACCTGAGCGGGCGGAAGGGCTGCTGGCGCTGGCCGAGTTCGTCACGCGGCGCAGCAGCTGACGCGTCCCACCTGACCAGGTCCCGCACATCCCCACGGTGTGCGGGGCCTGATTTATCGTGTCGGCATGTCCAGAACCCGGCCCTGTGTCCTGCACCTCACCGAACGTGTCCTCTGGGAGGAGGCGCGGGAGCGGGGGGTCTACGAGTGGTCGACCCGGGGGAAGACGCTCGCGGACGAAGGGTTCGTGCACTGCTCGACCCGGGAGCAGCTCGCCGGGACCGCTGAGCTCGTGTACGGCGACGGCGGGGGCGATCTCGTCGTGCTGGTGATCGACCCGGAGCGGCTGGGGGCGCCGCTGAAGTACGAGGGCGGGTTCCCGCACGTGTACGGGGGGATTCCGGCAGGGGCGGTGGTGGAGGTCGAGGACTTTCCGGTGGGGTTCGAGGACTTTCCGGCCTAGCCCCTCGGCAGGCCGCCCGTCTCCGCGTCGCGGGCCGTCAGGCAGTACAGGCCGTCGTCCGGGTCGCGCAGGACCGTCCAGTACGGGAACTCGGCGACCGTGCGGGCGCCCGACCGCTCGTGACGGGTCCTGACCTCGGGGATGTCCGGGGCGGCGGCGAAGTCGAGGTGGGCGGAGAGGGGCTGTTCGCGGTCGGTGCGCTGGAGGAGGAGGCGGAGGGGGAGGCCGGGGGGCGGGGTGAGGACGTGGAACTCCGGGAGGGAGCCGGGCGTTGAGGTCCATGTGGGGAGAAGCGCGGTGAAGAAGGCGATCTCGGGCTCATAGGTGGAAGGGGGGAGGTCGATGCTCACCTGGTCGAGGCGGCTGCCGCCGAACACCGGGGGTCTGGTCGACTCGCCGTGCCAGGGGACCGCGCAGAACAGCTGGCCGGCGGGGGAGCGCAGGACGGCCAGATCGGTGTCGTCGGTGACGGTCTCGGCGCCCAGCTCCCGCGCCCGCGCCGCGAAACCCCGTACGTCTGTGACCGCGAAGTCGGGATGCGCGCCGCCGGGACCCTCGGCGACCGTCTGGAACTTGACGCAGGGGTCGTACCCCTCGGGAGGCAGCAGCGTCGTGAACTCGCCCCGCTCGCCCCGGGGTTCGGACAGGGCCGTGCCCGTCACCGCCGTCCAGAACGCGGCCGAGACGGGGGAGGGGCGGTCGATGAAGGCGTAGGTCCAGCGGACGTCCGTCACAGCGGGCGCTCCATGAAGCGCAGGAGGTTCCCGGCGGGGTCGCGGAACGCGCAGTCGCGGACGCCGTACGGCTGGTCCATGGGCTCCTGGAGGAGGTCGTACCCGGCCTCACGGACCCGGGACGCGAGGGCGTCGCAGTCCGGGGTCGCGAAGATCGCCCCGCGCAGCAGCCCCTTCGCGAGCAGCCGGTTCAGCGCCTCACGGTCGGCCGGCGAGGCGTCGGGGTTCGCGTCCGGCGGTTCGAGGACGACGGAGACGTCCGGCTGGAGCGGCGAACCCACGGTCACCCAGCGCATGTCCTCGTAACTCACGTCGTTGCGGATCTCCAGACCCAGGACGTCGACGTAGAAGTGCAGGGCCTTGTCGTGGTCGTCCACGGCGATGAAGCACTGGTGGAGTTTCAGATCCATGCCGGTCAGCCTAGGTCCGTCGACGCCGTTTCGGCCTGGTGTACGTCCGGGCCACGCACGGCGGGATCACCGCGCTCTCCTCGTGCGACCGGGCCCGGTAGGCGCTCGGTGTCTCGCCGACCAGCTCCGTGAACCGGGAGCTGAAGGAGCCCAGGGAGGTGCAGCCGACGGCCATGCACACGTCCGTCACCGACAGGTCCCCGCGCCGCAGCAGCGCCTTCGCCCGCTCGACCCGCCGGGTCATGAGATAGGCGTACGGCGTCTCCCCGTACTCCTCGCGGAAACTGCGCTGGAAGTGCCCCGGCGACATGAGGGCCGTCCCCGCGAGGGCGGTGATGTCGAGCGGCTCGGCGTACTCCCGGTCCATCCGGTCCCTGGCCTGCCGCAACCGCACGAGATCCTCGACGCTCACCATGCCGGCCAGCATGACACGGGTTCCGTTCACTCTCCTGGCCGAGCCTTTGCCTGGGGTTCGCCCCGGATTGGCCTGCGCTTGTTTGCATGGGGGAATGGATCACATCACGTTCCTGGTGGCGGTGGTCATCGTCACGGCGTTGGCCTTCGACTTCACCAACGGTTTCCACGACACGGCCAACGCGATGGCGACGTCCATCGCGACCGGCGCGCTCGGCCCGCGCACGGCCGTCCTCATCAGCGGCGCGCTCAACGTCGTCGGCGCGTTCCTGTCGACGGAGGTCGCGAAGACGATCTCCGGCGGGATCGTCGACGACACGCTCGTCACCCCGGGGATGATCTTCGCGGGGCTCGTCGGGGCCATCCTCTGGAATCTCATGACCTGGCTGGTCGGCCTGCCCTCCAGCTCCTCGCACGCGTTGTTCGGCGGGCTGATCGGCGCGGTGTGGGTCGGCGCGGGCGAGCACGGCGTGCACTTCGACAAGGTCGTCGAGAAGGTGCTCGTCCCGGCGGTCGCCTCCCCGGTCGTCGCCGGGGTCGCGGCGCTCGCGGCCACCTATCTCGCCTACAAGATCACCGAGCGGGCGAAGAAGAAGCCCGTCGAGAAGGGGTTCCGGTACGGGCAGATCGCCTCCGCCTCCCTCGTCTCCCTCGCGCACGGCACGAACGACGCGCAGAAGACGATGGGCGTCATCACCCTGACCCTGATCTCCGCGGGCGCCCTCGGCCACGACGCCGGCCCGCCGGTCTGGGTCATCGCCTCCGCGGGCCTCGCGATCGGCCTCGGCACGTACCTGGGCGGCTGGCGGATCATCCGGACGATGGGCAAGGGGCTGACGGAGATCCAGTCGCCGCAGGGGTTCGCGGCCGAGACCGCGTCCACGACCGTCATCCTCACCTCCGCGCACCTCGGCTTCGCCCTCTCCACCACGCAGGTCGCCTCCGGGTCCATCCTCGGCGCCGGGCTCGGCCGTCGGCTGGCGGAGGTGCGGTGGAGCGTCGCGGGCAAGATGGTCGTCGCGTGGCTGGTCACGCTGCCTGCGGCGGCGCTCGTCGGGGCGGTCGCGGCGTACGCCGTCAAGCACGGCGGTGACTTCGGGACGACCGTCGTCGCGCTGATCGGCGTCGCCGTCGCCGGGGGCATCTTCGTGGCCTCCCGCCGCAACCCCGTTCACGCGAGCAATGTCAACGACGCGCACGAGGTCACCCTCCGCTCCGAGCCGCCGGCGCGTGTCGGTACGGCCGCCTGAGTTCCGTCAAGGAGACATGCGATGCATCTCAACTGGAGTGCCCTCGGGCAGGTCGCCGCGGTCAGCCTCGGCGTGACCGTCGCGGTGGTGGTCGTGTTCAGCCTCGGTGTGCTGGGGCTGGCGCGGGGGGACGAGGGGGCGGCGGGGTCGGAGGGGGCGGCGGTCGGTGTCGTCGGCCGGGTCCAGGCCGGGCTGTGCTTTCTCGCCTGCGCCGCGGTCGTGGCGTACGGGATCTATCTGATCGTGCCGCAGTTCCACTGAACCGGCGTCGAGGGGGCGGCGGTCGGTCCACACCGGCCGCCGTCCTAGGCGAACTCCCGTCTCCGGCGGCAGAATCGACGGCGTGACCTCAGCCGAGCACTCCTCTTCCGAGCATCCCTCCGCCGTCACCGACCGCGCCCGTCTCGTCGGCCACGCCTACCGGGACGCCCGCGATCTCGCCGCCCGCCAGGCCCTGTACGCCCACCAGACCCCCCGCCACGACCTCCCCGGCCTCGTCGCCGGACAACTCGCCGGGGTACGGGGCTGGTTGGCCGACGTCGGCTGCGGCAACGGGCTCTTCCTGGAGCGGTTGCGGCGCGAGCACCGTGTCCTCGGCCTCGACCTCTCGCCCGGCATCCTCACCGGCCTGCCCGGACCGGTCGGGGTCGCCGACGCCGTACAACTCCCCTTGGCGGACCGGAGCTTGGGGGGTGCCATCGCGATGCACATGCTGTACCACGTGCCGGACGTCTGGGCGGCGGTCGGGGAGCTGGCGCGGGTGGTGGAGGAGGGGGGTGTCGTGATCGTCTCCACCAACGGGCGTGCGGACAAGGCGGAGTTGGGGGAGCTGTGGCGGCGGGCCGCCGGGGAGGTGACCGGCACGGCACCGCCGCCCGTGTCGCTCGGGGCGCGGTTCACCCTGGAGGACGCGCCGGGGCTGCTGGGGGAGTGGTTCGGGGAGGTGGAGGTGGTGCGGTTGCCGGGGGTGATCAGGGTGGTGGAGCCGGAGCCGGTGGTCGCGTATCTGGCGTCGTACCGGGCCTGGGCGGACGAACTCGGGGTGCCGTTCGGGGAGACGGTGGCACGGGTGCGGGAACTGCTGGTGGGGGAGGGGGAGTTCGTGGTGCGGACGGAGGCGGGGGTCGTGGTGTGCCGGGTGTGAGGTGAGCGGGGAGCGGGCCGGGGTGTGCTTCGGGTGCCGGTCCAGGAGTGAACGGCCCCGCCTCTCAGGGGTGTTGGGCCGCCCATGCCTCTCAGGGCCGAGCCGTCCGCCGTGCCCTCACGGCTGCGCCGCCAGCCGTACCCCCAGTGCGATCAGGAACGTCCCGCAGAGCTGTTCCATCCGGCGGCGGGCCGACGGGCGGCGCAGGAGGGCGCTCGCGCGGGCGGCCAGCCAGACGAGGGGCGTGTACCAGACCAGGTCGACGACGGCCCAGAGCACGGCGAGGGCGATCAGCGTCGGCAGGGCGGGGGCCGACGGCGGCACGAACTGGGGGAGGAACGCCACCGCGAACACCCCGGCCTTGGGGTTGGCGACGTTCGTGACGAGCCCCTGCCAGAACGCCCGGCGCAGGGAGGGCGAGGCGCTGTCCGCGGCGGCTTCGGGCGCCCGTCCGGCTCGCCGCGCCCGCCACAGCGCGCGGGCCCCCATCCACACCAGGACGACCGCGCCGGTGATCCGGATCACGTCGTACGCGAACCGGGACGCCGTCAGGAGCGCCGACAGGCCGAACGCGGCGGCCAGGCCCCAGAGCATGACCCCGGTCTCGTTGCCCAGCACCGAGGCCATGCCGTACCTGCGGCCGTCCGCCACCGAGCGGCGCAGGATGACGACCGTGCTCGGCCCGGGAACCATCGACAGCAGGAAGGCCGCTCCGGCGAACGCGGCGAAGGTGGTCGGCACGGGGGCAGGGTCCCAGAGCCGGTCGGGGTTGGACAGGGGGCCGGGAGCGTCACATGATCGGAGGATGATCAGGAACGCCCGTCCGGGAGACGTCGCCGAGATCCTCGCGATGATCCGTGAACTCGCCACGTACGAGAAGGCACTTGAGCAGGTGAAGGCCACCGAGGAGCAACTCCGCCAGGCCCTGTTCGGCCCCTCCGTCGCCGCGCACGCGCTCATCGCCGAGGACGACGCGGGAGAGACCGTCGGATACGCCCTCTGGTTCCCCAAGTTCTCCACCTGGACCGGCACCCGGGCGCTCCACCTGGAAGACCTCTACGTCCGCCCGACCGCCCGAGGCACCGGCCACGGCAAGAAGCTCCTCTCCGCCCTCGCCGCGATCTGCGTCAGCGAGGGGTACGCCCGGTTCGAGTGGGCCGTACTCGACTGGAACGAGCCCGCGATCCGCGTCTACGAGTCCCTGGGCGCCGAGTTCCTCGACGAGTGGCGAACCTGCCGCCTGACCGGCGCACCCCTCGAAGAGCTGGCGGGCGCCGTCTGAGGGAACGCGAAAGACCGCACCCGGCGTCCGTACGGGAAGCCGGGTGCGGTCTTTGGAAAAACAGGCAGAAGGCCGGGATCAAGCCTTCTTGGTCTCCCAGAAGATGCGGTCGATCTCGGCGATGAGTTCGAGCGCCTTCTCGCCGGTCTTGGGGTCCGTGGACGCCTTGGCGGCCGAGAGGGCCTTCAGGGTGTCGTTGACCAGGACGTGCAGCTCGGGGTACTTCTCGAAGTGCGGGGGCTTGAAGTAGTCGCTCCAGAGGACCGACACGTGGTGCTTGGCCAGTTCGGCGCGCTGCTCCTTGATGACAACGGCGCGAGCCTGGAAGTGCGGGTCGTCGTTGGCGGCCATCTTCTCCTGTACGGCCTTCACCGACTCCGCCTCGATGCGGGCCTGGGCCGGGTCGTACACACCGCAGGGCAGGTCGCAGTGGGCGCTGACCTTGACCTTGGGGGCAAACAGGCGGGAAAGCATGGAGCGTTCCTTCCTCGTGATCGTCTTCTCAGGTGGGACATTACTCCCTGAGGGACGGGTTTTCGCGAGCGCCCCCGGGGGCTTAGGACCAAAGTCCGGGGTCACACTGGACCCGCGGAGGACATATCCAGGGGAGGTGCCGGCGATGCCGGAGCTGTCGCAGGAGACGGGCCGCGAGCGGGGCAGGGCGGCGACGCCCTTCGGGCTGGCCGAGGTCACGGGCCCGTCCATGGTGCCCACGCTGCGCCACGGGGACCAGCTGGTGGTGCGGTACGGCGCGAAGGTGCGGGCCGGGGACGTCGTCGTCCTGCGCCACCCCTTCCAGCAGGACCTGCTCGTCGTGAAACGGGCCGTGGAGCGCCGGGACGGGGGGTGGTGGGTGCTCGGGGACAACGCGTACGCGGGCGGCGACTCCACCGACTACGGGACCGTTCCGGACGAACTCGTGCTCGGGAAGGTCGTCCTGCGTTACCGGGCGATCGAATCCGGTCAGAGGTCGCCGCTGACGGTCGTCCGCTGGGCGCTGACGGCGGTGCGGCCCGTGCTCTGCGACCGGTCGGCCTCCAGGCGTTTGCGCGCGCGGTAGGCGGCGACGTTGGCGCGGGTGGCGCAGCGGTCGGAGCAGTAGCGCCGGGAGCGGTTGGTCGAGGTGTCCAGGTAGGCGTTGCGGCAGGGGGCGGCCTCGCACAGGCCGAGGCGGTCCACGCCGTGCTCGGTGAGGTGGAAGGCGAGGCCCATGGCCGCGATCGCCGCGTAGCCCGCGGTCGCGTTGGACGGGTGGTCCGCGAGGTGCATGTGCCACAGCGGCTTGCCGTCGTCGTCCCGGAAGTCGTGGCCGGAGATCTGCGGGCTCACCGGGAACTCCAGGAGCAGGGAGTTCAGCAGGTTCACGGCGAGGGTCTCGTCGCCGCCGTCCGCCGCGTCGAACACCGCGCGCAGGCGGGCGCGGACGGAGCGGAAGCGGGTGACGTCCGCGTCGGTGACCCGGCGGGCCGCCTCCTGGCTGTGGCCGAACAGGTCGCGGACCGCGTCGACCGAGGTCAGCGCGTCGGTTCCGCGTGCCGGCTCCTCGGTGTTGACGAGCCGCACGGCGTAGTCCGAGTAATAGGCCAGTTCCACTTGTAGTCCTTACGGAGGCGTTCTATCGTCGTCGTGGACGCGGTCGGTAATGGCTGTTCGCGTCTACAGGGTATTACGTAAGCTGCGGTGAGGAGAGGTTCATGACCACGGTCGACACCACGGACTGGGCGAGCTGGCAGCGGAGCTGGGACCGCCAGCAGGAGTGGTACCTCCCCGACCGCGAGGAACGCTTCCGCGTCATGCTCGACATGGTCGAGGCGTTCGCCGGTACGGCGCCCCGCGTCCTCGACCTCGCCTGCGGCACCGGCACCATCACCGCCCGCCTCCTCGACCGCTTCCCCGGCGCCGTCAGCGTCGGCGTCGACCTCGACCCCGCGCTCCTCGCGATCGCGCACGGCACCTTCGACGGCGACGACCGCGTCACCCTCGTCGAGGCCGACCTCACGGACCCCGCCTGGCCGACGCTGCTGCCGCACGACACGTACGACGCCGTCCTCACCGCGACCGCGCTGCACTGGCTCCGCAGGGGGCCGCTGGAGGCCCTGTACGGGCAGCTCGCCGGGCTCGTCCGGCCCGGCGGGGTCTTCCTCAACGCCGACCACATGACCGACGAGTCGACACCCCGCGTCAACGCCGCCGAACGCGCCCAGCGCCACGCCCGCCAGGAGGCCGGCAAGGCCGCCGGAGCCGTCGACTGGGCCGAGTGGTGGCAGCTCGCCGCCGCCGACCCGGTCCTCGCCGGCCCCACCGCCCGCCGCTTCGAGATCTACGGCGAGCACGCCGAGGGCGACACCCCGTCGGTCCGGTGGCACACGGACGCGCTCCGGGCGAGCGGCTTCGAGGAGGTACGCCCGGTGTGGTCCTCGCCGTCGGACACGCTGCTGCTGGCTCTCAGGTAGGGGGGTGGTACGCGGAAGGGCGGTACGGGATCGTCGTACCGCCCTTCCGCGTCGTACCGCCCCTCCTACAGGACCTTCGACAGGAATGCCTGGGTCCGTTCGTGCCGGGGGTTGGTCAGGACCTCTCGGGGGTCGCCCGACTCGACGACCACGCCGCCGTCCATGAAGACGAGGCTGTCGCCGACCTCGCGGGCGAAGCCCATCTCGTGGGTGACGACGACCATCGTCATGCCGGACTCCGCGAGGTCGCGCATGACGTCGAGGACGTCGCCGACCAGCTCGGGGTCGAGGGCCGAGGTGGGCTCGTCGAACAGCATCAGCTTCGGTTCCATCGCCAGGGCACGGGCGATGGCGACGCGCTGCTGCTGGCCGCCGGAGAGCTGGGAGGGGTAGTTGGCGGCCTTGTCGGCGAGCCCGACCCGCTCCAGGAGCTGCATCGCCCGCTCCTTGGCCTGGGACTTCGACGTCCCCCTGACCTGAACCGGGGCCTCGATGATGTTCTCGACGGCCGTCATGTGCGGGAACAGGTTGAACCGCTGGAACACCATGCCGATGTCCCGCCGCTTCAGCGCGACCTCGCTGTCCTTCAGCTCGTACAGCTTGTCGCCCTTCTGGCGGTAGCCGACCAGCTCGCCGTCGACGTACAGCCGACCGGCGTTGATCTTCTCCAGATGGTTGATGCAGCGGAGGAAGGTCGACTTGCCGGAACCGGAGGGGCCGATGAGGCAGAACACCTCGCCGGACTTCACTTCGAGGTCGATGCCCTTGAGGACCTCGACCGGGCCGTACGACTTGTGCACGCCCTCGGACTTGACCATGGAGGTCATGCGGCACCTCCCTTGGGGCGGCCGAGGCCCAGTACGTTGACCTTGATCTTCTGGAGCGGCGTCGGCGGGAGCTGGCGCGAGGAGCCACGCGCGTAGTACCGCTCGATGTAGTACTGGCCGACGCTGAACACCGAGGTCAGCAGCAGGTACCAGGCCGCCGCGAGGAACAGCATCTCGGCGGGGGCGCCGGAGGTCTGCCCGATGTCCTGGGCGACCCGGAACAGTTCGCTGTACTGGACGACCGACACCAGCGAGGTCGTCTTCAGCATGTTGATGACCTCGTTGCCCGTCGGCGGCACGATCACGCGCATCGCCTGCGGGATCACGATCCGCCGGAGCGTCTTCGACTGGCTCATGCCGAGCGCGTGGGACGCCTCGGTCTGACCCTCGTCGACCGCGAGGAGACCCGCGCGGCAGATCTCCGCCATGTACGCGGCCTCGTTGAGGCCGAGCCCGAGGAGCGCCGTCAGCAGCGGCGTCATGAAGCTGGACCAGTAGTCCTTGTAGATCGGCCCCAGGTTGATGTACTGGAAGACCAGGCCCAGGTTGAACCAGACGACGAGCTGCACCAGGACCGGCGTACCCCGGAAGAACCAGATGTAGAACCAGGCGATCGACGACGTCACCGGGTTCTTGGAGAGCCGCATGACGGCCAGCAGGATGCCGCCGACGATGCCGATCGCCATCGAGAGGACCGTCAGGAGCAGCGTCTTGCCGACGCCCTCGATGACCCGGTCGTCGAAGAAGTAGTCCGGGATCGCGCCCCAGTTGATCTTGCCCTGGGAGAAGGCGTAGACGATGCTGCCCAGCAGTCCCAGGGCGACCACGGCCGCCACGTAGCGGCCGTAGTGACGGACCGGGATGGCCTTGATGGCCTCGGGGCCGGCCGGCGGGGTGTCCGCCGGGCCGCCGTCCGCCTTGTCGATGTCAACAGTCACGGGTGTTGCCTCTCAGTGCCCGTATCCCCCGGTCACTTGCCGCCGTTGACGGTGGCCTGGGTGACGGCGCCGGCCGTCACGCCCCACTTCGTGATGACCTTGGTGTACTCGCCGTTCTTGATGATGGCGTCGAGAGCGGCCTGGAGCGCGTCCCGCAGCTGCGTGTTGTCCTTGGCGACCGCGATGCCGTACGGCGCCGCCTCGACCTGCTCGCCGACGAGCTGGAAGTCGTTGCCGCCGCCCGAGGTCTTCACGGCGTACGCGGCGACCGGGAAGTCCGAGGAGCCGGCGTCCGCGCCGCCCGCGCGCAGGCGGGTCTGGGCCTGCTGGTCGTTGTCGAAGGGCTCCATGGAGATCGTCTTGCCCTTGGGACACTTCTTCGCCTCGGACTTCGCGAGGTCCTCGGAGACGGTGCCGCGCTGGACGACGATCTTCTTGCCGCAGAGGTCCGCCCAGGTCTTGATGCCCTGGTCCTTGCCCTTGGGGGTGTAGATCGAGACACCCGCGGTGAAGTAGTCGACGAAGTCGACACCGTCGCCGACCTTCTTGCCGGTGTCGCCGTCGATGCCGTTCTGGCGGTTCTTCGTGTCGGTCATCGCGGACATCGCGATGTCGTAGCGCTTCGAGCGCAGGCCCGTGATCAGGGTGTCGAAGGTGCCGTTCTCGAACTCGAACTTCACCCCGAGCTGCTTGCCCATCGCGTCGGCGAGGTCGGGGTCGATGCCGACCGTCTTGCCGGAGGCGTCCTTGAACTCGACCGGTGCGTACGCGATGTCCGAACCGACCTTGATGACACCCTTGGAGCGGATGTCCGCGGGCAGCTTGGAGGCGAGCGGGGCGGAGGCGCTGGACGAGTCGGCCGAGGACGAGCCGCCGTCCGAGCCCTTGTCCTTGGTCTGGTCACCGCAGCCGGTGAGGATCAGCGCGCCCGCGACCGCGAGGGAGCCGACCGCGGCAAGGCGGGTGCGCGCGGCGGTCGTGCGGCGGGTGGTGCTTGCGGTCATCGTGGGTTCCTCCGGCGGATGGATGGAGTTGCCGATCGTGCGGGCACGGCCGACGGCGTCGGCCGTACTCCAGGACGGTGGGCGCTGCCGATGGGTTCGGCCTTGCCTGGTGGTGCTTCCGAGAACATCGGTCGCCCCTGGTCACGTCTACACACACCTTCGAGTGTCGCGACCTTGTGTGATTACGGCATCTTGCCATTCGGACCAGTCCGTGTACGCGGGAAGCGATGTCAAAATCGGATAACGGGCGGGCGGGAAGAAGCGCCGGTCCGGGCCGCCGGGAGCGGTCGTGGCCGGATCATCTGCGGGAATGGTCCGATCCGCCCGGAAGATCTTCGGTGTATCTCAGGATGTGGTACCGGACCGACGGGGTTTTCGAGGCGCGCGGGGCGCGGGTTCGAGGTTGTCAAGAGTTGCTCTTGAGCTTGTCCGTATATCGGTGCATGAGTCATGTCACTGGGATATGACCTCCGGAGCGGGGCGTGGCGCGGATGTAGGGCGTCGACAGATCGAGGGATGTGACCTTGCACGGATCTGACTCGTGCGCGGTGCGGTCCGTCGAGTAAAAAGGGTGTTCAACACCCCTCATCCGGGGCTCAAGAGTGCGTGTGCGGCGTGCTCGTCGCGTGTCCGTCTGGCTGGCGTCACCGCCGTGGACGGCGCGCGGTCCCGCCCGCTCCTCAATCAGGAGCGGCCACCCTCAAACATGAACGAGTAAGGGGTACGACACATGGCAGCGGAGATCGTCAATCCTCGCAGCGACAGCACGGACGACGCCTTCGATCCGGTTTTCGCGCTGCACCGGGGCGGGAAAATGGCCGTTCAGGCCACCGTTCCGATCCGTGACAAGGACGACCTGTCCCTGGCCTACACGCCCGGCGTCGCCCGCGTGTGCACCGCCATCGCCGAGAACCCGGAACTGGTCGACGACTACACCTGGAAGTCCTCGGTCGTCGCCGTCGTCACCGACGGCACCGCGGTCCTCGGGCTCGGGGACATCGGTCCCGAGGCGTCCCTCCCGGTGATGGAGGGCAAGGCCATCCTCTTCAAGCAGTTCGGCGGGGTCGACGCGGTGCCGATCGCGCTGGCCTGCACCGGGGTCGACGAGATCGTCGAGACCGTCGTGCGGCTCGCACCGTCCTTCGGGGGCGTCAACCTCGAAGACATCTCGGCGCCGCGCTGCTTCGAGATCGAGCGGCGCCTCCAGGACGCGCTGGACATCCCCGTCTTCCACGACGACCAGCACGGCACCGCCATCGTCACCCTCGCCGCGCTCCGCAACGCCGCCCGGCTCAGCGGGCGGGGCATCGGTGAGCTGCGCGCGGTCATCTCCGGCGCCGGGGCCGCCGGGGTCGCCATCGCGAAGATGCTGGTCGAGGCGGGGATCGGGGACGTCGCCGTCGCCGACCGCAAGGGGGTCGTCTCCGCCGACCGGGACGACCTCACCGACGTCAAGCGGGAGCTCGCCGGGTTCACGAACAAGGCGGGCGTGAAGGGGTCCCTGGAGGACGCGCTCGCCGGTGCGGACGTGTTCATCGGGGTGTCCGGGGGGACCGTGCCGGAGGAGGCCGTCGCCTCCATGGCGCCCGGGGCGTTCGTGTTCGCCATGGCCAACCCGAACCCCGAGGTGCATCCCGAGGTCGCCCACAAGTACGCGGCCGTCGTCGCGACGGGGCGGTCCGACTTCCCGAACCAGATCAACAACGTGCTGGCGTTTCCGGGGATCTTCGCGGGGGCGCTCCAGGTGCGGGCCTCTCGGATCACCGAGGGGATGAAGATCGCTGCGGCTGAGGCGTTGGCCGGGGTGGTGGGCGACGATCTCGCCGCCGACTACGTCATTCCGTCGCCGTTCGACGAGCGGGTCGCGCCTGCGGTGACGGCGGCTGTCGCCGCTGCGGCGCGGGCGGAGGGGGTTGCTCGCCGGTGAGTTGTGATGGCCCCGTCGCTCCGGCGGGGCCATCGCTTGCCCACCCGCCCACCCGTGCGGGTTTGTTGAGGGGTGGGCGTTGAGCGGGGTTCGTTGTGGGGGGTTCTGTTCGGTGCCGGGTGCGGGTTGTGTGTGGCTGGTCGCGCAGTTCCCCGCGCCCCTGGCAGGGCGCTGGCGCGCCCGTCAGGGGTGTTGTTCTTGTGGCTAGTTGAATGCGTCACCTTCCCCCATCGGTGTGTGTCACATCCCCGCCTTGTGTCGCTCCCCGCCTTTTCTCCCTATCGTCTAACCCATGTTCGCCGCCTACGCCGCCCGCATCGATCGTGATCAGCCGCTCAACGGGCTGGAGTTGGGGGAGCGGCCGGCCCCTGTGGTTCCGCCTGGGTGGAGTGTTGTCGAGGTGCGGGCCGCCTCGCTCAATCACCATGACCTGTGGTCGCTGCGGGGGGTGGGGCTCGGTGAGGACAAGTTGCCGATGATTCTCGGGTGCGATGCCGCGGGGGTGGATGCGGACGGGAATGAAGTCGTTCTGCATTCCGTGATCGGGCAGAGCGGGCACGGGGTGGGGCCCCGGGAGCCTCGGTCGATTCTCACCGAGCGGTATCAGGGGACGTTCGCCGAGCAAGTCGCCGTGCCCACCTGGAACTTGTTGCCCAAGCCCAGGGAGCTGTCGTTCGCGGAGGCGGCGTGTCTGCCGACCGCGTGGCTGACCGCGTATCGGATGCTGTTCACCAATGCGGGGGTGCGGCCCGGGGACTCGGTGCTCGTGCAGGGGGCCGGGGGTGGAGTCGCGACCGCGGCGATCGTGCTCGGGAAGGCGGCCGGGCTGCGGGTGTTCGCCACGAGCCGGGACGAGGCGAAGCGGAAGCGGGCGGTGGAGCTGGGGGCCGTGGAGGCGGTGGAGCCGGGGGCCCGGCTGCCGCAGCGGGTGGACGCCGTGATCGAGACGGTGGGGGCGGCGACGTGGTCGCACTCCGTGAAGTCGCTGAAGCCCGGCGGGACGCTGGTCATCTCGGGAGCCACCAGCGGGGACCGGCCGCCGCACGCCGAGCTGACCCGGATCTTCTTCCTGGAGCTGAAGGTCGTGGGGTCGACGATGGGCACCAAGGACGAGCTGGAGGACCTGCTCGCGTTCTGCGCGGCCACGGGTGTGCGGCCGGTCATCGACGAGGAACTCCCGCTGGACCGGGCGCGCGAGGGGTTCGAGCGGCTGGAGTCCGGCGAACAGTTCGGGAAGATCGTGCTGACGACGGGCTGAGCGCGGCCGGCGTCGGTCGGCTTCTGTCGTCGAGGGGTGGGTCTGGTGGGCCCGCCCCTTTTCGCTGTCGATGTTGTCAATCTGGGTTGACGACGGGAGTGTGTCAACGTAAGTTGACGTGCATGACCGAAGCTACGGATCTCGCGGCACGGGCCGGGGATCGTGACCCCAGAGTCGGACTGCGCGCCGTCGCTGCCCTGCGCAGGCTGCTGGAGCAGCTGGAGGCGGTGCAGGTGCGCAGTGCGCGCGTGCAGGGGTGGTCCTGGCAGGAGATCGCCACGGAACTCGGAGTCAGCCGGCAGGCCGTGCACAAGAAACACGGGAGGCAGTGATGTTCGAACGCTTCACCAAGGACGCCCGGGACGTGGTGCGCGGGGCCCTCGGACACTGCGAGGAGAGCGGGGCGGCGGCCGTCGGCGTCGACCATCTGCTGCTCGCCCTGCTGGAGCGGGAGGCGAGCCGGGGTTCCTTCGCGCTGGCCTCGCTCGGCAGCGAGCGCTGGCGGGACGCCGTACGGAGTGAACTGGCCGACGCGCGGCGCCGGGCCGGGCTCTCCCGGGCCGAGGCCGAGGCGCTCGCCGGGCTCGGGATCGACGTCTCGGAGGTGGTCGCCCGGGTCGAGGAGGCGCACGGCGTGGGGGCGCTGTCCGGGGGCGGGAAGGGGTGGGGGTCGTGGAGCGGGCGGCGGCCGTTCGGCCGGGATGCCAAGACCGCGCTGGAACGGTCCCTGCGGATCGCTGTCGCGCTGCGGGAACGGCATATCGGCGACGAGCACATCCTGCTGGCGGTGACGGTCCTGCCGGGGGTGCCGGGCGAGGTGCTCGCCGATCACGGGGTGACGTACGAGGCGGTGCGGGGGGTGTTGTACGGCGGGGGTGAGTTGCGGGCGGGGTGAGGGGGTTCGCGGGCGGAGGGGCGTGAGGGCTGGGGGCCTGCGGGGGCGGGGTTCGGCAGGGTCGGGGGCTGTGCGGGCGGGGGTTGTGCGCGCAGGGTCGGCGGGGTCGCCGGGATCGGTGGCGTGGATGGGGGGCGTGGGTGCGTGTGCGGGCTTGGGGCGGGCCCGTCTGCGGCCGGGGCCGTGAGGTGGGTCCGCCCTCGGCTGGGGCCCGGGGGCGGTGGGTGCTGTGCGGGAGGGGCCCGGGTGTAGTGCGGGCCCCCTTTCTCACGGCTTCGGCTGCTTCAGGATCGCGCCGATGTGGGCCGCCGCCGTGGAGAGGTGGCGGCGGGTCTCGCGGAGCTCCTCGGCCGTGACGCCGTGGTCGCGGGCTGCGTCACGGATGTCGTCGCGGAAGCGGTCGAGGAGGCGGTCGAGGTCGCGGGCGGGGTTGTCCGTCGGCGGTTCGTGAGACCAGGAGGGCTCGTAGGCGACCGGGACCTCCTCGGGGGCGTCGGGGTGGGCGGGGTGGGCGGGGTGGTCCGTGGGATGGGTGCCCGTGCCGAACGTGAAGCCGAAGTCCTTGCCGACCCCCTTCCCGAAGTCCTTGCCGAAATCGCCGAACTCCTTGGCCAGTTCGGTCAGCCCCTCGCGGACACCGGTCGGCCAGTCGCCCCGCGAGAAGTGGTCCTGGACCTGTTCCTGGACGCGGCGGGCGATCCGCTGCACCTCCTCCTGGGCCTGCGCGCGGGCGTGGTCCTGCGCGTCCTTGGCCATCCGGCGGGCCCGCTGGGCCTCCTCGCGGGCCCGGCGGCTCTCGTCCTTCGCGCGGCGGGCCTGGTCCTTCCAGCCCTGCTTGACCCGGCGCATCTCCTCCTTCGCCGCCTGCCACGCCTCGTCGTCCGAGCCCTTGGCGCGGTGGGCGTCGCCGTCGGCACCCCCGCGGGCCTGGTCCGCCGCCTCGCGCATCTCCCGGCGCAGATCGCCGGCCGCGCCCCGGACGTCCGCCTGGATCTCCGCCGCCAGTTCGGCCACCGACTCGCGGATCTCCAGCTCCAGATCGGCCAGCTCCCCGCTGCGGTCGGCGAGTTCGGCCCGGCCGGAGTCGGTGATCGCGTAGACCTTCCGGCCGCCCTCGGTGGTGTGCGTGACCAGGCCCTCGGCCTCCAGCTTGGCGAGCCGGGGGTAGACCGTGCCCGCGGAGGGGGCGTACAGGCCCTGGAAGCGTTCCTCCAGGAGGCGGATCACCTCGTAGCCGTGGCGCGGGGCCTCGTCCAGCAGCTTCAGCAGGTAGAGACGCAGGCGGCCGTGGGCGAAGACGGGGGGCATGTCAGAGCACCTTCTTGTCGGTGGGGCCGTCGGGGGCGTCGCCGGAACTCGCGGTGGGGGAGGGGGAGTCGGGGGTGGGGTCGGCGGGGTCTGCGGGGTCTGCTGGGTCCGACGGGTCTGTGGGGTCGGCGATGTCTCGCGCGTCCTGGGGGTCCTGGGGGTCCTGGGGGTCGGGGTCGGACAGGGCGGCCTGGGTGTCCGGGGTGTCCGAGGCGTCGTCGGTGTTGGTCGGGGTCGGGGTCGGGGTGTCCAGCGCGTCCAGGGCTTCGAGGGCGGCGGGGGTGCCGGTGTGGTCCGGGGCGTCCGATTCTGTCGTGTCCGGCTCCCAGGAGGGCTCCTCCGTCGTCGGGGGCCTGCGCAGGAGGGCGATGGAGCCGGAGATGGTCGTCGCGCGGAGGCTGCCGTTGCCGGGGCCCAGGCGGCCGGTGATGCGCTTGGCGCCCCACTGGCCCTTGACGCGGAGGTCCTCGAAGGCGTTGGAGACCGTGCCGCTCGTGGTGTTGGCCTCCACCACCGCGTCCGCCGGGTGGGGGAGACGGATGGCGATCTCGCCCGAGACGGTCGCGAGGGCGATGGCGGTGGGGCCGGCCGTGGGGTCGAGGTCGACGATCATCGAGCCGCTCACCGACTCCGCGCGGACGGAGGAACCGGCCTCGACGACCGTCAGATCCCCGGAGACGGAGTTGAAGCGCAGATCGCCCGTCAGCGCCTGGGCCTCCACGCTCCCGGAGACCGTCTCCGCGCGGACCGGGCCGGAGAGGCCCACCAGCGTGGTGTCCCCGGAGACTCCCTGGACGGTCGTCCGGCCGTCGACACCGGAGATCACCGCCGAGGCGCTCACCACTCCCACCGCGATGCGGGTGTCCGCCGGGACCGCGAGCGTCACCACCGCGTTCCGCCGCCAGCCCTTGCGGTCCAGCCACTTGAGGAAGCCCTTCCAGGGCAGGTCCTCGTACGTCACGGTCAGGGCGCCGTCCCGGTGGGTCACGATCAGGGGCGGGCCCTCGACTGCGGAGACCTCCAGACGGGCGGAACCGTCGTCGGTGCCCACGACGTTCACCGCTCCGGAGACGATGCGGACGTTCAGCTCGCGCACCGGTTCGTCGAAGGAGAACTTCTCACGTTCGGACACGGACCACTCGGGCATGACACTGAACCTCCTCCTCGACGACACGCCATATCGCGTCTTCTTCTCTTCACGATATATCGCGCTCGCGGGGAGTCAAGACATATCGAGACACTCTTTCTGGTGGCCACCGCCATCCAAAGGTGACGAATTGTCCTACGGTGTGAACATGTCGCCGACCGAACAGCCCGGCGCGCTGCTGCTGTGCCGGGCCGAACCCGACGCCGTCGCCCCCGCCGCCCACCTGCTGCGCGAGAGCATGCTGCTGACCCGGGCCGGGGTCGAGTGGAGCGTGCTCGTGCCCGAGGGGAAGCCCTGGCAGGACGGGGGCGAACCGGTCGACCGGGTCCTCACCGGCTGGGCCGCCGCCCTCGCCGTCGGGGCGCCCTGGCCCGTCCTCGCGCTGTGGTGGGACGCCGACCGCTCCGGCTGCGCGCTCGCCTCCGGGTTCCGGCGGACCGTCGGCTACGACTGGCTCGCGGACGGCACCCCGGCCGGCGAGGACGAGGCCATGCGCACGCTCGCCTCGCGGCTCGGACTCGACCCCGTCTTCGACATGCAGTCCCTGGAGGAGCTGACCCGCGCCGACCCCGCGGCCGACGCGCGCGGGCGGCTGCGCGCGCTGCTCGCCGTCCTCACGCGCGCGGGCGTCGCGCTGCCCGTCGGGCTCACCCCCGGCGAGCCCGCCGACCGGCTCCGCCGCGCCGCCCTCGACCGCGCCGACGTCCAGCGCGTCGAGTGGGCCGGCTGGCGGGAGACCGTCCGCGCGGAGATCGGCGCCGTCGAGCGCAGCCCCCTCGGGCCCTGGCTGCCCTGGACCGGCAGTCCACGCGCGCGTGCCCTCGCCCTCGCGCAGGTCGGCGTCGGCCTGCCGCTCACCCTCTGGGGGCTGCGGCACCGCAGCACCGGATGGGCCGCGGCGGGGGCGCTGCTGCTGGGGCACGGGGTGTTCGGGCTGGCGTACGACGTGGGGAGACCGCGCGCCTGACACGGCGTCGGGCGGGCGGGAACCCGCCGGGGACTCCGGTCGTTACGAGGGGAACCGGGCGAGGCGGGCTATTCGTCGTCCTCGTCGTCCAGACGGGCCAGCCAGGTCGCGAGGCGCTCCACCGGTACCTCGAAGTCCGGGTTGAGGTCGACGAAGGTGCGGAGCTGTTCGGCGAGCCACTCGAAGGTGACTTCCTCCTCGCCGCGCCGCTTCTCCAGTTCCTCGATGCCGCGGTCGGTGAAGTACATGGATCGTGCTCCGTGGGTGGGTTCGTCGGGGTTGGGATGTGCCTCCGGGGGAATGAGCTTGGTTCCCGAGTGGGCCCGGGAGGGGCCTCGGGGGCACAGGGCAAGGATAGGCCGCCGGTCCTGGCGTCGGACGGGCGGAACCAGGGGGAACGCGGTATCGGGGGGAGCGCCATGAGTCAGGAGAGCGAGCAGTCGGGGCGGGACGTGACGCGCGTCGCACGCGTCGCGATGCCGGACGGGACGCCCGTGTGGGCGCGGATCACGGGGACCGGGGAGTTGCGGGCGCCGGCCGCGCCGCCGGGGCAGCTGTCGTACAGCGACACGGGGTTCACCGAGCGGGTCGAGGCGGGCGTCGAGAGTCTGCACTCCCTCGTCACCGGGGTCGCGCGTTCTCTCGCGCAGCCGTTGCGCGCGGTTCGGCCGGACGAGGTGAGCGTCGAATTCGGAATCGAACTCACCGCCAAGGCGGGCAAAGTCGTCGGCCTCCTCGCGGACGGCGAGGCGAAGGCGGCGATCACCGTCACCCTCACCTGGTCCCACGGCGGCCCACCGGACTTGACGGCCCCCGCTCCGACGCCGGACGACCCGATGGGGCGGCCTGGGCAAGGGGGGTCACCGGGGGGTGGTTCCCCGCAGGGCGGTTCCCCGGGAGACGGTTCCCCACGAGGTGGCTCTCCCGAGGGCGGTTCTGGCGGGGGCGGTCCTTCCGCGGGGGCGTCTGGTGGGAGGGCCGCGGGTTCGGGGAGTGGTGCCGCTTCGGGGAGGGCTGCGGGTTCGGGGAGGAACGCGGGTTTCCGGAGGGCCGCAGGCTTCAGGAGTGCTGAAGGTCCTGGGCGGGCCGCGGGTTCTGGGCGGGCCGCAGGTATTGGGCGGGCCGCGAACCTCGGAGCGGGGGTGAGTCCTGGGCGGGAGGCGAATCCCGGGAGGGCCGCCGGTTCCGGTCCGGTTTCCGGGTCGGGTCATGGTCCGGTTCCTGATTCGGCTTCCGGTTCGGCCGGGGAGTACGTGCGGAGGATCGGCTCCGGCGACGGGGACCCCCCGTCCTCCGAATCCGCCCTCAGCGGTGACGTTTCCGCGACGCCCCCGCGCAGTGGCACCCCGGCTCGGGGGAATCGTGCTCCCGCGCGGGGGAACGTCACTGCCAGGCGTGGGCGTGGGCGCGGTGGGCGTTCCGGGCGGAGGCTCGTGCTGGTGCCGCCCGCGCCCGTGGGGGTCACGGCGGAGGACGCTTCCGTGCGGGTCGCGCCCCGGGTGGGCCGGTTCGTGGAGGGGGCGCTGCGGGGGGCCGTGCCTGGCGAGCGACGGTCCCCGGGGCGGGAGGCCGGGTCCGGGGAGCCCCTGGAACAGGGGGATGTGCCGGAGGACGACGCGCACGGTACCGCTACCGCTCCGACGCCCCGCGCGCGGGAAGCGGCCCCCTGGAGGGCGTCCACCGTGGACGGTTCCACCGGGCCGGGCCCGGAGAGACGGGCGGTGACCGACCGGACGGGCGATGCCACGCCGGCACCGAGCCGTGACGACGACTCCCCGCACGGGACCACGCCCACCGCCCCGGAACTCCCACCCGAGCCGGACGGCCCACCTGCCGGACCAGCCCCCGATGCCGGGCTCAAGGCACCCCCCGCTCCACTCACCCCACCCGCCGCCCCGGCTCCGCCCTCGGCGCTCCGGGCCACCCCCGAGCCCCTCGCTCACCCCAAACCGGGCCCCGTGCACCAGGTCCCCCCGACGCCCGCGTTCGGCGCCACCGCCTTCCCACCCCCACCGCCCAACCCTCCGGCGCCGCACCACACCACCCCCACACCCTGCGCGCCCCCGTCCCCCACCACCTCCGCACACGCCTGGCCGGCACCCGCGCCCTCCGCAACCACCCCCACGCCCACCCGGCCGACCCCCGCGCACCCCGCGACCACCCCCACACCGTCAGCCACGCCCCAACTCCCCCCGCCCTCCTCGCCCATCCCTGAAGCTTCAGCTCTTCCCGGTCTTCCTGCGGCCGTCCCCGAAGCCTCGGCTCCTTCCGGCCCTCCCTCGCCCACCCTCGAAGCCTCACCCCCTCCCCACCTCCCCTCCGCCGCCCCCGAACCCTCACCCCCTCCCAGCCCCTCCCCGGTCACCCCCACCCACCCCAGCCCACCCCCACCCGCGCTCACCACCCCCTCCAGCCCCACCGACCCCCACCCCACCCCCGAACCGGCGCCCCCGAATCCCACCCCCCGAGACACCCCCGCCCAACCCCCCGCACCTCCGAATCCCGATGCACCCCCCGGCGCTTCGGAGCACGGAGGTGGTGGGGGACGGGGTGGTGGGGGGTGGAGGTGATCGGGGGGCGCGCCGGGGGCGCGTCGAATGCGGGGGATGCGGCCCGGCGTGCACTGCGTGGACTGGTCGTGGCGGCGACGGTACGCATTCACCGCGGTGGGGAGGGGTATGCCCTGGACGAGGTCGACAGTTTCCTCGGGAGCGGGTTCTTCGTCGCCCCCAACTGGGTGTTGACCTGCGCACATGTCGTCTGCGGCGGGGAGGGGGACGAGGTGGTGGTGGCCTACCGGAGCTCCCTCGACGACCGACTCTCCCCGAACGACCGGCACTTCGCCGGGAACAGGCTCCCGCCCGACGACCGGTACGTCTCCGACGGCCGGTACCTCCCCGGGGACCACCCCCCGCCCGGCGACCGGCACAACTTCGCCGCCCACAGGCCCCCCACCAGCCACCTCCACCCCAGCGACGGCCTCCGAGCCGTCCGTGGCCGGGTCGTCGCCACCGTCCCCGACCGCCCCGAGCGGATGCCGGAGTCGGGGAACTGGCCCGCCCCGGACCTCGCGCTCGTGCAGCTCGCGGAACCGGTGGACGACCACGAGTGCGTGTACGTCTCCGAACGGCCGGCCGCCTACTTCGGGGAGGGGAGGGTGCTGTACGCGGGATGGACGGTGAGCGAGGGCCGGCTGACGGTGCTCGACGGCACGCTCTCCGTCCAGGGCACGATCGGCGGCTGGTCCTCGGACGTACAGATGCGCCTCGGGGACAACGACCTGCCGTACGGGGTCTCGGGCGGCCCGGTGATCGACCTCGCGCGCGGGGAGGTCATCGGCGTCCTCAAGGCCCGCTCGGACCACCGCCCCGGCGGCACCTCCACCGGCATCGAGCAGTTGCGCGCGCTGAGGGTCCCGGCGGGGCAGATCACCGCGGAGCACGACGACCTGTACCAGGCGGTGTTCCACGCGCACGACCGCTACCACCGCGACCGCCAGCGCCGGCCCTCGGCTCGCGTGCAGACCTGGACGGACGTCCAGGGCAGGCTCGGCGCGCGCCCCGGCCGCACCCTCGACCCCGACGAACGCGCCGAACTCCTGGGCCGCCTCGCCGACCTCCCGCCGCCCACGAGCACGCGCGCCCTGCTCGACATCCTGGACTCCCTCCCGGACCTCCAGGGCCCCCCGCCCCCGCCGGCCCCGCGCGGCTGGCGCGACGGCCTGGGCACGCTGTACGAGAGCGCGCGCGACGACGGCGCCCTCGAACTCGTCCTGGACTACGCGATGCGGGTCCTCGCGGCCGACCGCCCCTTCACGTCCGCCACCACCGCGGACGCCGAGGAGGCCCTGTGGACCTGGATTCGGCAGGCCGCCGGCCATCTGGGCGCCCGCTACCGCGCGGGCCTCGCCGAACAGCGCATCGACCGGCTGCGCGACCGCGACGAACGGACCCGCCGCGCACCACGCCGGGCCCGGGGAAGCGGCCACACCCCCGGCGCCGCGCTCTCCGTCGTCGTACCCGTGCCGAGCCCGGACACCGTCTCCGGGGGCCCACCGCATCAGAACAGCAGCTCACCGCACCAGGACGTCCCTCTGCCCGGAGTCCCGGCGCAGGGCCTCCGGCCGGTGCCCGGGGCCGGGCCCGCCGTTCTGCTCGAAATCCTTCCGCGTCCCTGGGAGCCCGACCGCTGTGACTGGACGGTCTCCGTGCTGCACGCCGACGGCGGGGCGGACCCGTTGCCGGGGGAGGAGCGGACGCGGCTCGGGGAGCTGCCGGAGCGGCTCGCCGGGCCGCTCGCGGAGGCGTTCCGCAGGTGTGACGAACCCGGCCGGCCGGCCGTACTCCAAGTGGCGCTCCCGCACGGGCTGTTGGGGCTGGACGTCGACGACTGGCGCCCGGTGCCCGGAGAGGCGGCGCTCGGGACGGTACGGCCGGTGGTCGTCAGGGTCGCGGACCGGGAGCAGTTCGAGGACGAGATGGAGGACGGCGAACTCGCGGACGGCGGCGAGTGGTTCGACGCGCAGGAGGAGCGCCTGGCCCGCTGGCGCTGGCTGCACTCGCACCGCGCGCAGGCCGAACTCCTGGACTGCGACGACGGGTTGCGGGTACCGGTACCGACGGTGGAGAAACTCCGCTCCCTCGCGCACGGCACCGTCCCCGTGCTGTGCCGCCTCGGCGACCACCGCTACCCGAACGACGCGGCGGCGCTCGCGCGGATCGTGTACGGCGGGTACGGCGTCGCCCTGTGGCGGCGCGGCCGGGGCCGGCCGGACGCGGTGTGCGGGGAGTTCCACCGGGGCAGCGTCGACGAGATCGCCCGCCCGCCGAGCGCGGCACGGCTCCCCGAGGCCGTCCACGACCTCAGGGTGCGGCTGAGCCAGGGCCGTAACGAGACGTTCTGGGCGGCGGGGGTCGCGTTGCTGTACGACGATCCGCACCAGCCCCTGCCGGGGACGGGCGACCTACTGGAGGCGCCGTGACACGCCCCTTACCAGCGCCCCCCTGGCATCGATACCGTGAGCACGGCCGTACGCGCCCGGTGAGTCGACGAGTGACGAGGACCGGATCATGACCGAATCCAGCGAGTGGCTCATCTACCGAGGCGCCGGCGAACCGCACGACGGCATCGAGAGGTTGCCCGCGCCGCCGCCCTGGCGCGACTTCGCGGGCCGGGACACCCCGGGCGAGGGCTCCGAGGACCGCAGGCTCGGCGCGCACCGGCACCTCGCCGAGCTGCACCGGCCCGGCGCGGAGGAGCTGGAGATGATCAACGCGGCGCTGTATCTGCGCCGTCCGCTGCTGGTCACCGGGAGCCCCGGCGCGGGCAAGAGCACGCTCGCGCACTCGGTGGCGTACGAACTGGGCCTCGGGAACGTGCTGCGCTGGTCCATCGTCAGCCGCTCCGCCCTCCAGGACGGGCTGTACCACTACGACGCGATCGCCCGCCTCCAGGACGTCCAGATCGCCGCGCAGGGGGGTTTCGGCAAGGCGCCGGGGGCGCCGGGGGCCGTGGAGGGGATCGGGAGCTACATCCGGCTCGGGCCGCTCGGTACGGCGCTGCTGCCGTCGGACACGCCGCGCGTGCTGCTCATCGACGAGCTGGACAAGAGCGACATCGATCTGCCGAACGACCTCCTGAACGTCCTGGAGGAAGGGGAGTTCGCGATCCCCGAGCTGGAGCGGATCGCCGACCGGCTCCCGGACGGGGAGGCGGAGGTGCTCACCGCGGACGGCGTGAAGGTCCGCGTCAAGGACGGGCGGGTACGGTGCCGGGCGTTCCCCTTCACCGTCCTGACCAGCAACGGTGAACGGGACTTCCCGGCCCCGCTGATGCGCCGCTGCATCCACCTGGAGCTCGGCCGGCCCGACCACAACCGGCTCGCCACCTTCGTCCGCGCCCACCTCGGCGACGAGGCGGCCCGCTCCGGCGACGACCTGATCACCCGGTTCCTGGAGCGCTCCCGCAGCGAACTCCTCGCGGCCGACCAGCTGTTGAACGCGATCTACCTCACCGACGCCGCCGCCCCGCCCAGCCGGGACCGCCTCGCCGACCTCCTCGTCCAGCGCCTCGACCGCCCGAGGTGACCGCGGATGCCCGACGCGACCCCCCGCCACGGCCCCGACGACACCCCCGACCCCACCCCGACCCCGCAGCCGGCCGACCACGGCCCACGCTCCACCCCCGGTTCCCGCCCCGCCCCTGACGCCCCCGCCCCCGTCTTCGACCCCCTCGCCGAACTCGTCTCCCGGCTCCGGCTCGCCGGACTCGACCCCGATCACCGGCAGTTGAGCGACGCCCTCTGGCTCGCGCAGTTCACGCGGCGGCCGGTGCCGGAGGGGCCTGAAGAGGCCGGGCCGGAGGCGACGGGGCCGGTCGGGAACGCGAACGTGTCGGCCGGGGCCGCGCCGCACCCGCCGGCCGAGTCACCCGTCGAGGTGCCACGACCTCCCAAGCGGCCCGTGCTGGACGGGCAGGTGAGCCTGTACCCCGTGCCGCAGGGGGAGCGGCGCGCGCGGGCGGGGGCGTTGTCGATCGGCGTGCCCGCCGCCCCCGTACTGCCGGCCCCCCTCGAACTCCAGCGCGCTTTGCGGAGGTTGCAGACCTACCGGAGCCCGGCGCCGCCGCTGCGGACCCGGCTGGACGAGGGGGCGACCGCCGAACTCAGCGCGCAGGCGGGCGGGTTGATCATCCCCGTGCACCGGGCGGTGGTCCGCCGGGACGCCCGTCTGCAACTGGTCCTCGACGCCTCCTCGTCGATGCGGGTGTGGCACCGCATGTTCCACGAACTGGAGCAGGTCTTCGGCCAGTTGGGCGCGTTCTCCGACATCCAGGTGAGCTACCTGCACCAGGGCCCCGACGGCGAACCGGCGGTGAGCCGCAGCCCCGAGGCGCCGGCCGCCCCGCTGCACTCCCCGGAGCGGCTCAGCGACCCCACGGGCCGCCGGATCGTCGTACTGGTCAGCGACTGCGCCGGGCCGCTCTGGCACAGCGGACAGGCCCACCGGCTGCTGCACCACCTCTCCAGACAGGGCCCCGTCGCCGTCCTGCAACCCCTCCCGCAGCGCATGTGGGCCCGCACCCGACTCCCCGTCACCTTCGGCGAGTTGAGCCGCGCCGAGACCTTCGGCGGGGCGCTGCGCGTCCGGACGTCCGGCGAGGTCCGCAAACCGGGCGCGCTGCCCGTCCCGGTGCTGCCGCCCGAACCGGTCGCGCTCGGCGCCTGGGCCCGCCTGCTGTCCGGCGCCGGCTCCGGACCCGTACCCGGCGCCGTCGGCTGGGTGCGCGCCGACCAGCAGCCCGCGCCGCCCGCCCGCGCCGACCGGCGGCGCACCCCGCTGGAGCGGGTCAGCCGGTTCAGCGCGAGCGCCTCCCCGACCGCCGGCCGGCTCGCCGTCTACCTCGCCGCGGCCCCCCTGTGCCTGCCGGTGATGCAGCTCGTGCAGCGCACGATGCTCCCCGGCTCCGGCCCCGCCGAACTCGCCGAAGTGCTGGTCGGCGGCCTGGTCAGCCGGTCCGGGGAGGAGCGCGACGACGGCGCCCAGTGGTACGAGATGGAGGCGGACGTCCGCGACGCCCTGCTGTCCCGGCTCGGGCGCGACGAGGCGATGCTCGTCCTCAAACACACCTCGGAGTACATCGAGCAGCGCTTCGGCAAGGGCGGCCCCAACTTCCCCGCCCTCGCGCTGGCCCAGCTCGGCGACGGCGGCGCGGGACGGCGGCCGTACGCGCCCGGGGACGACGAGCGGGCCGTGCCGTCCGTCCCGCAGCCGTTCGCCGAGGTCGCCGCGCGGGTCCTGAGGCGGTTCATGCCGCTCCCGGCGCGCTACGAACAGCCGGGCGCCGGGGCCGTCGTCGCGGAGCGCCGCACACACCCCGTGGTGGTGCGGGCCCGTACGCTGATCGGCCGCTTCGACCACGAGGGCATGATCCAGGACGCCATCGACGCCGTGCAGTTGCTGCGCGGCGCCACCGAACGCGACGAACAGGCCGCCTCCGACCCCGAGTTGTGGGCCGAGTACGCGCACTGCACGCTGCGCCTGTGGGAGGTGCAGGGCGGCGACGACCTGCTGCGCGAGGCCGAGACGGCGGCCGAACGCGCCGTCGCCCACCCCCGCGCCCTGCACGAACGCGCCGTCCTCGCCCGGGTGTTGCACGCCTCGGCGGCCGACCGCAGACGGCGCGGCGACCTGCCCGGCGCCCTCGACCTGCTCTCCCGCGCCGACCGCGAGTACGCCGTCGCCTGCGCCGCCCCCGGCCTCGGCGAGAAGGAGGCCCTCAAGCTCACCCTGGAGCGCGTACGCGCCCTGGAGGAGCAGTGGCGGCTCGGCGGCGACAGCGCCCTCCTCCAGGTCTCCGTCGGGATGCTGGAGGCGTTCGCCGACGTCTGGCCCGACCGGCGCACCCGCCCGCCCGAACTCTCCCTCGTGCACGGCCGGGTGCTGCTCCTGCTGTCCGGCGCCACCGCCGACCCCGACCAGGCCCGCCTCTACGCCGAACAGGCCGCCCGCTCGCTGGCCGCCGCCCTGGAGACCAGCCCCGCACCGGACACCCCGGACGAGATCCGGGCCCGCGTCCGCGTCCTCCTCGACCTCGTCGACGCGCTCCTCGGCGCGGGCGGCCCGCTGGACGAGGTGCAGGACCGGGTCGACGAGGCGCTGTCCGTCGTCCGCCAGCAGGCGCAGCGCGCGGAGCTGGCGGTGCGCGCCGGACGCGTCGCGGTCGCCCGGTACGGGGAGAGCGGGCTCGCCGCCGACCTGGAGCGGGCCGCCGAGCACTTCGACCGGGCCGCGCAGCGGGTGCCCCGCGACTCGCCCGCGCACGCCGACGTCCTCGCCGAATGGGGCGAGGCCCTGCTCCGGCTCGCCGCGACGGGCGACCGGTACGCCCTCTCCCGGGCCATCCGCGTGCTGCGCGACTGCCGGATGGAGACCTCCGCCGGGAGCCGTGAACTCGCCCACCGGCTCCTGCTGCTGGGCCGCGCGCTGATGGTCCGCTACCGCTCCCGGGGCGACCGCGTCGACCTGCGCGAGGCCGAGCACCTCCTAGGACTCGCCGCCGACGAGTCCGACGACCCGCTGCTCGCCGCGCACTGCCTCCTCGACCTCGGACAGGTCCAGTACGAGGCGTACCGCAGCCTGCTGCGCCCGGCCCGCCTCGACCTCGCCGTCGACGCCTTCCGCGACGCCGCGCAGGGCGCCCGCGAGGCGGAGGCGGCGGGCGGCACCGAGCGGCGCCGCCAGGAATGCGTCCGCGTCCGCGCGCAGGCGCACCACTGGCGGGGTATGTCCTATGAAGCGGCCACCCGGCCCCGCGCGGCCCGCGAGGCGTACCGCGCGGCACGGGCCGAGTGGGCGCGGCTGCCCGAGGACAGCGTCGTCCCGGACAGGCCGACACCGCAGGAGACGGCCGAGCGCCTGGCGGCGCTGGAGTGACCTAAGGGGACGCCGTGGACCACGAGGACCTGCCGGATCTGCTCACCCTGGACCTGGAGGAGCTGAGGAACACCGACCACCCGGTGCTGCGTGAACTTCTCGCCGACTTCACGGCCTGGGCCGCCCGGCCCACCGAGATGCTGTGGGGGTTCAACAGCGCGCTGTGACCTGAACCTTTCGGTCGATCTACCCGCGTGAACCGGTCAACTTCCGTACGACGGCGTGTGTCCGTGGCCGAATCGCGGGAACACGCGTGGTGTACAGCCGCGCACGCATGGGGGGTGCCGAGTGACTGGACGCAGGGCCGCGCCTGTGCAACTCGCCGTCCCGTTCCGGCAGTTCATCGTCAAGATGCACGGCCGCTGCAACCTCGCCTGCACCTACTGCTACCTCTACGAGGGCCCCGACAGCACGTGGCGCACCCGCCCCCGGCGCGCCTCCGGGGACGTCCTCGACCGTACGGCCGACCGGATCGCCGAACACGCCCGCGCCCATGAACTCGCCGAGCTGTCCCTGGTGCTGCACGGCGGCGAACCCCTCCTCGCGGGCGCGGGCACGCTGGCCCGCTTCACCGGCCGGGTCCGTGCGCGCGTCCCCGAGGGGTGCGCCGTGCGGCCCGTCGTCCAGACCAACGCGACCCTCCTCACCGAGCCCCGGCTCGCCGTCCTCGCCGCCGCCGGCATCCGGGTCGGCGTCAGCCTCGACGGCGGCACCGCCGCGCACAACACCCGCCGCGTCGACCACGCCGGCCGCCCCTCCTGGCCCGCCGCCGTACGCGGCACCCGCCTCCTCTCCGAGCGGTTCCCCGAGACGTACGGCGGCATCCTGACGGTCGTCGACCCGACGCTCGACCCGGTCCGGACGTACGACTCGCTCGTCGAACTCGGGCCCCCCGCCCTCGACCTGCTGCTCCCGCACGGCAACTGGTCGGCCCCGCCCGGGCACCTGGGCCGCTACGGCGAGTGGCTCGCCGCCGTCTTCGACCGCTGGTGGGCCGCCGGGCGGCGCGAGACCCATGTCCGGCTCTTCGAGGCGTGCCTCACCCTGCTGCTGGGCCGGGCCGCCGGTATCGAGGCGCTCGGCCTCGCCCCCTTCGACTCCGTCGTCGTGGAGACCGACGGGACGATCGAGCAGATCGACTCGCTGAAGTCCGCGTACGACGGTGCCGCCCGCACCGGGCTCGACGTCTTCCGCCACCCCTTCGACGACGCCCTGCGCCACCCCGCGGTCGCCGACCGGCAGGCGGGCGCGGCGGCGCTGGCCGAACAGTGCCGGAGCTGCCCCCTGCTGCGGGTCTGCGGCGGCGGCCACTACGCGCACCGCTACCGTGCCGGTCACGGCTTCCGCAACCCGTCCGTGTACTGCGCCGACCTCCAGCACTTCATCCGGCACGTGGCCCACCGGCTCGCCGCCGTCACCGGAAGGGGGACACCGTGACCCTCTCCGACGCCGCCGTCGCCGCCCTCGGCCGCACCGGCGCCGACCCCGAGACCCTCGGCCTCCTCGTCCGCGACCAGCACCGCCGCCAACTGCTCGTCGTACGCGCCGTGCTGGACGCGACCGGGGACCGACTGCTGGACGCCTGGGACCTGTTGACGCGGGCCGACCGGGCGGCCTCCGCGCGGGCGGCGTCCGGACCGGAGCACGCCGTCACCCCCGACACCCCTGTTCGTGCCCGCCTCCTGCACCCCCTCACCGGCTCCTGGGCCTGGCACACCCTCCGCGACCCCGGACGGCCGCAGGCCCTCGGCCACCTGGCGGCGATCGCCGCCGCCTGCGCCGTGCGGGCCGGACTCGACTTCACGCTCCGGATCACGGCGTACGACGGAATGCTCGTCCTGCCGTCCCTCGGGGCGCTGCGCACCGAAGGCGACGCTGAAGTCACTTACAGGGACGGCAGAGTGACGATCCGTCAGTCCGGTGAGCTCGACGTCACCGTGCACCCGGAACCCGACGTCGGCGCCTGGTCCGCCTCGGGCGCCTGGCTGCCCGCACACGCGCTCTCCGGCCTGGTGCCCGGCGCGCCGCTGGTGCCGCTGGAGGACCTCGACCCGTACCGCACCGCCCGATCGCCGCGCAGCCGGGCCGGGTTGGGGGAGGCGGTGGTGCTGGACGACGCCGGACGCAAGCGCTGGGCACAGGTGTGGTCCGGTACGGGAGAGGCGCTGCGGACCGGCGGCGAGCACCGGGTGCGGGAGGCGCTGACCCTGCTGCGCTGCCTGGTGCCGCTCACCGCGCCGCCCCACATCTCCGCCGTGCACGGAACGAGCAGCGCGACCCGGCGGGAGGCGTTCGGAGCGCTGCTCAGCAGCATCCCGCCCGGACCGGTGTCGTTCGCCTCGACCCTCGTCCACGAACTGCACCACGCCAAACTCTCCGCGCTCTCCGAAATGGTGACACTTCATCAGGCGAGCGACGAGGAAAGGTACTTCGCACCCTGGCGGCAGGACCCCCGCCCCTTCGAGGGCCTCCTCCAGGGCGCCTACTCCCACCTCGCGATCGCCGACTACCAGCAGCGCCTCGCCCTCACCGACCCCGCGCACCGCGAGCCGGCCTGGACCGAGCACGCCCGCTGCCACGCCATGGTCGGCGCGGCCCTCCCGGTGCTCGTCGGATCACCCGATCTCACCGTCCGGGGACGGCTGTTCGTCGACGCGATGGCCGACGCCCACGAGCGCATGCGCGACCATCCGGCACCCCGGGGCCAGCGGGCGCGCGCCCAGGCGTACGTGCGGGCCGCCCGCACGCTGTGGACACAACGGCACGCATCCGCCCGAGGGCGCCCGAACGAGTGAGGAGACGGAGGACGAGTGGTCAAAGACCCGCGCGCGTACGGATTCCTGCGCGAAGATCTCCCTGCCTGGACGCCCGCCCGCCGGCTCCCGAGACCTTTCGGGCGGCGCGCCGAGGCCCTACGATTTTTCTTGGAACGACGCGCTGGAGGCCGCCTTGTCTGGAGCCCGCACACCGGTCAGGTCCACCGAGAGGGGGACCGCACGGCCGACCGTCACCATCAGTTACGCGGGTTTCAACCGGGCCTGGGCCGCCTGGATCACCGACCGCCTCGAACGCAACGGCGTCCGGGTCGTCATGGTCCGCTGGGACGCCCCGCCCGAGGTGCCGCTGCCGGACCTCCTGCGTGACCTGATGCTCTCCGAGGGCCGCATCCTGGTCCTCGTCAGCGAGTGGTACTTCCAGCTCGGCCCCCGCAGCCACGAGGAGTGGAACACCGCCCTGCGCGAGGTCGTCGCACCCGACCCGTCCCGCTTCGCCGCCGTCTCCCTCACCAACGCCTCCCTCCCGCAGGCCGTGACGGTCCTCGCCGCGGAGAACCTCACCAACCTCGGAGCCGACGAGGCCGAACGCCGCCTCTTCGACCGCCTCGACCTCCCCTACGACCCGCACGCGAACGGCGTCGACGGCCGCCGCGGACCGCGCTTCCCCGCCGCCATGCCCGAGGTGTGGGGCGGAGTGCCGCGCCGCAACACCCGCTTCACCGGCCGCGAGCCCTTCCTCAACGACATCCACCACTCCCTCCAGAGCGCCGAATCCGGCGCGGGCGTCGTCACCATGCACGGCATGTCCGGCGTCGGCAAGACCCAGCTCGCCACCGAGTACGTCTACCGCTTCGGCTCCGAGTACGACGTCGTCTGGTGGGTCAACGCCGACAAGCGCGTCACCTACCGGCGCTTCCTCGCCGAACTCGCCCCCAAGCTCGACCTCCAGACCGGCCAGGAGTACGGCGAGCGGCTGCGCGCGGTCCGCGACGCCCTGCGCCGGGGCGAGCCGTACTCCCGCTGGCTGCTCGTCCTCGACGGCGCCGACGAACCCGATCAGCTCTGGGACCTCCTGCCGACCGGGCCCGGACACGTCCTGATCACCTCCCGCAACCCCGAATGGTCCGAGCACAACAGCCAGTTGGTGGAGATCCCGGTCTACTCCCGGGACGAGTCCGTCGCCTTCGTCCGCCGCCGCGCGCCGCGCCTCACCGAACCCGAGGCCGACCAGCTCGCCGAAGCGCTGGAGGACCTCCCGCTCCTCCTCGACCAGACCGCCGGCTGGCTCAACGACTCCGACCTCTCCGTCCGCGACTACATCGCCCTCCTGGAGGGCGGCATCGACTCCGACGTCGTCAAGGTCTCCGCGGACTTCCCCGTCGCCTTCCAGACCGCGTGGTCGATACTGCTGAACAAACTCCGCGAGACCGTCCCCGAGTCCGTCGACCTGCTGCGGCTGTGCACGTTCTTCGCACCCGGCTTCATCCCCGTCCGGCTCCTGCGCGACCTCCCCGGGGACGAACTCCCCGAGCAGATCGCCGGGCTGGTCAACGACCCGCTGCTGTGGAACAAGGCGATCAACCAGCTCCGCCAGTACTCCGTCGTCCGCCTGGAGTCCCACGAGGTCTCCCTCGACGAACCCGTCACCACCGGCGACTCCCTCTACCTGCACCGCATGGTCCACCAGATCGTCCACAAGGACCTCCCCGAAGCGGACCGCAGGGAGTTCATCGACGTCGTACGGCGCGCCCTCGCCCTCGCCGACCCGCGCCGGCCCACCGACACCCGGATGTGGTCGTCGTACGCGGAGATCGTGCCGCACCTCAAGTACGCGGACGTGCTGCGCACCAAGGACCCCGACGTGCAGCGGCTCGTCTTCAACTGCCTGCGCTACATGTACTTCTCCGGCGAGTACCGGGCCGGCATGAAGCTCGGACAGCGCGCCATGGACGCGTGGCGCGAACTCCTCGGCGAGACCCACCCGCGGATCTGGGACCTGTCGTACCACTACTCCAACCTGCTGAGGTCGAGCGGCGACTACGCGGCCAGCGAGGCGCTCGACCGGACCGCCGCCGAGCACCTGCGCCAGGAGCGCGGGCCGCAGGACCTCGAACACCTGCGGGCCGCCAGCGGACTCGGCGGGGACCTGCGGGGTCTCGCCCGCTACGAGGAGGCCCTGGAGCAGTCCCAATGGGTCCTCGCCGCCTACCGCGACCTGCTCGGCGACCAGGACTCCCGCACCCTCAACGCGATCAACAACCTCGCCGTGTCGCTGCGGATGCTCGGCCGGTACGAGGAGGCCCTCGACACCGACCGCAGGGCCTGGGAGGCCCGCCGCAACCTGCTGCGCGCCCGCCACCCCTGGACCCTGCACTCCGAGCTGTCGTACGCGGTCGACCTGCGCCTGCTCGGCCGGTACGCCGAGGCCGAATCAGTGCAGAGCCGCAACGTCGACGAGCACCGGATCGTCATGGGCGACGACAATCCGCAGACCCTGTACGCCGAGCACAACCTCGCCATGTGCCTCTACCGCACCGGCAACCGCGACGCGGCGGGCGTCCTCTTCGCGAGCGTCCTCGAACGCGGTGAGCGCGTCCTCGGCGAGAACTCCCCGACCACCCTCATCTCCGCCATCGCCCAGAGCTGCTTCATCCGCGAACACGGCGACATCGACCAGGCCCGTGAACTCAGCGAGACGATCGTCGCCCGCTACGAGGAGACCCTCGCCGACACCCACCCCTTCCTCGTCGGCGCCCGCGCCAACCAGGCGCTCGTCCTGCGCAACGTCGGCGAACGCGACCACGCCCACGCGATCCTGGAACAGGCGCTGACCGACATGACCGCGACCCTCGGTGCCACCCACCCCTGGACCGTCGGCACCGCCCTCAACGCCGCCGCCCTGCGCAACCTCGTCGGCGACACCGAGTCGGCGGAGACCCTCAGCCGCGCCACGATCACGAACGCGACCGAGTCCCTCGGACGCACCCACCCCCTCACGCTCTCCGCCCGCGTCGCCCACGCCGCCGACCTGCGCAACCTCCGCGACCGCCGCCAGGCCGAGAAGGTCGAGCAGGAGGCCCTCGCCGACTTCGAGTCCACCCTCGGCCGCCAGCACCCCCACACGATCTCGGCCCGCTCCCGGATTCGGCCCTACTGGGACTTCGAGCCGCTGCTCAACTGACCCGGGACACGAAGAAGCCCGGCCCTGGAGGGGCCGGGCTTCCTCATACCGCTACGTCACGGGGCTCACGCCTCGAACACCTCACGCACCAGCTGCTCCTGCTCCGCCTGGTGCCGCTTCGCGGAACCGACCGCCGGGGACGAGCCGTGCGGACGCGAGATCCGGCGCAGGCGCTCGCCGTGCGGGACCTCCGCGCCGACCGCCAGGTCCAGGTGGTCGATCAGGTTGAGCGCGATGAACGGCCACGCACCCTGGTTCGCCGGCTCCTCCTGCGCCCACAGGTACTTCTCGGCGTTGGGGTACTTGGCGATCTCCGCCTGGAGCTCCGCGCCCGCCAGCGGGTACAGCCGCTCGATGCGGATGATCGCCGTGTCCGTGATCCCGCGCTTCTGCCGCTCGGCGTCGAGGTCGTAGTAGACCTTGCCGGCGGTGAAGACGACCTTGCGGACCGCGTTCGGGTCGACCGAGGCGTCCCCGATGACCGGGCGGAACTGCCCGCTCGTGAACTCCTCCGCCTTCGACGCCGCCGCCTTCAGACGCAGCATCGACTTCGGGGTGAAGACGATCAGCGGCTTGTGGTGCGGGTTGTGGACCTGCCAGCGCAGCAGGTGGAAGTAGTTCGACGGCAGCGTCGGCATGGCGACCGTCATGTTGTTCTGCGCGCACATCTGGAGGAACCGCTCCGGGCGGGCGGACGAGTGGTCCGGGCCCTGGCCCTCGTAGCCGTGCGGCAGCAGCAGCGTCACACCCGAGGTCTGCGACCACTTCTGCTCGGCTGAGGAGATGAACTCGTCGACGACGGTCTGCGCGCCGTTGACGAAGTCACCGAACTGCGCCTCCCACATGACGAGCGCGTCCGGGCGGGCCAGCGAGTAGCCGTACTCGAAGCCCATGGCCGCGTACTCGGAGAGCAGCGAGTTGTAGACGTTCAGGCGGGCCTGGTCCTCCGAGAGGTAGTTCAGCGGCGTGAACTCCTCGGCGGTCTCGCGGTCGATGATGACCGCGTGGCGCTGGCCGAACGTACCGCGCTGCGAGTCCTGGCCGGCGAGCCGGACCGGGACGCCCTCCAGGAGCAGCGAGCCGATCGCCAGGGTCTCGCCCATGCCCCAGTCGATCGTCCCGTCCTCGACCATGGCCGCCCGGCGCTGGAGCTGCGGGAGCAGGCGGGGGTGGGCCGTGATGTGGTCCGGGATGTTGACCTGGGACTCGGCGATCCGCTTGACGGCCTCGGTGGAGATCGCGGTCGGCGTGGCGACCGGGAACCCGTCCTGCGGGTCGGCGGAGGGGCCGGCGGGGCCCTGCGCGGTGGCCTCGCGGACCTCCGTGAAGACCTTCTCCAGCTGGCCCTGGTAGTCCTGGAGCGCCTGCTCGGCCTCTTCCAGGGTGATGTCGCCACGCCCGATCAGGGACTCGGTGTACAGCTTGCGCACCGAGCGCTTCTTGTCGATCAGGTCGTACATCAGCGGCTGCGTGAACGCCGGGTTGTCCGACTCGTTGTGGCCGCGGCGGCGGTAGCACAGGAGGTCGATCACGACGTCCTTGTTGAACGCCTGACGGAACTCGAAGGCGAGCCGCGCGACGCGGACGACGGCCTCGGGGTCGTCGCCGTTCACGTGGAAGATCGGGGCCTCGATCATGCGGGCCACGTCGGTGGCGTACATGGAGGAGCGCGAGGACTCGGGCGCCGCCGTGAAGCCGACCTGGTTGTTGATGACGATGTGGACCGTGCCGCCGGTGCGGTAGCCGCGCAGCTGCGACATGTTCAGGGTCTCGGCCACCACGCCCTGGCCCGCGAAGGCCGCGTCGCCGTGGATCGCGACGGGCAGGACCGTGAAGTCCGTGCCGCCCTTGTTGATGATGTCCTGCTTGGCGCGCGAGACACCCTCGACGATCGGGTCGACGGCCTCCAGGTGCGAGGGGTTCGCGACCAGGCTGACGGTGATCTCCTCGCCGTCCAGACCGGTGAACGTGCCCTGCGCGCCCAGGTGGTACTTGACGTCGCCGGAGCCGTGCATCGACTTCGGGTCGAGGTTGCCCTCGAACTCGCGGAAGATCTGCGCGTACGACTTGCCGACGATGTTCGCCAGGACGTTGAGCCGGCCGCGGTGGGCCATGCCGATGACGACCTCGTCGAGGCGGGACTCGGCCGCGCTGTCGATGACCGCGTCGAGCAGCGGGATGACGGACTCGCCGCCCTCCAGGGAGAACCGCTTCTGGCCGACGTACTTGGTCTGGAGGAACGTCTCGAAGGCTTCCGCCGCGTTCAGGCGGCGCAGGATGCGCAGCTGCTCCTCGCGCTCCGGCTTGGAGTGCGAGCGCTCGATGCGGTCCTGAATCCACTTGCGCTGCTTCGGGTCCTGGATGTGCATGAACTCGACGCCGGTGGTGCGGCAGTACGAGTCGCGCAGCACGCCGAGGATGTCGCGCAGCTTCATCAGGGACTTGCCGGCGAAGCCGCCGACCGCGAACTCCCGCTCCAGGTCCCACAGGGTGAGGCCGTGCTCGGTGATGTCCAGGTCGGGGTGCTTGCGCTGCTGGTACTCCAGCGGGTCGGTGTCGGCCATGACGTGGCCGCGGACCCGGTAGGAGTGGATCAGCTCGAAGACGCGGGCGGGCTTCGTGACGTCGTCGTCGTGCGAGGCGTCGATGTCCCGGAGCCAGCGGATCGGCTCGTAGGGGATGCGCAGGGACTTGAAGACGTCGTCGTAGAAGCCGCTCTCGCCGAGCAGCAGGTTCGCGACGATGCGCAGGAACTCGCCGGAGGCGGCGCCCTGGATGACCCGGTGGTCGTAGGTCGACGTGAGCGTCATGACCTTGGAGATGCCGAGCTTGTTCAGGGTGTCCTGGGAGGTGCCCTGGAACTCCGCCGGGTAGTCCATCGAGCCGACGCCCATGATGACGGACTGACCGGGCATCAGCCGCGGCACGGAGTGGACGGTGCCGAGGCCGCCGGGGTTGGTCAGGGAGACGGTGACGCCGGTGAAGTCGTCCATCGTCAGCTTGCCGTCGCGGGCGCGGCGGACGATGTCCTCGTACGCCTGCCAGAACTCGAAGAAGCCGAGCGTCTCGGCCTTCTTGATGCCGGCGACGACGAGCTGGCGGTCGCCGTTGGCCTTCACCAGGTCGATCGCGAGGCCGAAGTTGATGTGCTCCGGCTTGACCAGGGTGGGCTTGCCGTCCTTCTCCGCGAAGGAGTGGTTCATGCCCGGCATCGCCTTGATCGCCTGCACCATCGCGTACCCGATGAGGTGCGTGAAGGAGATCTTCCCGCCCCGGGCGCGCTTGAGGTGGTTGTTGATGACGATGCGGTTGTCGAAGAGCAGCTTCACCGGGACCGCGCGCACGGACGTCGCCGTGGGGACTTCCAGGGAGGCGTTCATGTTCTTCGCGACGGCGGCGGCCGGGCCGCGCAGCGTCACGAGTTCGGGTCCCTGGGGGGCTTCCTGCGCGGGGGTCGCGGCGGGGGTCGTCACGGGAGCGGCCTTCGGCTTCGGTGCGGGTGCGGGGGCGGGTGCTGCGGCGACGGGCTCGACAGGCTTCGGAGCGGGCGCCGGGACCACGGGGGCCGCGGGAACGGGAGCAGGGGTGACAGGTGCCGTGGGCGCGCTGGTCACTGCGGCCCCCGCGGCGGCAGTGCCCGCCGCAGCCGGAGCGGCGGCCTCGGCAGCCCCCGGCTTGTAGTCGGCGAAGAAGTCCCACCAGGCCCGGTCCACTGAATTCGGGTCCTGGAGGTACTGCTGATAGATCTCGTCGACAAGCCACTCGTTGGGTCCGAACGCGGCGGCGGGGTTGTGACCCGCTCGGTCCGCTTCGGCCGAGGTGCTCGATCCGTTACTGGGGGACTGTGACGACACGGCGGCAACCGCCCTCTTCCGCTTCACAAGGTGATGGACAGCGGGAATAAAGGCTACGCCTCCAAGACCGAGAAGGAGAGGCCGGGCCGCCGCATCGTCGTGTAAGTCACATCGAACGCCGTGTTTCATCGCCGGAAATGGCGGGAAACAAGCGGGGTTCCGCCCGAAACGGCTTCACTTCGTCCACAACGACGCTGGTCCGGCACCTTTACTGCCCGACGATGATCGAACTGTACGTCAACCGCCGACCTGGGACTCCCCCGGAAGGGTGACGAGAATCCGGCATCCACGCTCTGATTCGGCCACCCCGATCCGGCCGCCGTGCAGATCGACGGCCCAGCGCGCGATCGCCAGCCCGAGCCCCGTACCCCCGTCGCTGCCCGGGCCGTGCGGCCGGCGCACCGAACCCCGGTTGAAGCGCTCGAAGACGCGGTGCCACTCAGAGCGCGGGATGCCCGGACCCTCGTCCAGGACCTCCAGCTCCAGCGAGTCGGGCCGCTCCCCGCGCCGCGCCTTCAGCGTGACCCGGCCGTGCGGCGGGCTGTGCTTGACGGCGTTGTCGATGAGGTTGGCGACGACCTGGTGGATGCGCTCCGGGTCGGCGTGCGCGGTCAGTTCGGGCGGCGAGACGTCGAGATGGAGATGGACGTCCGAGCGGGTGTGGTTCCCTGAGCCGGAGGCCATCCCCGCGCGCGCCGAGGCGACCATGTTGGCCTCCTTCAGCACACCGGAGAGATACGGCCACACCTCGAAACGCCGCTTGCGCAGCGGGACGACGCCGTTGTCCAGCCGGGACAGGTCGAGCAGGGTCTCCACCAGCCGCCCGAGCCGCTCGGTCTGCTTCAGCGCCGTCCGCATCGTCTCCGGATCGGCCTCGGCGATGCCGTCGACCACGTTCTCCAGGACGGCGCGCAGCCCCGCGATCGGGGTGCGCAGTTCGTGCGAGACGTTCGCGACGAGTTCCTTGCGCTGCTGGTACTGCGCCTCCAGCTCGTCCGCCATGACGTTGATCGTCTCGGCCAGATCGCCCAGTTCGTCGCGTCTGTTCTCGCGCACCCGGCGCGTGTAGTCGCCCTGCGAGATGGACCGGGCCACCAGGTTCATCTCGTCCAGCGGCGCGGTCAGCGAGTGCGCCACGAACTGGGTGATCAGCAGCGTCGCGATCATCGAGAAGACCATGATGAACCGCAGCTCGGTCTTCGTGTGCACGGCGATCATCGACAGCCCGGTCGTGATCAGCACCGAGATGACGACGAGGGCCCCGAGCTTCGTCTTGATCGAGAACGGCCGCATACCCGCCCAGGGCTCCCCTCTCGGCCCGCCCTCCGGCCCGCCGCTCATGGCGTCGGGGTCTCCAGCGCGTACCCGACACCGTGGACGGTCCGGATGCGTTCGGCGCCGATCTTCCGGCGCAGCGCCTTGATGTGGCTGTCGACCGTACGGGTGCCGGAGGCGTCCGCCCAGTCCCAGACCTCGGCGAGGAGCTGCTCCCGGGAGAGCACCGCGCGCGGCGTGTTCGCGAGGCAGACCAGCAGGTCGAACTCGGTGGGCGTGAGGTGCACGTCCTCGGAGCGGACCCGCACGCGCCGCTGCGCGTGGTCGATCTCCAGCTCGCCGAGGCGCAGGATGCCCGAGCGCGGGGTCGCGGCGGCGATCGCCGCGCGCTCCACCCGGCGCAGCAGGACGTGCACGCGCGCGGCCAGCTCCCGCATCGAGAACGGCTTGGTCATGTAGTCGTCCGCGCCGACGCCGAGCCCGACCAGCATGTCGGTCTCGTCGTCGCGGGCCGTCAGCATCAGCACCGGGACGGGTCGCTGGGCCTGCACGCGGCGGCAGACCTCCAGACCGTCGAAGCCCGGCAGCATGATGTCGAGAATCAGCAGGTCCGGCTGCCATGCCTCGGCCGTGTCGACCGCGGCCGGACCGTCTCCGGCCGTTTGCACGAGGAATCCCTCGGCGCGCAGTCGGGCCGCGATGGCGTCGACGATCGTCTGGTCGTCCTCGACGACCAGGACGCGGCGCTGCGCGCCCGGGGTAGCCGTCGTCGTGCCGTTCTGCGAGGTGTGTGTCTGCTCCATCGCCCGCCCCTGGGGTGCTTTACGGAATCCGTGGGGTGATCCCATGTCTGCGCATGACTGCGACCGGCGCATGAATGATCGGCGCCAGGTGAGCAGAGTACGGGGAGTCACCACGGCTTTGCTATCCAGGCCGGACGGCGAGATGCACGACGTCCGGAACGCCTCGGGCAACGGGTACCTCTTCGGTACGCACCCCCTGGAACCCGGCATTCCAGAGGGTTCGCTCGAAGTCGGGCGACGGTTTCGCGGACCACACCGCGAGCACCCCGCCCGGCGCCAACACCCGGGCGCAGCTTGCGAGTCCGGCGGGGCCGTACAGCCCGTCGTTGCCCTCGGTGACGGTCCAGTCGGGACCGTTGTCGATGTCCAGACAGAGCGCGTCGAACGTGTCCGATGTCTCACGCAGGAAATCGAGGAGATCGGTGACGACGACATCGGTGCGCGGGTCGTCCAGCGCGGCCCTCGACAGCTCGCCGAGCGGGCCGTCCGTGTGCCAGTCGACGACCGCCGGCTCGCGCTCCACGACGGTGATCCGGGACCAGCCGGGGTTCGCGGCGGCGTGTGCGAGCGAGAATCCGACGCCGAGCCCGCCGATCAGGAGGGCGGGTGCCTGCGGCGGGTTTTTGTCGAGTGTTTGCCACGCGGCGTCGATGAGCAGGCGTTCCGAGCGGCCGTCCGACGTGTCCATCAGGAAACAGCCGTTCGCGATGATCTGGAGGAGGGCGCCGTGCCGGCGCAACACGACCTCGCCGTAGGGGCCTTCGCGGCGGTCGAGGATCTCCGGAGGCTGCGGTGGCGTCGGCGCTGGCATCGGACCATCCTGGCACTCCGGGCGGCGCGGGCAGACGGAATTTCGCCGTCCGAGGTTGTGTTCCGCCTGTGCTCGACTTTGAGAGGTTGCTGAGAATCCGCTCGGACGTGGTCTGAGTCACAGACAGCGGGCCCGTGAGGCGCGAAAGGTGTAGCTGAAACGGAAGGAGCGCCTCACGGTGGAACGTACCGAGACGGCTGAGACACGGGGTATCGCGGTTCCCGGGGCGCTGTTGGACGGGGTGCCGAGACAGCGGGGCGTTGACGTTGCTGCCGCCGCTGCTGTTACTGCCGTCGCCGTCGAGCCGGCCGGCGGGGCTCCCGTTCCCGTACTGGACGCGCCCGCTCTCAAGGCCCCGTTCCCCAAACTGTGGCGGCTCCTGCCGACGCCCACGGGTACGCCGTTCACCTTCTGGTACGCGGTCCTGCTCGCCGTCACCTCGTACGTCGCCGACACCGCGGACTCCTCCTGGGTGGACTCGGTGCTCCAGGCGTCCAGCACGGACGTCACCCATCTGGTCCAGTCGCCCGCGCTGGTGCTGGTCGCGAGCGCGCTGTGGGTGGCCGGCGGGCTCGGCTCGCCCTTCGTCGTCGTCTTCCTGCTGGTGCTGACCGCCCTCGAACGGCGGGTCGGGGGGGTGCGGACCGCCGCCGTCTTCCTCGTCGGCCACGTCGTCGCGACCCTCTCCACCGAGGTGCCCGTCGGGCTCGCCGTCCTCGTCGGCCATCTGCCCGAGAGCTCCCTCCACCGCTACGACTACGGCATCAGCTTCGGGGTGGCCGCGAGCGTGGGGGCCCTCGCGGGGCTGCTGCGGCCGTGGCTGCGGTGGCCCGTGCTGGTGCTGTTCGGGGGGATGCTGCTCCAGGATCTGGCGAATCTGACGGACCCGGTGAGCAACTGGGGGCATCTGATCGCGCTGTCCGTGGGGGTGGGGATGTGGCGGTGGGTGCGGAGGTGGGACGCGGAGGGGGTGGCTGCGCGGGGGGTGGCTGGGGCTGTGTGAAGGGACGTCGGGGCCGGTAGTGGGGCGCGGCTTCGGGGTTCGGGGGCCGGCTGTGCGGCGTGGCCGCGGGGGCGTGGGGTGCCGTTGTTCGAGGGGTGGCCGTGGGGCGTGGGGTGTCATTCGGGGGGGGTGACGAGAGGGCTCTCGGTCTTCGGGTCTGCTCGGTTCTCGGGCCCGCTCAGTCCTCGTGGATGACCGTGCCGTCCTCCAGCAGCGTGGGGTGCATCTTCGACGGGCCGTACTGGTCGACGTCGGAGGGGCGGGGGGTCTCGGGGCCGTCCGGGCCCATGCGGACGACCCTCTCGACGCGGCAGACGCGGAAGTGGCGGTCGGCGACGTTCGCCTCGTCGGCCCGGCCCGCCGCGCGGAACTCCTCGGCCGCCTGCACGTACTCCGCCCGGCGGGCCTCGTCCTGCCGGTACAGGAGCGGCCAGTGCAGGGTCATCGCCTGGTAGAGCCAGCGCCGCGCCTCGTGCGGGGTCGAGCGGGGGGAGCTGCACGCCGTCCAGCCCTTGTCGTCCCGTTCGACGACGGCGAAGCCGATGGGGAGGCGGACGAGGTCGGGGTGGGTGATGACGGCTCGCCGGGAGTCGTCCTGGGCGTCCTCGTCGAAGCGGGTGCCTACGTAGCTGAACTCCCGCAGGCCCAGGCGTAGCGCGCCGGCCATCGGGCTGTCGTCGCGGTGCGGGTCCAGGACGAAGCCGAGGTCGGGGGAGGGGCCGTCCATCGCGTCCCAGTCCAGCTCGGTGTGGTCGGGGTCGGTGGGGCGGGGCGGTTCGAGTCCGTACTCGCCGCTCCAGGCGAACTCGTCGCCCCGGACGATGCGGTAGCGCACGCCGAGCGCTTCGACCTCGTTCGCCGGTTCCTTCTCCAGCACCGCCACGGCCGCGATCAGCTCCCGCCGTTCCGCGGGGACGTCGGTCTCGTCGCGGGCGGCGAACCACAGGTACGAGTGCAGTTCGTCCCTGGCCATCTGCGGCATGCCGTCCACCAGTGCCATCTTCACCGACCAACTCCCCTCCCGTTCCTTGACGGCCACCCCGAACACCGGGCCCCTCAACGCCATCCGCGGATACCTCCGCGACGCCTCCACCGCATCCGCCTCCCGTACCCACGCCACCGGATCGTCCCGCCGGATCAACTCCGCGTGCAGCGCGTCGATGTGTCGCTTCCAGTCATCACTCATGTGCGCATTGTGGTCGCGCCGGGGGGTCTGATCGGGGCGAACGGGGAAAGTGGGGACCCTTGTCGAACGCTGTGGAATCTCCCACTTGCCCCCACCCGAAACTCCCCCCGCCGGAACGGCGTTGAGCGGGCGGCCTCGCAGGGTTCGCCCTGCCGAGGCGGCCCGCTCACCCCGGCCCGCTCACCCCGGCCCGCTCACCCCGGCCCGCTCACCCCGGCCCGCTCACCCCGGCCCGCTCACCCCGGCCCGCTCACCCCGGCCCGCTCAC